>NZ_FQTY01000021.1 GCF_900128955.1 Tissierella praeacuta DSM 18095
TTTAATGCAAATTTTGGAGGTGTAAAAGTGGAAAATAAAATATGTGAAGAAAGGCATAAAAGAATTGATGAAAAAATATCAGTACATGAAAGAAGAATAAATAATCATTCTGAAAGACTAGATATAATAGAGAGAGTAAATAGCAGATTAGAAGAAAGGTTAGATGGATTAATCAAGCAGTTAGCATCATTAAATTCCACAATGAAATGGTTCATGGGATTACTTTTAGGAGGAATAGTATCCTTCTTTTTTTATGCAGTTCAACAAGGATTATTTAAATAGAAAGGAAGTGAAATTCATGGTAAAAGTACACATAGATTTTGGCCATGGGGGAAAGGATCCAGGTGCAGTGGGAAATGGGTTAAAAGAAAAGGATATTACATTATCTGTAGGGTTAAAAATAGGAGAAATACTAAAAAGGCACAATGTAGAAGTATCATATTCTAGAACAACAGATACATTTATAGAACTATCTGATAGAGCTAAAATGACTAATCAAGCTAAGGCAGATATATTTGTATCAATACATGTCAACTCTGCTACTAATGCATTAGCCAGAGGTGTAGAAACTTTCAGCCATACAGGAAGTTCAAAAGGAGCTATTCTAGCTAAGGATATACAAGATAGCATTGTCCAGGATAAAATATTCACTGTTAATAGAGGAATTAAAACAGCAAATTTTGCAGTTCTAAGATTAACTAAAATGCCAGCTGCATTAGCAGAATTAGGTTTTATCTCAAATTCCGAAGATGCAAAAATATTGAGAAATAAACAATCAGAAATAGCTGAATCAGTAGCTAAAGGAATTCTCAAAAACTTAGGAATAAAATATATTGAGAAACCTAAAGAAAATCAAAATAAAATAAAGGTAAATGTAAAAGGGCAATTGTACCACATGGATGGATTTATGAAGGACAAGACCAATTATGTTTCTATTAGACAAATAGCTGAAGCCTTGGGATGCAAAGTAGATTGGGATGATAAAACTCAAACGGTGGTGATTAAATGATGGACAACTTAACTGAAAAGGATTTACAGGAACTACTTAAATTAAAAAAGAAACAAAAAAAGAAAAATAGATTTTCCAAGTTTATAGTGACATTGGTAATTTTATTAAATGTTATTTTTACATCCGCAGTTCTCTATATATTTTTACAGGTAGGAAATGAACCACAGGTCCTAATAGGTGCCTGGTTTGCTTTTACCACTGGAGAGTTATGGATGTTATCTAGCATTAAAAAGAAGAAAGTAAAGGAGAATGAAAATGAATATTGATATAATTGTAAAAGTAATAATACCTATTTTAGGAGCTATCTTAACTTATCTGATAGTTCCTTTTATTAAGTCCAAAACTACAAAGGAACAGAGAGAAAATATATATTTCTGGGTTAAGGTAGCAGTAGGAGCAGCTGAACAGATTTATAGAGAAAAGGGGGAAGGTAAACTAAAGAAAGAATATGTAGTGGCTTTCCTTACAAGCAAAGGTATAGATATAACTATGGAAGAATTAGATGTATTAATTGAATCAGCAGTAAAAGAATTAAACATGATAAAAGATAAGACCCTGGAATAAAATCTAGGGTCTTTTTTTGTTTTTTGAAATACATAAAGCACTATAAGTGTTCTTATTTCAATATCTATAAAGTTTTTGTAACAGGATGATAAAACAGGTCGTTTTGAACGTCCTGTTTTTATAAATATAAATACTTGTTGAAAAATGGATTTTATGGAAGAATTATGTTATATATAGTATATAATATGAGATAAAGCTATTTAGCTACTAAAAAATAATAAATTACATAAAATATTAACCAATTAGGTTAATAATTATTGCTAAAGGGGGAATAATAGCATATAATGATAGTAGTCATTAAAAATAAAAAATTAGAAAAGATAATTAATGACAGAAATAAACTTATCAGAAAATACGGTCCAGAAAATGCAAAACTAATAATTAGAAGGTTAAATGAATTAAAGGCTGCTGATTCCTTAGGAATTATAGTTGAATATAGAATTGGTAGATGTCACTCTTTAAGTGGAGATTTAAATGGGAAATATGCCTTAGACTTAGATCATCCAGATAGATTGATTATTAAACCAGTTTTTGAAGCAAATACAGATTTTAGCAAACTAGATTTGTATGAGGTTAAAGAAGTCATTATTGAGGAGGTGAAAGATTACCATGATTAAAGAAAAAATAGAATATATTGCCAGCATTGCAGTTCCACCAGGAGAAACTTTAAAGGAACAAATCGACAGCATGGGGATGACGCAAGTTGAACTTGCAAAAAGAACTGGATTAACGACTAAGCATATAAATGAAATAATCAAAGGAAAATCACCTATTACTCAAGAAACTTCACTAAAATTAGAATATGTTTTAGGTATACCAGCAAGCTTTTGGAATAATCTAGAAGCTAATTACCAGGAAACAAAGGCTAGAATAAAAGCTAGGGAAGAAATAAATAATGAAATGGTAATTGCACGAGAAGTACCATATCCTGAAATAGCTAAATTAGGATGGATTCCTAGCACTAGAGACATAGAAGAAAAAGTAATGAATCTAAGAACATTTTTTGGAGTAGCTTCATTAAATCTGCTTCCGGAAACAATAAAAGGCGCTTTTGCGTTTAGAATATCTGAGAAGTATGAAGCATCTAATTATTCCTTAGCTACATGGTTAAGAAAAGGTGAAATTGAAGCTGAAAGGATAGCAACAGAAACTTTTAATAAAAGCAAACTTAAAAAATTAATACCTAAATTTAGAGAATTAACATTAGAAGCACCGGATGTATTTTATCCTAAAATGGTCGAATTATGTGCCTCTTGTGGAATTGCTCTAGTTTTAGTTCCGCATATTTCAAAAACTTATGCTTGTGGTGCAACAAATTGGGTAAAATCAGATAGAGCAATAGTTCAGTTAAGTGTTCGCGGTGCGCGTGCAGATATTTTTTGGTTTACTTTTTTCCATGAAATCGCACATATAATATTGCATGATAGAAAAGAATTTCACTTACAAGAATCTAAAAGTGGTGTCTGTATTGAAGATGAAGCTGATAACCAGGCTGGAAATTGGTTAATACCTCCAGAAGAGTATGGTAAGTTTGTTAGCACAGCTAGTTATTCTCATAGAGAAAACATACTATTATTTGCAGAACAAATAGATATACACCCTTGCATAGTCGTTGGAAGATTATTACATGATAAAAAGATTGAATATCATCAATATAATGATTTAAGACCATCTTTCGTTATTGTTTCAAATAAAAAATGATAGAAGCACTTTATTGAAAAAGGGCAAATTTTCCTAGAACATTAAGAGTTATTTGACCAGGATTGAGATCCTGGTCTGTTTTTCTGTCCTAAAATCTGTCCTAACGTATTTTAAAATAATAAAAAATGATATATAATAGTAAAGTACAAAAATAAGAAATAAGCATTTTGCTACATTTAAGACTAGATATTGATTGATAGAGTGTTATGTTTGGAGGTTGTATAGAACTGCAAAACCTTTACTCCCCAGTTCAAATCTGGGTGGCGCCTCCATAGCACTCTAGAATCAAAGATTCTAGGGTTTTTTTATTTCAATTGAGGTGAGTTTATGAATCCATTTATTCCATTAAAAGAGGCTAATATAGCTATAGTAGATGGTAGGATAGATAAAGAGATAGAAAAAAATTTAAAAAGAATGAACTTAAAAATAATTAAAACCATAAAATGTAATGAAGTACATGAAAGTATTTCCTATCATCCAGATATAGTAATTCATCCAATAAACCATAATACATTAATTATTGCACCTAATGTTTTTGAATATTATGAAGAAAATTTAAGTAATGTGGGTATAAATTTAATCAAAGGAGAAAAAAATTTAAGTAGTAAATATCCAGACGACATTGCATATAATGTAGGAAGACTAAGAGGAATTGCAATTCACAATTTTAAATATACAGATGAAATCTTAAAATTTTATTTAAAAAAGGAAAATATTGATTTTGTAAATGTAAATCAAGGCTATACAAAATGTTCCTTAGCTGTAGTAGGAGAAGATTCAGCTATAACAGCCGATTATCCTATATATAAAAAGCTAAGTTCTCTTGGCTATAGGATTTTATTAATAGAACCAGGATATGTATCATTAGAAGGACAAAACTATGGATTTATAGGTGGTACAAATGGAAGTTTATGTAATGGAAAATCTATTATATCTGGAAGTATAGATGAGCATCCTAATAAAGATGATATTTTAAAATTTTTTGCTGAAAATAATACAAATTTGGAAACTCTATCGACAAAAGATGTGCTAGATATTGGTACTATAATTACTCTATATTGCCATTAGAGTAAGTCTTTATATTGTATATGTCTACTCTCTAAGTACATACTACTAAAAGAAGGGAGTGATACAATGCAAGTTATAAAAATTGGTGGGAATGTAAATAAAGACGAAGTAATAAATTTAATAAATAGGTATTTTTCTAACTCCAAGGTAAGTATTCAAGAGGAAGAATATGAAGGAAGATATGAATTTTCACTTTCTTTGGGAAATAAGAAAAGTTTGGAAGATATTGCTTTTTATAGAGCTATAGCTAATTTAGTGCAGGATATTATCTTAGAAATATATATTAAATCAATAATAAAAGATAGAGTAATAAAAATATGTGGAGACTATTCATCAGAAGATAGGGAAGAGATAGTTAAAGCAACTCATTCTACAATAATGAGTGAAAATTATTATGTAAAAGAAAAAAATATTCTTAATGAAGAAATTCTAAATCATTTAATTGAAAATAACATTATATTAATAGATGGATTTATGAATTTTAGATTAAGAAGGTTTATGTATATATTAGATATTTCCATAGAAAAGGCCATAGGCGAATTTGAAATAGAAAGAGAGTATCTAGAGTTTTTAAATATGCTTCAATATTTTGTAGATATACAAGAGCCTAGATATGAACTAATTAATGTTATAATTAAAGATAATGATTATTTTTTATTAGATGAGGGCAATAATATAATTGAAAATGGTTTGTTAGAGTATGCACCAGATGATAAATGGTATGAAGATATAAGCAAAGCTGATCTTCTTGTTAGTTCGCTAATAGTTCTTTCTCCTATAAAATTAATAGTGCATGTAGAGGAAGGAAAAGAAAAAGAACTAGTCAATGTTATTTGTCAAGTCTTTAGAGATAAAGTACAAATTTGTGATGGATGTGAAGTTTGTAAACTAAAGACAAAGTTAAAAAAGGGTAAGTAAAGAGAAGTTGATTAGATCAGCTTCTTTTTTAGTAAATAAGAGATTGGAAAATATTAATATATTTGTTATTATAATATAAAAGGATACATATGGAGGGTTATTATGAGTAAAGATATAGTTAAACCATCAATTTTACCAGGATTTATGGAATTAATACCAACGGATCAAATTTTATTTAATAAAATGTTAGATATTATTAGGAAGAATTATGAGAAGTTTGGATTTCTTCCTGTAGATACTCCTGTTATAGAAAAAACAGAGGTGCTTTTGGCTAAAGGTGGAGGAGAAACTGAAAAACAAATTTATAGGTTTGAAAAAGGAAGTACGGATATGTCGTTGAGATTCGATTTGACTGTACCTTTAGCAAGATATGTAGCGGGGCATTATTCTGAGCTAAATTTTCCATTTAGAAGATATCAAATTGGAAAAGTATATAGGGGAGAGAGAAACCAAAAAGGTAGATTTAGAGAATTCTATCAATGCGATATAGATATAATAGGGAATGGGACACTTGATATAATAAATGATGCGGAGATACCTTCTGTTATTTATTCTACTTTTAAAGAGTTAGGATTTGAAGAATTTACTATAAAGATAAATAATAGAAAGATATTAAATGGATTTTTTCAAAGCATCAATATAGAAGATTCAGCCTCTGTACTTAGAGCAGTAGATAAATTAGATAAAATAGGAATAGAGGGTGTAGAAAAGGAACTTGAAGACTTTGGAATTAGTAAGGACATAGTAGGTAAGATTAAAGAGTTTATTAGTATAAAGGGAAATAATCAAGAAATACTATCAAGGCTTAGAGAATTAGAAATTGATAATGAGGTATTTATAGAAGGATTGGAAGAATTAACCACAGTAATTAAATATGTAGAATTATTTGGTGTACCAGAGGATAATTATGCAATAGATTTAACCATTGCTAGGGGACTTGATTATTACACTGGAACTGTATATGAAACTTTTTTAGATAATCATTTATCAATAGGTTCTGTTTGTTCTGGGGGAAGATATGATGACTTAGCTACTCATTATACAAAACAAAAGTTACCAGGAGTGGGTATTTGTATAGGTCTTACTAGACTTTTCTATCAGTTAATGGAAGCTAGTATTATTAAATCTACTGATAATTCTCTGACTACAGTATTGGTTATTCCAATGAAAGGTTATATGGATAATGGTGTTGAAGTGACTAATGAGTTGAGAAGGGAAGGTATACATACACAAATATACCTGGAATCAGGAAAGATGGGAAAAATATTCAATTATGCAGATAAATTAAATATTCCTTATGTAATAGTAATAGGTCAAGAAGAGGTTGAAAATAAAGCTTATTCTTTTAGAGATATGAAGACTGGAGAACAAAAAAGTCTTTCATTAGAAGAGATAATAAAATGTTTAAAATAATAAAAACTATGGTATAATATGAGTAATTATCTTGACAGATAGATATGATAGTGTTAAAATATATTTTACTTTAATATCATAGGTGTTGATGGGAAGAGTAATATATTATTTCCATTTAGAGAGAGAAGATCATGGCTGAAAATCTTCTTATGAGAAAGATATATGAAAACTACCCCTGAACCGAATCCAACTGAAGGATTTCCGCTTATTAGCGTTATTTATATATGAGAAGTAATTAGGGTGGAACCACGAAATTTAACCTTTCGTCCCTACATAGAAATATGTAGGAACGAAAGGTTTTTTTATGACCTAACACAACGAGCGTAGGGAGTTGATGTAGGTCAAACACAAGGAACGCCAAATCCATACGAGCAAAGTGAGTAAATAAATGAATTTGTGCAGTTAGACTGTGGAGAATGATTAATCTAGGGAAGGATAGTGAGATTTAGCAGGTTAACTGTGAATTGCTTAAGTGGGCTATGACTATTAATTAAAAAATAGGAGGAATAGAAATGGAAAAGATAAAAATTACACTACCAGATGGTTCTATTAGGGAATATGATAAAGGTGTATCTGTATATGATGTTACTAAGGATATATCCGAAGGCTTAGCAAGAGTTGCCCTTGGTGCAGTTGTAAATGGGGAAACAAAGGGTATGCAAGAAACCATTGATGAAGATTCTTCATTTAAAGTAGTTAAATTTGAAGATAAAGAAGGAAAAGCTATATTCTGGCATACATCAGCTCATATTATGGCTCTTGCTGTGCAGAAACTTTTTCCAGGAGTTAAATTTGCTATAGGACCTTCAATAGATAATGGATTCTATTATGATTTTGATACTGACCATAGATTTACTCCAGAGGATTTAGAGAAGATTGAAAAGGAAATGGCGAAAATTGCCAAGGAAGGGCATATTCTTGAGAGATATATTATGGATAAGAATGAAGCTCTTGAGTATTTTAAGGAAAAAGGAGAAGTATATAAAGTTGACTTAATAGAGCATTTTCCTGAAGATGAAGAGATATCCTTTTATAAATTAGGAGAATTTACTGATCTTTGTGCAGGACCTCATCTATATGATACTAAAAAGGTTAAGGCTATTAAACTTTTAAGTATTGCTGGTGCTTATTGGCGTGGTGATGAGAAAAATAAAATGCTTCAAAGGATTTATGGAACAACTTATGAAAAGAAAAAAGACTTGGAAGAATATCTTCATATGTTAGAAGAGGCTAAAAAAAGAGATCATAGAAAATTAGGCAAAGAATTAGATTTATTTAGTATTCATGAAGAGGGACCAGGATTTCCATTTTTTCATCCAAAGGGAATGGCTTTAAGAAATATTTTAGAAAACTTTTGGAGAGAAGAGCATACTAAAGCTGGATATGATGAAATAAAAACACCTCTAATATTAAATGAAAGATTATGGCATCAATCAGGTCACTGGGATCATTATAAAGAAAACATGTATTTTACAAAGATTGATGAAGGGGACTATGCTATTAAACCAATGAATTGTCCTGGTTCTATTTTAGTATATAAATCAAAGATGTATAGCTATAGAGATTTACCTCTAAGATGGGGTGAACTTGGATTAGTTCATAGACATGAACTATCGGGAGCATTACACGGACTAATGAGAGTTAGATCTTTTACTCAAGATGATGCTCATTTATTTGTACTACCATCTCAAATAAAGGAGGAATTAGTTAATATAATTAATTTAGCCGATTATATATATAATGTGTTTGGATTTAAATATCATATTGAATTGTCCACTAGACCAGAAAATTCAATGGGCTCTGATGAACAGTGGGAAATAGCTACAAATGGTCTTATAGAAGCTTTGGAAGAAAAAGGCATAAATTATATTGTAAACGAAGGTGATGGAGCATTCTATGGACCAAAGATAGATTTCCAATTAGAAGATGCCATAGGGAGAACTTGGCAATGTGGTACAATTCAATTAGATTTCCAAATGCCAGAAAGATTCGATATAACTTATGTAGATAAAGATAATGAAAAGAAAAGACCAGTAATGATCCATAGGACTATATATGGAAGTATGGAAAGATTTATGGGAATACTAATAGAGCATTTTGCAGGTAAATTCCCATTATGGTTAGCTCCTGTACAGGCGATTATCCTTCCAATATCTGATAAGTTTAATGATTATGCTTATGAGATAAAAAAAGCAATGGTAGATAAGGGTATTAGAGTTGAATTAGACGATAGGGCTGAGAAAATAGGATATAAGATTAGAGAAGCTCAACTACAACAAATACCAACTATGTTAATAGTTGGTGAGAAAGAAGTAGAAGAAAAATTAGTCTCCGTAAGAAAAAGAGATGAAGGAGACAAAGGTCAAATTAAAATTGAAGATTTTATTGATCAAGTAATTAAAGAAGTAGAAGAAAAGAAATAGATGAAAAAACTGTGGCAGTCCTAATTTGGGGCTGCCACAGTTTTTTAATTAGATTCAATTGCATAAGGCAATGGTTTTTTATATAATTTAAATATATTATCTAACTCATCGCTGTCTATTGTTTCTTTCTCCAATAGAGTATTGGCAATATAATGAAGTAAATATTTGTTTTCTTCTATAATTTTGAGAGCTTCAATATATCTTTCATCTGTAATTTTTTTGATTTCAATTCTGATTATATCAGAATTATATCTCATAAAGCTTTCATCTAAAGCCATGGTGCCTAAGGAACTCATTCCATAACTACATACCATTTCTCTAGCAATATCTGTTGCTTTATTTAAATCATCCTTTGCACCTGTGGTGATTTCTTTGAAAATTAATTCTTCAGCTGCTCTACCAGCCAGTAGGCAAGTGATTTTATTCTTTAATTCTGACTGAGTTAACAAATATCTTTCTTCATCTGGAAACTTAAGTACATAGCCTAAGGCCTGACCTCTTGGAATTATTGATATCTTTTGAACTATATCAGTTTCTAAGATTTTAGCAACTAAAGCATGACCTGCTTCATGTATTGCTACAGTTTCTTTCTCTTTTTTAAGTACAGTAGGATTTTTAACCTCAAGACCTGCTAAGACTCGTTCGATAGCAGCATCAAATTCACTTAAAGATATAATATTTTTGTTTTTTCTAACTGCTATAATAGCTGCTTCGTTGGCAATATTAGCTAATTGTGCTCCAGATAACCCAGTGGTTTTTTTTGCAATCATTTTAATATCGATGGATTTGTCTAGTGGTTTATTCTTTGTGTGAACCTCTAAGATTTGTTCTCTGGCTCGTATATTAGGGTTACCTACAAATATATGTCTATCAAACCTGCCAGGTCTAAGTAGAGCTTCATCTAATAAATCTAGCCTATTTGTAGCACCTATTACTATAATAGTTTCATCAGTATTAAATCCATCCATTTCTACTAAAAGTTGATTTAAAGTTTGATCTTTTTCATTGTTAGACTCTAGATTTCTTCTTGCACCTATGGCATCTATTTCGTCTATAAAAATAATACTTGGTGCTTCTTTTTTTGCTCTTTCAAATAGTGTTCTAACTCTTTTAGCTCCTACTCCCACATATTTTTCTACAAATTCTGATCCAGAAGCATAAAGAAATGTTGAATTAGTTTCCCCAGCTACTGCTTTAGCAAGAAGGGTTTTACCAGTTCCTGGAGGTCCATGAAATAAGATACCTTTAGGTATTTTGGCACCCATTTTCTTGTATTTCAAAGAATTATTAATGAAGTCGATGGTTTCTTGTAGTTCTTCTTTTATTTCTTCCAACCCTGCCACATCTTTGAAGGATACATCTGATTTATCCTTTTCTCTTCCTGAATCTTTTTCAATAGATAAAACAGAGGGGACCAATTGTGGGTTTGTATCTGTTTTTATATAGAGAATAAATAGGATCAGAGTGATTACCCATACTGCTAATCTATCTCTAATTCTAAATGTTGAAAAGCTGGCAGTTGGGAAAAAGCCATCGTAAATAAGTATAGAGGATGCAATCAACCCTAATACTAAAAATAAAAATATTATCTTTTTCTTTTTCAAATTATCCCCACCTCATATATTGTTCTAAAAATAGTGTAACCATTTAATTCAATTTCTATAAAAGAAAAATATAAAAGTTGTAGGAAAATAACAACAAAGGTATAATAGTGATAGATAGGAAAGGAGAGGTGTTAAATGAATTATATTAATTTAATTGATGGTTATAAGGAAGAAATTGTTAAATCAACTCAAGAAATCATTAAAATTAAGAGCGTAGAAGATGAAGCTAAACCAAATATGCCCTTTGGTGAGGGACCATATAAAGCTTTAGAATATGTCTTGGAACTATCTAAAAGTCTAGGATTTAAAACTAAAAATTTAGAAGGCTATGCTGGGTATGCGGAATTTGGAGAAGGTGATGAAAGTGTAGGTGTTTTAGTTCACTTAGATGTTGTACCTGAAGGTACAGGTTGGACTTATCCTCCATATGGTGCAGAAATTCATGATGATAAAATATTTGGTAGAGGAACAATAGATGATAAGGGTCCTGCCATAGCTACAATTTATGCTATGAAGGCATTAAAAGAATCTGAAGTTTCCCTTAATAGAAAGATTAGAGTAATATTTGGAACTAATGAAGAAACAGGTTGGGGTTGTATGGATTATTATTTTAAGCATGAAAAACCACCAACAATGGCTTTTACTCCTGATGCAGACTTTCCTGTAATACATGGAGAAAAGGGGATAATAGTATTTGACTTAGTACAGAAATTGAACTCAAATGGATGCTGTGGAATTAAGCTTATAGATTTAAAAGGTGGAAATGCACCAAATATGGTACCAGACTATGCAGAGGCTGTTTTAGAAGTTCAAAACATTGATAAATTTGAAGAAAAATTTAAACAATATAAAAAAGAAAAAGATAATATGATAACTATGGATATAAAAGATAATATTGTTAAAGTAATAGCTAAAGGAATATCAGCTCATGGAAGTACTCCTGAAAAAGGAGAAAATGCAATATCTTATTTAATGAATGCATTATCCTATCTTATGGATGGAGAATGTGATATCTGTGATTTTATTAATCTCTACAATGAAAGAATAGGATTTAAACATTATGGTGAAGGTATTGGATGTGGCTATGAAGACAGTATATCAGGTAAGTTGAATTTTAATCCTGGACTTATAAAACTAGAAGGAGATAAAATAAAACTGACTATAAATGTAAGATATCCTATAAAAAGTAGTGCAAAAGAAGTATATGACGGAATAAGGAAAAATCTTAATGGAACAAAAGTTGAATTAGTAGAAGGTGAAGGAGATACTAAACCTTTATATGTAGCCAAGGATAATTTTTTAGTTGAAAAATTGATGAAAGTATATAGGGAACAAACTGGAGATTTAGAAAGAGAACCAATTACAATTGGTGGAGGTACTTATGCTAGGGCAATGGAAAATGCAGTAGCATTTGGACCAATGTTTCCAGGACAACCAGATGTGGCACATCAGAAAGATGAGTATATTTCTATAGAGCATCTTATAAAGATAACTAAGATATATGCTCATGCTTTATATGAATTAGCAAAATAAATTAAAAAATCATGGTTTTCCCATGCTCTAAATTGGACATGGGAAAATTCATTATATATGGGAAAATTCATTATATAAGGAATATTTTATTAGTAAAATAAGTTTCTAAAGTTTGACAATTTAAATAGGCTATGATATATTTTACTTAAAATTTAATATTTTGACCGTTGGTATAATCTTATATAGGATTATTTAAAAGGGAAGTTCGGTTAAAATCCGACACGGTCCCGCCACTGTGATAGATAGAATCTTAGGAACACCACTGTACTAATTGTATGGGAAGGTATAAGATTTGTTACTCTTAAGTCAGGAGACCTGCCAATGGAAAAAACGCTGTTTATTACTCACGCGGATGAGGAGGTGTTATTTATAAAGTAGATTGATTAGTTCCTTGCTTCTACTTCTATCAATAATATCCTTTCTATTGCAGAAAGGTTTTTTATTTTGTAAAAATAATGGTAATAACTCAGCAAAAAATTGTTGAGTTATTTTTTGTGAAAATAAAAATGGAGGGATAAAATGAATATTCATGAATATCAAGCTAAAGAATTAATGAGAGAGTATGGAATCCCTGTACCTAATGGTAAAGTTATATATGATGCGAAGGATGCAGAAGCTGTCTGTTGGTCAATAGATACGGATATAGCAGTTGTAAAAGCTCAAATCCATGCTGGGGGAAGAGGAAAAGCAGGAGGAGTTAAGATAGCTGAGTCAATAGATGAAGTTAAAAAATATGCTGAAGAATTATTGGGAAAAAGATTGGTAACTCATCAGACAGGTGAAGAAGGAAGAGAAGTTAGAGCTATTTTAATAGAAGAAGGTTGTGACATTCAGAAGGAATATTATATTGGATTCGTATTAGACAGAGATAAATCAGGTGTCACCCTTATTGCTTCTGAAGAAGGAGGGACTGAAATTGAAGAAATAGCATTAAAAAATCCAGATAAAATTTATAAAGAATCCATAGATTATATATTGGGATTAACGGAGTTTCAAGCTAGAAGGATATGTTTCAATATTAATATTCCGTTGGAGATAATAAATGAAGCTGTAAAGTTTATGATGGATGCATATCGACTATTTATAGAAAACGATTGTGTTTTAGTAGAAATAAATCCATTAGTCGTTACAAAGGAAAAGGATTTGGTTGCCTTAGATGCAAAGATTAACTTTGATGAAAATGGTTTGTTTAGAAATGAGAAAATATTTAAGTATAGAGATTTAAACGAGGAAGATGAAAAAGAAATAGAAGCATCAAAACATGGATTATCTTATATATCCTTAGATGGAAATATAGGGTGCATGGTAAATGGTGCAGGACTAGCTATGGCAACTATGGATATAATAAAGTTTTATGGTGGTGAGCCAGCTAATTTTTTAGATGTTGGTGGAAGTGCAACAGAAGAAAATGTTAAGAATGCCTTTAAGATAATATTATCTGATGAAAAGGTTAAGGGTATTTTTGTAAATATATTTGGAGGAATAATGAAATGTGATGTAATAGCTAAAGGAATTGTAAAAGCAGCTAAAGAATTAGAATTAAAAGTTCCAGTAGTAATTAGATTAGAGGGAACTAATGTAGATTTAGGTATAGAAATAATAAAAAAATCTAATCTAAATATATTTGCAGCGAAGGATATGAATGAAGGTGCTAGGAAAATATTGGAATTAATTAAATAGGAGGGTGGTAAATAATGAGTATATGGGTTGATAAGTCTACTAAAGTAATAGTGCAAGGCATAACAGGTAGTACTGCTATTTATCATACAAAACAAATGTTAGAATATGGTACAAATATAGTTGGAGGGGTAACTCCAGGTAAAGGAAATATGAAAATTGAAGGAGTCCCTGTATTTAATACTGTAGAGGAAGCTAAAAGGAATACTAAAGCAAATGTATCTATAATATATGTTCCAGCAAAATTTGCAGCAGATGCTATTTTAGAAGCAGTAGATGCTGAATTAGATATGGTTATTTGTATTACAGAACATATCCCTATAAAGGATATGATTATGGTTAAAAGATACATGGAAGGCAAAAAGACTAGATTAATAGGACCAAACTGTCCCGGTATTATAACTCCAGAAGAATGTAAGATTGGTATTATGCCAGGGTATATACACAAAAAAGGAAGAATTGGAGTTGTATCCCGTTCTGGAACTTTGACATATGAGGCAGTTCATCAATTATCATTAAGAGGAATAGGACAATCTACAGCTGTGGGAATCGGTGGAGATCCTGTAAATGGAACGGATTTTATTCATGTTCTAAAGGCTTTTAATGAGGATGAAAATACAGATGCTGTAATTATGATTGGAGAAATAGGTGGAAATGCAGAGGAAAAGGCCGCATATTGGATTAAAGAAAATATGAAAAAGCCAGTAGTTGGATTTGTCAGTGGTAAAACTGCACCTTCGGGAAAAAGAATGGGGCATGCTGGAGCAATTATTTCTTCAGGTAAAGGGACGGCAAATGAAAAAATAAGAATAATGAAAGAGTGTGGCATATATATTTCTGAAATTCCTACAGATATAGCTAATACTTTAATTATAGCATTAAAAGATAATAATCTTTGGACAGATGAATATGAATTAGCATATAAAAACTCAATTAAATTGACAAAGGCTATAATTTAGCATATATGCTATCTATTCAAATTTATTATTATCTGTTATTATATATTATAAGGTAGCTATTTTGAAACTCATAGATTGAAAATTCTTTTTTATAAAACATTTAAAGTAGAATTTTCCTATTCGTTAAAAAATAATGCTTGAGAGGTATAGCTATGAAAGAAATTATGGTGAAAAATCATAAAAAGATAAAACTTCCAGGAATGAGAGTTATAAAAACAGTTATAGCTGTATATATATGTTTTTTAATAAATTTTATTAGAAAAGGATTACCTTTTTATTCAGCAATAGCTGCAATTTTATGTATGCAAAATGATCACGTTAATGGTTTAAAGGCTGGAAAAAGTAGGATTATAGGAACATTAATAGGAGGAGTATATGGATTTTTGGCAATATTATTGATTGATTTTATAAATATTGAATTATTTAGTTATATTCATTATTTGATTTTAAGCTTATTTTTAATTCCAATTATATACACCAATGTATTTCTAAAATCCAATAGCTCTGCCTATATTAGCTGTGTTGTTTTTTTTAGTATAACTATTTCTCATGGTAGTGATATAGCACCTATGTATTTTGCTTTAAATAGAGTAATTGATACATTAATTGGAATAGGAGTTTCAATTGTTATAAATATGATTATATAAATAAAATTGTAAAATATATTTGACAAATAACTGTGACTAATGTATAATTGTAAGGTAAAATGAATATTGGGTTTAAGTAGAAGTGTCCGCTTCTCACCTTATAGCTTTGCTCATAAGGTTTTATATGAAAAAATAGTCTTATTATATAAGGCTCATGTTTTTATGAATTTAAGCGGGTGTTCTATACCCGCTTTTAATTTTTTGAAAAAACTTAGGAGGTGCTGTACTATCAAAGAACTTCAAATTAATGAAGAGATCAGAGATAAAGAGGTAAGACTAATTGATGTAGATGGAACACAACTTGGGATTTTACCTATAAAAAAAGCAATGGAGATTTCGGAAGATAAAAAATTGGATTTAGTAAAGATAGCTCCAACTGCGAATCCACCAGTATGTAGGATAATGGATTATGGGAAATACAAGTATGAGTTGGCTAAAAAAGAGAAGGAAGCTAGAAAAAATCAAAAGGTGATTAATGTTAAGGAAATTCGACTAACACCTAATATTGAGACCCACGACCTAAATGTAAAAGCTAGGACGGCTAGTAAATTCTTAGAATCTGGAGACAAAGTTAAGGTGTCCGTTAGATTTAGGGGTAGGGAAATGGGCCATACAGAAATTGGTAAAGAAGTATTAAAGGATTTTGCTAAGTTAACTGAAGAGGTTAGTATAATAGAGAAACCAGCAAAATTAGAAGGACGAAGTATGGTAATGTATTTAACACCAAAAACTGAGTAATAAGGGAGGTAGCATCATGGCAAAAATGAAAACTCATAGAGGGTCAGCAAAAAGATTTAAGAGAACTGGTTCAGGTTTATTAAAGAGATATAAGGCTTATAAGAGCCATAAAACTGGTAAGAAATCACCAAAAAGAGTTAGAAACTTAAGGAAAGGCACTTTAGTAAGTAAAGGTGACCAAAGAAGAATAGATTCAATGATACCATAAAAACTATATTAGAAATACGGGAGGTACTATAGATGGCAAGAGTAAAGAGAGCAGTAAATGCCAAGAAAAGACATAAAAAAGTATTAAAACAAGCCAAAGGTTATTACGGAGCAAAATCTAAATTATTCAGAACTGCTAACCAAGCTGTTATGAAATCACTTAATTATGCATATATAGGACGTAAACAAAGAAAAAGAGATTTTAGAAAGCTTTGGATTGCAAGAATTAATGCTGCTGCAAGATTAAATGGAATGAGCTATAGCAAATTCATTAATGGTCTTAAAAAAGCAAATATCGAAGTAAATAGAAAAATGTTATCCGAAATGGCTATACATGATGCAGAAGGATTTTCTAAATTAGTAGAGATTGCAAAGGCTGCTATTTAATAAAATTTGTAGAATTGATTAAGTAAAAGTTCCATAAAGGAACTTTTATTTTTCTTTTATTTAATAGATTAGTATGATTATGGAATAATAATATAGGTATATATAATTGGGGGGGATTTCATGAGTTTTATAAAAGAAAGACTTAATAGAGTAAAATTAGATCCTCCAAGGGTTTTAGCATTGGGGTTTGGTAGTCTAATACTCATTGGAGCCATATTATTAAATTTACCTATAGCTACACAAGGTGGTAAGAGTATTGGTTTTATCAATGCTCTATTTACTTCTGCATCAGCAGTATGTGTTACTGGGTTAGTAGTTGTAAATACAGGAGAGTTTTGGTCTTTATTTGGTCAAATTGTAATAATTTTACTTATACAAATTGGTGGATTAGGATTTATGACTATGGCAACCATTGGAGCGTTAATTATTGGAAAAAAAATTACATTAAAGGAAAGACTGATAATAAAAGAGCAATTGAATCAGGAAACCATGTCTGGATTAGTTAAATTAACTAAATATGCAGTATTATCTACTTTTGCCATAGAGGGTATTGGTGCTATTTTGTTATCAACTAGATTTATACCTACATATGGACTAAAAAAAGGAATTTGGTTTTCTATATTTCACTCCATATCTGCATTTTGTAATGCTGGATTTGATATTACTGGAAATAGTATAGTTCCCTTTGTTGGAGATTTTATTATTAATATGACTATATCGGGATTAATAATTTTAGGGGGCTTGGGATTTTCGGTTTATATAGATATTTCAAGAAATAAAAGTTTTAAAAAGCTTCATTTACATTCAAAATTAGTTTTAACAATTACTGTTATTCTTCTTGTTGTGGGGATGATTATATTTTTATTGATAGAATTTAACAATCCTTATACAATAGGAAATTTAAATACTGGTGAAAAGATTATTTCGTCCTTTTTTCAATCGGTTGTTCCTAGAACAGCAGGATTTAACTCTGTTAATATAGGTGGGCTTCTTGATACAACGGTGTTTTTTATGATAATATTAATGTTTATAGGTGGTTCTCCAGGTTCAACTGCTGGAGGAATAAAGACAACCACGTTTGGTACTTTAATATTAACTACTGTTGGAGTAATAAGAGGAAACAAGGATGTTGTGGCATATAGAAAAAGAATAGCCGATGAAGTAATAAATAGATCATTAGCTATAGCTACTGTAGGAATGACATTGATAATTATAGTTTCTTTTATATTAACTGTAACAGAACCTGCTGATTTTTTAGATGTATTATTTGAAACTACTTCTGCATTTGCTACTGTAGGACTAACAAGAGGTATTACACCAAATCTAACTAATTTTGGAAAATTACTTATTACGTTGACTATGTATGCAGGTAGAGTTGGACCATTAACTATGGCATTTGCTTTTGCTAAAAAAGCTAAAGTTAGTAATTTTAGATATTCCGAAGGGAATATTCTAGTAGGATAGAGGGGGTATGAAAATTGAAATCATTTGTAGTTATAGGTTGTGGAAGATTCGGTTCATCTATTGCTAGAACACTATATAGCTTAGGTAATGAGGTGTTAGCAATTGATAGTTCAGAAGAAATTATTAAAGAGATATCTGAAGAGGTAACTCATGCTGTTCAGGCTGATGTAATGGATGAAACGGTATTAATGGATTTGGGATTGCGAAATTTTGATGTGGCAGTTGTAGCTATTGGCTCAGATATTGAAGCGTCTATAATGGCAACATTAGTTGTAAAAGATTTAGGCATTGATAAAGTAATTGCAAAGGCACAGTCAGAGCTTCATGGGAAGGTTTTGAGTAAAATAGGAGCTGACAAAATAATATTTCCTGAGAGAGATATGGGTGTTAGAGTAGCTCATAATTTAGCATCTACAAATATATTAGATTTTATTGAATTATCACCAGATTATAGTATCTTAGAAATTGCTGCTTTAAAGGAATGGGAAGAGAAATCTCTAGCTCAACTAAGATTGCCTAGTAAGTATGGCATTAATGTAATGGCTATTAAAAGAGGAGATAGTATTAAGGTTTCACCAAACGGAGAAGTTATAATTAAAAAAGATGATATTTTAGTAATTATAGGAAATACAAAGGATATTAAGAGAGTAGAGCAAAGAGCTGGTGAATGATATGTTAGAAATCACTAGTATTAGAAATCCGCTGATTAAGGAAATAAAATCTTTATATAGAAAAAAGGGAAGAATTAAAAATAATTCTTTTATTATCGAAGGCATGAAGGCTATTGAAGAAGCTATAGATAATAATTATCCCATTAAAAATATTATATATACAGACCAGATTTTAAAGATTAAAGATGGAGAAGCCTTCTTTGAAAGAATAAAAAAACTGAATAATATAATCTATGTACCAAATAATATTTTTAAAGATATTTCAGATACAGAAAATCCTCAAGGGGTATTGGGAGTTGCAGAGATTAAATATAATGAAATGAGAGAAATAAAGGACAAAGAAGAACCCTTTTTAGTATTTTTAGATGGAGTACAGGATCCAGGAAATATGGGAACTATAATTAGAACAGCAGATGCTTTTAATGTAGATGGTATAATAATTACTGATGGATGTGTAGATCCTTATAATCCAAAAGTAGTTAGAGCTACAATGGGGTCTATTTTTAGAGTTCCCTTATACTATGTTTCTGATGGAATTGAGGAGTTAAAAAGTTTTAAAGATATAAATATGAGTATATATTCAACATCTTTAACTGAGAGTATTCCCATATATGAAGTGGACTTTAATGAAGGAGTTGTTTTAATCATAGGAAATGAATCCAATGGTGTAAGTGAAGAAATATTTTCCTTATCAGATAAACTAATAAAAATACCTATGATTGGAGGAGCAGAATCATTAAATGCAGGTGTGGCAGCTTCAATTATAATGTACGAAGTAATGAAACAGAGAACCTAATACTTCTTGAGTTTTGAAATTCTAGGTGCTATAATTGAGTAAATACTTTGAAATTTTGACCTTTGTTTTAAAAAAGGTCTTGTTTTTTATACTATGGTAAAGGAGTAGAAATATGAAGGAAAATATGAGAGAAAAATTACTGGAAATTAAAGAGATTGCATTGAATAATATTAATGAAGTAACAGCTTTAGAAGAAATAGAACAATTGAGGGTAAAGTTTTTGGGTAAAAAAGGGGAATTGACTTCTGTACTAAGGGATATGGGCAAGTTAATAGCAGAAGAAAGACCAATAGTAGGACAAATCGCCAATGAAGTAAGGGATGAATTAGAAGAAGCCATTTCCTCAATGAAGGAAAAATTGTCTGAAGAAATGAAAATGGCCAAAATAAGTAAAGAAAAAATAGATATAACTATGATCACAAACAAGGAAAGATTAGGTCATAGACATCCACTTTTAGCCACCATTGAAGAGTTAGAGGATTTATTTATATCTATGGGTTTTTCTGTAGTTACTGGACCTGAAATTGAAACAGTTGAGAATAACTTTAATGCCTTGAATTCTCCAGAAAATCATCCTTCTAGGGATTTATCTGATACTTTCTACATAACAGAGGATATACTTTTAAGGACTCATACTTCTCCAGTACAAATTAGGGCAATGAAAGAAATGGGGGCACCCCTTAGAATAGTATCAGCAGGTAGAACCTTTAGATTTGATGATGTGGATGATACCCACTCTCCAATGTTTCATCAGCTTGAAGGTTTAGTTGTGGATGAGAATATTAGTATGGCAAATCTTATTCATACCTTAGATATATTTATAAAAGAGTTATTTGGTAGTGATATGAAAACTAGATATAGACCACATCATTTTCCATTTACTGAGCCATCTGCAGAGGTAGATGTATCCTGTTTAAAATGTAGAGGTAAAGGATGTCCGGATTGTAATTATACGGGATGGAGCATGGAATTACTAGGCTGTGGTATGGTGCATCCAAAGGTATTAGAATACTGTGGAATAGATTCAGAAAAATACAGTGGATTTGCCTTTGGAATGGGAATAGATAGGATTACCATGGTTAAATATGGTTTAGATAATATTAGATTATTATTCGAAAATGACAATAGATTTTTGGAACAATTCTAGATAGAAAAGGGAGTGGAAAGATGCTATTACCTGTAAAATGGTTAAAAGATTATATTGAAACAGAAAAGGATGCTAGGATTTTAGCAGATGGACTTACTCTGTCTGGATCTCATGTAGAGTCAATTATAGCATTAAATAAAGGCATAGAAAACGTTGTTGTAGGAAAGATTCTTAATATAGAAAAACATCCAGATGCAGATAAGCTATTAATATGTAAAGTAAGTATAGGTAGGGAAACTTTACAAATTGTAACAGGCGCTACAAATCTAAATGTTGAAGATTATATTCCTGTGGCAGTAGTTGGAGCTAAATTGCCAGGAGATATCACAATAGAAAAAACTAATTTTAGAGGAGTAGACTCCTATGGAATGTTATGCTCATTAAAGGAATTAGGGTATAGTGATAATGTTATACCAAAGGAAATGAAGGATGGTATTTTTATACTAGATAAAGAATATCCATTAGGAATGTCCATTGTTAATATAATGGGATTAGATAGTGAGGTTATAGAATTTGAAATAACTCCAAATAGACCTGATTGTTTAAGCATTATAGGAATGGCTAGAGAAGCTGCAGCTACTTTTAATATAGGACTTAAAGAGTCTACAATTACTATAAAAAATGAAGTGGAAGATATAAAAGATTATTTGGAGTCTATAGAAGTGCCATCTGATAATTGTAATAGATATTATGCTAAGGTAATAAAAGATGTAAAAATAGAACCATCTCCACTTTGGATGCAAACAAGACTTATGGAGGCAGGAGTAAGACCTATAAACAATATAGTTGATATAACAAATTTTGTAATGTTAGAATATGGTGAACCATTACATGCTTTTGATTTGGAAAAAGTTGAAGGTAGAAAGATTATTGTAAGGCAAGCAAAAGAGGGAGAAAAAATCTTAACATTAGATGAAGTGGAAAGAAATTTAAAATCTTCAGATTTAGTTATTGCCGATGATAAAAAACCTATTGCCCTAGCAGGAGTTATGGGAGGTTTTGATACAGAGATTACAGAGAATACTAAATATGTACTCCTAGAGGGTGCGAATTTTAATAGCAAAAGTGTAAGACTTACATCAAAAAGATTTGGACTTCGAACAGAAGCATCTACAAGATTTGAAAAAGGTATTGATTCAAACTTAGGGCAAGTTGCTGTAGATAGAGTATGTCAATTAGTTGAGGAAATTGGTGCTGGGATTGTTATTAAAGGCAATATAGACGTATATAAAAAAGTTAAGAAAGAAAATATAATAACTGTAAGACCAACTAGAGTAAATAAGCTCTTGGGAACAGTTATTCCTGTTGAAGATATGATTAAGTATTTAAATGGCCTGGGATTTGAAGCTAAAGAAGAAGAGGAATTAATTACCGTTAAGATACCAACTTTTAGATTAGACATTGAAAGAGAAGTTGATTTAATTGAAGAGATTGGAAGACTCTATGGTTTCCACAATATAGAAAGTAAGCCTTTAATAGGTGTGTTAACAAGGGGAGAAAAACCTAAGGCAAGAAGAATCGAAGATAAAGCCAAGACAATACTACAAGGGCTAGGATTAAATGAAGTAATGACCTATTCATTCATTAGCCCTAAAGCCTATGATAAGATAAATCTTCCAGAAAATAGTTCTTTAAGAAATTATATAAAACTTATAAATCCTCTTGGAGAAGACTATAGTGTAATGAGAACTACTCTTATACCAAATATGTTGGAATTACTTAGTAGAAACTATAATCGTGGTGTTCCTCATTGTGCAGTATATGAGATAGGCAATACATTTACAGCTAAAGAATTTCCTATAAAGGAGTTGCCGCAGGAAAAGAAGATTTTATCACTAGGAGTATATGGAAATAAGGACTTTTACTATTTAAAAGAAGTTGTAGATAAGACATTAGATAGACTTGGTATTAAAGATATAGAATATATTCGAGAAGAGAACAATTTAACTTTCCATCCAGGGAGAACAGCTAAGCTTATATTAAATGAAGAGGAGCTAGGTATATTAGGTGAAATTCATGTTGATGTAGCTGAAAACTATGATATACAAGATAGAGTATATGTTGCACAATTAGATTTTGATAAAATAGTTGAATTAACAAATTTAGAAATCAAATATAAACCATTGCCAAAATATCCTTCTATGCTTAGGGATTTAGCATTAGTAGTTAAAGAGGATATATTAGTAGGTGATATTCAAAAGGTAATATCCAGACATGGAGAGGGATTAATAGAAAAAATTGAGTTGTTTGATATATATACAGGAAATCAAATTCCAGAAGGAATGAAGAGTGTGGCATATTCTATTACTTATAGATCCTATGATAGAACTCTTCGAGATGATGAGGTAAATAATATCCAGCAAGCCATTATCCAAGATTTAGAGAATACCTTTGATGCAAAGCTTAGATCATAAAAAGAGTAGATAAATCTACTCTTTTTTCCAAAATAAAGAAGGAGATTTAGGAGTTGTGTCGAATATATTAATATAAACTATAAAGGAGTGGTATAGTTATGACAGAAAAAAGAAAAATAAATATATTGATAGATGGTCGTAACTTTACGGTAGTAGGCTCAGATAATGAAGATTATGTTAGATCTTTAGCTAGCTATGTAGATAAAAAAATTAAAGATTTGGCAAATAAAAACGATAGACTTTGCCAAACCAGTTCAGCTACATTGGCAGCTTTAAATATTGCAGATGAACTCTATCATACTAAGGAAAGATTGCAGCAATTAGAAAATAAAGCTAAAGACCCTATGCAGAAATACGGCAACTTAATATCTGAGTTGGATAAAGCAAAGGATATTATACAGAGCCTAGAGTTACAATGTTCTCAATATAAAGATGATTTACTTAAGACTAAAATTGAAAATGAAAATATAATAAAAGAAATGAAGAAAAATGAACAAGCTCTAGAATTAAAAGAGAAAGAACTTGTGGAAAGTCAAAAGATGATAAAATCTTTACAGGATAAGATATTTGATAATCAAATGGAATTAATAGAAGTTAAGAAAGAGTTAGGAGAAGTAATAAAAAGGTTAGATAGCGAGAAAAATATATTTGTCAAGGAGGAAGTTTAATACTTGTGAATAATAATATTGAATTACTTGCTCCCGTAGGTAGCATGGAGTCATTATATGCTGCTGTGCAAAATGGAGCAAATGCAGTTTACTTAGGTGGGAAACTTTTTAACGCAAGGCAATATGCCTCTAATTTTGATTTTGATGAATTAAAAGAGGCTGTTACTTATGCTCATTTAAGAGGTGTTAAGGTATATGTAACGGCTAATATTTTAGTAGATAATTCTGAGATGGAAGATGTAATAGATTATATTAAATTCCTATACGAAGTAGATGTAGATGGTATTATCGTACAGGATTTAGGATTAGCCTATCTTATAAGAAAATTCTTTCCTGATCTTCACATTCATGGAAGTACACAAATGACAATAAATAATTTATCAGGAGCAGAATTTGTTTATGATATGGGATTTACCAGGGTTGTACTAGCCCGTGAAACACCTATAGATGAAATAAGATATATTCATAAAAATACCCCCATTGAATTAGAAGCATTTATTCATGGGGCTCTTTGCGTTTGTTATTCTGGTCAATGTTTAATGAGCAGTCTTATTGGAGGTAGAAGTGGAAATAGAGGTAAATGTGCACAGCCCTGTAGGATGCCTTCTTCTTTAGTAGATGGTAATGGTAATATAGTTAAGAATTGGGATAAAAAACATTTACTTAGCCCTAGAGACTTAAATACATTAGAAAATCTTGAAGAACTAATAGATAGTGGAATTGTATCACTAAAGATAGAAGGAAGAATGAAGAGGGCAGAATATGTGGCTACTGTAGTAAAAAACTATAGAAAAGTATTAGACCAGGGTAGTGGAAGTTTAAAATTAGAAGATAAAAAGGATGTAGAGCAAATATTTAATAGAGGTTTTACTAAAGGTTTAACATTTGGAGATTTTGGTAGGGATTTTATCACTGTAGAAAGACCAGATAATAGAGGAATCTTAGTGGGGAAAGTAATAAGAGCAGATAAATATAATATTTTTATAGAACTTGAAACAGATATAGATGAAGGTGATGGTTTAGAATTTATCACTGCAAGGGGTGAATACAAAGGTATAAAAGCTCCGTTTAATAGTAAAAAGGGAACGAAAATGAAATTAAAAAATCCGGGATATATATTAAATGATTCTTTAGTATATAAGACATCCAGTGTTAACTTATTGAATCGTGCTAAGGAAAGTTATCAACAAGAAAACATTAAAAATCCTATAGATATGGAGATTGACATAAATATAGGAGAAAGCCCAAAACTAATGGTCATGTTTAAAGGAAGAATGGTTACAGAAGTAGCTGATGTAAAGGTAGAAAAATCTGAAAGAATTGCACTTACAAAAGAGAAGATAAAAGAACAATTATCTAAACTTGGAGATACTACTTATACTTTAAATAATATAAATATAAATCTAGAGGATAATTCTTATTTACCAGTATCTGTATTGAATTCTTTAAGGCGAGAAGCTATAGAGAGATTAGATGATTTATTAAAGAATATGAATCATAGAAATTCTATAGATGAAGAAATATATAATGATAAAAAACAAAAGTTTTTCCAATATAAGAATACAGGAAAAGAATTAAATAATATGCTGAGTCTAAAGGTTAATAGTATAGAACAATTTAATCAATTAGATTTAAATAAATTTGATAGGATTTATTTAGGATTTTATAATGATTTAGCGGCAGTTATTTCTAAAGTTAAACAATATAATAAACAGGCATATATCTGGACTAATAAGATTTTATACCAAAAAGATTTAGAAAATCTAGGTGAGATTATAGACCCAATAAAGAATAAGTTGGATGGTGTTTCAGTATCTAATTTAGGTAGTTTAAAGTATATAAAGGATAGATTTGATTTAAAAATCCATGGTGATATTGGATTAAATGTATTTAATAGCTTTACCTTAGATTATCTAGATAATATAGGGCTAGATAGTATCGCCTTATCACCTGAATTAAACTTAAATCAAATTAAAAAAATTGAAGAATCATCCAATGCCTTTACAGAAGTTATAGTTTATGGTTATCTACCAGTTATGGTAACAAAACATTGCCCTATGTCCTTAGTAAAAGGTTGTAAAGATGACAAGAATTGTATTCGTTGCAATTTTTCAAAAGGATATGGTATAAAAGATAGAATTGGAGCTACATTCTATATGGAGCGAAAAGAAGGATTTTCAAATATTTATAATTCCGTACCATTAATGGTAATAGATAGTTTAAATCAAATAAAAAATAGTGGGATTTCAATGGTACGATTAGATTTTACAATTGAAACAAATGGAATTAGAGAAATTCAAAAAATTCATTATGATTATATTAATAATCAAATAGGAGAAAAAGAGGTAAAAGAATTTTTAAATAGATTTAAAGAAGATAAGAACATAACAAATGGCCACTATTTTAGAGGTGTCATGTGATTGAGGTGTTAAAATGAATTTAAAGACTTTAAAAACATTAGAATATAATAAAATAATAGACTTACTTATTGAAAAGGCTGAGTCAAGCTTGGGAAAAGAGAAGATAAGAACCATAAAACCTTTAACAAATATACAAGATATAGAGTATCTCCAAAGAGAAACAGAGGAAGCCTATACATTATTAATTAAAAGGGGAGCACCTCCATTATATGGAATACACAGTATTACACCAGAAGTAAAAAGAGCAGAAATAGGAGGAGCCCTTAGTCCTTCTGGACTTCTTAGAATATCAGACTCGTTGAGGGTATCTAGGGGACTAAAAAATTATATAAAAGAAACAAAAGAGGATAAAGCTTCCGATTATCCTATAATAGAAGGATTGGTTGAAGAACTCAGGGTTTTTAAGTCTATTGAAGATGAAATAAATAATGCAATAATATCAGATAATGAAATATCAGATAATGCCAGTTCAACACTCAAGAGTATTAGAAGACAGATAATTAGTAAAAATGAATCCGTAAAGGATAAATTAAACTCCATAATAAATTCTCAAAACAATAAAAAATATCTTCAAGACAGCATTGTAACCATTAGAGAAGGAAGATATGTAATACCAGTTAAAGCAGAAAATAGAGGAAATGTACCAGGATTAGTCCATGATATGAGTGGAAGTGGAGCAACGTTATTTATAGAACCTATGGCAGTAGTACAGCTAAATAATGAGCTGAGAGAACTAGAACTAAAAGAAAGAGAAGAGATAGAAAGAATTTTAAGGGAACTTTCAAACTTAGTTGCAGAAGAGTCGGAAGGGATTGCAAATAATCAAAATATTCTTCAAGAATTGGACTTTGTTTTTGCTAAAGGAAAACTTGCTCTCGATATGAAAGCCACAAGACCTATACTAAATGAAAAAGGATATATAAACATTAAAAAAGGTCGTCATCCACTATTAAATGTGGCAAAAATAGTGCCAATAGATGTATATTTAGGGAAAGATTTTAACTCTTTAATAATAACAGGACCAAATACAGGTGGTAAAACCGTTACATTAAAAACTGTAGGATTACTTACTTTAATGGCTCAATCAGGACTTCATATTCCTGCTGATTTCAACTCGGAGATAGCTGTATTTAATCAAGTATTTGCAGATATTGGAGATGAGCAAAGTATAGAACAGTCCCTATCTACTTTTTCTTCTCATATGGTAAATATAGTAGATATACTAGATAAGGTAGAATATAATAGTTTAATTCTTTTTGATGAGCTAGGTGCAGGAACAGATCCTACAGAAGGTGCTGCTCTTGCTATGTCAATACTTGATCATTTACTCAAATTAAATGTCCGAACTATTGCTACAACTCATTATAGCCAATTGAAACTATATGCTCTAACCACAGAAGGTGTAAGAAATGCCTCAGTAGAATTTGATGTGGAAACATTAAGTCCTACTTATAGATTACTTATTGGAGTGCCAGGTAAATCAAATGCTTTTGAAATATCTAAAAGGCTTGGGTTACAAGAATATATTATAGACTATGCAAAGGATCTTATTTCAAAGGAAAATGTGGAATTTGAAGATGTATTACAAGCTATGGAAAAAGATAGACTGGCTACTGAGGAAAATAGACAAGAGGCTGAAAGGTATAGACTAGAAGTAGAAAGATTAAAGAAGGATTTAGAAATAGAAAAAGATAAGACAAAAGAAATGAGAGATAAAATTTTATTTAAGGCTAAGGAAGAGGCTAGAGATATAATAAAATTGGCCAAGGAAGATGCAGATTCTATTGTAGAAGAATTAAGAGAAATTTCTTCTGAAATAGAAAAGGATAGAAATAGAAAACTTCAAGAAGCACAGGATAAATTAAAGTCTAAATTAAATAAGGCTGAAGGAGAGATATCTCGTAATGTGTTAAATATAAAATCTAACAAACCTCCAAAGAATTTAAAGGCTGGTGAAACTGTAGAAGTTCTTACATTTAATCAAAAAGGAACTGTACTTGATGAACCTGATGATAATGGGAATGTGAGAATTCAAGTAGGTATAATGAAGATAACTTCTCATATATCTACATTAAAACGAGCCACATCAGATGAAGAGGAAAAGATTTATGGGAGTACGAAAAAAATTATGGGTTCTAAATCTAAAGATATTAAGAGTGAGATTGATTTAAGAGGAAAGAATTTAGATGAAGCTTTTTTAGAACTAGATAAATATTTAGATGATGTATATATTGCAGGATTAAAGCAAATTAATATAATTCATGGCAAGGGTACAGGAGTCCTTCGAGATGGCATAAGGGGATATCTAAGAAGTCATAGGCATGTAAAATCATCGAGATTAGGTGTTTATGGAGAAGGTGGAGATGGAGTTACAGTAGTAGAGATTAAATAAAAATTATATTTAGGATTATAGAAAGGATACTTGTTTTACTGTAGATGAGTATCTTTTTTATAATAAAAATTAAAGAATGTTAATTCATTTTATGACTTTATTGAAAGAGGTGGTGAGTTAGTGAAAATAGGTAAATTTGCTGAGAGTAACAATCTTACTATTGATACTGTTAGACATTATATGGATTTGGGATTGATTATACCTGAAATGCAAGGAGGGCATTATTATTTTGATAATAGATGTAAATCAGATTTAGAGGATATTCTAAGTTTAAAGGACATGGGATTTACATTAAATGAAATTAAATCAATATTTATGTTTAAAAGACTAGGAAAACTTACTCCATATGAACAACATCAGTATTATAAAACATTTTTTGAAAGTAAATATGAGAGTATAAGAAAAGAAATAGAAAATCTTAAAGAAATTAGAAATAATCTCAAGAAAAAAATAGATGAATTACAGAGTTATAATAAAGAAGATAAAAATAAGATAGGTATTAATATTAGAAATTTAAGTATATTCAAATGTTCAAAATGTAAAGGAGATTTAATGATTTCCAAAGGTAATATAGATAGTAATCAATTAATTAATGGAAGATTAAAATGTAATTGCGGAGCAGAATATGAAATAGATGATGGAATATTAGTGAGTAACAGTAAAGATATAGAGCATAGGCTAAACTTTAACAACAATTATATAGAAGAATATATAAATTTTACAGATATAGAATATCTGGATGGTGTATATAAAGGTTTAGAATTAATGCATAAAAAAATAAATTATGACAATTTTAAAAATAAAATAATATTAGAATTAGGTTCAGGTATGGGATTTTTTTTGAGACATATCTACGATGAATTACCAGATAATTCTCTTTATATAGCAGTTGATAATGATTTAGGAAGACATAAATTTTTGAAAGGAATACTAGAACTTATAAATTGTAATAAAAACATAATATTTATATGTTCTGATTTTACTGAAATTCCCATAGGAAATAAGTCTATTGATGTTCTTGTGGATTTTTCAGGAAGTAGTAATTATGGTTTTGTGAATGAAGAGTTTTTATTAAATAAAATTGATAATTATATTAAAGGGTCTGCTTGGTTAATAGGGACATATATAATGTTTAAAAACTTCAATGCAAATAGTAAAATAGATGATAAATATAGAAAGAATTTTAATATAAACAATGTAAGGGAAAAAATAGAAGAATTAGATTATAAAGTTATTTATGAGGATATATCACAGCCTGTTAGTAAGGGAGGAAAATATGAAGATTATTTTGTAGAAGGAGAGGAAATATATTATTATTTATATTATGGCAAAAGATAGGGTTAACCCTATCTTTAGTTATTTCCAAAAGTAAATAATATAAAAAAACATATTGACATTGGCTAAAGACAACTATTTAAAATGTAGTTAAGATAGGAGGAATCAATATGAAAGATAAAAGACAGAGATTAAATTTTGTATTATTTTCATTTGGAAAGTTTGTATCTATTTTTGGTGCATCTATTTATTCATTTGCCATAGGGCTTCATGTATTAAAAATTACAGGTTCAGGATTAAACTTTGCTTTAAGCATTATAGTCAGTATAATACCAATGATAATTATAAATCCCTTTGCAGGAGTAATAGCTGATAAGTTTAATAAAAAGAAGATAGTAGTTGCTATGGACATAGTAAATGGAGTATTTCTTATATTATTATATATAATTAGTAGTATATATGGTTTGAAAACACAGATGATATATATAAGTACCTTTATTACTGCAATTTTTACTACTATATTTAGTATATCTATGGAAGCGGCAATTCCCAATATTGTATCAGAAAATATGTTAATAAATATTAATTCCATTAGCAAGATTATAGACTCTGCATCTTCCATATTAGGACCAATGATTGGAGGAATTGTATTCGCATTTATAGATATTAGATTTTTTATTTTATTCAATGGAATATCCTATGTGCTTTCAGGAATATCTGAAATGTTTATAGATTTTAAATATAATTATGCTGGAAGTAAGGAGGAAGAAAATAGCAGTGGTTTTGTAGAAGATATGAAAGATGGATTAGAATATGTTATGAAAAGAAAGGATATAATAGGGATTTTTAGTATATTTATTACCTTGAATTTTTTTATTGGCTTGTCAGTGACAATACCTTTACCCTATATAATTAATAATTTATTGGCATTGAATTCCAAAAGATTAGGAATAATTCAAAGTGCATTTCCAATAGGAATGATAATTGGTGCATTACTAATTAAAAAGATTATGAAGACAACATCCTATAAAAAGATTTTAATATTTTCCAGTTTAGTATTAGGTATATGTACAAACTTATTAGGAGTTCCAATATTGTTTAAAAATTTATTATTTACTAATACTATATATACTTTATATTATTATGGAATAATGATTGTTTTTGGGGTTGCTATTTCTTTTATAGATATACCAATTATGTATATATTGCAAAAATTAATACCTGATGAATATAGGGGGCGTGTTTTAAGTATTGTTATGAGTGTTGCTAAAATTATCTTACCAGTAGGACTAATATTATCTGGATTCTTATTAAATATTATGCCAGCTTATTTTATAACAACTTTGGGAGGTATATTGTTATTTTTAATTAATCTATTAATTTTAAGCAAGAAAAGGAAATTACTTGTAGATACAAGCCAAGGAAGTCAAAATTAAATTTCATATATTAATATAGTAGTTTTAAATATTACTTGTATTTATACACATTATATTGTATATTATATAGTAATAATTATATATAATTCGTAGAATGAGCCAGTAGAATATTCACTGTGTTAAAGCGAGCTGGGATGGTGGAAGCCAGTACATAAGGAATATTTGAATAGAACTCAGGAGAATATATCTGAAATTAGTAGGATATTACGCTAGCAGCGTTAAAATTTCGAGTGGGCATTTGCCAACAAGAGTGGTATCACGGGGTAGCTCTCGTCTCTTATATTAGAGACGAGGGCTATATTTATTTAAGGAGGTAATATAAATGTTAAATTTTAGAGAAGAAGTTGTTAACTTAATTAAGTCACAAGTAGATGTGCTTACAGAAGAAGAAATATCATCTTTAATAGAAGTGCCACCATCTTACGATATGGGTGATTATGCTTTTCCAGTATTTAGACTAGCCAAGGCTTTTAGAAAAGCTCCACCAGTTATAGCTGAAGAATTGGCAGACAAATTTGGAGAAAATGAGTATTTTGAAAAAATAGAGAATAATGGTCCATATCTAAATTTCTTTATAAATAAAGGTAAACTTATTGAAGTTACTTTGAATGAAGTGAAAGAAAAGGGAATTAAATATGGTTCTTCGAATATGGGCAATGGTAAGACTGTTATAGTTGAGTATTCATCACCAAATATTGCAAAACCTTTTCATATTGGGCATATTAGAACAACAGTTATAGGAAATGCTTTATATAAGATATATACTTTCTTGGGCTTTGATACAGTTGCTATTAATCACTTAGGAGATTATGGTACTCAATTTGGTATGTTAATTTCTGCATATAAGAAGTGGGGAAATAAAGAAATAATAGAAGCTGATCCTATAAATGAGTTGCTAAAGTTATATGTTAGATTTAATACAGAAGCAGAAGAGCATGAAGAATTAAGGGATGAAGCTAGATATTGGTTTAAAGAATTGGAAAATGGAAATGAAGAGGCTTTAAATTTATGGGAATGGATTAGAGAAATAAGTTTAAAAGAGTTTAATAAGGTATATGATATGTTAAATATTAAATTTGACTCCTATGCCGGAGAATCATTTTATTCTGATAAAATGCCAGCAGTAATTGAAGAATTGAAAGAAAAAGGTTTAATGAAAGAATCAGAAGGAGCATATTTGGTAGACTTAGAAGAGTATGGAATGCCACCGGCACTTATTATGAAGAGTGATGGTTCAACTTTATATACTACAAGGGATATTGCTGCTGCCTTCTATAGAAAGAAAACCTATGATTTCTATAAAAATATTTATGTAGTAGCTTCCCAACAAAATCTTCATTTTAAAGCTTGGATGAAGGTAATAGAGCTTATGGGATATGACTGGGCAAAGGACTGTGTCCATATACCATTTGGTATGGTTAGTTTAGAGGATGGTACTTTATCCACTAGAAAAGGCAGAGTTGTATTTTTAGAAGATGTATTGAATACTGCAATTAAAAATACTTTAGATATAATAAATGAAAGAAATCCAAAATTAGAAAACAAGGAAGAAGTGGCAAAACAAGTTGGGATAGGAGCTGTAATATTCCAAGAATTATTTAATCAAAGGATTAAGGATTATGTATTCTCTTGGGATAGAACATTAAGTTTTGAAGGAGAAACTGGACCTTATGTCCAATATACCCATGCAAGAATAAATTCTTTACTTGATAGAGGAAAGTTTAATATAGATGATAATATAAACTATAGTATTCTTAATGTGGATGAAGAAATAAATATAGCAAGACTTTTATATGATTTTCCTAAAGTAGTAATAGATGCTATGGAAAAAAATGAACCATATTTTATTACAAGACATATAGTTGAAATAGCAAAAGCATATAATAAATTCTATAATTCTTATCCCATAATTACAGATGATATAGAAATTAAAAAGGCAAGACTAATGTTATCTTTCACAGTTAAAACTGTATTGAAAACAGGATTAGATTTATTAGGTATTGAAGCACCGGAGAGAATGTAGATATATATGGATAAAGTAAGTCTTGAGGGGTTATTATTAAGTTTATTTGAAGAAGATTTTAATAAAAATAATAACTACAGCTATATATCTCAATTAACTATAATAAATATAAAATCTTTAATACCTATGTTAAATGAAGAAGCAGTAAGAGTAGACTATATTAGATTTCTAGAAGAATTTAAATTATGGTTAAGCTATAGAATTGGAGATAACCCTTCCTTAATAAATTCACAAGGAAGGGTGAATACAAATATATATTGGAAAGAATACGATGATTCTATAATAGGTAGAATAATACCTTTAATTTTAGCAAATCAGAAATATGAAGTAATAGAAGAAGAAGTGATAAAAAATATATTATTTACAACTGGGAATTTTCAAACCCTATTTGAAACAGTATCTATTGTGCATTTATTATATTTAATTATTGAAAATGAGGATAGTATAATAGATAAAATAAAAGAAAATATTATTGGGTTTTCTCAGATTAACTATATCAATAAATATGGAGAGTATTATAGAGTAGAAATTGAAAAATATAATGGTAATTTTAAAGTTGATTTTGAAAGAGAAAAGATTCATTTGCTAAATACTTTAAATGATATAGGAAACAATAGATATTCAAATCTAGAAGATACTATAAAAGTCTTAGGTAAGGAAGAACCTAAGACTTTTATAGGGAAAATACTATATGGGTTTTTATATAATAGAAATAAGGAATGGAATATCCCAAAATTTTACATTAATCTTAGTAAATATATTATAGATTTAAGAAAATCTAGAATAGATCCCGATAAATTAAGGATAAAAGAATATATTTTACCAGATGTTTTTAGTTTTAATAAGGGAGAAATATTTTTTCACTCATTACTTAGAGAATCTAAAGTAATAAAAAAAGAAGTAAAGGATAGTACCTTAACTTCTTTAATTCAAACTAAAACTGGTATGTACTTATTTAGAAGACCCTAAGGGGTCTATTTTTTTAGATATTCTAAAAAATCTTTTTCGTCAACTTCTGCTAAAGAACTTAATTCTTCAAGAATACTATCTTTTAAGCTTAAAAAATCGTTTATTTTAGTGTTGCTGCCTGTATATTCCAAGGCTTCAATAATTAAGAGCATATCATCTTTAGACATTTCCTGGATAGAAATCTTATCAAATTCTCTCATGGATTATCTCCTTTCTTGTCGTATTATACAATATATTCTATAAGAATTTTGTCAAAAATTCAATTACTATTCTTATGTTTTAGTAAATTATCTGTATAAGACTAAAAACTAATGATATAATGTATTTAATACAATAAAAAAGGAAGGTAAATAGATGAAGGTAATATTAAGCACGTTAAATTCCAAGTTTATTCATTCTTGTTTAGCTATTAGATACTTACAGGGATATGTTAAGGATTTAATTGATATAGAAATAAAGGAATATACAATAAATCAAAATATAGATTTTATAACTTCAGATTTATATAAATTAGAGCCAGATATTATTGGATTTTCAACTTATATTTGGAATTTAACGGAGACATTAAACATATGCAAGATTTTAAAATTAGTTAATCCAAAATTAAAGATAGTTTTAGGGGGACCAGAAGTTTCATTTGATGGAAAAAAGATTTTAGAGGATAATAAGTTTATTGATTTTATTATCTATGGTGAAGGAGAGGAAACCTTTAGAGAATTTATAGGAAAGATAATTAGTGGTGAGGATTATAGTAATATACAAGGGTTAATTTACTCCCAAGGAGATATGGTAATTAAAAATCCACCTAGGCCATTAATCGAAGACTTAAACACTATTCCATCTCCATATAAAAATATTGGAAATGAATTTGAAAATAAAATAGTATATTTTGAATCTTCAAGGGGATGTCCTTTTGGATGTAAGTTTTGCTTATCTTCCACAATTAAAGGGGTAAGGTATTTTGGAATAGATAGAGTCAAGGAGGAATTAAATAATCTTATTGATGGTAAAGTAAAACAGGTAAAATTTGTAGATAGAACTTTTAATGCTAATAAAAAGTATGCAATGGAGATAATGAGATTTATTATAGAAAAGAATCCAAAGGATATAAATTTTCATTTTGAAGTTACAGCACATCTTCTAGATGGAGAAATGCTAGAATTTTTATCAGGTGTAAAAGAAGGACTGTTTCAATTTGAAGTAGGAGTACAATCTACCAATTTAGATACAATAGAAGCGATTGGAAGGACTACTGATTTTAAGAAGTTAAGGGATATTACCAAGAAAATAAAATCATATAGAAATATTCATCAACATTTAGATTTAATTGCAGGGCTTCCATATGAAGATTATGGTTCCTTTAGAAAATCTTTTAATGACGTATATGAAATAAGACCTGAAAAAATACAACTAGGTTTTTTAAAATTACTTAAAGGTTCAGAACTGAGAAAAGATGAATCTAGATATGGATTTAAATATTTGGATTTGCCGCCCTATGAAATATTAGAAAATGATTTTATAAGATATAAAGATATAATAAAATTAAAGTCAATAGAAGAGTTAGTGGAGCGATATTATAATGAGGGATATTTTGAACATTCATTAGGGTATATAATTAGTAATTATTATACTAATCCTTTTGACTTCTATGAAGATTTTTCTTGTTATTGGGAAGCAGAAGGTTATCATAAAGTATCTAACAGTAGAAATAAATTATATGAGATATTAATGAGATTTTATAAATATAAACAATTTGATAATGTCTTAGTTTTTAATGAGCTATTAAAATTCGATTTTATAAATAACAACAAGGGTTCCAAAATTCCAAAAGGCATTTTAAACTATGTAGTAAATATTCAACAACGACAGATTCATGAAGTATTAAAGAATGAAAGGGTAATTGAAGATTATTTAGGAGAATATAAAGAATTACCAACGAAAAAGATAATTCAGGATATTGCACTTGAAAGTTTTGGAGTCAATATTTTCAAAATTATAGAGAGTGATTATACTTTAACAGGTCACAATTATAGAACAGATATATTGTTTGTATATCAAAGAGGAGTTATAAATAGGTGCAAGACCTATGATGTAAGCCATATAATAAAGGAGTTGATTTAATTTGGATATAATAAAGGATTTTATGATGATTAATAAGCAAGTTTTCAAGAAAACATTGAACAGTTTAAAGAATAATGGAGTTATAATTTTTACAGGAATAGTATATATGATTTTAAATATTGCTATTTTTAGTGTGGTGTTGACTATATTTAAAGGAATATTGTCTATTTTTGCGGGGATTATTTTAGCAATAGTTAGTGCTAGTTTAATTTCAAACTATTTATATTTGTTATATAATATAATTAATTATAATAGGATAACCTTCCAGGATTTTAAAGATGGATTTAAATACTTTCTCAGAAAAGTTTACACTGTATTCTTTTTTGCTTGGATAGGTAGTTATTTATTATCTATTATTCAACAGATATTAGGATTTAATGCTTATATATTAAATACAATAATAACAATTTCTATATTTTTCATACTTAATGCTTTACCAGAAACTTTGTATTTGAAGGTTTTAGAACCAATGGACAGTATTATGTACTCAATTGATTTTATTAAGGATAATTGGTTTAATTGGCTATTGCCAAATATACTGTTTTATGGACTTCTTTATTATCTTACAGGTAATATTATCACAGATTTATTTGCAACTCATCTATCCTTTGGTTTTAATTTTGGCATACCCAGTATTATAAAATATTTGTTAGGACAAGGATTATTTTCATTTATAATGATTTATAGGGGGCATTTATTTAAATTACTAAGCACTAGCACTAGAAGAAAAAGAATGTTTATGAATAAGTTTTAGGAATAGAAGGTGGATTATGGACTTTGTTAATGATTATTTTAAAAAGAAAACTAATAAAATTACATTTATTGAATTAAAAAAAGGAGCAAGGATTAATATTAAGGGGTATCCTATAGATAAGGATATTCCTCTTCCTATATTAACAGATGTTTTAGTTAGTGAGATCATAGAAGGTAATATGGAAGAAGAAATAAAGGTATCAGATATAATAGATGGAATTATTTATTTGATGGGCATAGATTCTTTATTCATGCATATGGAGGATTATAAGAACATCCTAATGTATTATAATAAAAAAGCTGAAGATTATATCTTTTATCAAGGGATTAGGAGTATAGAGGAAGATGATTATGATAATGGAGCTGTTTACTTTAGGGCATTAAAATATATTAACCCTAAAAATGTCAATGGCATATTTAATTATGCTATTGCTTTAGAGGAAATAGGAAAAAAATATTTTGAAAAGGAAGAACATGAAAAAGGAATAAAATTTCTTGATAAATCTACAAATGAACTGGAGACTATTTTAGATATCGACGATAAATATCCATTGGCATATTATAAATTAGGATATCATTACAAATTTTCAGAGCAATATTTGAAAGCAAAGCTTATTTGGACAAAGTATTTAGTTTTAGATAAGGATGAACTAAGACTTCAAGAGATAAGAGGAGAAATAGAACTTATTGAAAATGATGTGGCTTTGGAAACTGGATTAACATATTTATCACGTGAATACTTTGATAAAGCTCTAGATATATTTTTAAAGCTACTACCTAAACTTGATAAATGGTGGGAACTTAAATATTTAATAGGAGTATGTTATAAAGGACTTTCAGACTTTGAAAATGCAATTGATTATTTTGAGGGAGCTTTGGAACTTTATAAATTAGATTCTAACCTCTATAATGAATTGGGGATATGCTTATTTACTATAGGGGATATAAATAATGCTATAGATGTATTTACTGAAGGTATTGAAAGTGTGCCAGATGATTACAAACTTATATTTAATAGAGGATTATGTTATTTACAATTGGGGAAATTAAAAGATGCCTATAGTGATATAGAAAATGCAGTAATGTTAAATCCTAATGATATAAATATGAATACTCAGAAAGAAGCATTAGAAAAGCTTATGAATAAATAATATTAAATATGGGGGGATTAATGATGGAAATAAAAAAGCTAGAAGAACTATTGAAATTAAAATATCAATCACCTATGAAACTTGCAGTAGTAGCCTGTCATGATGAAGAAGTTTTAGAAGCAGTCATTGAAAGTAAAAGAAAAGGTATAGCTGATCCAATATTAATTGGAGATAAAGAAAAAACAATTAATATTGCCAAAGAAAAAGGATTTGATTTAAGTTCTTATAAAATAATAGATGAAAAAGATTTAAGTGGGGCAGCAGAAATAGGGGTTAAAATGATATTAAATGGGAAAGCTAATTTTATAATGAAAGGATTAGTTGATACTTCCATATTACTAAAAGCAGTCTTGAATAAAGAATGGGGACTTAGAACAGATTCTCTACTATCTCATGTAATGTTATATGAGATACCTAATTATTCAAAATTAATTTACTTGACTGATGGTGGGATGAATCTACAGCCAACATTAGAAGATAAGATTAAGATTATAGAAAATGCAGCAATAGTAGGAAGGGCATTAGGGAAAGAAGAAGTTAAAGTAGCTTGTTTAGCTGCTAAGGAAAAATTGGATCCTAAAATGACAGCAACAGTAGATGCTATGGAATTGAAGAATAGATATGAAGAAGGAAGTTTTTCAAAAGGAATTATAGTAGATGGTCCTATGGCATTAGACTTAGCAGTATCTTCATCTTCTGCTGAGATAAAAGGATATAAATCCCAGGTAGCAGGAGATGCAGATGTTTTATTAGTTCCAAATATTGAAATGGGAAATGGAATTGGAAAAAGTATTACTTATTTTGCAGGTGGAAAGTCTGCAGGAGTTGTGATGGGTGCAAAGGTTCCTATAGTATTAGTATCTCGTGCAGATGATCATGAGGCAAAATTATACTCAATTGCGTTAGGTAGTTTAGTAGCAGATTATAATAAATAGAAAATAGAATTAGTGTATTAGAATTGATATGTTGCTTAGATTGGGGATTATGATGTATATGATATTGCAATAGTGAGTTTACTGTATCCAATTATTTACTTGTTTAGGAAAAGTTGAATATTTTTAAAAAAAGGTATTGACTTTATGTTTAAAACCGTGTATCATAATAAAAGTCGGCTGGGGCATTGAACCAAAAGCAAATCAAATAAGATTTGAAAAAAAGTTCAAAAAAACAGTTGACAACTCTTGAAAAAGAGAGTATGATAGTAAAAGTCGGCTGTGACATTAAACTTCATAAATCTGCAAAATGATTTAAAAAAGTTTAAAAATAACAGTTGACAGCAAACGAAAAGTTTGCTATACTAAGTAAGTCACCTCAAGGGGTGACGATGAACCTAGAAAACTAAACAGTGTGAGAAACTTTGAATTATAAAAAGTAATGACCTAACCCAATGAGCGTAGCGAATTGAAGGTAGGTCAGATGTCGCGAAGTCCAAATCTATGACTTGGCTAACAAAGCGACGAACA
>NZ_FQTY01000002.1 GCF_900128955.1 Tissierella praeacuta DSM 18095
AAATGATGCAGATATGATACAAAGCATGTCCAGAGTATCAAGATGTATTGATAATGGACCAATGGAAGCATTTTGGGGAATGTTAAAATCAGAAATGTACTATCTTAAAAAATTCTGCACATATTCCGAGTTAGAATCTGCTGTTATTGAATATATAAATTATTACAATAATCATAGGTATCAAAAACGATTACAGTGCATGACTCCAATAGAATACAGGCGTTATCTTTTAGATTCAGCTGCTTAAAATGAATATACGCCAATCATAATGAAATGGTTGGCGCACAAAGTTTTTATTATTTTCACTGTCTACTTGACAGGGGCATGTTCATATTAAATGTACCTTGTTTTTATTTGTTAATCATTTTTAGCAGGAAGAATATAGGCAATATAATATGCAATAGGTATAATTAGTCCACCACCTACAATATTACCTAAGGTTACTGGAATTAAATTTGAAAACCATATATTAGACCAAGTAATATTAAGTCCGCAGTATTTTCCTAGTGATAAAAAGAACATATTTGCTATACTATGCTCATATCCAGACAATACAAATAACATTATTGGGAACCATATAGTAAATATTCTAGAAACTATATCTTGTGCCGATGCAGCCATCCAAACAGCAATACAAACTAATATATTACACAATAAACCTCTTATAAAAGCAACTTGAAAGCTTAAAGATGTTTTAGAACTACCTATATTAAATGTAATGTTTAATATGTCTTTATTTACTAACTGTGACTTATAAATGAGATAAGCTAAAATTAATGAGCCTATAAAGTTTCCTAGATACACTAAAGACCAATTTTTTAACAATCCTTTTATAGATATCTTTCTGTCCATTAAAGCCATTGTCATTAAATTATTTCCAGTAAAAAGCTCAGAACCAGAAAAAACAACTAACATTAAACCTACAGGAAAAACAGAACTACCTAAAAACTTCATTAATCCAATATCTATATTACCTAAGGTTTGCATAATAACAATATTACCAAAAGCTCCAAACCCAATATAAATTCCAGCCATTATTCCAAGAGTTATTAATCGAGCTATGGATAAACTAACTTTTGTTTCGGCAGATGCAATTATTGCTTTTGCAACTTCTGATGGTGCGAGAAATCTTTTTTCCATATATATTACCTACTTTCTGTAATAATAAAATTTATCCAGTATAAGTATTTTTCCACTACAATATAAAATGATACAAGAATGATATTAAAAATATTGACAAAAAAACTATACTATTATACTATGTGAGTATAATAGTATAAAAAGGAGAAATATATGATTAGTCAAAGTGAATTAAAATATAGCAGGGTAATAAAAAAGGCTGAAGAATTATTTTTAAAGTTGGGTTACAAAGCTACTTCTATGGATCAGATTGCTGAGGAAGCAGGAGTTAGTAAGATGACCATATATAAGTATTTTCCTTCGAAAGAAGAGCTTTTCATACAGATTATATTATCTATTATGAATAGGTATTTTAATGATATGAAAAATGAAATAGACAAAATAGAAGGTACACTAAATAGGATAGACTTTTTATTAAATTTTGGCATGGAACATTCCAAACAATATTCTATGGCACTTTACAAAGATATTTTTGATAATCCATACATTTATGAAAAGCTTATGGAAGAAAAAAAGAGAATGGCAAGGATTATATTTGAGGATATTGTAAGGGAAGGAGTTAATAAGGGAGAAATAAGAAATATAGATGAGGCTTTTATAGCAAATATATTGATTGCACTAATAAAAGGAATAGATAAAGAAATATTTGATGATATAAATAGCAATAAGGAGCTAGAAGATTTTACAGAAAAACTTTATGATTTTCTAAAGTATGGACTTTTAGGAAGATGAGAAGGTGAAAAATATGGAAGGTAATATTTTATTAAAAATCATAGCTCTCAATAAATTTTATGAAATGGGGGAAGTGAAGGTAGCCGCTGTAAAGAATATAAATCTTGAAATATATAAAGGAGAATTTTTAGTTATCTTGGGACCTAGTGGTTCTGGGAAGAGCACTCTATTAAATATTTTAGGAGGAATGGACTTACCAACAGAAGGTAAGGTGTTTATTGATAATGAAGATATTACAAATTATAATGACAAGAAATTAACAGCATATAGGAGGGAGAAAATAGGTTTTGTATTTCAATTTTATAACTTAATGGCTAATTTAACCGCTAGAGAAAATATAGAATTAGCTACAGAACTTTGTAAGAATGCTTTAAATATTGATGATGTATTAAAAAGTGTTGGATTGGAGGATAGGGCCGACCATTTTCCATCACAAATGAGCGGCGGTGAACAACAAAGAGTTGCTATTGCTAGAGCAGTAGCAAAGAATCCCATGTTATTACTTTGTGATGAACCTACTGGAGCATTAGATTTTGAAACGGGAATTAAGATTTTAAAATTGCTAAAGGATATTAATAAAAGATATAAAAAAACAGTTATTGTTATAACACACAATACGCCTATAGGGCAAATGGCTGATAGAGTGATTAGAATGAGAAGTGGTGAAATAACCGATATTAAAAGAAATGATAATCCTATTAATCCAGAAGGGATTGAATGGTAATGAAAAAATTAGATATAAGGTTATTGAGACTAGTGAAGTATAATAGGGAACCTTTTATCTCTATTTCCATAATGATTATATTGGCACTGACTATTTATATTTCTTTAAGTATGGTAGCTGATAATCTTAATAGTACAATATTTCATTATTATGATGTAACTAATTTTGGGGATATTTTTGTGGAGGTTTCTAAAGTACCTAAGAAAGTTATAAAGGAAATTTCAGCTATAGACGGTATTGAAAAAGTCCAAGGAAGAATAAGTGCAGACGTACCATTAAGGGTAAAGAATCCTAAGGAAAAGGTTAATGTTAGGATAGTATCTATACCAAATGAAGATTATGTGTTAAATGATATATTTTTAATAGATGGTAAAGTTTTAAAAAACAGTCCAAAATCTACAATGGTATTGCAGCAATTCTTTGATGCTAGAAATATGAACCTAGGTAATAGGATAGTACCCTATATTAAAGGCAGGGAATATCCTATGGAAATAGTAGGAGTTGTAGGCAGTCCAGAATATATATATTTAATGGAAAATGAACAGGCACTGCTTCCAGCACCAGAGAAGTTTGGCATATTATATGTTTCTGAAGAGTTTGCTCAATCTACCTTAGACTATCAAGGTACATATAATGAAATAATAATTAAAGTAGAAGACAATTATAAAAATAAGATAGATAGTATTATAGATGAAATAGAAGAAGAATTGGATAAATACATAGTTAAAAAGGTTGTTAAGAGAGAAGGACAGCTAAGTCATAGTGTAATGATGGAAGAAGTAGAGCAGTTGGAAAATATGGCTGCTTCTATTACATTATTGTTTTTAATAGTTTCAGCAATAATTATAAATATTATGTTATCTAGAATTGTTAGAAATGATAGGATGTCTATTGGTGTAATGAAAGCATTGGGATATAGTAATTTTAATATATTAATTCATTATGCTAAGTTTTCAGTATTAATTGGTTTAGTAGGTTCTATTATAGGGGCTGGATTGAGCATACCACTTTCTACCTTCATGACCAGTTTATATATACAATATATGAATATTCCTATGTTTAAAATGGAGATAAATTATATATATTTTGCTTATGGTATATTGCTAACAGTTATATTTTGTATATTGTCTGGGATGGTTGGAGCTAGAAATGTTATAAAAATTTTACCAGCAGATGCTATGAAAGCTGAATCCCCCAAGACAGGTAAACGAATTTGGATAGAAGATATTAAATTTATTTGGAATAGAATGTCTTTTAGTTGGAAAATGGTAGTCAGAAATATATTTAGAAATAAAAAGAGAGGAATTTTTTTAGTTTTAGGAATTGCTTTAACTTATGGAATTATTATGGTACCTATATTTATGATGAATGTATGGGATAATCTATTTGATATACAGTATGGAGAACTTCAAAGAATGGATTATAATATAGATTTTGCTGTTCCTATGAATCATAATGCAATAAGGGAGTTGATTCAAGTTGCAGATATAGATTATATAGAACCAAAGGTGGAAATTCCATTGGAATTAAAGAGAGGATGGTTAAAAAAGACAGTTAATATTATTGGACTTAAAAGGGATACAGAATTATATTTTTTTAAAGATATAGATGGAAATGAAATTAAACTACCAAAAGACGGAATTTTACTTTCTAAAATAGTAGCTGATAATCTTCATGCAGAGGTAGGTGATAAGATAATAGTAAAAAATCTTATACTAGATAGAGAAGATAAAACCCTTGAAGTTAAAGGTATTGTAGAGCAGTATTTAGGAAGCAATGGATATATAGATATAGATGAAATAAATAAATTATTAGAAGAAAAGCAAGTTATAACGGGTGCAATATTGAATTCTAGTAGTAACTTAGAAGAAAAACTTCAAAATGTTAAAAATATAAGACAGATACAGTCTATTGAAGATATGAAGAATACTATTTTAGAGTTTATTGATATTATTATCTATTCTGTAGGAGTAATGATGATATTTGGTGGGGTTTTAGGCTTTGCTATTGTTTATAATGTAACTATTGTTGGTATTGGAGAAAGAGCTATGGAATTTTCTTCTTTACGAGTAATGGGTTTTGATAAAAAGGAAATTTATGGATTAGTTACTAAAGAAAATACAATAATGACATTTTGGGGATTATTAGCAGGTGTTCCATTGGGCTATGGAATGTGTAAGGTGCTTGTACTATCTTTTTCTGCAGATATGTATAGTATTCCTCTTATAATAAAGCCTAGCAGTTATATAATCACTGCAATTTCTACTATAATTTTTATTGCCTTAGCACAACTTGCTACCATTAGAAAAATTTATCATTTGAATTTTATAGATTCATTAAAGAATAGAATATCTTAAGGATAATTAGGGAGTATTTTATAATATTAACTATAATTTAAGGATGTGAATGAGGTGAAAAAGAAAGTTATTATTGCTATTATATTTATTACAATTATTATCACAGTATCCTATATAAAATATGTTAAAAGATTTATAGAAGTAAATACAGCTACAGTAGAAAAAGGAAATATAACTAAGTATGTAGAAGAATTAGGAGTAGTAAAGTCTGAAAACCAAGTAAATATATATTCTGCAACTACAGGTATGGTTTCAAAGGTTTTAGTAGATATAGGTCATAAAGTAAAAAAGGGAGATGTATTAGTAATATTAGATAAAGATGAAATTATAAGGGATATGGAACAATTAAGCAATAAAAGAGAAGCTATATTAGCTGAATATAATGAAGCAAAACAACCTATAGATAATAAGGAAATTCTAAAATTAGAGTTAGAAATAGAAGATTTAGAAAAGAAACTTGCGAACCTTAGGAGGATATTAGATAATAAAAAAACTTTATATAATGAAGGAGCTATAAGTTATGAAGAATACCAAGAGGCTTTATTACAGATGGAATCAGAAACTATTAACTTAGAAAAAGTTAAACTAGACCTAGAGATTATAAAAAAACCTATATCACAAGATATAGTTACTAAATTTGAAACACAATTAAGACAGCTAGATATACAAGAAAAAGATTTAGAAAAGACGTATAAAGATTCTATTATAAATTCTAATATTGATGGTATAGTATTTGGTAAATTTGTTGAAGAAGGCAGCTACATACAACAAGGAACTTGTATTATGGATATTGGGAATATAGACAAATTATATATAGAAAGTGATATATTAGTGGAAGATGTGATGAAGGTTGTGGAAGGAGCAAAGGTTCATATAACAAATAAAGATTTAAATATAGTTGATTTGGAAGGTACAGTAAAAAATATACATCCCTATGCTTTTGCTAAAACTTCTGACTTAGGTATTCAACAAAAGAGAGTAAAAGTTGATATTGAAATAAATGGTAATGAAAAAGGTCTTAGACCAGGATATGATTTAGAAGTAAAGATAATTACAGAAGAGGTAAATAATACATTAATAGTACCTAAAAAAGCATTATTTATCATAGATGGAAAGGATTATGTTTTTATAGATGATAATGGAAAGGCAAGACTAAGAGAGGTAATAACAGGAATAGAAAATGATAAAGATGTCCAAATTATACAAGGATTAAAAGAAGGAGAAATCCTTATACTTTCGCCACATAAGGAAATAAGAGAAGGAATTAGAATAAAGGGTATTTAGTATTTTAGTATAAATTAATTTTAAGAAAAATATTGACCATTATGAAATATTCTTATATAATCTATTATTGTAAATTTAATTAAATATATAATAAATATAGAAGCAGATGGGCAGCTTTTAATACCCATTTGCTTTTTTGTGTCAAAAAATAGGAGGAATGACGTAAATGAGAAAGACATCAAAAGATAAGAAATTTCTTGTTGCAATTCTAACATTAGTTATACCAATAACTTTGCAGAATTTAATTAGTTCATCACTAAATATGGTTGATAATCTAATGATAGGAAGACTTGGAGAAAGTTCAATTGCAGCTGTAGGTTTAGTTAATCAATATTTTTTCATATTCATGTTATGTTTAACAGGAATTAATGCAGGAGCAGGCATATTTATGTCTCAATTTTGGGGGAAAAAAGATATCCTTAATATAAGGAAAATGTTAGGCTTGGATATAGTTTTAAGCCTTATAGTTTCGGTTTTATTTTTTATTCCAGCATATTTATTTCCAGAAGAAATAATAAAAATATTTACTAAAGATACTGAAGTTATAAAACTAGGTATCCAATATATTAGAATTATCTCCATAACATTTGTCCTTACCAGTATTACTCAAACTTACTCCACAGCATTGAGATGTATAGGTATTGCAAGGTTGCCAATGTTTGGAAGCTTAATAGGTGTACTAACAAATGCCTTTTTAAATTTGGTTTTTATATTTGGATACCTTGGATTTCCAGCAATGGGAGTAGCAGGAGCGGCCCTAGCTACAAGTATAGCTAGGGCTATAGAGATGATATTTGTAGTTATTTGTGCATATAAATCTAATTCTGTTATTCCTAGTAAATTAAAAAATATTATAGGATTTGATAAGGAATTTATTAAGATGTATTTTAAAACATCTTCTTCAGTAATAATCAATGAGTTAATATGGGCTGTAGGTCTATCAGTATATTCAGTAATATATGCAAAAATAGGGATTCGAGAAGTTGCTAGTATGCAAATAGCCAGCACTATTAATAATATGTTTATGGTATTTTCCATAGGACTTGCTAATGGGGCTGCAATTATGGTGGGGAATAAGATTGGAGCAGGAGAAGAGAAATTAGCAATTGATTATGCAATAAAATTAGGTATTTTTGCCCCCATTCTAGGACTTATAACTGGAGTATTATTATGGATTGCATCTCCAGCTGTTGCAGGATTATTTAAAATTAATAAGGATACATTAGACATTACAATAAAAGTCCTTAGAATTATGGCATTTTTTGCACCCCTTAGATTTTTCAACGTTCTTATGATAGTAGGTGTGTTTAGAGGAGGAGGAGATACTACATATTCCATGCTAGTTCAACTTGGAACTGTTTGGTGTTTTGCCATTCCAGCAGGATTTGTAGCAGCATTATATTTAAAACTTCCTTTAGAACAAGTGTTTTTAATAATTTCTTTAGAAGAAGTAGTTAAGATATTTTTTGAGGCTAAACGACTTCAATCTAGAAAATGGATAAGAAATGTTGTACAAGAACTAGATGATTTTAATATGGCTGCATAATAAAGATACTCCTTTTGGGAGTATCTTTATTAAACATCATCTTCTAAGGTTGAAATAGCTTTTGTTAAATCAACTTCTGCATTAGATATGGCTTTCTCTCCACTAATATTTGGATTCCCCAAATATCCGCCATTATCTTTAAGAATATCTCTAGCTTTTTGAGAGTCTTTACCACTTATATTTACGCTAACAACGTAGTTTATATTTGCTATTTCTTCAAAAGAACTCATGCCGCTAACCATAGGATTACCAGCAGCTAAAGGAGAATTTCCATTATCTAAACTATCTGAGCCAGAATTTAAAATTAATTGGGATAGATTTGGTGCAGTACTAGTTCCAGGATTATTTGTTTTAACATTTCTATTTCCTATATAATGGTCATTGATATCTACAAAGGCACCACTAAATCCAGCCTTTTCAAGTTCTCTAATAGCATTATTTGCTGCACTTATTTCTCCAAAATAAGCTTTTTCTGTCATTTTTATTCCTCCAATCTGAATTATAGTATATATAATTTCCCACTAAATTATATTATTATTACAGTTATAAATTACAATAAATCCAAAAGAGGGAAGAGTATATTATATTATTAATTTGTACAAAATACCTTAGAGGTGATAAATATATGAAAAAGATTGGTGTGGAAAAGGGACTAAGGAATGTGGCAGATTATCTAACTAATGAAGGTTATTCTATAGAAATCTTAAGTGAATCTATAGATAATAATATTCCAAAGTTAAGTGGTCTTGATGCTATTGTAACTGCAGGATACAATACAGATATGTTAGGGATTAGTGATACAGAAACTAAAGCTCCAGTAGTAAATGCAAGAGGATTAACTCCCGAAGAAGTAAAAGATAGACTAGAGCAACAATTACATTAAGTCTTCAATAAATTAGCCTGTATAAAAATATTTTTATACAGGCTAATTTTTATGGGTTTATAAATTAAATTTTATTTGTTATTAAAGGTTTGATATAAGAATATAAGGATGTTATAATAATTTTAATTGAATAAGATATTAAGTGCGATAATTAAAATATCGTTAAAAGGGAATTAAGTGAAAATCTTAAACGATCCGGTCGCTGTAAATGATAGTATGTTTAATTATGCCATTGCTAATGCGAGAAGGCTAAACATATGTTATACATAAGTCAGAAAACCTGCTTAATATTTGAATTTATTCCTATTTCCGTCGAAAATAGGTAATTGAAAACAGTTATTTACTATTGTTTTTATATTTCCTTGGGAAGAATTGTGGAATATGAAGATAATAGTTTTTTTATTAGGATTTAGTAATAAAGTTCAATAATATTTTTAAAAGGAGAGAAAACAATGAATAAAAAACTAACCCTATTATTAGCCTTATTACTAGCTTTAACTTTAGGACTAGCAGGATGTAAGGGAAAAGAAGTAAGTAAGGAAGAAGAATCAAATGTAACAGGGAAACAAGAAGATGAAGTTCAAGAAATTACATTAATTGACAATGTAGGTAGAGAAGTTATTTTGCCTTATCCAGTTGAAACAGCAGTTGTAGCAAATAGATATAACTCTGAGTTAATAAGAGCATCTGGAGCAATTGATAAGGTTATAGCAGTAGATACAAATACTGCTCAAGATAGGGAATACTGGGCTCAGTTTGATCCTAATAATATAATAGGAAAAGGACAAAGTGAATTAAACTATGAAAAGATAATTGAATTAAACCCTCAAGTTCTTATATTACCATCTAATGGTACATATGAAGAAGCAGAAGAAAAACTTGCTCCATTTGGAATTAAAGTTTTCGTAATTTCAGGATACGATACTTCTGACTTTAAAAATCAAGTAGAGAACATAGGAAAAATGTTTGGAACAGAAGATAAGGCAAAAGAATTCTATGATTATTTTAATGATAAACTAGAATATATTAAAGCAAATGTACCAGAAGAAAATAAAAGGACTCTATATCTAGAAACTACATCTCCATTAAATTCTACATTACCAGGAGATTATTTCTTTGATATGGCAGCCTTTGGCGGAGCAAATAATATATTTGCAAGTAATTTTGAAAACATAAAAAAATCTGAAATAGATCCAGAAGAAGTAATAAAAAGAAATCCAGATGTTATTATAAAATTAATAACTCCAGATAAGGCTATAAAAGGAACTGGTTTATATGAACCACCAACAAAAGATGATTTTGTAAACACTTATAATGAAATAATTTCAAGACCTGGTTGGGATGATATAAACGCAGTTAAAAATGAAGAAGTATTTTTCATGACTCAGTTTAGCCATGGTGGGGCATCAAAATTAGTAGGTACAATGTATATAGCTAAATGGATGTATCCAGACCTTTTACCAGAATTAAATCCAGATGAAGTATTTAGAGCTTGGATGGAAGATTTTCAAGGATTTAAAAATATTGAAGGTCATTTTTATGGAGTCAATGATCTTAAATGATAGACAATAGAAGTGAAATACTAGAAGATTATCAGAAGAAAGAAACTAGGAAGATAATATTTCTAATATTAGCATTTATAGGTTTATTAATAATATCTGTAATCTGTACTTCCTTAGGAATAACGGACTCATCTGTTATGGATGTTTGGAAAACAATATTAAAGGGAATTTTAAGATCCCACAATTTAACTACTACAGAAAAGGTTATATTAAATCTTAGGTTACCTAGAACAGTCCTAGGATTACTAGCTGGAATAGGTCTATCTATATCAGGGGTAATAATGCAGGGAATAACAAGGAATCCCCTTGTTAGTCCCTTTACCATAGGTATATCTAGTGCAGCAGGATTTGGTGCTTCTATAGCCATAGTATTTGGTTTTGGATTGTTCGGAAGTTCTCAGCTTGGTATTGTAACAAATGCATTTATGGCTGCTATAATATGTACAATAGTAATATTTTTAATAGCAAAGAAAATGTCCATGAGTTCACAGTCCATAATATTAACAGGCATTGCATTAAATTATTTATTTCAAGCATGTTCAACAACTATACAATTTATTGCAGATGATAATAAATTAGCTAAAGTTATAAATTGGACATTTGGAACTTTAAATGGAGCAGAATGGATACATGTAAAAATCGTAGGTTCTTTTGTAATTCCATGTTTATTAATATTGATGTTATTAAATGATAAATTTACAATTGTGGCAATTATGGAAGATGAATTAGCAAAAACCATGGGAATAAATCCAGTAATTTTAAGAATTATAGGAAGCACATTAGCTTCCTTATCTACAGCAGCAATAATAAGTTTTACAGGTGTTATTGGATTTATAGGTTTAGCAGCGCCCCATATAGCAAGAGCCATTATAGGTAATAATTATAAATATTTATTACCAGGATCAGCTATTATGGGAGCCATGTTAATAACTATAGGAGATACAATAGGCAGATTAATATTATCACCTGTAATTGTACCAGTAGGAATAGTAATATCATTTTTAGGAGTACCCATATTTTTACATCAAGTAGTTTTAAATAGGAGGAGTTATTAATGGGTTTAAAAGTAGAAAGCATAGACTTCTCATATGATGGTAGAAAGATAATACAAGATATATCCTTTGAAGTAGAAAGTGGAGAGGTGCTAGGATTATTAGGGCCTAATGGTACTGGAAAGACCACTTTATTAAAATGTATATTAGATTTATTAAAAAACAAGGGTACTTGTACAATAGATGATATAAATTTAAGAAATTTATCCTTAAAAGAACGAGCTAGATATATGGCCTATGTGCCTCAACATATAGATTTAGTATTTCCTGTATCTATATTTGAATATATAAAAATGGGTAGAACACCATATAATAATAAAAATTCAGACGAGAGTAATAAAGCTATATTGGAAATAATGGAAGACTTTCAGTTAGAAGACTTTGCTTTTAAAGGAATAAATCAGTTATCTGGTGGAGAAAGACAAAGAGTTATGATAGCAAGAGCCATGGCTCAAGAACCTAGAGTAATACTTCTAGATGAACCTACTAGTAATTTAGATATGAAGCATCAAAAGAAGACTATGGAAATATTAAGGGATATATCGAGGAAGAAAGATATTAGCATAATAATTTCTATACATGATTTAAATTTAGCATCAAGATACTGTGATAAGTTTTTAATATTAAAGGATACTAAAATATTTTCCTATGGTGATGAAGAGAAGGTAATAGATGAAGATGTTATTATGAATACTTATGAAATACCTGTGGAAATAATTTATCATGATAATAAGAAAATAGTGGTGATGAAATAAGTATATAAAATTAAAAACAGCCTAGGCTGTTTTTTAATTTTATTATTTATTTACACATTAAATCTAAATAATACTACATCTCCATCTTTCATTACATAATCTTTTCCTTCAATTCTAACAAGACCTTTTTCCTTAGCAGAAGTCATATTTCCACCATGAGCCATTAAATCATCAAAAGCTATTACTTCTGCCCTAATAAATCCTCTTTCTATATCAGAGTGAATTTTGCCAGCTGCTTGAGGAGCTAAAGTACCTTTCTTTATAGTCCAAGCCCTAGATTCCATCGGTCCTGCTGTTAAAAAGCTCATAAGTCCTAATAAGCTATAAGATGCTTGTATCAATTTATCAAGACCAGATTTATCAACACCCAGTTCATTTAAAAATTCTAATTTTTCATCATCATCTAATAATGAAATCTCTGCTTCAATCTGTGCACTAACTACAACTACCTCCGCATCTTCAGTAGAAGCAAAATCTTTTACTTTAGCTACATAAGGATTTGTGCTTCCTCCATTTGCTAGATCTTCTTCCGCTACATTTGCTACGTAAATAACAGGTTTTGAGCTTAGAAGATTAAAGGATTTGATGATTTCATTTTCCTCATGAGATAATTCTAGTGTTCTTACGGACTTACCTTTTTCTAATGCTTCTAAAGCTTTTTGAATAAGTTCTACTTCTGTACCTAGAGATTTATCACCTTTAGCTGCTTTTTTAGTTTTTTCAAGTCTTCTTTCTAGAAGCTCCATATCAGAAAACATTAGCTCTAGATTTATAGTTTCTATATCTCTAAGAGGGTCTATATTTCCATCTACATGAACTACATCTACATCTTCAAAACATCTAACTACATGTACTATAGCTTCTACTTCACGAATATGTGATAAGAACTTATTGCCAAGTCCTTCTCCATTGCTTGCTCCCTTTACAAGTCCTGCTATATCATAAAATTCAATGGCAGTTGGAACAATTTTCTTTGACTCATAGATTTCTGCTAATTTTTTAAGTCTATCATCTGGTACTGCAACTACACCTACATTTGGTTCTATAGTACAAAAAGGATAGTTAGCAGATTCTGCACCAGCTTGGGTTATTGCATTAAAAAGCGTACTTTTTCCTACATTTGGTAGGCCTACTATTCCAAGTTTCATTTTATATTTCCTTTCTATAATAAAAATATTATATTAATCTTTCCCTAAATAAAAAAATACTTTACAAAAAGAAATTATACAGTAAATATGCTATAAGTGCAATGATAGATAATAAAATGACTCTATCTTTATTAGATATTCATTTTACTTCATTCATTACCATTTTCTACAAGTTGACATAATATTTAAAACACTATAATATATCAACATAGGTTATTCTGTAAGAGGAGAGGATTTTGGTGAATATAAAATCTATATATATGAAAAAATTCATATTTTCAGTTCTTATCTGTGGTTTAGCATTTAGTATATTATCTGCAGCCCCTCAGGCAATGGCTAAGTCAATTGAAAATCAAGGTAAAAAGGTTATAGGATATTATACTTCTTGGTCAGCTTATTCAGGTTTTACACCAGATAAAGTTGATGCAACTAAATTAACTCATATTAACTATGGATTTGCAAATATCAGTGAAGATTTAAAAGTAATTTTAGGAGATTCCTATATAGACACTTCTAATATAAAAAAATTAAATGAACTTAAAAAGACTAACCCAAAACTAAAAATATTAATATCTATTGGAGGGTGGACATGGTCTGATAAGTTTTCCGATGTGGCTTTAACGGACAAGTCTAGGAACAATTTCGCAAATAATTGTGTGGAATTTATTAAAAAATATGGATTTGATGGAATAGATTTAGATTGGGAATATCCAGTAGCTGGAGGAATTTCAACAAATAAGAGTAGGAAAGAAGATAAACAAAACTTTACTCTTTTACTTAAAACAATACGTGAAAAACTAAATGTACAAGGTAAAAAAGATGGAAAACATTATGTATTGTCTATTGCAGGTGGAGCAGGAAATATGTATATCGAAAATGTTGAATTATGGAATATTCATAAATATATAGACTTTGCAAATATAATGACTTACGATATGCATGGAGTTTGGGACAAATATACAGATTTTAATGCACCCTTATATATAAACAATTCTTCTCCAAATTATGTTAAATGGAGCATAGATTCTGCAGTAAAATCTTGGATAAATGCAGGATTTCCTAAAGAGAAAATTGTTATGGGAGTTCCTTTTTTTGGTAAGCAATATAATATGGTAAACTTATCAGCTAATGGATTATATCAGACTTATAAAGGAGGTTCATCTATTAGTTATGCAGATATAGTTTCAAAATACTTAAATAAGCCAGGAGTTATAAAATATTATCATTCAGAATCCATGGTTCCATGGCTTTATGATGGAATTAATTTTATATCATATGAGAATGAAGAATCTATTGAACATAAAGGAGAATATATTAAATCAAAGGGACTAGGTGGAGTTATGATTTGGGAATTAAGTAATGACCCAAATAAAATTTTATTGGACAAGTTAAATAAAAAATTAAAATAATATTATTTATTATAGAACCTAGGATTTGTACATCCTAGGTTTTTTCTATGGTTGCGAATAAATATAAAAATATGTTATATTATTGGAAGTAATAGAATTAGTATTATATTTACTGAGAGAGGATGTTGTTTTTGAAAAATACAAAATATCTGCCTATAATTTCAGCAATTATATATTCTACCATATTTGGATTTTCCTTTATGTTTTCTAAGATAGGATTAGAAGTTATGACACCAATAGAATTAATTGCTTTCAGATTTTTATTAGCAGCATTAACTATGACTGCATTAAAGGTATTTAAAATTATTAAGGTAGATTTAAGGGGAAAGAATATTAAAATGGTTTTGCTGACATCATTTTGCGAACCTGTATTATATTTTTTCTTTGAATCTATGGGAATAAGTATGACATCTTCATCAGAGGCAGGTCTTATGATTTCCTTGATACCTGTATTCGTAGCTATTTTTAGTATGATATTTTTACATGAAAAACTTAATCTATATCAGTTAGGATTTATAGCATTATCCGTAGGGGGAGTTGTTTTCATAAATATAATGAAGGATAGCTTAAGTTTATCAGGTAATTTTTTGGGAATTATATTTTTGTTTTTAGCCATAATTGCATCTTCCTTTTATAATATTGGATCAAAAAAGTCATCAATGAATTTTACTCCTATTGAGATAACTTATGTAATGATGTGGATAGGAGCTATTTCTTTCAACATAATACTAACAATAACTAATTTAACAAAAGGTACAATGAAAAATTACTTTACACCATTAGGAGATAGTCAAGCCCTAATTCCCCTATTATATTTAGGAATTTTATCATCAATAGTTGCATTTTTCATGGTTAATTATACTATATCTAAGATACCAGTATCACAGTCTGCAGTTTTTGCTAATCTTTGTACCATAGTATCTATTTTAGCTGGAGTTCTTATACTAAAAGAAGAGTTTTTCTGGTATGATTTTATTGGAGCTATTATGATACTTATGGGAGTATGGGAAACTGTATATTTTGGAGATAAGGATAATGAAGAAGTTTTAACTCAAGGAGAGTTACTAGAAGAATAGTATTATGGAAACTATAATAATTAATGAATTTATATGGAGTGATAATAATGGAGGAAAAGGACAATGGTCTTAAAGGAACCGGTTGTGAAATATTGGTTCCTTTTAATGAGAGAAAACCATTAGTTGATATAGAAAGAAGTATTATAAAGACATATAGAAAACATATATGGGCAAAATTTATTAAGGCAATAAAAGAGTATGAACTAATACAAGACGGTGATAGAATAGCAGTAGCCATATCAGGTGGGAAGGACAGCCTTCTTATGGCAAAACTTTTTCAAGAGTTATACAAGAATGGAAATAGGAATTTTGAATTAGAGTTTATAGCCATGGATCCAGGGTATCATTCAGAGATAAGGGAACTTTTGGAGGATAATTGTAAATATTTAAATATACCAGTTCATATATATGATGCAGATATATTTCAAGTTGCAGATAGAATAGCCAATGATTACCCTTGCTATATGTGTGCCAGAATGAGGAGAGGCTCTTTATATGGTAAGGCAAAGGAATTAGGATGTAATAAACTTGCTTTAGGTCATCATTTTAATGATGTTATAGAAACCACAATGTTAAATCTATTATGTGCTGGTAGTTTTAAAACCATGTTACCTAAACTAAAGGCTCAGAATTTTGAAGGACTTGAGTTAATAAGACCGTTATATTTAATTGAAGAGTTGTACATTCAAAGGTTTATTCAAAATGCAGGAATATGGCCTTTAAACTGTGCTTGTATGGTTGCAGCTAAAAAAATTGGAAATAAGAGGTATGAAATAAAGGAGTTAATTGAAAATTTAAGGAAAGACTTTGTAAATGTTGATATTAATATTTTTAGAGCGGCTGAAAATGTTAATATGAATGGGATATTAGGTTGGCAGGAAGATGGAGAAAAACATTCATTTTTAGACGAATATTAAAATTATAATTATTAAGGGGGCATTAATAATGAAATTAATTTCTTGGAATGTAAACGGGCTTCGTGCTTGTGTAGGAAAGGGATTTCTAGACTTTTTCAAGGAAATTGATGCAGATATATTTTGTGTACAGGAAACTAAATTACAAGAAGGACAAATAGATTTAAACTTAGAAGGATATTATCAATATTGGAATTATGCAGAGAAAAAAGGGTATTCAGGAACAGCAGTATTCACCAAGGTTGAGCCAATAGATGTATCTTATGGTATAGATATAGATGAACATGATAATGAAGGTAGGGTTATTACCTTGGAATATGATGAATTTTATCTAGTGAATGTCTATACTCCAAATTCTCAGAGGGAATTAGCAAGATTAGATTATAGAATGAAATGGGAAGATGCCTTTAAATCTTATTTAAAGGGTTTAGAGACGGGAAAACCTGTAATTTTATGTGGTGACTTAAATGTTGCTCATAAAGAAATAGATTTGAAAAATCCTAGTACAAATAGAAAAAATGCAGGTTTTACTGATGAGGAAAGAGAAAAGATGACTGCATTATTAGAATCAGGATTTATTGATACCTTTAGACATTTCTATCCAGATAAGGAAGATGCTTATACTTGGTGGTCCTATATGAGACAAGCTAGAGATAGAAATGTAGGCTGGAGAATTGACTATTTTATAGTATCAGAAATCCTTGCAGATAGAATAAAGTCAGCGGCTATACATTCAGATGTAATGGGTTCTGATCATTGTCCAGTGGAGTTAATTATATGAAAAAAACAATCATTGCCATAATTAGACTTTTTATAGGTTATTTTGTATGTGCTGTAGGTATGGTGATGACTATAAATGCAAATTTAGGAGTTGCTCCATGGGATGTATTTCATCAAGGAGTGGGAAATGTTTTTAATCTTCCTATAGGAAGAGCAAGTATAATTGCGGGGCTTATAATAGTTATAATAGATGCATTTCTAGGACAAAATATAGGTTGGGGAACAATCTTCAATATGCTAGTCATTGGAATAATTGTTGATTTTCTAATGATTAATAGATTGATTCCTATTTTTGATGCTTTTTTACCTAGTTTGTTAATGATGTTTTTAGGTATGCTTGTCTTAGGATACGGCTGTTATATATATATTGGTGCAGGCTTTGGTGCAGGTCCTAGAGATGGACTTATGGTTGCCTTGACTAAAAAAACAAATAAATCCGTAAGGTTTGTGAAGAATTCAGTAGAGATATTAGCCATAGCTGTGGGCTATTTTTTAGGAGGGTCAGTAGGTATAGGAACTGCTATAATGTCCATAGCAGGAGGATATTTTTTTCAGTTTGCTTTTAAAACAGTTAATTTCAATGTAGCTGATGTGAAACATAGATATATATCTGATGATATAAGGTTTATAAAAGAAAGATTAATAAAAGCACAAAAGGAAGAAATTTAAATTTCTTCCTTTTGTGTTTGTTAAAGGTATATTATTTGGTTTCTGTGATTAATTTCCACAATATTAGTATTTATATTATCCATTTTGTGGATAAAGTCTTTCGTCGTACTAAAGTTATCCCCAAAATGCATTGGTATTAAATATTTTGGGGATATTTCATTGATAAAGTATTCAGCTCCTAGACTAAAAGCATTTTCTAATCTAGGGTCTACAGGAAAGAAGGCTATATCAATGGGAAAGTTTTTAATCTTAGATATTTCTTCTTTGAAATCTTTTTCCATATTTAACTTTTCTTCCTCAGTATCTTCTTCCCAATACCACCAGTTTAAATCTCCTGCATGGAAAATATTTATATTATCTATATTAACAAGAAAAGATACGCCCATATCTGTAGAGCCAAAGGTTTTTATTTTAACTTCTTCTAATTCCAATTCTTCATAGGGTGCTATGCTATAAATATTTTCATCCTTATCTTTAATTTCTATATCTGAGCTTAATATATAATTTATGCCTTTATTCTTATTTCTCCATTTAAAGATTGTAGGATTAAAATGGTCTTCATGGGAATGTGTGGCAAAAACTATGTTTTTTTTATTTTTTAAAGAAATATCTCCCTTATAATAATCAAATACTAAAAACAAATTTTCTGTTTCTACAGTGAATCCACTATGGAATATATGCTCTATTTTTATATTTAACCTATTCATATAATCAGCTCCTAACTAAAAATCTCTATATAAAATGATACCCCTTCTTTTTCATTTATAGCAAAGATATTGGAATTATGTGATTTTACTACTTTATATGCTATTGCTAGTCCTAGACCGAATTCACCTTTATATCCTTTATTAAATTTATTAAACATTGTCTTTAAAAGTTTTTCTTCAATAGCTGGTCCATCATTCCATATTTTTAAAATAGTTTTATTATCAACCTTTTTTAAAGAAATAAGAATTTTACTATTTGCATATCTCATTTGATTATCTAATAGATTCTCTATTACAATTTTCCATTGCTCTACATCTCCTACTATAGATATGGGCATAAGGTCTAATGACCAATTTATATCTGCTCTATGCCAAGAAAATCTATCAACAATATCTTTAATTAAAGAATCAAGTGAGAAATTGATTTTATCAATTTCATGATTAGACAAGTAATCTAATTTAGTTAAATATAATAAATTTTTAATCTTTTTTTCCAGTCTTTTGGCTTCATCATCTATTGTATCTATAGAATCTTCTAAAGTACCTTTAGGGTATATCCCATCTTTAATTGCTTGGGTAAAAGATTGGATTACCATTACTGGAGTTTTTAATTCATGAGATACATGTTGTAGGAAAGATTGTTCTGCTTCATCTTGACGTATAAGCTGTTTTCTAAGATATTCAATGGAAAAACCTAGCTTTCCTATTTCATCTTTTCGATTTAATTCTATAGGTTCATTCCATTCATTATTTGCTAATTTTCCTACTTTTCTTTCTAAATCCACCAATGGTCTAGATAAATATCTTGATAATAATATGGCTGGAATCCAGCTAAATAAAAATACTAATCCCATAAGATTGATAAGTTTTTTAAATAATGTTTCAACTAAATCTTCTCTATAAGAATCACTCATATAAGAAACAAGAAAAGCATCACGACCTAATGCTTTACCCTTTGAAATAATATAAAATACTTTTCCCCCATCTATATCGCCGCTATATTCTTGACTGACATTTTCTTGAGTAAGAGCCTCTTGTTGAACTTTTTTCAAGAAATCTGTTGGAAGTTTAGAGCTTATTATAACTTTATTATCATCATATATTATAAAATGTTTTACAGTTCGTATATTTTCCAATACTTGTTCATCTTTACCAAAGAAATCTGACCCTATATAGTCTCTGTATATATTACTATCAAATTGATTAAATACTAAATCCTGAGCAGAATGAATAGAAGCATAGATTTCTCTTGTAAAAAAATCTCTTAAGGTAGAAGGAAGTATGAAGGCTAACAGTATAGAAATAGATAAAGTAATCATAGCGATAACAATCCAAATTTGAACGGCTAATGGATAATTTTTCATGATTTGTTCACTCTATAACCATAGCCATAGACAGTTTCCACGTCTAAGTCAGGCATTTTCTTTCTAAGCCTTCTAACTAAATCATCTACAACTCTATCAGAGCCAAAATAGTTATTTCCCCATATATGATCTAAGATTTGTTCTCTAGATAATGCTATATTAGGATTTTTAGCAAAATATATTAAAAGATCATATTCTTTTGAAGTAAGATCAATTACTTTTTCTTCAAGCTTCACTATTCTACTACTATCATTGATTATATAAGGTGGAAGATTATATATATGAGAGATATTAGTGTTAAATCTATCAAGAATATTTCTAGCCCGAATTACCAATTCTCTAGGCAGAAAAGGCTTAGGTAAATAATCATCACTACCTAGTTCAAGACCTACAACTCTATCAATATCAGCATCTCTTGCAGAAATAAATATAACTGGAATATTGGGGGTAGCTGATTTTATTTCTTTAATTAATTGGTAGCCGTCAATATCTGGAAGCATAATATCTAAAATCCATAAATCAGGAGGGCTTGTTATTGCCTTTTCTGCATCTTCACCATTTAAAAATGAAGATACATTCCAACCTTCTTTTTTTAAGTATGATGTAAGAATTAAATTTAAATTTTCATCATCTTCTACTAAATATATTTTATAGGACATGTATATCACCCCATTATAGAATTCCTTTTACTAAGAATATTATAACAAATATATAAAAGAAAAACTAAATTACACAACAAAAACATAATTCTACCATATTATTTTCATAATATAAGGTTAAAATTAAGAATAAGAAATAAAGAATAATGGATAATTTAGAAAATAATTAGAAGATTAACCATTAATTATTTTCAATGCCTTATATTTTTAATTTGTTTTTCATATATATTTAAGCTGGGTAAAGATAGGTTTTAATAATTTTTATAGTCAATTGTAAATTGTCAATTAAATAAAATGGGAGGTAATATTATGGATGAAAATAAAGAGTTTAGGACAGAAGAAAATTATAAAATACCAGAGGATATTTATATTTACAGAAGTTATGAAGAGAAAAATGAGCCCAAGAAGAGATCCTTTAAAGGGAGCTTCATTTCCTATATAGCCTTAGCATTAATAGCATCAATTGTGGGAGGATTAACTTCTTCTTATATAGCACCAAATTTATATGGGAAAGTATTACCTAATCCAAAGAACAGTCAGTATACAGCATCTCCAGTAAATATTACAACTAATGATGATATAAATACAGTATCTGCTGTTGCGAAAAAGGCAATGAGTTCAGTAGTGGGTATAACTTCTGTAGAGGTACAACAATTTTTCTTTTCTCAGCAGGAAGTAGAAGGAATAGGGTCAGGAGTTATAATAGATAGTAATGGATATATTCTTACAAACTCCCATGTAGTAGGAGATGGGAATGCTAAGTCTATAAATGTATTATTTGAAAATGGAGATAAAAAAGAAGGTAAAGTATTATGGAATGATAGTATATTAGACCTTGCTGTAGTTAAAGTAGAGGCTACAGGACTTCCAGTAGCTACTTTAGGAGATTCAGATAAACTGGAGGTTGGAGAGATAGCTGTAGCCATAGGAAATCCATTAGGGTTGGAATTTCAAGGGTCTGTTACATCAGGTATAATATCTGGACTTAGTAGAACTATCCAAGTGGGACAGAGTAATGTAATAGAAGATTTAATACAAACAGACGCATCTATTAATCCAGGTAATAGTGGAGGACCGCTTCTAAATAGTAAAGGAGAAGTAATAGGGATTAATACAGCTAAGATAAAGTCAGCAGAAGGATTAGGATTTTCTATACCTATAAACAAAGCAAAGGTAATAGCCGAAGAAGTAGTTAAGAATGGAACATACAAAACTGTGTATATGGGAATAAAAGGAGTTTCAGTAGAGGAGTATCAATATAGATTAGGAATAAAACTATCAACAGAAAAAGGTGTGATTTTATTAGAAGTAGGGCAAAATACTCCTGCATCTAGAGCAGGTTTATTAAATGGAGATATAATATTGAAAATAGATGATACAGAAATATCAACTATGAATGAATTGAAAAAGGCTCTTTATAAATATAAACAAGGAGATAAAGCAACATTAACAGTTATAAGAAATAATACAGAAGAAAAAATTGATATAGAGTTTACAGATTTAAACTAAAAATAGCCTATGGGTAGTCCCCCTTCCCATAGGCTATTTTTTTATTTATGAAAATATTTTCATAAACCACATTAAATAAGAAAAGTTTTTACATTGGTTGATATATATGAGAGTGATAATATTTAGATAAACAATAAACTAAGGAGGAATAAACATGGATTATTTAAAAATTGCAAACAGTTTTCCCATGTGGCTAGCAGCAGGTCTAGCAATATCTTTGGCATTATTTCAAGCGATTATTTTTGCTAAGAAATCTTATAGTACAGGAAAGGAAATAGGACTTACAGAAGAACAAATGAAAAGTGCAATAAAGAGTAGCTTTATTACATCTTTAGGACCTTCATTTGTAATTTTAACAGGACTTTTATCATTATTAGTAACAGTAGGAGGACCTATGGCATGGATGAGATTGTCTTTTATAGGTTCAGTAATGTTTGAAATGATGGCTGCAGGCTTTGGAACAGAAGCAGTAGGAGTCAAGATGGGAATAGATCCAATGACTAATATAGCCTTTGCAAATGCAGTTTGGACCATGATACTTGGATCCCTAGGATGGATAGTATTTTCTACACTAACAGCAGATAAAATGGAAAAAGTTCAAACTAAGTTTTCAAAAGGAGATAAGGGTTTACTAAGCATAATATCCATAACAGCTATGTTAGGCTCTTTTGGTTCGTTGGTATCAGGACATTTAATGGCAATGAATAAAAATACTATTGCAGCCTTAGCAGGTGGTGCAATCATGCTTATATTATCTCCAATAGCAGAAAAAAAGAATATTAAATGGCTTAAAGAATGGGCTTTAACCATAGCGTTGTTTGGTGGAATGATAATAGCAGCATTAATATAGACCTACTTATGGAGGAGGATTTTAAAATGGAGAAAAATAATCAATTCGACGGGATATATTTACCATATATAATTAAATGGGGCAAAATAACTGGTTGGCTAGGTATGTTATTATCATTTGGACCAGCCTTAGTTCTTGCAGTAGTATATAAATTAGTTCCACCTGTAAGTGCCATAATTACAGGGTTTATAGCCATAGCGTCAGCAGTAGGCGTAGTTTGGATAGTAGAACCAATATCATATTTTCCTATAATTGGAGTACCTGGAACATATATGGCTTTTATAACTGGGAATATTTCTAATCTTAGAATTCCAGCAGCGGCAGTATCACAAAATGTGGCAGGAGTAGAACCAGGTACAAAAGAGGGGACTATAATAGCCACATTAGGTATGGCAACATCAGTTATTGTAAATATTGTTATATTAGCTTTAGGAGTATTTGCAGGTGCAGCAATTTTAGGGTCTTTGCCTGAAAATGTAGTTGCCTCATTTAACTTTTTATTACCAGCATTATTTGGAGCAATATTTGTGCAATTTGCCCTTAAAAAGTTAAAATTAGCACCAATAGCATTGGGAATAGCATTAGGATTAACATTTGCTTTAAAGGTTGGAGTATTTAGTTTCTTACCAGGACATCCATCTTATATAGTTACATTAGGTGCTGTATTTGGAACTATGGCTATAGGTACAACTTTATATAAGAAAAAACTTCTATAAAATAATTATAGGGAGGGTTTAAATTGAATAAATTAGAGGTGTTAAAATATTTAGAGGATATAAGTGAAGAAGTAAAAGAGGTAAGTTTAAAGGTATGGAACAATCCAGAAACCTCTGGAAATGAAAAAGATTCTTCAAGTTTATTTAGAAAAGTTTTAAAATCTCATGGATTTGAAATAAAAGAAATAGATGGAATGGAAAATGCCTTTATTGGTGAATATGGCAAAGGCTCACCTGTAATAGCAGTATTAGGAGAATATGATGCATTGCCAGGATTATCCCAATCATTAGACACAAAGTTTAATCCAGTAGAAATAAATGGTCCAGGTCATGGATGTGGACATAATTTACTAGGAAGTGCGGCTCTAGGCTCTGTACTTGCAGTTAAAAAATATCTAGAAGAAACAAAGGCAAGTGGAACTGTAAGATTTTATGGTTGTCCAGAAGAAGAAACTCTAATAGGGAAAGTAAAAATGATTAAAGCAGGTGCCTTTGATGGCTGTGACTTAGCTCTTAGTTGGCATCCTATGAATGCAAATGTAGCAATAGATAAGGCATATTTAGCTAATAGCTCTATTAAATTTAAATTCCATGGAATATCAGCCCATGCGGCTCAATCTCCAGAGTCAGGAAGATCTGCCTTAGATGCTGTGGAATTAATGAATGTAGGTGCAAATTATTTGAGGGAGCATGTTATAGATTCTGCTAGAATTCATTATACTATAACTAATGCAGGAGGGGCACCAAATATTGTACCAAAGGAGGCTGAATCTTGGTATTTTGTTAGAGCACCCTATAGAAAGGACGTAGAAGAAATTACAGAAAGATTATTTAAGATTGCAAAGGGTGCAGCAATGATGACTGAAACAACTGTTGAATATGAAATATTAGGTGGATGCTATGAGAAATTGCCAAATAACGTATTATATGATTTAACTCATAAAAATATGGTAGAAATCGGTGTGCCTTCTTATACAGATGAAGAATTAGAATTTGCAAAAACTATTCAAGAAACTCTAGAATCCAATCTGGTAGAAGCGGAAATCAAAAAATATATAGATAGTGATGAAAAAATATTTCTTCATCAGGAAGTACTAGATAAGGACAAAGTAGACTCAGTAGTAGTTTCTGGTTCATCTGATAGTGGTGATGTATCTTGGATAATGCCTATGAATCTATTCCTTACTGCTACATGGCCATTAGGTGTACCAGCCCATTCATGGCAAGCAACATCATCATCAGGTTCATCAATGGGATTAAAAGGGATGATTTATGCAGCAGAGATTTTTACAGGAATGATGTATGATTTATTAAATAATCCAAAGCTAGTTGAAGAAGCAAAAAATGAATTTAATAAAAGAACAGAAAAGAGAAAATATATAAGCCCACTTAAATAAGAAAGCTTAATGTAAAAGGGGATTATCCATAAGGCTCAATATAATACTTTATTTATATAAAAGCCAATGGACCCCTTTTATGTTATATTATTTAAAAGATTTTGGTATAATATTAGCACAATATAAAAGTAGGTGATACTGTGGGCTTAACTATAAGAGAAATGCTCAATGCAGAATTTTTTAAGGATTTTAAATTAATAGCGGGTAACAAGGGGTTAGATAATCAAATACAAGGAATGGCTATATTAGATGCTCCAGATGGATATAAATGGACAAAGGGTAGAGAATTTGTCATATCATCAGGATATGTATTTCAACAACATCCCAAGTTGTTTGAAGATTATATAAAAACAGATATATTTACAGAAATATCAGGTATGGGCATTAAATTAGATAGATATTTAAAAACTGTTCCAGAACATATAATATCTATATTCAATGAGCATAATATACCTCTTATAAATATTCCAATGGAGCCCTCTTGGATGGATATAATGAATCAACTTAATGTTCTTGTAATGAATAAAAATATTAGACAATTTAGAATAGGAAATATTAATCCAAAGAGTTTTTCTAATTTAAGCTACCAATCAAGAAAGATAAATAAGATATTGTCACAAATGGAAGAAGAAATGAATTTTCCATCAATGCTCTATGATTTATCAAGTGAAAAAGCTTATTATAGCTCGTCTACATTTATAGAACTTATGGATGATTTTCAGATAGGAGATTTTTGGCATCCAACTATTGAAGTTACAGAAGAAATATTATGTGATAATCTTAAGATGATAAGATATAGATTTCATGATGATAAATATGAAAGACCCTATAGCTGGATTACTGTACCTATTACAGTTGGAGATAAGGTAAAAGCTTATTTTGTAGTGGTTGAAGCTACAGGACTTATTGACTATTTTGATCAGTTTGCTTTAAGAATAGGATTTCTGCTTCTTCAATCATTATATGAACAAATATTAGTAGCTCAAAGCATTGGAGATATAGGATTTGAAAAATTTATTACAGAAATTATATCTGGAAGCTTATGGGAGGATGAAATTATATCTAAAAAAGCCAGTGATTTAGGTTTGGATATAAATTTAAATTATTATTTAATTTTGATGGAACAAGAAAAAAAGGAATCCCATTTAGCTAGTTATAAAGATGAACTTAAAGAAGCCATAAATAGTAGTATATCCCATATGGAAGTTAGAATGGCCATGGTAGATGATAATAGTTGTATTTTTTTACTTCCAGCAAATAATAGGATTTCAAAAGAAGAAAACTTAGAACAAGTTGAGGAATCAGCTAAGGTTTTTAAAAGGAGAATAGAATCAAAAATTGAAAATATAAAAATGGTTTTTGGTATTTCAGATAATGAAAGTACAATATATGAAATAAAGAGAAATTATTTAAGATGTCAACAAACTATAAAAATTGGTCAAATACTATATCCAGATGAAGAGTATCTGAAATATTCTGAACTAGGAGTTTTTGCATGGATGGATATAAAGGAAGATGAAATTAAATTAATGGCAAAAGATATAAATATCTTACTTGATAATCCTGAGTATAAAGAGCTTGTGGAAACTCTAAGAGTCTATTTAGAATGTAAGATGAATTATAGCCTTGCAGCAAAACAACTTTATGTACACATAAATACAGTAAGAAAAAGAATAGAAGAAATAAATGAGCTAATAAATTTTGATTTAGATAATCCTATGAATAGATTGAAACTAGAGATTTTGCTAAAATTAATAAAATAAGAAAACTTTCATTTAAGTATTAAAAAAGACAGCTACTAGCTGTCTTTTTTAATGAGCAAAAGCATACCCATATAAAGAGTAATGTATCTAAAAAACTTTAAAAGTGTATTGCAATTAATATAAAAGTGTAGTATTCTGTAATCAATAAATTAAGAGTAGGAGGGAATAAGTTGAAAAAGATAATCGTTTTATTATTAGTTTTAATTTTAGTGATATCCATTGTGGGTTGCACTCAGAAAAAAGAAGAAGTTATAAAAATGGGTTTTGTTCCTATGAAGGATGGGGATAAATTAATTGAATCAGTTGAGCCCTTGACAGAAATTTTATCTAAGGAACTTGGAATTAAAGTAGAAGGTTTTACTGCTACTAACTATGTTGGTGTAGTAGAAGGATTAGGTTCGGGGCAAGTTGACTTTGGATTTATTCCTCCATTTGCTTATGTCTTAGCTAATAAGGAAAGTAAAGCAGATGTCATATTAACAGCATTAAATAAATCAGGAGAAGCAAAATATCGTTCTCAATTTTTAGTAAGAAAAGATAGTGGGATTAAGAGTTTTTCAGACATAAAAGGTAAGAAGGTAGCCTTTGTAGACCCATCTTCTACATCAGGTTATTTATTTCCAGGGGCACATTTAATTAAAGAGGGAATAAATTTGGAAATGGATATGGAATATATATATGCTGGAGGGCATGATAAAGCTTTACAATTACTTTTAAATGGTGATGTAGATGTGGCAACTACCTTTGTAGACTCAAGGGATAGATATAAAGAAGATTTTCCAGAAGCCATGGAAAAAACGGAAGTCTTAGGATATACAGATTATATTCCAAACATATCTGTGACCGTAAGAGGGGATATGGATAGGGAAATGCAAGAAAATATAAAGAATGCTTTATTAAATGTAGCAAAATCTGAAGAGGGTGCTAAACTTTTAAAGGAGTTATTTAATATGTATGGATTTGAAGAAGCTACAGATGATGATTATGATATTATAAGGACTACAGCAGAATATATGAATGTGGATTTAAAAGAAGGTAATTAGGAGTTGGTCTGATGCTTAAATTGGAGAATGTTACGGTTTCATATGATGGAAATATATTGGCATTGGAGAATGCAAATGTAGAAGTAGAGCAAGGTGAGTTTGTAGGCATAATAGGTTCTTCTGGTAGCGGAAAATCTACTATGCTAAAGACTATAAATCTCTTAGTTAGACCTATAAATGGAAAGATTTATATAGATAATGTAGATATAACAAAGCTTAATAACTATGACCTTAGATCCATGAGAAGGGGAATTGGCTTTATTTTTCAAGATTATAATTTAATTGATAGATCTTCAGTTTTAGATAATGTATTGATGGGAAGGCTTGGATATAAGTCTTCCTTTAAATCAATTTTTGGTATATTTAATGAGGAAGATTATGAGAGAGCAAATAGAGCATTAAATCAGGTTGGATTAAGTGAAAAGATATTTGAGAGGGCAGATCAGTTAAGTGGAGGACAAAAACAAAGAGTTGCAATAGCCAAAACCCTTTGCCAAAGACCCAAGATAATATTAGCTGATGAACCTGTAGCGAGTTTGGATATATCCTCTTCTCAAACCATAATGAATTATTTTAAAACCATTAATGAAAAGAAGAATATTACCATACTTATTAATTTACATGATGTAAATTTAGCCAAAAGATATTGTAATAGAATCATAGCTCTTAAAAAGGGAAAGATTTTATTTGACGGAAGAGCAGGTGATTTAGATGATAAAATCCTCAAAGGAATATATGACTAAAAGGATAAGAAGTAAATTCTTATATTTGTTTGGATTTATTATATTTCTAGTTTTTTTAGGATTTAATGTAAATTTTAGCTTTGCTAAATTATACAAGGGCGTACCTAGTATGCTTGACCTTATTAGTAGGATTTTAAGACCTAATTTATCCTATAGTATTGATGTGTTTGAAAAATTAACTGAAACAATTCAAATTGCCATAATTTCATCTATATTAGGAGTTATATTAGCTTTACCATTTTCTCTTTTTGTTTCAGATAATATAGCACCAAATAGATATTTGGCAGGAATATTGAATGGGATATTTTCTTTTTTTAGAACTATTCCAAGTCTAATATGGGCAGCCCTATTGGTTAGTATATTTAGCATAGGAAGATTTTCAGGAATTATTGCTCTTACAATTATTGGATTCTTAATTTCCATAAGATTATTTAGAGAATATATTGAGTCTATTAAAGAAAATCAATTAAATTCAATTAGAGCTATAGGTGCAAATTCCATACAGATATTAAGGTACTGTATTTTACCCTATATATTTGAATTATCCATATCCATATTTTTTATAGTATTAGAAACAAATATTAGATCTGCAACTATCTTAGGTTTAGTAGGTGCTGGTGGAATAGGTCAGATTATGTGGAGAGATTTAAATCATCTAAGATATGATAACTTGGCCACTATAATATTAGTTTTATTTCTGACAATTTTATTAATAGATTTTTTAAGTTTGTATATTAGAAGATATTTAAAGCATTCATCTATTAAGTTTAAATCAATGGCAGGGTATAAAAGATTCCAAATAATAAAGATAATATTTATACCTATGTTTTTAATAGGATTAATATATTTAGCTTTTAAATCCCTAGGAATAGATTATAAAAGATTGATACTTGGATTAAATCAAGGGAAAAACATAGTAGTAAGAATGATTAAAATAGATATGAACTACTTTCCTAAGCTTATTGAGGGAATAGGAGAAAGTTTTTTTATAGCTATTTTTGCAACTATAATAGGTGGATTACTTTCTTTATTATTTTCATATCTAACTGCATATAATACATCACCAAATAAGACCATATCAGTATTTTTTAAGGGGATTATAAATATATCAAGAACCTTCCCCCCACTAATAACTGCAATAATATTTTTCCGTGGTGTAGGACCAGGACCATTAGCTGGAGCCATGGCTCTTAGTATTTATACAACGGGGGTACTTACAAAGATGTATAGTGAGGTATTAGAAAATACTAAGGAAAATGTAAAAGACAGTATACTTGTAACAGGAGCAACAAATTTTCAAGCTTATAGACATGGACTTCTACCTCATACGTTTTCAACATTTATAAGTCTTTTACTATATAGATTAGAATCAAATATTAGAAATTCTGCAATTTTAGGAGTAATAGGGGCAGGAGGTATTGGCACTATTTTGGCTATGAATATAACATGGAGAAATTGGGAAAAGGTTGGACTTTTACTTCTAGGAGTTTCCATTATGATAATTATAATAGATAGACTAAGTCAATATTTGAGAAATAAGTTTTCATAAAAGATAATAAAAAATTCTATTAAAAGGCTTAGCCTTTTAATAGAATTTTTCTATATATTCTTCATAAGTCATCATTCTGTCATTAAATCCATCAGGCTTTATTTCAATTATTCTATTTGCAATAGTTTGAATAAATTGATGGTCATGAGAAGTAAATAATACATTACTCTTGAAATCCTTTAATCCATTATTTACTGAAGTGATAGATTCTAAGTCTAAATGATTAGTAGGTTGGTCAAGAATTAAAACATTGGCATTACTTAGCATCATTTTAGATAACATACATCTTACCTTTTCGCCTCCAGATAATACTTTGGCTTTCTTTAACGCCTCTTCACCAGAGAATAACATTCTGCCTAAGAATCCCCTCAGATATATTTCAGATTGGTCAACTGAGAACTGTCTCATCCAATCTATTAAATTTAGCTCTACATCATTGAAGAATTCTGAGTTATCCTTAGGGAAATATGATTTTGTAATAGTAAGTCCCCATTTATAGCTTCCACTATCAGGTTCCATTTCTTCCATTATAATCTTAAATAAGGCAGTAATACTTATTTCATCTCCAATAAAAGCAATTTTATCACCTTTATTTACTCTGAAACTAACATTGTTTAATACCTTAACTCCATCTATTGTTTTAGAGATATCTTCTACTGTTAGAATTTCATTTCCAACTTCTCTTTCCATAGTAAATCCAACAAAAGGATATCTTCTAGTAGAAGGTTGTATATCATCTAAAGTAATTTTTTCTAATAATTTCTTACGTGAAGTTGCTTGCTTTGACTTAGATGCATTAGCACTAAATCTAGCAATAAATGATTGTAATTCCTTAATTTTCTCTTCCTTTTTCTTGTTTTGGTCTTTCATCATTTGAAGAGCTAGCTGACTTGATTCATACCAGAAATCATAATTACCTACAACCATTTTTATTTTACCAAAGTCAATATCTACCATATGAGTACATACTTCATTTAGGAAATGCCTATCATGAGATACAACTATAACTGTACCTTCAAAATCTCCTAAAAATTCCTGTAGCCATCTTACTGACTTTACATCAAGGTGGTTAGTAGGTTCGTCTAATATTAATATACCTGGTTTACCAAATAATGCTTGTGCAAGTAATACCTTGACTTTATCATTACCGGTTAAATCTGCTACTTTTTTTTCATGAAGTTCAGTTCCTATACCTAAGCCCTGTAATAATGAAGATGCTTCAGATTCAGCACTCCATCCATCCATTTCCGCAAATTCTGCCTCAAGTTCTGATGCCTTAATACCATCTTCATCATTAAAATCTTCTTTGGCATAAATAGCATCCTTCTCTACCATTATCTCATAAAGTCTTTTATTGCCCATGATAACTGTTTGAATTACTTGGCATTCATCATATTCAAAATGATCTTGTTTAAGCACAGACATTCTAATATTTTTATCAATAGAAACATCACCAGTATTTGGTTCGATTTCTCCAGATAAGATTTTAAGGAAGGTACTTTTACCAGCACCATTAGCTCCTATTACACCATAGCAATTGCCAGGAGTAAAAACTAAATTTACATCATCAAATAATTTTTGTGACCCATATCTTAAACTTACATTATTTACACTAATCAATATACTTCAATCCCTTACTTAAAATTTACATCATTATATTATAGCATAAATAGGATATAAAATATATATATAGAAAACAAATAAAAGTAATAAATGTTTATTACTTTTATTTATAAACTTTTTAGTTTCATTGCTTCTTCTTCAGTTTTAAGTGATAAAATTTTAGCTGGACAATTTTCTATACAAGTGGAACATTTAATGCAATTTATATTATCAAATTGATTTTTATCAGACCATTCTAAATGAGGTGTTAGTTGGAAAGGACATACTTTAGAACATTTTCCACAATTATAACATTTACTTTTATCAGATATGGTAATCTTTTTTTCAGTTTTTTTAGGAATATCAAAAGTTTTTCCTAAAGTATATGATAATTTTTGTAAGGAACCCATAGGACAGAATTGACACCAAGTTCTAGGATTAGTAAAAATAGCCAGTAGTCCACCAATAATTAGTACCATTAAGTATGTGTTAGCAAAAATTAATCCTAATTTATCTAAGAAAGCATAACTACCCCATAACTTTGATATTTTTATTATTTTCCTAGAAAAGTTAAACATAAAAAATCCAAAAAATCCAATCATCATAGGCTTAGATTTTAAAAACTTAGGAATTTTTATATTTTTGCTTATGGGTAATAACAGTCTATCAAATAAACTGCCATGGGGACAAAAATTACCACACCAATATCTTCCAGTGAAAAATGAAGTTACAATTAATCCAGTCATAATTAAGATAACCAATAAACCAAGTTTTGGTTCCCATAAACCACCAATTGCTACTAATAAAGTAAAGAGCCAACCATATTTTCTAATAACAGTAAAAGTACGGTTTGTTTTAATATACTGATTACTCAAGTTTAAATCCTCCTTTATAATTATATTATATATACCATATGGGGGTATATATAATATAAACTATAAAAACGAATTAGTAAAGAGTAAATTTAAAATAATAATTTATAAATTATTCAAATAAGCTAATATATTCACCATAGCCTTCTTTTTCTAAATTTTCTTTTTTAATAAATCTTAGAGAAGCCCCATTTATACAATATCTTAATCCGCCCTTATGTTTAGGGCCATCATTAAAGACATGACCAAGATGTGAATCACCATATTTGCTTCTTACTTCTGTTCTAATCATTCCATGACTAGAATCTATTTTTTCAACTATATACTCATCTTTTATAGGTTTAGTAAAGCTAGGCCATCCACAACCTGCATTAAATTTATCCCTTGAGGTAAATAGTGGTTCTCCTGACACTATGTCCACATAAATGCCTTCTTCATAATTATCATTAAATTCATGAGAAAATGGTCTTTCAGTAGCATTTTCTTGAGTTACCCTATATTCAATATCATTTAATTTATTTCTAATTTCTTTGTCCATTGGTTTAATATATTTTTTATTCATTACTATCACACTCCTTAAGGATATTTTACCCATTATTTTTATTTTATTCCAAGGAGTAAGTCTAAATTTAAATATAAAAATTGAGTGCGTATTAATCGCACTCAATTAAATATGGAAAATTAAAAACCAATTGTATTTTTAAATTTTAAATTTAACAACGATTGATTGTAACTCCTGTGCCAATTCTGATAAAGCTTCACTGCCATTTGCAATTTCTTCCATAGAGGCAACTTGTTCTTCAATTGTTGCTGTGACTTCTTCTGTAGCAGCAGAGTTTTCTTGTGCTATGGCAGAAAGATTTTGTAAGGTATCTAGTATAGTATCTTTCATGCTATTCATTTCTAAGCCTGAAACATTTAATTGCTCAATTTCTTTATCAGCTTTTTTCATTGCTTCATATATTAATATATATTTATCCCTGCTATTAATCACGCTTTGTGTTTGCTCATTAGCTATATTTGATACTCTTTCTATTGTTGTTACAGCATCCTTAGAGTTTGCTTGTAAATCATTAACTATTTCATCTATAGACATTGTAGAAGCTGAAGATTGTTCAGCTAATTTTCTAATTTCCTCTGCTACAACTGCAAATCCCTTTCCAGCTTCTCCAGCTCTAGCTGCCTCTATTGCTGCATTTAATGCTAAAAGATTGGTTTGTTCTGCTATTGAGGCAATTACATTACTTGCTTGTCCTATTTTAATAGAGCTATCATTTGTTTTTAGTATAACCTCTTGAATTGCTTTTGAAGCAACATTACTTTCTTCCGTTATCCTAGATAAATTTTCAATTTCCTTTAGACCATTATTAATAATATCCATTATTTCACTTGCTCTTGATTTTAGATTTTTTGAATACATTAATTCCTTTTCAATTATTTCCCCTAACAAATTAGCCTTTGATGAGCCTAATTCCGTACTAGATGCTTGCTCTGATGTACTATTGGCTATTTCTTGTGCTGTTTTAGATATTTCTTCTGAAGAAAGGGTTGACTGTTCAATAGTAGCAGCCATTTCCTCCGAAGTAGCTGCTACTTGTTCCGAGGAATTACGAATTTCATTAATCATCTTTCTAAGATTATCTGTTATACTTTGCATAGATTTTCCTAGATGTCCCAGCTCATCTTTCCTTGATATGAAATGTTGAGAAATATCTTGTGTAATATCATAATTGGCTAAGATTTCTGAATATCTAGTTGCTTCGATTACTGGTTTAGCAATAAACATACCCATAATATATGTAATACCCATACCAAATAATAAAGTTATAGCTATTGATATAATGATATTTTTTTTCATTTCTGGTATTGAATTCAATACTTCAGCTTCATCTGCTGTAATAACGAATGTCCAATTAGTATCCTGGATTGGTGCATACCCAGCATATAACTTTTTACCATTAATGAAATAGCTACTTACACCGAATCCTTCTTCTATTATTTTTTCAGTTAATTTTGCTATACCTTTGAGACTTTCATCATTCTCCACTAAATTAATTGCATTAGACTGTTCAAATACTAATTCCTTATCAGGATGTGCTACTACTGTTCCTACATTGTTAAGTATATAGCTATACCCAGTTTCGCCAAAACCAATATCTGCAATAAGTTCACTTAGAATATTGCCATCGGCTCTAGTGGATAAGGCACCTACTATTTGACCATCTTTTTTTATAGGTGTAGCATAAAGTAAATTTAATTGATTTACACCACGAGTAACCAGTAAATCAGATATACTTGTTTTACCACTTAATGCATTTTTCAAATAAGGTCTATCCCCCAACTGAATAATTGTTCCATCAGGAGAATATGTACTTCCATCAAGATGGGAGATTGCTAGTTCAATGAAATTAGTTCCTTTAACCTGTCTTAGTAGCTCCTCTTTTTGCAATTCCCAATCCATACTTTGGATTTCCTGAATACATGCTATGGTTTCTAGAACCCTTTTCTCAGTTTTAATTCGGCTTTCTACTATTTTTGCTCCATTAAGAGCCATATCTATAAGTGCGTTTTCTGCTTCATTACTAATTGTCTTCCCAGACTTTACTACAGAAATGGAACCGACAATTATAGATGATAGTAAAATTAATATGGAGAAATATACAACAAGTTTTAGTTTAATACTTTTCACGTTAATACCTCCTGTTTTTGAAATTATGACCTACATATCTTGGTGCATTATGAATTGTTAAAAAGTAGACACCATTCAACATATTAACTCAATATTTATATTTTTGCAACAACCAAAAATATTAGATTAAAGTACAAAATAGGGAATTTGATAATAAATATTAAAACAGATTTATTACATTTATTGTAAATTTTAGATAAAACTATTGACATTTTTTTAACTTAATATATACTAGAATATGTTGATAGAATATTCTAGTAAAACATTCTATAAAAAAAGGAGGTTTTTTTATGTTCAAATTTACTAAGAAACATATTGCTTTGTTTTTAGTATTAACTATGGCACTATCTTTAGTAGGCTGTGGCAAGGATAAAGCACCTACTTCCTCTAACAAAGGAGAAGGTAAGTTTGTACCTGGTGTATATACTGGTGAAGCAAAGGGTATTAGTGATACTCTTACTCTTGAAGTAGAGGTAGATGAGGAAAATATTTTATCTGTAAAAATCCTTAATCATAGTGAAACGCCTGGCATATCAGATACTGCTATAGATCGTATTCCAAAAGAAATAGTTGAATACCAAAGTCTAAATATTGACACTATATCAGGAGCTACTGTTTCTAGTACTGCTATTCTTGAGGCTGCAAAACAAGCTTTAGAAAAAGCTGGGGCTAATATTGATGATTTATTAAAAGAAGTGGATAAGTCCTCAAGTAATGGTGAAGTAATAGAAAAAACTACAGATGTAGTTATTGTCGGTGGTGGTGGTGCTGGTCTTGCAGCTGCTGTTTCTGCATTACAGAATAATGCTAAGGTTATTGTATTAGAAAAAATGCCCACATTAGGGGGTTCTACTATAATGGCTGGTGGACAATATAATGCAGTGGATAGTAAACGTCAAGAAGCTCTTACTATGCGTCCTGAACTAATTAAACAAATTGAAGGAATTACCAAGGAAGAACCTGTCAATGAAATACATAAAAGGTTAATGAGTGAATTGGCAGAGCAAATTAAAGAATACAAAAAAAATAAATCCACTTATATGTTTGATTCACCACAACTTCATGCGTTACAAGCATTTAATGGCGGGGATAAAAAAGGTAATCTTGAGTTAATAGAAAAATTTGCATATGGAGCAAAGGAGTCTGTTGGTTGGCTTGAAGGTTTAGGAGTGAAAATATCAGATGAGATTGCTACTGTTACGGGAGCATTATGGCCAAGAACACACCAATTTATTAAGCCACTTACTACTGGACCTATAGATGCTTATGTTGAATTCATATCTTCAAAAGGTGATGATGCTGAAATAATATTAGAAACTAAAATAACAGATATTATCATGAAAGACGGTAAAGCAGTAGGAGTCAAAGGTTTACAGGGAAACAATGAAATAATTGTTAATGCAAATAAAGGTGTGATTATAGCTACTGGTGGATTTGCAAGAAATAAAGAATTAGTAGCTAAATATGATGAGCTTTGGGGAGATTTATCAAATCTTAACTCTACAAATAGTGTTAGTGCAACTGGTGACGGTATAGTAATGGCTGACGCTATTGGTGCTAGTTTAGTTGGAATGGAATATATACAATTATTACCAGTTGGACATCCTGAAACTGGTGGAATGTCTGGAAATATTAGTATAAATGCAGCTAACCAACTTTTCATTAATAATAAAGGTGAACGTTTTGTAGCTGAAGATTCAAGAAGAGATACTCTTACAAAGGGACTTTTAGAACAGCCAGATCAAATTATGTGGATACTACATGATGCACATGAATATTATAATGAAGATGTTAAAAATGATTTCAATGAATCAATAGGTAAATTAGTTGAGAGTGGCATTGCTGTTAAAGGAAATACTATTGAAGAATTAGCAGAACAAATGAAAGTAGACCCTGCTACATTGAAAAATACAGTTGATACCTATAATAAAGCTGTTAGAGGTGAAATATCTGATCCACTAGGAAAAAACCTACTTCAAGATGAATTTAATAAGGCACCTTTCTATGCATCTGTTCGTGTACCAACAATACATCATACTATGGGTGGAATTGAAATAAATACAGATGCACAAGTAGTTGATAAAAATGGTAATATAATCAAGGGATTATATGCAGCTGGTGAAGTTACTGGTGGTATACATGGTTCTAATAGGCTTGGCGGTAATGCCATACCAGATACAGTAGTATATGGTAAGATAGCTGGAGAATCAGCAGCATTGGAAAAATAAATAGAACAAAAATAATTCTCTATAAAAGATAGGGAATTATTTTTTTATTATGATATAATTTTTGTAAGGTGGTGATATTTATATGTCCTATGAAATGGAAAGATCTGTAAGAAGAAAACAAGAGTTAATAAATATTATTGTAAATCTTATGGATGAAGAAGGACTTAAAAATGTAACGGTTAAGGATATTTGTGAGGCTGCTAATATATCTATTGGAGCCTTTTATCACTATTTCCAGTCTAAAGATGCCATAGTAGATGAGATGTTTATTTTAATGGATGAATTCTTTCTAGTTAATCAACAGAGTATTTTGGAACACCCTACAGCTGCAGAACAAATAATTGATTTTGTAAATCATTTTGGTATCTATGTTGAAGAGTGGGGTTATTATGCAAATTTATTAATCATGAGATCTCATATGACTAAATCTGATTATAATAGACAAAGAAGATTATATGGAATATTGGAAGAAATAATTATCGAGGGTATTAATAATGGTGAGTTCAAAGTTAAAATTGACCCCAAGGAACTTATAACTATGATTTTTGTAATAATCAGAGGATATCTTCTAGAGTGGATTAATAGAGAGCATAGCTATCCTGTTAGAGGAAACATGGTAAAGGAAGTGACTTATTTAATAAATTTTTTGACAACATAATGTAGTTTTCTCCCCTTAATGTTGATTAGATTAGAAAAGGAAATCTGATTTTAAAAGGGGAGTTTTTTTATGTTATAATTAACCCACAAGATATTTAGAGAGTTAGTATGTATAGATGATTTAAAGAAAAACTAGCTTTATTAGAAGATGGTAATTAGGCGAAAGGAATAATTTACATTATGGAATTTATTTTTATTGAAGATATAAAGATTGAGGAGATGGTGATACTTTATTATGAGGGGTGAGTAATATGGAAATGAAGGTTAAAAATCTAATAGAACAATTCGAAGATTTTCAAATATTGGCAGGTGAAGGAGGATTAAACAAAACTGTAAGTACAGTTAGTATTATGGATGCTCCAGATATATACAATTGGATGAAAGGTGGAGAATTTTTAGTTACTACAGGTTATATAATGAAAGACAATCCTTTAGAGTTAAAAAATTTAGTAATTAAATTACATGAGCATGGAGCAGCAGCATTAGGAATAAAGATAGGTAGATTTATTGAAATATTGCCACAAGAGGTAAAAGAAACAGGAGATAAGTTAAATTTTCCTATTATATATGTTCCTAGATGGTATGCTTTTACAGACATTATAAATCCTGTTCTTTCAAGGATAGTCAATACTCAAGCTAAAAAACTAATGATGTCTGAAGATATACATAAAACCTTCACACAGATGGTCATACAGGGGAAAGGTACTAGTGACATAATGGATATACTATATAAAATATTAGGTAAAGACATAGCATTCATAGATTTGGTTTTTAATCGAAATTACATAAGGGGTACTTCTCATGAACTCAAGGAAGATGTTGAGGGTACAGGACTTAAAAATATCTTAGATAAATATTATAGTTATCCTGTTCAAATAAGTAATTCTATTTATGGATATTTGATTCTTAAAAAAAGTGAAGAAAGTTCTTTGGAGGACTTAGACAATATAACTATAGAGCATGCTAGTACAGTACTCAAACTTAATATACAAAAAGAGATATCAAATTATCAAATAGAGCAAAAATATAGGGATGAATTTATTCAAGATTTGATAATAAATAATATAAGGACTGTAGAAGAGGCAAATAATAGGGCAGCATTATATGGCTGGAAAATAGAAAATGGTCTTGTTTGTTTAATAGTAGATATAGATAATTTTAAAGAGAAGTTTATGTCTTTAAAAAACACACAGGAGTTAGAAAATGAGAAGAATAAAATATTCAGTTTGGCTAATTCTAAAATGAGAAGAAACTTTAAACAGTGTTTTTATACAATATATAGTGATAGTATAGTGTTTCTAGTGGAGCAAGATATAGGCTCTATAGAGGATTTCTTTGAAAGATTAGAAAAGGTTTCAGAAGAAATAAGAGAAGAAGTCAAGGAAAATAGTAAATTTACAGTTTCTATAGGAATAGGGACATATCAAGAGTCTATTATAGATGTATATATTAGTTTTGTAGAAGCTCAAAAAGCTGTAAGAATAGGTAGAACAGTTTATGAAGAAGATAAGACTCATATTTATTCTAATCTAGGAGTTTATAGAATGCTTTATAATCTTTCTCTTGAAGATGATGCCCATAGTTTTTGTGAAGAATATTTGAAGAAGATAATTGACTATGATATTGAAAATAATTCAGAATATATGAATACATTGAGAACTATAGTAAAAAATGATTGGAATTTAAAACAGACTTCAGAAGAGATGTTTATTCATTATAACACCATAAAATATAGATTTAGCAAGATTTGTGAGATAATGAATTTAGATTTAAACAATAGAGAGGAGAAGTTTAAAATAGAGTTTTGTTTAAAATTAATGAATATGAGCAGCCAATACTCTTTGTACATGAAGACTAAAATATAGTCTTCTTTTTTATACCTTAGGAACAGTGTGTATATAGGTTATTAACTATATAATAGTATTAAACAAAAAGTTAACAAGGAGGAAAAGACATGTATAAAACAACAGTAGGTATGTTAAAAGATGTGTTAGCTTCAGTTAAAAATAATAATTTATCCGATCCTTTTAAGGATTTAGAAAAGACAGGGAAGGTTATTCTAAAAGGAGGGTTAGTAATAGACCCTAAAAATGGAATTGAAGAAGTACAAGATTTGGCTATACTAAATGATGAAATTGTAGAAGTAGGGAATGATATTTATGCAGAAAAAGGAGATATTGTAATAAACTGTGAAGGACTTTTAGTTGTGCCAGGAATAGTAGATATGCACCTTCACTTAGGAGATTTATTTGAAGTTAGTACAGACCCAATTTATGGTGCAGTAGCTAATGGAGTAACAATGGGACTTTCTCCCGGAGCAGGAAATACTTTTATGGCACCAGCTTTACTAGGGGCTGAAGTAGATAGAGGATTACCAGTAAATATTGGTTTATATCAAGGGGCAGCAAGTGTATTATCTACCATGTTATCAGTAGATGAACTAATAAAGTTATATAAAGGTGAATTAGATGTAGAAACTGCTTCATCAAGAATGACAAGAAATGCAATCACTAATACTACAGCACCTTTAGTAGTAGGAATTAAAGACCACATGGGACATTTTATAATGTCTGATGAAAATATAGAGAAGATATTTGAAATAACTTCTAAGGCTAATTTACTATATATGACCCATACTCAGGATCCAGATCATGCTATTAGATTATTTGAATTATCTAAAGGAAGACCACTTCATCTAGGACACACAACAGCTGCAGGATGCGGTACTCATATGGAAGCAGCAGAAGGTATGAAGACAGTAATAGATTTATGTAAAAATCAAAATATAACTGGAGAGTTTGTAACTACAATGTTAAGAGAAGGTGGAGGAAGTAGAGAAGGACTTATTCTACCTAAAAAATCTCAACAACTAGCCTATGAAGCTTTAGAAAAAGGAATAGTAGATATTCTTATATCTGATGGACAAAATGATGCCACAATGAAAGGTTTTGGAGATACAAGAGATAATATTCCAGCCATATTAGAATTAGTAGAAATGGGAGTTTTAAACTTAAGTAATTCAGTTGCCACTATGACTTCTAATCCAGCACGATTAATAGCTGAAAGAACAGGTAATACTTGGTGGACTGAAAAAATAGGGCATTTAGGTAAAGGTGCTTTAGCTAATATAACTGTTATTAATAGAGAAGTAAAAACAGCAGTCTATACCATAGTAAATGGAGAAGTAGTAGGCTTTGAAAATAGAGCAGTGAGACGTGGCAGTGGAGCAGGTGGATTTGTAAGTAAATTTGGTATGGTTAAGAGAATAGGAGTAGGAGACTTAGTAATGTTCTCATATAGAAGATAATAATGGACTTAGTAAAAGGGGAGCTAAATTAATGGACAGAATAACAGAAATATTAAAAAGATTAATTAATATAAATACTACTAATTTACCTGGTAATGAAATGGATGCAGTAAATGAAATTCTAAAGTTTTTTCCTCAAGATATAGAATATAAAATAGTAGATCATGGAAATAATAGAGGATCCTTAGTAATAGAAATAGAGGGAAAAAGTCACGAAAAAATTGGATTTATAGGGCATATAGACACTGTACCAGTATCAGATGAAGATAGTTGGATACACCCTCCTTTTGATGGAGTAATTGAAAATGGCTATATGTATGGCAGAGGTACTTCTGATATGAAGGGTGGAGTTACTGCAATGATATTAACAGCATTGTATTTTCTAGAAAACAATATAATTCCACCCTATACCTTAAAGTTTGTATTTACAGCTGACGAAGAATCAGGAGGATTAGGTGTACGAGCTTTAAGAGATAAGGGATTATTACAAGATATATCAAAGGTTTTTATCACAGAACCTTCTGATGAAGAAATCGGTATCTGTGAAAAAGGAACTCTATGGTTAAATATCCGTATAAAAGGAAAATCCTCCCATGGATCTAAGCCAGAACTAGGAATAAATGCTATAGAAAAATTATACGAGTATATAAATAAACTTAAGAATACTTTAGACTTAGACAAGAAGCATTCTTTACTAGGAAATTCTAGTTATGCAATTACTACAATTAATGGAGGAGTAAAAACTAATATTATACCTGAAAATGCAAATGCTACCTTAGATATAAGAACTATTCCAGGTTTTAATCATGAAGAAATTATAGATAATGCTAATAAAATTGCTAAAGATATGGAAAATGAAAACCAAGGTATGACCATAGAAGTATATGTGGAGAATAATAGACCTCCTTTAACAATGGATAAAAACCACGAATTTATAAAAGAGATAGTATCTGTATATGAAAAATTATCTTATTCAGTAAAGTTTAAGGGCATAAATTTTTATACTGATGCTTCACAACTTATACCTTATCACAATATTCCTTTTGTAATACTAGGACCTGGTGAGGAAGATATGTGCCATCAGAAGAATGAAAGGATAAAAATTAAATCAATTGGAAGAATGATAGAGTTTTATATTTCTTATATAATAAACTTCTAGATTGGAGGATAAATATGGAAAATATTAAGAATAATAAGAAACAATATAGTGCAGGTTCTTTAGCGGGTCTTATTATATCATTGGGAATAGGTTTTTTAATATATTTTATTCTAAGCAGTATAAATGTTCAAAGCAGCTGGCTAGACTATAATACAATAGTGGCTAATGCAAATCATAATCCATTTTATAAACTTATTTGGTATATAATGAACTTTACAGAAGCTCAATTTTATGCAGGAGTTTTTGCTTCCCTAGGAATAATTATAGGAGGGTTTGTAGCTTGGAGATTAGATGTTAAAAATTCCAAGTTAGCAGGTTTCAATGTTTCTTATGGTTCAAATTTATGGCCTTGGGTATTAGCATCTCAGCTATTATCATTATTTATTGCAATATTTGTTCTAAATTTTACATCTTTCTTTGAAAATGGAGAATATACTTGGTTACCAACATTTATTACAGTAGTAGGAGCTCCACCAGCTATAATGTTATTATATGGTCCAAGTATAAAGGCTTTACTCACAGGCTCTATTCTCGGAGGAGTTATGGGGTTCCCAGTGGCTTTTTGGATAACAAATAATATTATACCTGCCCTAGGAGTACCTGGAGTAGTTTCAAATGTATTTACTATGGCAATAACAGGAATATTAGTTTGTGGTATAGCTAAGGCACTGCCATGGATGAAAAAAGTACCATCCAAGACATTAAATAGACCAGTGAAATCACAAGAAGAAACTCTAAGGGAAATGGAGAAGCCATTATGGTTCGTAAGAAGGGTTTTAGCAGATTTCTCTGAAGCTCAATTTTACGGAAATGAAATAGCTGGATTATTTATTATAATAGGAGCTTCATTAGATTGGATATTAAATATAAACCATGGTGCCTATGCTTCAGGTGCAATCCCAGCAATTATATTATCCCAGTTTGTTGGTTCATCAATAGGAGTATTTTTATACTTTAACAAATATGTTGAAAAAGGATGGTACGGAACCTATGTACCAGTAGTAAGTGTTGGACCAGCTTGTGTTTTGATGTTTGGTTCATCGGTGGGAGTAGCTGTTACTGCAGGTATATTAGGAGGTATAATAGGACCGCCTTTAGCAGAATATTTCTGTGATAAACTACCAGAAGATTATCATCCAACTATTGGAAATGTAACCTCCATGGGAGTTACAACAATAGTGGTATCTATGATAATAAAGGTGCTTCCTTGGTTTTAAATAAGAAATAAGTTGTAAAGAAGGTTGAGCAATTTGGCTCAACCTTTTTTATATAAAATTTTGTAAGGCTCTAATATAATCATAGCTTGCATAGGAAATATAGTATTTATATATAAATATAAAGATTAATATAATAAAAGATAATATAAATAAAGTTTTTTTATTTACTAATTTATGATATTATAATATATTAACAACATAAATATTAAATGGACATTGATAATATACTATTAGGGGTGAAGGGACAATGACCAATATAAAAAGAGAATTATTTGCATTTTCAGCATCTGATATTAGTACAATGGAAGAGCATTTTGAAGAAATGGCTAAAAAAGGCTGGATGTTAGATAAGATTGGTGAATATTCAATTAGGTATAAGAGGACAAAGCCCCAAGAGTTGAAGTTTTGTGTAGATTTACTTCCTAAGCTTTCAGTTTTTGACTATCCTCATAATGAAGATGTAGTGAGATATAGAAATCTATACATAAATTCGGGTTGGAATTTTTTAACAGCCTCTCATAAAATTCAAGTTTTTTATTCACTAAAGGAAGATAATTTACTACCCATTCAAACTGATGACAGAAAAAAACAATCTATAATAAATAAATCTTTATTATTTGAAATAATTGTATATATAGTTTATCTTTTTATTCTTATTGGGAGTTTATTTAAATTATTTCCAGTAGATTATAATAGACTTAAATCCAATATAGATATAGTAATGACAATAATGACTCCGATATTTATCATACCAGGGGTGGCTTATATATTTTCACATGGTTTTTGGATATTTCGAGCTAAGGTGGCTATTAAAAATGGGGAAAAACTACCTAAAATAAATTATAAATATTTAAAATTTAGAACATTTTCCCTTTTATATCCAGCGTTGTTATTTGCAGTTTTAACTATAGCTGCATTAATTACTGATTTGATTAATGGGAACTTTCAAGGAGCTTTTTCATTATTGCCTGTAATCATAGGCATTACAGCAGGAACTTTATTTAGAAAAAATAAAAATAAGAAAAAAAGAAGTAAGGATAGAAACGTAGTATTATTTGGAGTTTTTATTGTTTTAGTGGTAATAGGGGTTAATATAATTATTCTTAAATTATATGATGCAGGGGAAACAGAAGAATTGAGAGAAGGATATAAAGGTCTTACTTTAAATGATTTTAATCAAAGGGAAATTGATTATTCAAATTTTTATAGGGAAGGAAGTATATTACTGCCTAAGATATCTACCTATTATGAAGAGTCCTCAGATGGGAATGGAGATTATGTAAGAACTCAATATATAAAGGCTATAAATAATAAGATGGCTAAATATGTATTTGATGGAATGATTGAAAAAGATACTAAAAGATACAGAAGAAGGGCAACTCCTGCAGATATGTATTATGATTATTTTGATAAGGCTTTTTTTATGGATTATGATTTTACTAGAAGTATAATTTTATTAAAGAATAATGAAATATTCTATATAGACAGTCATTTTGATTTATCAGATAAAGATAATATAAATATTATTGTTAATAAACTAAATAATTATTAAAGCTGGAGGAAGGGATGAAAGAAAAAGATTCATAGAATAAAATTATAATTTTGGTAGTCTTATTTTATATTTTTTAGGTGCTTTGTTTAAGTTTTCATTATCAATAATTGTGATTTTATCACTTCCAGGAATAACTAATACTTGCATAGATTCAATATTTTCCTCTTTATAAGGGTATATTTTATTATTCAAAAAATCTATACAATAAATCATATTACCTTTTTGAAGTATTAAATATTCATTATAATAATAAAGAGAAGAATCTTTTTGAAATACATATTTTATAGAATCACTGCTATATAAATATATGTATGACTTTTCTTCTTTGGTCAATACAGCAAAATTATCTCTTAAAGTTGATATGTTAAAATTTTCTGGAATCTTTTTTGACTGCATTTGCCTTCCTTCATGATTAAATAGATATAAATAACTTTCATTTGCTAAATAAAGGGTATTTTCATTTGTGTTTGCTAAGAAAACAAGTCTTTCATGGGATATTTCATTTTGGACTATATAAGTATCTAACAAGAATTGTAAGGACTTTTTATCAGTATCATATAAATAAATTTTTCCAATGTTTTTATTCCAGAAGACTAAAAAGCCATTCTTGTTGATTACTAAATTCATCCCATTGATATCTACATTAGCTTCTTTCATCATTTTCAAAAGTTCTTCTTCTATCTTTTTATTTTCTCTTTGTTCAGCAATATCCCTATTCTCTGATTCCATTGTTTTTTCATCTAAGGCTAAAGGTATAAGCCAATTATAGTCTTCTATAATTTCAAAATCATCAAATTTTATTAAATCAGTATCTATTTTCATTTCTTCTACTTGTTTTTCATCAAGAATTTCATTATAAATACTAATTTTTGTTTTACTGCAGGAAGATAAAAGAATTATCATAATAAATAAAAATAAAGTTTTAAAGATTCTCATATATATTCCTCCTATCTATGATACATATAAAATATTTTTAATTAAATTAATGTAATTACTTTTCATAATGAATTCACATATTACCAAAGGATGGTTATGATTGTAATGTGTTATTAGAATTATTTGAATAATCCATCTAATTGTCTTTTATAATAGTATATACTATAAATAGTATATTTTACAAAGAAATAGTAAAAGGGGCTATAATCTATGAATAGAAAGTTTAAATCATATTAAGTTTAGTAACTCCTTTCATAACTGATAAATAAGTTATTAAATAGTCTCTTTTATGTTATAATTTAAGTAAATAAGGTATTGGGGTGATATGGATGTATAGAGATATCAATGAAGAGATTTATGATTTAAAAGAAAGACTTCGCTCTAAAGAAAAATTAGATTCACTAAAGTCTATTGCCATTGAGGAGTTAAAAAAGAAAAATCAGTCTTTAGAGGTTCTAAAAGAAACACTAAAAAAAGAAGAAAAGGATGTATTTAAACTTGAGGGTACGAGCTTAAGTTCATTTTTCTTTAATTTAATTGGAAAAAAAGAAGATAGATTAGATAAAGAAAGGAAAGAATTCTTAGCTGCTAAAATTAAATATGATGAATGTGTTTTAGCTATAAAAGAACTAGAAAATGAGATTGAAAAATGTAATAAAGAATTAATGAAATATTCGGGAGTAAAACAAGAATATGAAAAAGCCATAAAAGAAAAGCAAGAAATGTTAATAAATGATGATACTCATGTAGGAAGAAGACTTCGGAGCTTATTAGATAAATTAAATGAATTAAAACTAGATATAAAAGAGGTAAAAGAAGCTATAAATGCTGGAGAAAATGCATCAAAGGCACTCTTAGATATAAGGCAGCCTCTAGAGTCTGCTCATAGTTGGGGAGTCTGGGATATGCTAGGTGGTGGATTTTTTACAGATCTTATAAAACATTCTAAAATAGATGATGCTAATAAACTTTCTTACGATGTGCAGCATCATCTAAAGAGATTTCAGAAAGAATTGACAGATGTAAACCAGTTTACAGATATTGAAGTAAATATAGGTTCTTTTGCTAAGTTTGCAGATTTTTTCTTTGATGGACTATTTGCTGATTGGTTTGTACAATCAAAGATAAATGAATCTATATCAAATGTAGATGATGCATATAATCGAGTAGAGAGTATATTATCGGATTTAAGTAGAGATTTGAATATAATGGAAAGAGCACAGAAATCTATAGAAAAAGAAATTATTTCCATATTAGAAATGTAGATTTAATGAAAGGAAGTAACTATATGCTAGAGTTGATTGTTTTTGGAATTATATTACTGCCTATTTTAATATTTATAATTTATTCAATTATCCATCCAGAAGAAGTTATGCTTTGGGGAAATAGGTGGAAATATAAAGGAGAAATTGAACCAACTGAAGAGTATATAAAATATCTCCGTGCTACTTCCATAATTAGTTTACTATTGATAATATCAATTATAACAATTTTATTTAATTCTTTATACGGAACAATATTTCTTATATTATCCGTATCTATATCTTTATATTATTTTTTAATTAAATAAGTCATGGGATTATTGTAAAATTAATATATAGCATTATAGTTTAATTGAATACCATAGAAAATATAGGTAACTATAAAAGAAGAAATAGAGAAGTAATTAAGTGTGGAGAAAAGACAATTTGACTGTTAAATACAAATTGTCTTTTTTGTTTTTTCAATAAATTAAATATGATATACTAATGATGAAGTAAATATTTAAAGAGGTGTTTTTGTGTTAATAATTTTGCTTAAAAATTTATTCAATAGAGTTGGAGTTATATTAGTTTTAGCATTGTTTCTTTCAAAGGTTGGATTGTTTAGAAAATTAGTTTCAAAGGAAAATATAGATATTAAAGATAAATTATTGCTATCTATTATTTTTGGTTTTTTTGGAATAATAGGAACTTATACGGGAATACATTTAAAAGGTGCATTAGTAAATTCTAGAGTTATTGGTGTTTTTGTAGGAGGATTACTTGGAGGACCTTTAGTTGGAGTTTTATCAGGTGTTATTGCAGGAGGTCATAGGTTTTTAATAGATATTGGAGGCTTTACGGCTATTGCTTGTGGTATATCAACATTATCAGAAGGTATTATGGCAGGATTATTGAAAAACAAATTTGAAAATAGTCCATATAGAATAACTTTTGCGTTGGTATCTGGGGCAATAGCCGAAGTAATGCAAATGCTAATAATTCTTTTGGTTGCAAGACCATTTTCGGATGCAGTGAATCTAGTTAAAGTAATTGGAATTCCAATGATTGTGGGAAATGGAGTAGGAATAGCTGCATTTATTGCTATAACGGATACTATATTTAAAGAAATAGAGAATGAGGCTGCATATCAGGCTCAACTGACTTTAAAAATTGCTGATAGAACTTTGGCATATTTTAGAAAAGGATATAATGAAGATACAGCAAGGGATACGGCAAAGATAATTTATAATATGACGAAAATTAAAGCTGTTGCATTTACTGATACAGAAAAGATATTAGCTCATATTGGTATAGGGGCAGACCACCATTTAGTGGGAACTCCTATAAAGACCAGTTTAACAAGAGAAACCTTGTTAACTAAGGAATATATAGTAGCAAATACTGAAAGAGAAATAGGATGTGCTTATAGTAATTGTCCATTAAAATCTGCTGTAATTGTACCTATTAGAGAAGAAGATAAGGTTATAGGAACTTTAAAATTATATAAGGGACAGGAAAATTCTATAACGAAAGTAGATGTGGAATTGGCATTAGGCTTAGCTAAAATGTTTTCTACTCAAATAGAACTAAGTAAGATAGACCACCAAAGAGAGTTATTGTCTAGAGCAGAATTAAAGGCTTTACAGGCTCAGATAAATCCTCACTTTCTATTTAATGCTATAAATACTATAGTGTCATTGACTAGAACCCAACCAGATAATGCTCGTAGGCTTTTAATCCATCTAGGTAATTATTTTAGAAACAATTTACAGCAAGAAACAGAAGTTGTGAACTTATATAAGGAAATAGAACATATAAATTCTTATGTTGAAATTGAAAAGGCAAGATTTGGAGATAAATTAAAGATTCTCTATGATGTACCAGAAAACATTGATTGTAAACTTCCACCATTGCTCCTTCAGCCTATAGTAGAAAATGCAATAAAACATGGGGTTCTAGGTAAGATTGAGGGAGGAAAGGTTGAAATAATTGCAAGGGATAATGATATGGAAACAGAATTAATTGTAAAAGATGATGGAGTTGGAATACCTAAGGAATGTTTAAATTCCTTATTTGAAGAAAATTGTAACAAGGAAAGTATTGGACTTATAAATGTAAATGAAAGATTAAAAAACAAATATGGAAAGGAACATGGATTAATTATTGAATCTGAAATTAATAAGGGAACTGCTGTTACTATGGTAATTCCTAAATTTTAAGGAGATGGTTAATTTGTTAAGATGTTTAATTGTAGATGATGAAATGCCTGCTCGACAAGAACTATTATATATTTTAAGCGGTATAGAAGGAGTAGAAGTAGCAGGAGAAGCTTCTCATGGTATAGAAGCTTTGGAATTAATTAAAAAACTTAGGCCAGATATTGTTTTTTTAGATATTCAAATGCCACAGATGAGCGGTATAGATGTTGCTAGAAAATTATTACATGAAGATTATAAACCAATTATAATATTTGTAACGGCATATGATCAATTTGCAATAGAAGCTTTTGAGGTAAATGCAATAGATTATTTGTTAAAGCCTATATCTGAGGAAAGGTTAGAAAAAAGATTAGAGAATATAATTTTTAACGAAGATAAAGAAAAATTTGATTATAATAAACTGCATAAGCTAATTCAAAATATAAAAACTAATACCCATACAACTCCTAAAAGGTTATCCCTTTATCATAATAACAAACTTATTCCCATAGAGATAAAGGATATTATATACGTAACAATAGAAGATAAAAGCACTATAATTGTCAGTAATAAAGGAAAATTTGAAACAAACTATACCTTAAATGATTTAATGGAAAAACTAGATTCCTCAAATTTTTTTAGATCTCATAAATCTTATATAGTGAATCTAAACTATATAGAGTCCATAGAACCTTGGTTTAACTCTACTTATAATATTAATCTAAAAAATAGTAAAGAAGTAATTCCAGTAAGCAGGTACTATTCAAAAAACTTCAAAGAGATTATGAATATTGAGTGAAATGCATTTCAACTTCGAAACCTGCATCTTAGGTATTAAATATAACCTCTTATCTAAAAAAATGAATAAATTATATTTTATTATTGTATTATTATAATGAAACAAAAATAATATAAGGAGGTTTTTTTAGTGATACAATTTATTATTGGAATTATTATACTTATAGTAGGATACTTTGTCTATGGAAAAGTAGTTGACAATCATTTTGGAGCTGATGACAGCATAGAAACACCAGCTACAAGACTTGAAGACGGTATCGATTTTGTTCCTATGAGCTGGCCAAGAATTTTCTTAATCCAGTTATTAAATATTGCAGGATTAGGACCTATATTTGGGGCTGTACAAGGGGCATTATTTGGACCTATGGCATTTGTATGGATAGCATTAGGTTCCGTATTGGCAGGGGCAGTTCATGATTATTATTCAGGTATGCTTTCCATAAGACATGATGGACAGTCTATATCTGAAATAGTTGGAATTTATTTAGGTGAAGGTGCAAGAAAGATAATGAGAGTATTTTCTGTCATATTACTTATTTTAGTAGGTACAGTATTTATGACAGGTCCAGCTAACTTAATGGCTAATATTAAATTATTTGGACTTGGCAGTGTAGATATCTGGTTAGCAATAGTATTTATTTATTATTTCTTAGCAACAATATTACCTGTAGATAAGATAATAGGCAAGATTTATCCATTATTTGGTTTGGCTTTACTTACAATGGCATTTGGTATTGGAACTATGATATTAATAAAAGGATATGAATTACCAGCATTTACAGTATCAAGTTTACATCCAGCAGGATTACCAATATGGGCAATTCTATTTACAACAATAGCTTGTGGTGCCATTAGTGGTTTCCATGCTACTCAATCACCAATGATGGCTAGATGTACCACTAAGGAAAGTTATGGTAGAAGAATATTTTATGGCTCTATGATAGCAGAAGGTGTTATTGCTATGATTTGGGCAGCAGCAGCAATGGTATTCTTCGATGGAATTCCAGGATTACAAGATGCTTTAGCTAATGGTGGTGGACCTGGTGGAGTAGTAAATACTATTTCAACTTCACTTTTAGGACCTATTGGTGGAGTATTGGCTATGTTAGGAGTTATAGCTTGTCCTATTACTTCGGGAGATACAGCTTTCAGATCAGCAAGACTTACTATAGCAGATTCTATAAAATATGAGCAAGGACCTGTAAAGAAGAGATTAATCTTGGCTTTACCTTTATTTGTCATTGCATTTGGATTAACAAGAATAGATTTTAATATAATCTGGAGATATTTTGCATGGTCAAATCAAACATTGGCAATGATAGTTTTATGGGCATCATCGGCTTATTTAGTTAAAAATAATAAGAGCCATTGGATGACAAGTATACCTGCAACCTTTATGACTGCAGTGTCAGCAACTTATCTTCTACAGGCACCAGAAGGATTTAAACTACCTACAACAATAGCATATCCTGTAGGAGCTATTATAGCAGTAGGAGCTATTACATTATTCCTTATGAAGGTAAAAAGAAATAAAACAGTAAAAGCATAATATTACATTTAACCAATAAGTATCAAAAATGATGTCATTTTTGATACTTATTTTCTTTGTCGTATGTCTTGATATATTTTTGCAAAAAATATATATTAATATATAGTAGAAAATCTTTATATAAAGGAGTTAATAGTATGAATTTAGTCTATAAAGGAAAAACAAAAGATGTTTATGAATTACAAAATGGAAATTATCTATTAAAGTTCAAGGATGATGTAACAGGAACTGATGGAGTATTTGACCCAGGAGCTAATACTGTAGGGTTAAGTATAGAAGGAGTAGGTAAGGCTGGACTTAGGTTAACTAAATTTTTCTTTGAAAAATTAAATGATATGGGAATACCAACTCATTATGTAGATGCAGACATAGAAAATGCCACCATGACAGTATTGCCAGCAAAGATGTTTGGTAAGGGTGTAGAAGTAATCTGTAGATATAGGGCAGTAGGCAGTTTCCTAAGGAGATATGGAATGTATGCAGCAGAAGGACAACCACTAGATGCTTATGTAGAAGTTACTTTAAAGGATGACAATAGGAATGATCCTCTCATAACAGATGAAGGACTAGAGATGCTAGGTATAATGACAAAAGAAGAATATAAAATTTTATCTGATTTAACTAAAAAAATTAGTGGAGTAGTTAAGGATGAATTGGCTAAAAAGGGTATGGAGCTATATGATATTAAATTTGAATTTGGTAGGGTTGGAGAAGATAACCATATTGCACTAATAGATGAAATCTCTGGTGGAAATATGAGGGCTTATAAAGATGGAGAATATATTGAACCATTAAAACTAGAAGAATTGATGTTAAAATAATAAATAGGGGTTGTTCTAAGATGATATCTTGAGACAGCCCCTATTATATTCCATTTATTTTATCAATACCTTCATAAATATTACCATTACTAAAATTCACAAAGTTTTCCAGTGTCAATCTTTGATTCTAAGCTTCTAGAGCCAATATCTTGAGATTCTCTTATTGGAGATTTTAAATTAGATGGTCTTGCATCAGAAGTAATACTAAAAACAAAGATAATTGATAAAAAATTATTAAACTTCTAGTCATATTTTTTCTGTCAAATAACACTCTAATCACCCCTTGACTAAGATATTTACTAAGTATATATGAATATACATTCCTTTATGGGGTCGTCAAGGAATTAGATTAGAGGGATTAAAGTTTATTGAAGAAAAGATTAGAAAAACTAAGAAATAAATTTAGAAAATTGGCAAGAATCCAAAATTCGACAAAATTCTTCTCAATATAAAAAAATATGTTATAATGAAATAAGTTGTTAAAACACAAACAAAATATGATTGAGGAGAGATGAAAATGAAAAAAATCTTATCATTAATTCTTGCTATTTCCTTAGTGCTCTCTTTAGGTGTAGGTTGCAAACCTAATGATACAGTTAAACCTCAGAATGAGGGACAAGAAAATAGCAATGAAGTTAAAGTTGATGAAACTTTTGATACTGATGTATTAGTTATTGGAGGAGGCGGTGCTGGTTTAACCTCTGCATTGACAGCTTCTGAGAATGGAAAGAAAGTTATATTAATTGAAAAAGTAGGATACCTGGGAGGAGCTACTCTTATGTCCGGAGGAATAGTACCTGCTTCTGGAACAAAACAGCAGGAAGAAGCAGGTATAGTAGACAATGTAGACCTTTTTGCGAGAGATATTTTTAGACCTAGCTCTTATAGTGTAAGAAAAGACTTAGTATATACTGTGGCAGAAAATGCAAAAGATGTTGTTGAGTGGCTTGAATCATTAGGAGTAAAAATGACACTTATAACTGATTACTTATATTATGGACAATCTAATTATCGTATGCATATAGCAGATGGTAAAGGTAAAGGGATGACTGAAAAAATAATTGAAACTGTAGAAAATGATGAAAATATTACAGTTATGTTAAATACTCCTGGAACAGGACTTATAGAAAAAGATGGTGAAGTTTTGGGGGCTTATGCAAAAACTTCCGATGGTAAGGTAATTAGAATTAATGCGGAAAATACTATTTTAGCCACTAGTGGATATGGTGCAAATCCAGAGATGATAGAAAAATATATTCCTGAAATGAAGAATGCTTTCAAATTAGTTGCACCAGGAGCAACTGGAGATGGCATTTTATGGGGAATGGATCTTGGGGCTAATACTGCTAATATGAAATCATATCAAGGTCATGGTGTATATAGTGAAGAATTTGGGGGAAGTATGGATTTATTTATCCTATATAGAGGAGGAATATTAGTCAATACTTTAGGTGATAGATTTACTAATGAACATATGGGATATTCTGAACTTTCACCTCATGTTTTAGCTCAGCCAACAAGCCATGTATATATGGTATTTAACAAAGAAAATGCAGATAAAACTGCAAAATTTAATGAATATATGGAAAAGGGAGTTGTTGTTTCAGCAGAAACTCCTAAAGAATTAGCATCTAAACTACAAGTAGATGAAAAAACTCTTTTAAATACCTTTGATGAATATAAAAAGGGGATAGAAAAAGGTGAGGATAGATTTAACAGAACAAATCTTCCAACGAATTTTAATGGACCTTATTATGCTATAAAGATAACATCTGACTTGAGACATACTCAAGGGGGATTAGTTACCGATGTTGTAGGACATGTTCTTAGAGAAGACGGAAGTCTTATAAAAGGATTATATGCTGCTGGTGGAGTAATGGAAGGATTTTCTGATACAGCAGGTCCTGGTTATATGTCAGGAAATGGACTTTTACAAGCATTTGTATTTGGAAGAGCTGCTGGAAAGGCTGCAGCAACAGAAACAAGGGAAAGTTCCAAGGTAGTTTTATGGGAAGATAAAACGGAGATATCTAATGATATAGATAATAGTGATAAAGAAGATAAAGAAGATACTAAAACTTTGACCTATAAAGATGGTAAATATGAGGGAGAAGGTAAAGGTCATGCTTCAACTATTAAAGTGTTAGTTACTGTGGATAAAGGTAAAGTATCAAATGTTGAAATACTTGAACAAAATGATACTAAGGAAATATTTGGTTCAGCTGTAGAACATATTATTTCAGGAATAATAGAAAACAACGGTTCCTCCAATGTAGATACTGTAACAGGGGCTACAAATTCTAGCAAGGGAATAATATCTGCAGTTAACAATGCATTAGAAAAAGCTAAATAGAAATTATTTTAAAGGGATTGCTGGTTATAATAAATAACTATCAATCCCTTTATATTTTTCATTATAACAGTCCTAGTCTACAAATTTAAATAAATCTTCTACTGTAACTTTAAATACCTTGGAGATATCCATAGCTAATTTCAAAGAAGGGTTATATTTTCCATTTTCCAAGTGTACAATGGTTTCACGTCTTACACCAACTAATTCAGCCAATTGCCCTTGTGTCATATTCTTATTCTCTCTATATTTTTTTAAATTGGTTTTTAAAGTCGACATTTTATAATCCCTTTCTGTCATAATAGTAAAATAGAACTGCCCTTAGGCTTACAATTATAAATAGGATAATTAGCATTATGAGTCCAATGGTATCTCGTGGAATAACTATTTCTCTATACATCGGAGCTCCAAGAAGAATAGATAAAAATATCAATCCTGCAATAGATGTATTTAGGCATATTTTATTTACTTTACTTAGTATTTTCTCTGCAGACTCATCAATTTCTTCATTCTTTCTTATTAATCCAATAATACCATAGGAAAGCAATCCTATATTGTAGATCCTAGAGATAATAGGTTTGTACTCTTTAAAAGCAAAATTTTCCCTACTTATAATATATAGGATTAATATCATAAATACTATCAATGCTTTTAGAACATATTGTGTTGACAGATTAATTTTTTTAGAGCTCATGAATATTCCCCTCCTAGAAGTGATATATTTATAACTATAGTTATAAATATATCACTTTAAAGATAATTATTCAAGTTTTTATGTTAATTATTTAGAACATTTTTAAATAGGAAATAATTCACATATTGACAATCGAAAACCCAGGTAGTAATATAATCAATATAGTTAGACGACTAACCAAAATAGGAGGTATTAGAATGCACTTTATAGATAAAGACTCTTTATATTATATGTTCTTGGAAATACAAAAACTTCATTATAATCGTTCTCTGCTTCTTCTTGATGAAATAGGAGTATATCCAGGGCAGCCACATTTGTTATTTATTCTAAATAAAATGGGTGGGCAGAGTCAAAAAGAACTGGCAGAAAAATTAAATGTAAAGCCTTCAACTATTACGATAATGCTGAAGAGAATGGAAAAGACAAATTTAGTAGAGCGTAAACAAGATGACAAGGATCAAAGAATATCTAGAGTATATATTACTGAAGAAGGAAGGAAAATATGTAAAAGATCTAAAGAAATATTAGGTATATTGGAAGAAGAGTGTTTTGGAAATCTTTCCTTAGAAGATAAGGAAAATTTAAAGAGATTATTTCTGCAGATTAGGGATAATCTTAAAAATAATAAATGAAAAGGGATGAAATAGAGTAGGAGGCAAATATGTTAAAGTTATTTAGAGAGTTTAAGCCATTTACTATATTAATAATTATCATAATAGGTTTATTATTATTTCAAGCTAGTATGGAATTAGCACTTCCTGATTATATGTCAAATATAGTAAATGTAGGAATACAACAAAATGGAATAGAAGATATAGTGCCTAAAGTTATTAGGGCAGGAGAATTGGAAAAAGTTAAGATGTTTTTAAATGAAGATGAAAGAAATTTATTATATAGTAGCTATAGACTGATAAATAAGGAAGATTTAACTGAAAGGGAATATAAAGATTTTGTAAATAAATATCCATTATTAGAAAAAGAAGAACTATATATTTTAAATACAAAATCTAAAGAAGATATTGAAAAAATGAATTCTTTTTTAGGTAAGCCAATGCTTATTATATGGGGAATAGAAAATGGAGCTTCCCTTCCTTTTGCGAATCTTCCTGAGGAAACAGATCCTTTTATGGTGTTAAAGAATTTACCCAAAGAACAGCTTAATGCTATGAAAAGTGGAATTGATGAGCAGTTTAAAAATCTGCCCGAAACAATGATAAATCAGTCTGCAACAAATTATATTAAATCAGAATATGAAACCATAGGAATAAATATGAGAAAAACTCAATCTAATTATATTTTGTACACTGGTGGAGTAATGCTATTTATTGCCCTTTTAAGTATGGCAGCATCAATAAGTGTAGGATTTATATCTGCTAGGGTTTCAGCAAGTTTAGGCAGAAACCTAAGGGATAAGGTGTTCAGACAAGTAACTGCCTTTTCAAATAGTGAATTTGATGATTTTTCAACAGCTTCCTTAATAACTAGAAGTACAAATGATATACAGCAGGTACAAATGTTTAGTATGTTAATGCTTAGGATGGTATTTTATGCACCAATACTTGGAGTTGGAGGAATTATAAGAGCTCTTAGAACAAATACTTCAATGGCATGGATAGTTGCAGTAGGAGTTATGGCTATTTTAACCTTAGTTATAGTTATTTTCTCCATAGCTATGCCAAGATTTAAAAAGCTACAGAAGTTAGTAGATAGGGTTAATCTTGTAATGAGAGAATCTCTCAATGGGCTTATGGTAATAAGGGCTTTTAATACTCAAGGATTTGAAGAAAAGAAATTTGACAATGCAAATAATGATTTAACAAAGACTAATCTATTTGTATCAAGAATAATGACTACTATGATGCCTACTATGATGTTTATTATGAATGGTATTATGCTCCTTATCATATGGGTAGGAGCCCATGAAATAGATAAAGGTGCGATACAAGTAGGAGATATGATGGCATTTATGCAGTATACAATGCAGATAATCATGTCATTCTTTATGCTATCAATGGTTTCAATAATACTTCCAAGGGCTTCCGTATCGGCAGGGAGAATTGCGGAGGTATTAAATAAAGAGCTTACAATTAAAGAAGCTGAAAACCTTAAAGAATTTAATAAAGATGTTAAAGGATTATTGGAATTTAAAAATGTAAGTTTTAAATATCCTATGGCAGAGGAATATGTTTTAAAAGATATATCCTTTATAGCAATGCCAGGAGAGACTACAGCTTTTATTGGAAGTACAGGAAGTGGAAAATCGACCCTTATTAATCTTATTCCAAGATTTTATGATGTTACAGAGGGAGAGATTCTTCTTGATGGTATAAATATAAGGGATATAAAACTCCATGATTTAAGAGAAAAAATAGGATATGTTCCTCAAAAGGGAGTTTTATTTACAGGAACTATAGAAAGCAATTTAAAATATGGAAAAAATTCTGGAGTTAGTGATGAAGATATTTTAAAAGCTATAGAAATATCTCAAGCTAAAGAATTTATAGATGAAAAGGATAAAGGTATTTTATCTGAAATATCTCAGGAAGGAACTAATATTTCTGGAGGTCAAAGGCAAAGACTTTCAATTGCTAGGGCATTAGTCAAGAAACCAGAAATATTTATCTTTGATGATAGTTTTTCAGCTCTGGATTTTAAAACTGATGCAGCTTTAAGAAAGGCAATGAGCGAAGAAATTAAAGATAGAACTTTATTAATAGTTGCACAAAGGATCAATACAATAATGAATGCTGAAAATATTATAGTTTTAGATGAGGGAAGAATCGTGGGTATGGGAACTCATAAGGAACTTTTAAGAAATTGTGATGTTTACAGACAAATTGCTCTATCTCAACTATCAGAGGAGGAATTGGCTATATGAGTGAAAGAAATATAAAAAGTGGAAGACGAGGAGGACCAATGGGGCAGGGACCAATTGGAGGAAGATTTGAAAAACCTAAGGATTTTAAAGGAACTTTTTCAAAACTTCTAGAATATTTAAGACCCTATAGGTTGAGATTAATTACAGTAGTAATGTTTGCTATAGGAAGTACTATTTTTACCATAAGAGCACCTAAGATACTTGGTAAAGCTACAACTAAAATATTTGAAGGATTAATAAGTAAAATATCTGGTGCAAAAGATGGGGGAATAGATTTTCAGTATATATTAAATATAATTTTACTCTTAATAGGATTATATATATTATCAGCCTTGTTTGCCTTTATACAGGGCTTCATTGTTACAGGTGTGGCACAAAAAGTATCCTATAATTTAAGAAAAGATATATCTCAAAAGGTTAATAGACTTCCTCTTAAATATTTTGACTTGGTATCCCATGGAGATGTATTGTCAAGGGTTACAAATGATGTAGATACAGTAAGTCAGTCATTAAATCAAAGTATGAGTCAGATAATAACTTCTACTACTACTTTAATAGGTGTTCTTATTATGATGTTTTCCATATCTTGGCAAATGACTATTTCTGCAATACTTATATTACCTGTTTCTATGATTTTAGTCATGACAGTAGTTAAAAAATCGCAGAAATATTTTAAGGAACAGCAAAGCTCCCTTGGGAAAGTAAATGGTCATATAGAAGAAGTTTATGGAGGTCATAATATAATGAAGGCCTTCAATGCAGAGGAAGAGGTAATTGGAAAATTTAGTAGAATTAATGGTGAGCTTTATAAATCTGCTTGGAAAGCACAATTTATTTCTGGTATGATGATGCCTATCATGAATTTTATCGGCAATATTGGCTATGTAGTAGTTTCTGTTCTAGGAGGATGGTATGCTATTAGAAAGAAAATTGAAGTAGGAGATATACTTTCCTTTATTCAATATATAAGAAACTTTACTCAGCCAATAACTCAAGTGGCTCAAATATCCAATGTACTTCAATCTACAGTTGCTGCAGCTGAAAGAGTATTTGAATTTTTAGAAGAAGAGGAAGAAACTAAGGAGTCAGAAGTACCTATTAAATTGGAAGAAGTAGAAGGAAGAGTAAGATTTGAGAATATTAAGTTTGGATATAATGAAGACAAGATAATAATTAATAACTTTTCAAGTGATATAAAACCAGGGCAAAAAGTAGCCATAGTAGGGCCTACAGGAGCAGGTAAGACTACTATAGTTAAGCTTCTTATGAGGTTTTACGATTTGAATGAAGGCAGAATACTCATAGATGGTTACGATATAAATGATTTTACAAGGAAGGATTTAAGAGATAATTTTGGGATGGTTCTTCAAGATACGTGGTTATTTAGTGGAACTATTATGGAAAATATAAGATATGGCAGGTTAGATGCAACAGATGAAGAAGTAATACAGGCTTCCAAATCAGCCCATGCTCATAGGTTTATACAAACTTTGCCAGAGGGATATAATATGGTGATAAATGAAGAAGCTAACAATATATCTCAAGGACAGAAACAACTCTTAACTATAGCAAGAGCTATTCTTTCAGATCCTAAAATTCTTATTTTAGACGAAGCAACTTCTTCTGTAGATACTAGAACAGAAATATTGATACAAAGAGCCATGAAAAACCTTATGAAGGGAAGGACGGCCTTTATAATTGCTCATAGACTTTCAACCATTAGAGATGCAGACTTAATCCTTGTTATGAAAGATGGGGATATAATAGAGAAAGGTAACCATGAAGAGCTTCTAAGACAGAATGGATTCTATGCAGAATTATATAATAGTCAGTTTGCAGCTTAATATACAGTAAATATATTAAAATAAAATTCACTCTTAAAGGTAATAAATGACTTTAAGGGTGAATTTTTTACATTTTTTCAATAAAAAAATATTGCTAAAATTATTTTGAAGGAGTAAAATATTTTTGTTGAATATTAGAAAGGATGGTCAGATGAGATTAATTACATTTAACCCTTTTAGAACTATGGGTATTCCTAAGGTTACCTATATTAAACCTGAAAATATGTTTAAAGAAATAGAGAAGATAAAAGAAGCAGACTATATATTATTTCCTGAATACTGGCAAGTAAATACTTTGGTTTATGGACTAAAAAAGAAGATATTTCCAAATATTAACACATATCAGCTAGGACATAATAAAATAGAAACAACTAGGGTATTACAAGCAATATTTCCTGAAAATGTACCATATACACAAATATTAAGTAAGGATAGTGGAAATATAGAAATAATAGAAGAAGAATTTGGATATCCATTGGTTGCTAAGGAAATAAAAAATTCCATGGGAAGAGGAGTATTTCTTATAGAAAATAGAAAAGAACTTAAATCCTATATAGAGAATAATGAATTTTTATATATTCAAGAAAGACTTCCTATAGATAGGGATTTGAGAATAGTCTATGTAGGAGATAAGGTAATAGGTGCTTATTGGAGGATTGCTGGAGAAGGTCAGTTTCACAATAATATTGCAAAGGGTGCATCCTATGATTATGATAATATTCCAAAGGAAGCTATTGATTTAGTAGAGAATATAGCAAGGGAATTAAATATAAATCATGCAGGATTTGATGTAGTAGTAGCTCATAATAAATTATATATTTTAGAATATAATGTGATGTTTGGTAATGAAGGTCTAAGAAATATGGGAATTAATGTAGAAGAATACATTAGTGAATATATAAATAATGACCCGGATTTTACACCAAGCAATCCAACATTTCCAAGAGCCTCTTAATAGAGGCTTTTTTATATGCTTTAAAGAATTAGAGGATAAGTTTTTTTACTTCATAATCAGGAATAAATATGATAGGATAAAAGGTAGATGAGATTGTTAATTTAGATACATAATTAAGTAAGATAAAATTAGGCAATAGGAGAGTGAAAAATGATATATGTAATAAATAACAGCAATGACCCTTTTTTCAATCATGCCGCAGAAGAATATTTAATGAATAATTTTGATGATGAGGTATTTATGTTATGGATAAATAAACCATCCATATTAATAGGCAGAAATCAAAATACGGTGTCAGAAATAAATCTTGATTATGTAAAGAATAATGGAATAGAAGTGGTAAGACGTCTGTCTGGTGGGGGCACCGTATATAATGATTTTGGAAACATGAACTTTACTTTTATAACCAATAGAATTTCATTAGAACCCCAGATAAAAAATGGGTTTGAAAAATTTGCATTGCCTGTAATAAATGCATTGCAGTCCTTAGGTGTTAATGCAATATTTACTGGCAGAAATGATATAACCATAGATGATAAAAAATTTTCTGGTAATGCTCAATATTTTCAGAAAGATAAATTATTACATCATGGCACCCTTTTATTTGATTGTGATATGAGCAAACTATCTTTGGCACTTAAAAGTAAAGCAGTAAAATTTAAAGATAAAGGTGTTAAATCTGTAGGAGCTAGGGTGACTAATATATTTCCTCATTTAAAAAAACCTATGACTTTAGAAGATTTTAAGGAGTATCTGAAGAATTACATAATAGATGATCATAATATAGAGAATATCTATAAATTTAGTGAAGAAGATTTAAAAGAGATAAATAAAATAGCTAAGGAAAGATTTAGTACATGGGAATGGAACTATGGTAAATCTCCAGAGTATAGGTATGAAAATGCAGTAAAATATCCTAGTGGAGTAGTAGAATATAATTTAAATGTAGAAGATGGTATAATAGTAGATATATCTATCTATGGTGATTTCTTTGGAGAAGAGGATATTAAAGAGTTGGAATTGGCTTTAATAGGGGCAAAGCATAGTATGGATGAATTAGAAAATCAATTGAAAAATATTAGTGTGGATAAATATATTAAGGGCTTATCAAATAAGGAATTTATTAAAGGACTATTAGATATGGAGGGATAAAAATGCATTTAAGAAAACCAGAATGGATTAGAGTGAAGATGCAAGGAGGGGATGTGTCAAATAAGGTTGATGCTTTATTATCAGATCTTTCACTAAATACAGTATGCGATGAGGCAAATTGTCCAAATAGAATGGAATGTTTTGCACGGGGTACAGCTACTTTTATGATATTAGGCAGGAACTGTACTAGGAACTGTACTTTTTGTAATGTAACTAGGGAAATGCCAGAAGAAGTAAATCCAAAAGAACCAGAAAATGTGGCTAAGGCTGTGGACAAACTAGGTTTGAAACATGCAGTTATTACATCAGTTACTAGGGATGATTTAGAGGATCAAGGAGCTAACCAATTTGCAAAGGTTGTAGAGGAAATAAGAAAGACTAATCCAAATGTAACTATTGAACTACTTATACCTGATATGCAGGGAAATGAAGAATTAATAGATATTATAATAAACGCAGAACCAAATATATTAAATCACAATGTAGAAACAGTACCAGAATTATATGATGAGGTTAGACCTATGGCAATATTTGAAAGGTCAATAGAATTACTTAATTATGTAAAGAAGAAAAAGCCGGATATGAAAACTAAATCAGGTATTATGCTAGGATTAGGAGAGACTAAAGAACAAGTAATAGATGTATTTAAAAGATTGAGGGAAGTTGATTGTGATATGCTAACATTAGGGCAATATCTGCAACCTACTACTAAGCATATTCCAGTAGTAGAATATATTACACCGCAGCAATTTGATGAATATAAGGAAATTGCATTATCTATGGGATTTAAAAGGGTGGCATCGGCACCACTTGTTAGAAGCTCATATTATGCAGAGGATTTTTAGAGTAGTATATTAGAAGCAAGAGATATCAAAGCATTGATTTCTTTTGCTTCTTTTAATTTTTATAAGCATTTCTATAGTGGCTGATTTATCTATCAATAATATCTATTAGAATAGTATTGTGAATTAATATACAATAATAATTGAGAAATCTAGTAAATCAAGGAGGAGTGGCGATGAATGAAGAGAACTTGTTTCAACAAATAAGTGAGGCTGTAGTTGAGATGGAAGATGAGATAGTAGAAGAGCTTTGCAATAAGTCCTTAGAACTTTCCATACCGGCAGAAAAGACTATTACTAAGGGACTGGTAGCAGGTATGGATAGGGTAGGACAACTTTATGAGGAACAAGAGTATTTTCTGCCAGAAGTACTTACATGCTCAGATACATTAAATATAGGTCTAGATATATTGAAACCACATATAAGAACGGAAGTTAGTGATAATCCTATAAAAGTAGTTATTGGAGTTGTTGAAGGAGATACCCATGATATAGGAAAAAACCTAGTAAAGATAATGACAGAATCTGCTGGAATTGAGGTATATGATTTAGGTAGGGATGTTCCTCTTAAAAACTTTATAACTGTAGCGGAAGAGGTAAAAGCAAATTTCATATGTATGTCAACTTTAATGACTACTACTATGATGGGAATGAAGACAGTAATAGATATGTTAAAGGAATATAATATAAGGGATAAATACAAGGTGATGATAGGCGGTGGCCCCATATCTCAGAGATTTGCCGATGAGATAGGGGCAGATGCATATACTGTAGATGCAAATGAAGCTGTAAAAAGAATTAAGTTATTAGCTGGTAATTAATTAGAGGGGGAATAGAATTGAAAAAAGATCAGATGACTCCTAAGGAAAGAATGGCGGCTTTTTCAAAAGGGAATGAGATAGATCGTATACCATGTATCCCACATATGGGTGTAACTATGGCACCATTTATAAATATACCATTAAAGGAATACTATCATTCGGCAGAAAGAATGGCAGAATTAGAATTGGCACTTTTTAAAAGATTAAGACATGATGGTGTAAGTGTTTCAGCTACTTTAAGAGGGGTGGCTGAGGCAATGGGGTCAAAGATGTACTACCCTGAGAACAATATTTCTTTGATGGAAGCACCAGCTATAAACAAGATAGATGAAATCGAAAATCTAAAGCCTTCTAATCCAGAAAAGGATGGCAAATTACCATTAGTTTTAAGGGCAGCAAAAATTATAAAAGATAGTATAGGACATGAAGTAAATGTCGGGGCAGGATTAGCGGGCCCTTTTAGTACGGCAGCATCTGTAGTAGGGACGGAAAATCTTTTAAAATGGATGCTAAAATATCCAGATAAGATTCATATACTAATGGAGATAGTCACGGAATCAAATAATAGATTTATAGAAAAAGCAGCAGAATTAGGTGTTGGTGTAGGATTATCTGACCCTGTTTCTTCAACTAGCCTAATAAGTGCTAAGCAGTTTAAGGAATTTTCTGCACCATATATTAAGAAAAATGTAGATAAGATGAAATCTTTGACAGGGAGTAGTATTTCAATTCATATTTGTGGTAAAAGTAAGGATATTTGGGAGTCAGTGATGGATACAGGAGTTTCAAGTTTTAGTATAGATAATGTAGAGGATCTTCAAGATGCTAAAGAAATAATGGGACATAGAATTACAATATCGGGAAATGTTCCACCAGTTGATGTAATGCAAAAAGGAACAAGAGAAGATGTGCTTAAAGCTGCTAAAGAATGTATCAGGAAGACCTATGGCATTAAGAAAGGATATGTACTTAGTTCTGGGTGCCAAATCCCAATGAATACCCCTATGGAAAATATCGATGCATTAATGGATGCAGCTAGGCTTTATGGCAGTTATCCAATTGATGAAGAGCTATTATTTAGTGAAGATTAGGAGATAATATATGAATGAAAAAGATAGGATATTAAAAACCCTTAGGGGTGAAAAAGTAGATAGACCTCCAGTGATATGTCCAGGAGGGATGATGAATGCAGCAGTTACAGAAGTTTTAGAAGGGATGAAGGCAAACCATAATACGGATGTAGATGCTATGGTTGCTACTGCCATTAAGATAAGAGAAATCATAGGATTTGAAAACTACGGAGTACCTTTTTGCATGACCTGTGAAGCAGAGCCATTTGGTGTTGTCATTAGTGAAGGTGATAAAAACAATGAACCAAGAATACTGGAGTATAACAAAGCTTCTTTAGAAGATATAATGAATGATTCTTATCCCCATTTATCCATAAATTCTAGAGGTGAAACTGTAATTAAGGCAATAAAAGTCCTAAAAAATGATGAAATTCCTGTAATAGGTAATATAACAGGACCAATAAGTACGGCTACTTCCATAGTTGATCCCCTTAAACTGTTTAAGATGCTGAGAAGGGAACCTAATGAGGCATATAGATTTATTGAATATGTAAATGATTATTTAATAGAATATGCAATAAAGATGGTAGAGGCAGGTGCTGATATCATAGCAATATCTGACCCTACAGCAACTGGTGAAATATTGGGACAGAAAAATTTTGATAAATTTGCAATGCCCATGTATATAAAATTTTTAGAGAAAATGAAAAAGACAAACACACCTGTAATAATTCATATATGTGGTGATGCAAAAACAATCATTGATAGCCTAAATTCTTTAGATGTAGAGGCACTTAGCTTTGATTCCATAGTAAATATGAGATTTGCAAAATCCAAGCTTAGAACAAAGCTCATGGGGAATGTAAGTACATTACTGCTGCAAAATGGTTCTATAGATAAAATTATTTCCATTACAAAGAATGCCATGAATTCTGGTGTAGATATTGTGTCGCCTGCTTGTGGACTTGGGATGTCTACACCTATAGAAAATCTTAGGACTATGACAGATTATGTGAAAGGAAGTATAAAATGCCTATAGTTAAATTTATTAAAGAAGGTATAAATGTCGAAGTAGAGAAAAATAAAACCTTATTAGATGCTATTAGACAGGCAAAATTAGATATAGAAACCCCATGCAATGGTATGGGGTTTTGTGGTAAATGTAAGGTAATAGCTAGAGGACAATTATCACACCCAAGTAATGAAGAAAAAAGCAATATAAATGAAAGTGTAGATGAAAGATTGTCATGTATGGCAATGGTTCTTGGAGACGTAGAAGTAGAGTTAATACGAAATGAAAAGATATTAAAGACAATAAATAAGGGTGTCAGTATTGAAGCACCAGTAGATAGCCCTGTAAAGATTATTAAGCTTCCGAAGATTGATAAAAGTAATTCTGCTCCGTATTCTGATTATTTAGGATATGACTTTAATTCACTAGGATTATATAGAAAGATAAGTAATATAGAAGAAAATAATATTGAAGAAATATGGGGTGTTGTATTTGAGGATAAAATATTGGATATTAGCAGCTATGAAAAAAATATCCTTGGAATAGGAATAGATATTGGAACAACAGGTATTTCCTATTATTTAGTAGAATTATCTAAGGGTGAGATAATGGAAAAATTATCTTCCTTAAACCCTCAAGTGCAATTTGGTGGTGATGTACTTACAAGAATTGCATATTGTATGGAAGAACCATTTGGAGAAATTAAGTTGCAAGAATTAATAGTAAATGAAATAAACAATACAATAAGGAAATTATTAGGTAACACTTACAATATAGATGATATTTATCATATTGTAGTTTCAGCAAATACAACTATGCTACATCTTCTATTGGGAATAAATCCTAAATCGTTGGCTAAAGCACCTTATAGACCCATATTTTTAAGTATAAAGGATATTAAAGCAAAGGATATATCCATTAAAGCTAATGAAGAGGCAATACTTAGTATAATGCCATCTGCTTCCGCCTATGTAGGGGGAGATATAGTAGCTGGAATCATGGCTTCGAATTTTCAGGATAATAGTAAAGCCTTATTTATTGATATCGGTACAAATGGAGAGTTGGCAGCTATAAAGGATGGAAAACTTATATCTACATCTACAGCAGCAGGTCCTGCCCTTGAGGGAATGAATATAGAATGTGGATGTCGTGCACAGAAGGGAGCTATAGAGAAATTCCATATAGATGAGGAATATAATATCCATTATGGAACAATAGGAGATGAAGAAGCTTTAGGAATTTGTGGCAGTGGACTTATAGATATAGCCGGGGCTTTAGTCAAGAAAAATATATTAATGAAATCTGGTAGATGGAATAAAAACCTTCATCCTAAATTAGCTAAAAGATTAGTGGATAAGAAATTCTATATTACAGACAATATATTTATTTCCCAGAAGGATATAAGACAAATCCAATTAGCAAAGGGAGCTATAGCAGCTGGTTTGATTTTGATGTTAGAGGAAATAGGATTAACAATAGAGGAGATACCAAAAGTATATATTGCAGGTGCATTTGGATATCATGTTAACCCTGATAATATAAAGGTCATAGGACTTATACCTAAAGGATTTAGTGGAGAGATATCTTTCCTTGGAAACACCTCATTAGAGGGTTCAAGACTAGTTTTAATAAATAGAGAATGTCTTGAAAATGTATATAGAATTAAAGAAGATATGGAGGTATTGGAGTTATCCCTTAGAAAAAATTTTCAAGATATCTTTGTATCTCAACTAAATTTTTAGGGAAGGTGAAAAAATGGAATTTCAAAATATTTTTAAATGTGTTGCAAATACAGTAGATACAATTCAAGATTCTATTTTAGAAGAATTGAATCTATCTTTTGAAGAAGCAAATAACCATGGCTATAAGATGGCTACACTTTCAAGGAGTATAAAAGAACACAATGGAAAGGCATATTGTAGGTTACCATTTTGCCACACTGTAGAAGCTGAAGCCTTAGGTTCTACAGTAATATTTGATGAAAAAGTAGGTAATAGGATTGGTAAATATGGAATTAGTCAAATAAATGAAATTGAGAATATATCAAAAATAGACTTGAATAAAGGAAGAATTTCAAAGGTTCTAGAAGCCATAAGTATATTAAAAAGAGAGGGAGAAAAGGTAATACTTGATGTAACAGGTCCAATTAGTATAGCAACATCCATCATGGATAGTAAATTATTTTATAGAACCATTAGAAAAGATAAGGATAAGGCTATTAAATTATTGGAAGTAATAGAGGATAGTATAATAGAATTTATTTTAGGGGGTATTGAACAAGGGGCAGATATTATTTCTTTTGCAGACCCTACAGGAACTATAGATATAGTTGGACCAAAGATGTATGAGGAAATAGGGGGAAGGTTCGTATATAATATAATGAAAATGATAGAAAGCAAACTAAATAGCAGTACTATACATTTATGTGGCAAAACATCTACTTCTCTTGCATATATAGGACTTTTAGAAACTGAAGAAATAGAAGTAGAAGGTAAAAATTATTTTGAGATGATAGACAATATTAGGAAGGAAAGAAAAGATATTAAATTTATCGGTCATTGGTGCTTGAAGTTGGATAAAAAAGATAATATATTGATTAACTGTAGACTAAAATAGATTAAAACTATATTAATATTATTTTTATTAAATCCTCATATATAATGGATTGCTATATGCTAATAACTCCTACAGATATGGGATATCTGTAGGTTTTTTTATGTCTAATTTTAGGAATATTAGTTGGGGTAGTTATTGGAGTGCTATTAGGTGTTATGACTATGGGATTTATCATACTGGAAACTATGCTCGCTATAGGAGCAATAGGAATTAGTTTAAGTGGAGAGAAGTTATTATCATAAAAAATATTGCCCCTTGATTTTATTAAGGGGTATTTTTTAATCAATAAAAATGGATATAAGCAGTTTATATTTTCAAGACTAAATCATCTACTTTAACGCCTAAAACTTCTGCTAATAGAACTACTTTGTTAAAAGCGGGATTTTTCTTTGTTCCTCGCTCTAATTCTTCAATATAAGATTTAGAGATATGAGTGAATTTTGCTATATCCAATGTAGTATATCCTTTTCTATTCCTTAGTTCTCTTACCTTTGAACCATTTAGCATAAAAATCCTCCTCTAAAATATTATATTTAATTATACTTAATATAATCTAAAATTATTATGCAATTCTAAAATCATTATATTGTTCTGCAATATTTACTATTATATTTTCTATTTCATACCAATTTGTTACACGAGTAACCTTAGATGGTAATGACCCTCTGTTGTAGTTACAGTCTATAAGCAATACTTCAAATCCAGCCTCAGCCATTTGTATAGCATTTTCATAGCGATCTTCTATAAAGATATCACAATTTAAATCCTTTGCAGTGCCAACTTTATTATGAGAACCTAATAATGTTAATGAATCCATAGGAATTTTATGATGAGAAAGCCACATATAAGTTACAGCCTTCATTCGTTCTTCTCTTGCAGTAACAAAATGGATCCCATGTTCTTTGTACAAATTATCAAGAACTTTTTTTACACCTTTTCTGATTTTGGACTCTAGATGCAATGCTTCACCGTATAAAGTATAAAATAACTCATAGGCTGTTCTATCTACGCCTAAAACTTCATGTATTTCGTATACTGTCACATCTTTAGGGGTGATTTTGGTATTAAAATAATCATTTACTCTAGGGAGCCAGTAATAAGCTTCAGTAATAGTTCCATCAATATCAATACATAAATTTAATTCTTTCATTATTTTCCCTCCTATATTTATATTGTGCTTTGATTATACAATATAAATATAAATTGTCTTTTAATAGTAAGTTAAGTTTAGGTAAAGAATTATAATGCAGAAACAAAAGTCAATAGACATCCCAGAATAAAATGATTAGAATATACATAATGAGATTTTAAAATAAAAGGAATGAAAACTATTATGAAAGATATAAAATTTAAAGAAATCAAGAATCCAAATAAGATAATTAGTTATTGGAAAAATGAAAAGTTTATTGTAATATTGATTATATTTTTTGGTTTGGCATATAATATTGGAATTGTTCTAGGACCTATTTATCAGGGAAAATTAATAGACTCTATTTTGAGAGGAGAAAGTATATCTGATTTAATAGTTTTAGGAATTAAATTTGTTGCTATAATTAGTACAATTCAAATCATGAGATATTTTAAACGTCTTTATATAAGAATGTTTGCCAACAATACCAGTGCTACAATGCGTTTTATGCTTTATAATGATATTATTAATAAAAGTATTATAGATTTGGATAATGAAAACATGGGGAATTTAATGACAAAGGTTATTTCAGATGTGGAATTATGTGTAGAAGGTATGCGTAAGTTCACTACAGAGATATTTGATACAGGTGTAGTTATGGTATCATACTTTATTTCAATGCTTATTTATGACGTAAGGATAACCATTGTAGCATCTGTTTTTATTCCTATTGCTATTATCTTAGCTGAAAAACTTAAAGTTCTTATATATAAGTATTCCACTGCATTTCGTAAAAAAAGTAGTGAGGTCGCTGATTTAACATATAGGAGTATTGAAAATGCTATTCTTTATCGTGTCAATGGAATTGAAAGTCAGAATCAAGAAAGATATAATATAGAGTTAGAAGATTTAAAAGATAAGGCAATTAAGGCTGATATTTTAGAAAATTCTATGCAACCAATTTATAAACTTATTGCTCTGTTAGGAGTTATTCTTGTAATATACTTAGGTGGAAATAAAGTAATAGCTGGTATTTGGACAGTAGGGGTTTTTTCTGCTTATATATCAATTTTTATTTCAATGGCAGCTAAGGCAAGTAAGGCAGCAAAGTTATTTAATTCTGTGCAGAAATCCCAAGTATCATGGAAAAGAATTAGACCCTATTTTTCCCCCTATTATAAGAAGGATATTACCACTAAGATTAAAAAGGGTGAAACAAATCTCATTGTTAGAAACCTTAGTTTTAAATATCCTAACAGTAAAGAGAATATTATTGAGAATATCAATTTTGAAGCTAGAAGAGGAGAAATTATCGGTATAACAGGACCTATAGCCTGTGGGAAAACTACTCTTGGCATATCATTATTGGGACAATATCCTTATATGGGAAGTATAAAGATAGATGGAAAGGAATTAAAAGATTATTCAGAGTATGAACGCAGCCAGATGATTTCTTATTTAGGCCATAGACCCCAACTACTTTCAGATACAATTTATAACAATATTACCCTTGGAGATGCTCAAGACATTAAATATGTTTTAAAAGATGTTTGTTTTGAGAATGATTTAAAAGCTATGCCCAAAAGAGAGTTTACTATGGTGGGGAATAATGGAATTCGCCTAAGTGGAGGGCAACAATCAAGAATAGCTATTGCTAGAACTTTAGTAAGAAAAAATAAAATCATTATTTTAGATGATCCGTTTTCAGCAATTGATATGAAAACTGAAGAAATGATAATTGAAAATTTAAGAAAGAACTATAAAGATAGTATAATCATTTTAATTTCTCATAGATTGAGTATTTTCAATAAAATAAATAAAATTCTGCTAATTAACAGTGATAAGAAAGTGGATTATGGAACACATGAAGAATTGATGAGAGATTCTAGACTGTATAGAACCATATATACTTTACAAAGCAGTGGAGGTGGAAAGGATGAAATCTAATTTAGTAAAAGAAACTTTTAAAAATGTAATTAAAAATAATCTTATAGTATTTCTATTACTTATAATCATTATTATAGGAATAGTTATTATATCCTTACTTCCCCCACAGATTTTAAGAAAGATAATTGATGAAAAATTAGTGCCTAGAGATATTGAAGGGTTGCTGCTATTAAGTATTGCTTATCTTGGTACTTTAATTTTAATTGGAATATTTGATTTTCTAAAGGAAGCTATTTTAACTATTCTAGGTCAAAAATTTACTAAGGAAATTCGTATGGAGATGATGAAAAAACTTGGAAGAATAAACTCAATGTTTTTTTCCTACAATGACTCTGGTTCTATAGTTTCTCGCTTCACTAATGATGTAGATGCTATTAGTTCTTTATTTACATCAGGCATTGTAAGTATGTTAATTGATTTATTTAAAATTATAGGTATTTTAATATCTATTTGGATATTTAGTGTAAGACTTGGGATAATTGTTTTGATTTTATTACCAATTATATATTTTATTATAAGGATATTTCAAAAGAGTATGTTAAAGGCACAAATAGAAAATCGTATATTATTGGGAAAATTAAACAATCATATTTCTGAAAGTTTAAAAAACATACAGATGATTAAATCCTTTAGCAAAGAAAGTTATATGGAGGATAATTATAAAATATATCTATTGGATAACTATAGGACAATGGAAAAGGTTAATTTTTATGATTCCATATTCTCTCCAATTATTATGATTATTCGTGCCATCATAATTGCTATTGTTGCTGTATTATCATCGAAGCAATTGGGATATCTAGGCATATCTGTAGGTATGGTCGCTGCTTCCATTGAATTAATTTCTAATCTTTTAGGACCAATACAGGATTTAGGTATGGAACTTCAAAGTATTCAAGGAGCTATATCAGGTGTATACAGAGTTAATGAGTTTTATAATGAGATAGAGGATGATTATAAAGATAATAGTCTGTCTGCTGAAATTCTTATATCAGATAGAAATGATATAAAACTTTCATTTAATAATCTTAGTTTTTATTATGAAGAAGGAAAGGAAATTCTAGAAGATGTAAATCTTAAAATTCAATCACAGGAAAAGGTGGCTTTTATAGGTAGAACAGGAGTAGGTAAGTCAACTTTATTTAAACTAATATTAGGACTGCTTAAACCATCCAATGGAAATATATCCATAAATGGAGTCGATGTATATAGTATTCCTAATAGTGAAAAGCGAAAAATATTTGGTTATGTAGACCAAAATTTTAATACCATAAACGGTACTGTTGCAGAACAAGTTAGCTTAGGGGATAAGAGTATTACTAAAGAGCAAATTCAAGAAGCTATAGATTTCGTAGGATTAGGTGATTATGTATTATCATTAGAAAATGGATATGATACAAAGATGGATAATAATCTTTTTTCACAGGGGCAAAAACAATTATTGGCTATTGCAAGAGCCATAGTTACTAATCCACCTATATTGCTTCTTGATGAAATAACTGCAAACTTAGATGCTATTACCGAAGAAAATATAATATCTGTATTACAGAAGGCTAGTGATACACGTACTATATTATCCATATCCCATAGACTATTTTCCATGATTTCTTGTGATACTGTAGTTATTTTAGAAAATGGAAAAATTAAAAATTCAGGTTCACCAGAATTACTTTTAAAAAATGATGAATGGTATCGCAACCATATTGAATTAGAAAAGTTAACATGGAGATAATCTCTATTTATTATTAAAGACATAAAAAGATGGAGGAACAAAAGATGAATAATTTAAAACTATATAATAATATATTTTTTCCAAAAACAGAAACATCCATATTAATGGAGCCAATTCATAGTAATATTCATGGTAATGTTCATGGTGGAGAATTGATGAAGATAATGGATACTGTAGCAGGTATAACTGCAACAAAACATTGTAAAGGCATTGTGGTTACTGCTAGAATTGATGAAATTGTATTTCATAAACCAATTCATGTAGGAAATGTTATTACCTGTATTTCTCAATTAGCCTATGTTGGCAACTCTTCTATGGAAATATTAGTTAGAGTTTTAGTTCATGAAATAGAAAACTATTCTGAGCCTGAAACAGCTTTGACTGCATTTTTTACTATGGTTCATTTAGTGGATAACAAACCAGCTAAAGTACCAGAGTTAGCTATAACTACTAAGGAAGAGGAAGAACTTTATAAATTAGGAGAAAAGAAACATAAGGAAATAAAAACAAAACATATTAGTTTATAATATTTTCATTTTAAAAATTATTGTTGCAAAATAATAATATTAATAGTATAATCAATATAATCATTTAACGAATTATCGCAGTAATTAGATAAAGCAAGGAGAGAGTATAAATGAAAATATTAAATATTATAAAATCCAATATACAATTTCATCATCATAGGAATGGGGTTTGCTGTTTGAACTGATTATAGTTCATAGGTGCAATCCCTAATTGTGTTGTTATAATTTTGGGGATTGTACCTATGATGGAAGATAAAAGTAGGAGCCATATAGGTATATCTATATGGCTCCTACTTTTTTTATATAAATATTTTTATCATTAGAAAGGCAGGGGAGAAAATGGAATATTTAAAAATGGAAGATGAAATTAAATATTGTAGTAAAAGATATGAATTGCAAAGAAATATTGAAGATAAGTTTTTAGAGGAAGGATATTTTTATATTGAGCTATCTGCTTTTGAAGATTTAAATAAATTTACATCTCTTTATAAAAAAGCAAAAAAGGATTCCTTGGTAAAATTATTGAGGGAAGGTTCTGAAGTATTGATACTTAGACCAGATAATACGACTAGCATTATAAAAAATTTTATTCCTAGATGGCAAGAAGATATAAGCCTTAAATTATTTTACAATTCAACAGTATTTAGAAATAATCCAAACTCAAATATTAGTGAGATAAGACAGTTAGGGGTGGAATATTTAGGGGGGAATATTTTAGCCGTTGATAAAGAAGTAATAGGTATGACATTAGATGTTTTAAATAGATTTAATAATGATTTTATTTTAGAGTTATCAAATACTAAATATATTTCTGGACTTTTGGAGGAAATAGATATACAAGATTCTCAAAAACAAAAATTAAAGGATTTTATATATTATAAAAATAAGTACGAGCTTTTAGAGTATATAAAAAAATTAAATATACCAAAGGATATCTGTCATTGTTTATTCAATATATTAGATTTTCAAGGAGAAATTCTGGAGGTTATAGATATGGCTGAAAATTATTATACAAATAATATCATGGATGAAGCTTTGGCAGAACTAAGGATATTAGGGGATTTTATTGAAAAAGAAAATTATTCAAAATATGTTCATTTTGATTTATCTATGATTATGGAATTAGATTATTATGATGGTGTGATTTTTAAAGGCTATTATCCTAATTCATTTGAGGAGATTATATGTGGAGGGAGGTATGATTCTTTTACAGAAGAGTTTGGACAAAGAGTTCCCGCAGTAGGATTTTCTTTAAATTTAGATGAACTAACAAAGGTATATTTAGAAAAGGATGGTGAATAAAATGAATTGTTTAAATATAGCTATTTCAAAAGGTAGGGTTGGAAAGGAAGCATGTGATTTATTTAAGAAAGTAGGGCTTGGGAATTCAATAGATTTAGATTCTAGAAAGCTGATTTTTAAAGATGAAGAAAATAAGATTAATTATATATATGTTAAATCTTCAGATGTATTAACTTATGTAGAAAATGGAGTTGCAGATCTTGGTATAGTTGGAAAAGATATTATATTAGAAAATGAAGGGGATATATATGAGCTTTTAGACTTAGGATTAGGAAAATGTAAATTTGCCATAGCAGGATTAAAAGAACAAAAAAATTATGAAGATGAATTATTAAAGGTTGCCACAAAGTATCCAAGAATTGCTAAAAGATACTTTCATGAAAAAAATCAAAAAATTGATTTAATCAAATTAAATGGCTCTGTAGAATTAGCACCTTTAGTGGGACTTTCAGATGTAATAGTGGATTTAGTTCAAACTGGAAATACATTGAAGGCTAATAATCTTGAAATCATAGAAGAAATGTTTGATATAAGTACTAAACTTATATGTAATAGAATAAGTTACAGATTTAAATATACTAGGGTTGTTAACTTGATGAAACTATTAAAGGCGGTGGAAAATTAGTATGGAGGTTATAAAGGGTTCAGATAGAAAAGAAATATTAAAAAGACTTTTGAGCAGAAGCAAATTAGAAATAGATGAAATAAATTCAATAGTTAAAGATATTTTGTATAACACAAGGATGAAAAAAGATAAAGCTTTAAGAGAATATACTGAAAAATTTGATGGAGTTTTATTAGAAAATTTTTTAGTATCTGAAGAAGAAATAGAAAATGCTTTGAAAAATATAAATAGAGAGTTAAAAGAAGATTTAATAAAGGCAGCAGAAAATATAAAGAATTATCATGAAAAACAATTGAGAAAGTCCTATTTTTTAAAAGAAGATAAAAATATAGTGTTAGGTCAAATTATAAGCCCCTTAGAAAAGGTTGGAATTTATGTACCAGGAGGAAGTGCCTCCTATCCTTCTACTGTATTAATGAATGCTTTACCAGCAAAGATAGCTGGAGTAAATGAAATAACAATGATAAGTCCCCCTAATAAATATGGGAAAATAAAAGATTCTATTCTTGTGGCAGCTTTTATTGCTGGAGTAAATAAAATATATAAAATAGGCGGTGCTCAAGGTATAGCTGCTTTGGCTTTTGGTACGGAAACTATAGGAAAGGTAGATAAGATAACAGGACCAGGAAATATCTATGTAACGTTAGCAAAAAAACAGGTTTCAGGATATGTAGGAATAGATATGTTAGCAGGTCCTAGTGAAATTATGATAATTGCAGATCAATGGGCAAATCCAAAATATATAGCAGCTGATTTAATTTCTCAGGCTGAACATGATAAGATGGCGGCATCTATTTTAGTGACAGATTATGAACCAATTATAGATAAGGTGTTGTTAGAATTAGAATTGCAAATCCCATCCCTTGATAGAAAGGATATCATAAAGAAATCTTTAGAGGATTATGGAATTATTATATTAACAGAATCCTTAGAAGAATCTATAGAAATAGTTAATGAAATAGCACCAGAGCATTTAGAAATACTAACTGAAAATCCTTTTGAAATATATAGTAACATTAAAAATGCGGGGGCTATTTTCTTAGGAGAGTATTCGCCAGAGCCAGTAGGAGATTACTTTGCAGGGACAAACCATACTTTGCCTACAAGTTCTACCTCTCGATTTTCTTCTTCATTATCTGTAGATGATTTCATAAAGAAAACTTCACTTATATATTACAGCAAAGAAGCTTTGCTGGAGTCCAAGGACTCAATCATTAGGATTGCAGAAGAAGAAGGGTTAAGGGGTCATGCAAATTCAGTAAAAATAAGATTTGAGGATGTGTAATATATGGAAATGATTAAAAATAATATTAAAAATTTGAAGGAATATAAAATAAATAAAAAACCCTATAGGATAAAACTAGATGCTAATGAAGGGAAAGATATTTTTTTAAAGGATATATCTAAAGAAATTATAAGAGGTTTAGAAAAAATAGATATAAATTTATATCCAGATACGGATTCTTTTTTGTTGAGGGTTGAAATAGGAAAATACTTAAATATAAATCCAGATAATATAGTTACAGGAAATGGTTCCAGTGAAATGATAGAACTTATTATGAAAACTTTTATAGATAAGGATGATATTGTATTAAGTTTTGTACCTACCTTTAGTATGTATTCTATATTTACTCAGATTTATTCAGGAAGATTTATAGGAATTAATAGTAATGAAGACTTTTCTATAGATATAGATATTTTAATTGAAAAGACAAAAGAAATAAATCCTAAGGTTATATTTATATGTAATCCCAATAATCCTACAGGTTCTTTAGTAAAAAAACATGAGGTTGAAAGATTGTTAAATAATGTAAATTGCATAGTGGTAGTTGATGAAGCATATATGGAATTTGCAGAGGGATCTATGGTAGAAGATATCTATAAATATAAAAACTTAATAGTTCTTAGGACTTTGTCCAAAGCTTTAGGTCTTGCTGCAATAAGACTAGGATACATGATATCCAATGTTGATATTGTTAATGTTATAAACAGAGTAAGAGCACCCTATAATTTAAATGCCATAAGCCAATATATGGGAATAGAAGCATTGAAAAACAAAGAAAGGATATTCAAATATGTGGAGGAAGTAAAAAGAGAGAGAAAATATCTATATGAAAAATTAACTGAATTGTCCCTTGAACTATGGGAATCAAATACAAATTTTATATTTTTCAAATCAGATATTGATGAACTTGATAAAAAGTTAGAAGAAGATGGTATATTAATAAGAGCTTTTTCAAAAGAGCTAAGGGGATGTTATAGGGTTACTGTAGGGAATAGATGGGAAAACCATGAATTTGTAAAATCCCTAAAGGAGATATTAAAAAATGAGAAAAGCTAAAATAGAAAGAAAGACTAAGGAAACTGATATTTCAGTAGAAATAAATATAGATGGAACAGGTGAAAATTACATAGATACAGGTATAGGCTTTTTGGATCATATGCTTCAATTAATGGCTTTTCATGGTTCCTTTGACTTAAATATAGTTTGCAAGGGGGATTTGCATGTAGACGATCATCACTCTGTAGAAGATGTGGGAATAGCCCTTGGGGAAGGATTTTGCCAAGCCTTAGGTGATAAAAAAGGCATTAAACGATATGGAAATTTTTATATACCTATGGATGAGGCTTTATGTCTTGCATCATTAGATGTAAGTGGACGTTCCTATTCTGTATTTAATGTTGAATTTGAAAGAGAAAAATTAGGTTCTATGAGCACTGAAAATTTTAAAGAGTTTTTTAGAGCCTTTTCCTATAAATCAGGTATTACAGTTCATATAAATTTATTATATGGTGAAAATGACCATCATAAAATTGAAGCAGTATTTAAGGCTTTTTCAAAAGCATTAAAAGAAGCTATTCAAATAGTATCAGAAAAAATACCCTCTTCCAAGGGGATTTTATGATTAGGAGATGATAAATTGATAATTTTACCTGCAATTGATATTAAAGATAATAAATGTGTGAGACTATCTCAAGGAGATTTTAATAAAATGAAGGTATATTCTTCAGAGCCTGTTGAAATGGCATTAAAATGGGAAAAGGAAGGTGCAGAATATCTACATTTAGTAGATTTAGATGGTGCTAGAAATGAAACTTTTATAAATAAAAAGTCCATAGAGAAAATCCTAAAAAATATTAATATTCCAGTACAAATAGGTGGGGGAATAAGAAATGAAAAAAAGGTAAGGGAGATTTTAGATTTAGGAGTAAATAGGGTGATATTGGGAACGGCTGCAGTTGAAAACATAAAACTTTTGAGGAAATTAATAAATATTTATGGTAATGATAAAATTGTAGTATCTATAGATGCTAAAAATGGAAAAGTCGCTACTAGAGGTTGGGAGCTTATAAGTAATATAGATTCCTTGGAATTTTCCAAGAAATTAGAGGACATTGGAATAAAAACCATAGTTTATACTGATATATCAAAGGATGGAATGCTACAAGGTTCTAATAATGAAATATATAAAGAATTAAAAGAAAAGACTCAGCTGAATATCATTGCTTCAGGGGGCATTTCTTTTATGGAAGATATTATAAGACTTAAAGAGATGGATTTATATGGTGCAATAATAGGAAAAGCATTTTATGATAATTTATTAATATTTAAGGAAGTGGTAAAATGGTAAGAATAATTCCATGTCTTGACATGATAGATGGTAAAGTAGTTAAAGGGAAAAGATTTAAAGATATTGTTGATATAAATAGTCCAGAGGTTTTAGCTGAGTATTATTATAAAACTGGAGCAGATGAACTGGTGTTTTATGATATAAATGCTTCTATTGAAGGTAGGAATACTTATTTGGATCCTATAATAAAAGCAATGTCAAAAATAAATATACCTTTTTGCATAGGAGGAGGAATATCCTCCATTAGAGATGCTGAAAGATGTATAGAGATTGGTGCCAATAAAGTATCTATAAATTCTGCAGCTATTAAAAATCCTAATTTAATAGAAGAAATAGCCATTAAATTAGGTAGCCAAGCTGTAGTTTTAGCTATTGATGTTATGCAAAATAAGGAAGAAAGTTGGAGTGTATATGTTGAGGGTGGGAAAAGAAATACAGGATTAGATGCAATAAAATGGGTTAGAAGGGCAGTTGATTTAGGTGCAGGAGAAATAGTTGTAAATAGTATTGATGGAGACGGAATGAAAAAAGGATATGATATTAAGCTTTTAAAAAAAATTAAAGACTCTGTAAATGTACCTGTTATTGCATCAGGCGGAGCTGGTAAGTTTAAAGACTTCTATGAAGCAGTAATGTTAGCAAAGGTTGATGGAGTTTTGGCAGCTTCAGTATTTCATTATGGGGATATTAAAATTAATGATTTAAAAGACTATTTAATAGATAAAGGAATTTCTATGAAGTATTAGGAGGAAGAAAATGAATATTTCAAATGTAATAGAAGAGATAAGGTTTGATAATAGTGGGTTAGTTCCAGCTGTAGTACAGGATATAAAGACTAAAGATGTCTTGATGCTTGCATATATGAGTAAAGAATCAATAGAAAAAACCTTTGAAGAAAAAGTTGTTCACTATTATAGTAGAAGTAGGGAAAAGTTGTGGAAAAAAGGAGAAACCTCAGGTAATATTCAAAGGCTTAAAGGATTTTACTATGATTGTGATAAAGATAGTGTTTTAGTAGAGGTAGAACAGGTAGGGGCAGCTTGCCATACTGGAAGTTATTCATGTTTTTTTAATAAGGTATTAAAAGAAGAAAGCCAAGAAATAAATATTATTGAAAGCCTGTATTCTCTATTAAAAAATAGAAAGGAAAATCCTAAGGAAGGCTCTTATACAAATTACTTATTTAAAGAAGGGTTAGATAAAATACTTAAAAAGATAGGAGAGGAATGTTCAGAAGTAATAATTGGAGCCAAAAATAAAAATAAAGAAGAGTTAGTTTATGAAATAAGTGATTTAATATATCATATTTTAGTTCTTATGGTAAATGAAGATATATTTATTGAAGATATAAAAAATGAGCTTATTATTCGTAGGAAAGCTTAGTTTAAGGGTTAATCAAATAAGATAAATAACTGAAAAATCCTATTTCCATGGGGAAGTAGGATTTTTCAATTTAGTAGCAATATATTATATATGCATCCTTTTATCCATTTCTATTTTTATATCATTTCCATGAAAAATAAATACAGCAGATAATGAAATAATACTAATTGAGACACATATTATAGCAGGGTAGATAGTATTTATCCATCCCAATAATACAAATATAATAGGAACTATGCCAAATAGACTATCTATTAAGGCATAGGTAATATAGTCCCGTACACTTAGTTTCATAATTTTAGCTATTACATACATAACTATCATTGCAGTTGCAGAAGTAATAGGGATTATATAATCTAAAGACCAACCTTTCCATCCTGTTTTCCAATCCCAAAAGACAGATAATAATGATATAATTGCAACTTGTCGTACAATTTTTTTAGGTATATGATATCTTCTTTGCAAAATAGATATTAAACCTAGCCACATACTAAGTAATCCAAATACTAAGAGTAAAGGCCAGTTTACATTTGAGGGAAAAATAATATTAATGGCAAAGCTAATTACCACAGCAGCAATAGAAATAAAAATCATAATCTTAATAGCTAGATGACTTTCATAAAAAGGTGGTATCTTAGGGAAAATTTCCTTATCTTTAGCCGTATTATGAATATCTGTTAAACTATTACCACATAATATACATTTTTCACGGTTTTCTCGTATATGAACATTACAGTGAGCACAATATTTCATAGTATTTCCTTCTTTCTAAAGATTTGAAGTAATTTCAATTTCAATTTCTCTTTCAGAAAGAAATTGAAAAAATGTTTTTTGTATATCTGTTTCTTCAAAGGGAGAAGTAAAGCTTATAACCATTCTATCTCCATAAGTACATAAGGTAACTAAAGGTCTTCTGGCACTAACACAAATACTAAATTGCCTTATATAGCTATCAAATTCTTTAGGCATAATAATCTTTCCTACATTTGAGATGGAGGATGTTACCTTTTTATCATTGAGCCTATTTGCTATACGAAGGAATAAATCCTTTAGAGGTAATGGAATTATCCTTGTAAATGGATTTTTTTCTAAGGACATAAGATGATTTAGCTTTCTATCTAATTGTTCTTTAGTTAATCCCCTTTTAAAGCTTTCATTAACACTGTCTATGATTTCTTTAAAATCTGCGTTACCATTTGCAAAACTATATCCAACATCCATGGTGCTAAAGAAATTCCTCGCAGTTGCAGAAGCATAATATGGTCTTAAATTAATGGGAACAGACAAGACTATAGGTCTTTTTTTTCTGTTGGCAGGCATTTCTTTATATATAGAATATATAAGTAAAGATGCCAAAAAAACTGTTAAAGTAGTATTATATTCATGTGCTATGTCCAAAACAGATTTTACAGACATAGCTCCTTCAATTAACATCATTCTGTTTTCTGTAATTCTACTTCCTTTAATATAATAGGCATTAGAATATTTTCTGCCTTTGATTTTGTGAGGACTGTCTTCTCCATTATAATTTTTCCAAAAGCTATCATCTAATTTTTGACTTATAGATGCTTTATGGTTTAGTTTGGGCATATTATTTTTAAATATATCCTTATATTTAATAGTCATATAATGATATATAAGTATTTCCATAAACCAAATAAGACCGGCACCATCAGTAAGGGAATGAAAAATTTCCACATTAATTCTTTTATTATAATAAGAAACACGAAACAACAAGTTTTTTTGGTTTTTTATATAAATAGGTGCACAAAGAGGGGTGTCTTCTATATTAACTGTTGGTTTAATATCACTGTATTCAAAATAGTACCAAAAAGCTCCTCGCCTTAAAACAGATTTATATAATGGAAAACTTTCAATAGTCAAATCCAAAGATTTTTGTAAAACTATTGGGTCAACATCTTCATATAATTCACAGCTAAGTCTAAATACTTTAGTATCTTTATTATTAGCGATTGCTGGAAATAATTTAGAGGCATTATCCAGTTTAGTCCATTTTATTTCTTTTTGTTGTTTCATATATATACCTTCTTTTTAGTCAATTTTATCATATAAAAATGAATTTATAATTTCATAACATTTATCAATATCATCAGAGCTTAAAGGATTTGAAATAAATCCATGCAGAGCATCTTTCATTCTATATATTTTGGCATAATTTCCAAACTGTTGCAGTTTTATTCCGTAGGCTTCTCCTTCATCCCTAAGAGGATCAAACTCAGCAGTAATAATTAAAGACTTAGGTTGATTTGAAAGGTCTTTAGCAAGTATTGGTGCAACATAAGGGTTTACTCTATCTTCTTCATTTTGGACATATAAATCCATATAATCCTGTATTTTTTTTGAAGTCATTATATAATTTGTTCCATTTTCTTTTACAGAGGTATATGGAGAATTTTCGCTGTGATCATAATTAGTAGCAGGATATATTAAAATTTGTTTCTTAGGCAAAAATTCCTTATTATCTCTTAACATAAGTGAAACTACTGCTGCTAAATTGCCACCTGCACTATCTCCAATTAAGGTAATATCTTTTTGATTACAGCCCAATATTTCAGGATTTGAAAAAATTTCCCGAGTAACATGATAACAATCTTCTAATCCAGCAGGAAAAGGATTTTCTGGAGCTAAACGATAATCTACGGAAATAACTATATGATTAGTTTTATTAGCCATATTTGCACATACATTAGTATAGGAATCAATATTTCCTGTAACCCATCCACCACCATGAAAGAAAATCAAAACCTTTGGAAGAGGGTTTTCCTTAGGGATGAAAACACGCACTGGAATTTCTCTATTTTCCACCATAATCTTATGATCTAACATTTTGTAGATTGGTTCTTTTGGCGGGTTTAGTACATTAAGCAACTTACGATATGGCTTATAATATTTTTTTAGACTTATATGGGGAATTGATAAAATTTTCAATATGGTCTTTCTAATATTATTCATATGGTTAAATTCTCCTTACATTAGAGATAGTCAATATCTATATATTATACATTATAATACCCATAAAGGGTCAATATCTTTACATTATAAAATGAAATACTGAAGATTAATAAAATCTTCAGTATTTCATCTATTCTATATTGCTACGCCATTCCTTTAAAACTAAGGTACGAGATTTCTGCAATACTGCTGGGTCATTTTCTGCCATTTCTTTAGCTTCCTCATAGGAATTGGCCTTATATATTACAAGTCCCCCACTATGGTCTGTAAAAGGACCTTTAGCAAATATTTTACCTTCATCTATAAATTTTTGAAGATAGGCTTTGTGAATATCAAGTATTTCCATATCCTTTTTTTCATCAACGGTTTTTAATATAGCAGCATATAAAATCATTTTTTCACTCCTTATAAATTTTTTGATAATTTTAAGTAATCTACTAAGTATTATACATATAATTTTAATTCTTCATATGTATAATTTATATAAAAGACTATTTATAAAGATTTAATAGCAGGAAATTGACTATACTTCATAAAGTTTTGGGTATAAATATATATACAATAAAAATGGGAGGGGTTCTATGAAGAAGGTTATTTTATTTTTAGCAGAGGGATTTGAAGAAGTAGAGGCCTTAACGGTAGTCGATTATCTTAGGAGAAAGGATGTGGCTGTTGACACTGTATCTATTACAGAAGATAATAAGGTAAAGGGAGTTCATGATATTGTAGTTATTGCAGATAAAGTTATTAATAGTATTAATGATATAGACTCCTATGATGCTGTAATTATTCCAGGAGGATTACCAGGTGCTACAAATCTTAGAGATAATAATAAAGTAATAGATATTGTAAAAAAGGCGAATAGAAATGGGAAATTAGTAGCTGCAATATGTGCAGGTCCCATAGTTCTTGAAAAAGCTGGAGTCATACATGGTAAGAATGTAACTTCATATCCTGGATTTGAAGATGAGTTAATGAGTGGAATATATATTGATGATAGTGTTGTTAGAGATTGTAATATTATAACAGCCAAGGGACCAGCTTTAGCTGTAGAGTTTGCTATAGAGATAATGAGATATTTATTAGGTGAAGAAAAGGTGGATGAATTAAAGAAAGATATACTGTACTAGAATTAAACTATAGAGGGATAGCTTTATGTGGTTAAGAAACCTTAAGAAATAAAAAGTGGTGGGTAACAATTGTTACCGACTACTTTTTTATTTAAGGATATAATAGTTATTAATATATGAGATTTATATTTGGATTTCCATAATAATCTCTTAGAGGTAAGATGAAAACTTGAAAGATAAGGAGGAATATAATGAATAAATATTTTAATAGTAAAGATACAATATACGATATAACGGAAAAATATCCTGAAACTATAGATATATTTGTAACAAATGGATTTGGGCAATTAGGCAATGAAAATATGAGAAAGATAATGGGGAAGACCATTTCTTTAGAAATGGCTTGTATGTCTAAGAAGATTAATATAGAATTATTTACTGAAAAAATAATAGATGCAATAGATCAACACAGAATATCTGTAGACTCAGCCTTAGCTTCAACAAAACAAAATAATGGTGGAGATATTAAAATAGAGGGAATTGTGCCTTGTCCCGTAAGAGTTCCATTATTAGAAGGTTTTAATGATTGGATGAATGAAAATAAAACTAGATTTGATTTTAAAGTTGATTATGAACTAAAGTCTGCAAATTTAGGTGTGGACTGGATTAAGGAGAGAATTGAATCAGATAAAGAAGAGTCCTTATCAGATTTATTCATGTCAGCTGGATTTGATTTATTCTTTGATAAGGGATTAATGGGGAAGTTTAAGTCTAGAGGAGTATTTGAAGATATTACAGGTTTAGACAAATTAAATAAGGATTTTGATAATGAGAAAATAGATTTAAAAGATCCTCAAAAACAATATTCTATAATAGGAGTAGTTCCAGCAGTATTCATGGTAAATACTGAAGAACTAGGAGATAGAAAGATGCCTAAATCTTGGGCTGATTTACTAAAACCAGAGTTTGAAAACTCAGTATCTTTACCTATGAGAGATTTTGATTTATTTAATGCCATATTATTAAATATTTATAAGAGTTATGGAGAAGACGGAGTAACAAATCTTGGGAAAACTCTATTAAGAAGTATGCATCCAGCTGAAATGGTTAAATCTCATATTAAGAAAACGGAATCAGGAATACCCACTGTAACTATAATGCCGTATTTCTTTACTAAGATGGTTAGGTCAGAATCTCCATTGAAACCTGTATGGCCAGAGGATGGTGCTATAATATCTCCAATATTTTTATTAGCCAAGAAGAAAACTAAGGATAAAACAAAACCATTTGTAGATTTTTTCTTCTCTAAAAAAGTAGGGGAAATACTTTCAATCAATGGTAAATTTCCTTCAACTAATCCAGAGGTAGATAATGAATTGTCATCTGACCAGAAGTTTATGTGGCTTGGTTGGGATTATATAAATAATCATAATATCGGTGAACTAATAAGAAAATGTGAAAAAATATTTCATGATGCAGTTTAGGAGGTTATATAAATGAATTTAATTGTATTTTCAGGGCCCCCATCATCGGGTAAGACTTCAATAATATTAAAAACAATAGATGCATTAAAACAGAGGAAACTTTCAGTAGGAGTAGTTAAATTCGACTGTTTATATACGGATGATGATGTATTATATGAAAAGGCTGGAATACCAGTGAAGAAAGGGCTTTCTGGTGCCCTTTGTCCAGATCATTTCTTTGCTTCAAATATTGAAGAAGTAGTAAAATGGGGAAAACAAATGGAATTAGATATGTTAATTACTGAATCAGCAGGACTTTGTAATAGATGTTCTCCTTATATTAAAAATATAAAAGGGGTTTGTGTTATAGATAATCTGTCTGGGATCAATACACCAAAGAAAATTGGACCAATGTTAAGGTCGGCAGATATAGTGATTATAACTAAGGGGGATATAGTGTCTCAAGCAGAAAGAGAGGTATTCGCTTCAAAGGTGAGTTCAGTAAATCCGAGAGCAACTACTATGCATATTAATGGACTTACAGGTCAAGGAGCTTATGAGCTAAGTACATTATTATATGATGAAAATGAACAAATTGATTCTGTACAAGGGATGGAATTAAGATTTCCAATGCCTTCTGCCTTGTGTTCTTATTGTTTAGGTGAAACAAGAATAGGAGAGGCATACCAGATGGGTAATGTAAGAAAAATGGAACTAGGTGATGACTATGAATAATTTAACTATAGGGCAGTTAGAAGAAAAATATCCTTTTATAATCAGTTATTTTGAAGAAAATAAATTAGATACTAGAAGCCATAAAGACAAGACATTTAGGGAATATTTAGATAGTTTTAGTCAAGAAGATATAGAGAATTGGGCTATAGATAAGGAAAGGTTGGAGTCAGATTTACAAGTGTTTATTAAGCAAATGAAGGAGTTTTTAGGAATAACAGAGGATACTAAGGTGAATTCCTTAACTATATTGCCAGGTTATGATAAATCGGGAAATAAAGAAGGATTTGAAGAATTAACTATAAATAAATCTGAAATCATCTCCATAGTAGGGGCTACTGGATCAGGTAAATCTAGGCTACTAGCTGATATAGAGTGGACTGCCATGGGAGATACACCTACAGGCAGAGGAATACTGATAAATGGTAAATTACCAGATAAAAAATGGAGGTTTTCATCTAATAACAAATTAGTTGCACAACTTTCACAAAATATGAATTTTGTAATGGATCTTACAGTTAGAGAATTCTTGGAATTACATGCACAGAGTAGATTAGTTGAAAATGTAGAAGGAGTAATAGAGAAGATAATTAAAGAGGCTAACAATTTAGCAGGGGAGAAGTTTAATATAGATACACCAGTAACATCTCTAAGCGGTGGACAATCAAGGGCATTAATGATTGCAGATACAGCAATCCTTAGTTCTTCACCTATAGTGTTAATAGATGAAATAGAAAATGCAGGAATAGATAGAAAGAAAGCCTTAGAATTATTAGTATCTGAGGATAAAATAGTTCTTATGGCAACCCATGACCCAATATTGGCCCTTATGGGCAATAGAAGAATCGTAATTAAAAATGGTGGTATAGATAAAATAATTGAAACAAGCAGTGAAGAGAAAGAATTATTATTAGAGCTTGAGAAAATGGATAATATCATTCAAGGAATGAGAAATAGACTTAGAATTGGAGAAAGTTTAAAATCAATGAATAGTGAAAAACTTTAAATGAAGTTTTGGAGTCTTTAAATAGAGGGAGGAAATATAAAATGCATGATGGATGTACAGGAAGTTTTGGTAGTGGAAAGGAAGTTGTAGATAAAATAAGAATGATGGGATTTAATACTCGTCCAATGCCTCCAGGAGTTATTATAAAATGTATTGAATGTGGGAATGAAATTGAAATGACTCATTTAGAAACAAAATGTCCATATTGTAGTATGGTATATGGTGTAACACCTTGTTCAGTAAAATATCCAGAAAGGATTAAAGCAGCTGGAAAAGATTATTAAAATAAAAGAAGTTGTCACAATAAATGTTAAAATCCTTATTGTGATGACTTCTTTTATTTTTCAATTATTTATTTACTATTTTCAGTTGTATCCTTTAAAGGTAATTCAGTAATATTATTATTTAGCATTTTACAATTACCGTCAAATTTAGCATTTTCATGAACTATAAAACTAGAAACTTCAATATCCCCTATTAATGTTCCAGTAGGAAGAATAACTAGCTTTGTTTTTGAGTCAATATTTCCATGTGTAGTTCCTGCTAAAGATATATCATTAGCATTTATGTTTCCATAGACTTTTCCACTTTCACCTATAACAATATTTCCATCATAATCTATATCACCTTCAATAAAACCATCAACTCGAAGATTTCCTTTACCTTCTATCTTTCCAGTAATTTTAATATTTTCACCGATTAGAGAATCTAAATCTTCAACAATAACCTCGTCCTTTTTTCTAAACATTTTACCACTCCTTAGATCTAATCTTTTATTATATCAAATGGATTTACAGGACTGCCATTTTTATGAATTTCAAAATGCAGGTGATGTCCTGTTGACCTTCCTGTTTTACCCATTTTAGCAATCAATTGACCCTTGTCCACCTTATCGCCAACAGAAACTAATAGATCATTGTTATGAGCATATAAAGTTTTGTATCCGTATCCATGATTAATAATTATAGTTTTTCCATATCCACCCTTTCTTCCTGAAAAAATAACAGTACCTTTTGCAGAAGCTATAATGTTTGTCCCCTTTGAATTTGCAATATCTATACCTGGATGGAATTGAATTCCTCTACCAAAGGGATTTTTTCTATTTCCGAATTTTGAAGTAAGTCTTCCTGATGTAGGCATTAAATCAGGAACGGATTTTAGATAAGAAAATTTAGATTCTAAGTCCTCTATAAAAACTTCTAGTTCCAATTTTTTATCCTCTAAAACTTCTGTTAATACATCCATTTCCATTTCGGAATCTAAAGATTTAAGAGATATATTTGGACTTGTTTCTCCCCCCTTAGAGGGCCTACTGATGCCAGCCATTTCTTCTAAAACCCTTTGTAATTCATCAATTTCTACAAGCTTATTTTCAACTTGTATTGTTTTATTTTGCAATTGTTTATTTTGGGATTTAAGATTAGCCAATTCTAAATCCTTTTTTCTATTTTCCTCTTTTAAATCATTAATGATAGAGGATTTATTATTTGCTTCCTGCTTTAAACTTAGATGATATGTAGTGTTTCTGCCAATATAAAGTAATAATACTATAGTGAAAGCAGAGAAGATGGATAATAAAGCTTTAGGCATCCATTGTGGTATTACTAATTTTCTAACCTTTTCAGTATGGGGGACTATCATTATGCAAATCTTTGAGTTACCTTTACTATTCATATCTTTCTCCTTTGTCTAAAAATATTAAATATATAAAACATTTATTTAAATTTTTACTTGACATTAATTGTACCACATATGGATAAAAATGGAAATTATAAATATATTTAATGTTTTTTTATTTCGTAACATAGGTTACCGAATAAGTTATAAAACAGATATATAATATGAAATATAAGGTGAAGACAATAGAGTGTAACAAGCACTAATAATATAAATAGGGGGTAAAATAATGAGTATGTTTTGTTATCAATGCCAAGAGGCAGCAGGAGGAAAAGGATGTACAAAGGTAGGGATGTGTGGGAAAACTGCAGATTTAGCTGCATTACAAGATTTAATGATTTATACATTAAAGGGTATTTCATTATTAGGTGTTAAAGCTGATGAAAAAGGAATTGAAATGCCTGGACTTGACAGATTGATAATTGATGGATTATTTATGACAATTACCAATGCAAACTTTCATAAGGATAGATTCCTTGCAAAGATTAAAGAAGCCTTAAAGGCAAGAGATGAGCTAAAAACCATATTAATTGAGCAGAATGTAGAATTAGGTGAGCTAGAGGATGCATCTACATTTACTGTTAATTCAGATGATGAAATAGTGTTTAAATCAATTAGTGAAAAAGTTGGTGTGTTAGCAACAGAAAATGAAGATGTAAGGTCATTGAGAGAGTTAATTACCTATGGTTTAAAAGGTATGGCAGCATATGCAGAACATGCTATGAACCTTGGTTATGAAGATAAGGAAATTTCCAAATTCATAAGACGTGCATTAGCAGCTATTACAGATGATAGTTTAACAGCAGATGAATTAGTGGCACTTACACTAGAAACAGGTAAATTTGGTGTCGATGTAATGGCATTACTTGACAAAGCTAATACATCTACTTATGGAAATCCAGAAATTACAGAAGTTAATATAGGAGTAGGAAGTAGACCAGGTATATTAGTATCAGGTCATGATCTAAAAGATTTTGAAGAATTATTAGAGCAAACTAAAGACTCAGGGGTAGATATTTATACTCATGGTGAAATGTTACCAGCAAACTATTATCCAAAATTCAAACAATATAACCATTTTGTAGGAAACTACGGAAATGCTTGGTGGAAACAAAAAGAAGAATTTGAAAAATTTAATGGAGTAATTTTATTTACAACAAATTGTATAGTGCCACCAGCTGCATCCTATGCTGATAGAGTATATACAACAGGTTCGTCAGGATATCCAGGATTTAAACATATTCCAGATAGAGTAAATGGTAAGCCTAAGGATTTCTCAGAATTAATTGAACATGCTAAGAGATTACCAGCACCAACAGAAATAGAAAAGGGTAAAATCATAGGTGGATTTGCTCATGCACAAGTATTTGCATTAGCAGATAAAATTGTAGATGCCGTTAAATCAGGAGCAATAAAGAAATTCTTTGTAATGGCAGGTTGTGATGGAAGACAGTCAGCTAGAAACTATTATACAGATTTTGCAGCAGCACTTCCAAAGGATACAGTAATTCTTACAGCTGGTTGTGCAAAGTATAAATATAATAAATTAAATTTAGGGGATATTGGTGGAATTCCAAGGGTTTTAGATGCAGGACAATGTAATGACTCTTATTCATTAGCAGTTATAGCTATGAAGCTAAAAGAAATATTTGAATTAAATGACATAAATGAATTACCAATAGCATATAATATAGCTTGGTATGAGCAAAAGGCTGTAATAGTATTACTTGCTTTATTACATTTAGGTGTTAAGAATATTCACTTAGGACCTACACTACCAGCATTCCTTTCACCAAATGTAGCTAAGGTATTAGTAGAGACCTTTGGAATTGGAACCATATCAAATGTAGAAGATGATATAGCTATGTTCATGGGAGCATAATATAAATAACTCCTCAACCATAATGGTTGAGGAGTTAAATTTTTAAGTGTTTTGCCATGTTCCATTATCAGTACATATTACCTCTGACCCGTCTTCCATTTTTATTACTGAGCCAACTGTATGCCTCATACCTGCATATATGCAGAATACATCCTTCGCAGCATTGCCAACAGGTGATTTAGAAACAGGTTCGACATTATTTGGGGCAGATAAGCCAATAGTATTATTTTAATCCAAATTTGAATAAATATTCTATATATAATTTTCAGTATTTGACCCATGAAATATAGCTAAAGGATTGGTAAATATTTTTGAAATTAGGATTTATAAAAATTCACATTGACTTCATTATGATGTTATGGTAAAATGATAAAAATCAAGATAAATCTAATGCGTAGAATTAGTAGTTAAACTATTATGGTTTTAGAGAGTTGGCGCAGGTGAAAGTCCAATACCAGAGGTTTAATGAATGGATCTACAAAGAGTTTGGCGAAATGGCTTTTCAGAGTAGCTAATACTGGGGGTTTCCCGTTATAGAAACAGGATATCTAGCAATGCTATGTATCTGCTGAGTGAGATTATCTAATGGATAATCTAATTAAGGTGGTACCGCGAAATAATAGTCTTTCGTCCTTTTCAAGGATGAAGGACTTTTTTTATGACCTAACACAACGAATGTTAGTGAGTTGATGTAGGTCAAAGGCAACGAACGCCAAATTCATGGGAGTGATAACGAGCAAATGAATTTGTGCTGTGAGACTGCGGGGAATGACCTAACACAACGAACGTTAGTTAGTTGATGTAGGTCAAAGGCAATGAATGGAGGGTGGTGAATACAATGTTGTGAACTGAACCAAGTGACTGGAATAAGAAAAATAAAATAGGAAAAGGAGATGTTTTTAATGAAATTAAAAAACAATATTTTTACAACATTGCTATTAGCCATAGGTCTTATTATGCATCAAATTACACCAGGGATATTAGGTGGTATGAAATTTGATTTTCTATTGATTTTTATGGTTGTATCACTTTTATTAAATTATAAATTTCAAAATGCTATATTAACGGGCATACTAGGTGGATTGCTTTCTGCTATGACTACTACTTTTCCAGGAGGGCAAATACCTAATATATTAGATAAAATAGTTACTTCTTTAATATTATTTGTTTTAATAAAATATCTTAGTAAGTTTAATATTAATTTTTTAGTAGTAGGAATATTAGGAGGTATTGGAACCTTTATAAGTGGCATAGTATTTCTAACTTCAGCTGCTCTTATTGTTGGTCTACCAGTGCCAATAGGAGTATTGATAACTGGAATAGTCATACCTACTACTATAGTAAATTTCATAGGTACAATCTTTGTATATAAATTAGTTAAAATTGCAATAAAAAGATCAGGAATAGCTATGAATTGAGATAAATTAAACTGACCCAAAATTCTAAAAGAATTTTGGGTCAGTTTAATTTGTTGGACGTTCTTTTAGGATTAACTATATATTTGGGTATAATGAATAAATATAGTATAATTATTAGGACTATTATTATAAGTTTCAAGGAGGACATATGTTTACGAAATATTTTTTAAACCTTGCTGCAAAAGGAAATCATAATTATTCAGATAAAGATGTAAGGGAGAGAATAGGATATACTGCTGGTTTAGTAGGAGTATTTGTAAATTTATTACTATCTATATTAAAGCTTGCTGTAGGATTAACCACATCATCTATTGCTGTTACTGCCGATGCTTTTAACAATTTATCTGATACTGCCTCATCTATTATGACAGTAATAGGATTTAAGCTTTCAAATGTACCACCAGATAAAGAACATCCTTATGGTCATGGAAGGATAGAATATTTGACTGCATTAATGATAGCATTTATGGTTATTTTAGTAGGATTTAAATTTGTTAAATCTTCAGTTGATAGGATAATTAACCCAAAGGTAATAGTATTTCAAGTAATTCCTTTTATATTACTGGTAATATCAATATCTCTTAAAATATGGTTAAGTATATTTAATAGGAAACTGGGAAACAAGATTTCTTCAGCTGCTTTACAAGCAACGGCTACAGATGCTTTAGGTGATGTAATTATTACTTCTGTAGTAGCATTTTCTTTACTTCTATCATTATTTACAAATTACCCTATTGATGGATATATAGGTATCTTAGTATCTACTTTTATATTATATTCAGGATTTTCTTTGGTAAAGGAAACTGTTAGTCATTTAATTGGTAAGGCTCCAGATAAAGATTTAATAGATGAGTTAATGGATGAAATCCTTTCCTATGATTATATATTAGGGGCACATGATCTTATAGTTCATAACTATGGACCCGGTAAGGTAATGGCAACTATAGATGTAGAGATACCCTTTGATATAGATGTGGTTACTATTCACGACATAATTGATCAGGCAGAAAGAGAATTAAGTGAAAGATTTAACTTACATTTAGTAATTCATATGGATCCAGTAGGCTTTCAATCAAAAGAAACTGTTGAGATTATGAATAAAATAAAAAATAGAATAAAAAAAGATGAATTTATTAAATCAATGCATGATTTTAATATTATAGAACAAAATGACAATAAAGTTGTTGTATTTCATGTAGTAGTCGATGGGAATAAAATCGATAGACAATTTTCAGGAGAAAAATATAAAGAAGAATTGGCAGAAATCATAAAAGGAATAAATTCAGCTTTAGATTGTGATATTATTGTAGATACTGAATATTAATAAAACTTATTGAATATATAACAAATATATTTTTATTATTGAAATAGAAAGTCTTTATAAGTAAATTAGGGAGATAGAATTTAAGAGAATATTTGAATAATTTTCAAGAATTTCCATGAAGTATAGTTGTAAATTAAAGTTAATGTTTACATCTTTAATTTTATAGAAGAAAGTGCTTGGAATTAGTATAAGATTCTATTTCTTGAATAAATATTTGCTAAATGTTACAATTTAATAGAGTTTTTTAAATTAGATTGGAGAGATATAATGAAGGATTTAATAAAACGAATAAATGAACTTGCACATAAGGCAAAGACCATTGGATTAACAGAAGTAGAAAAGGAAGAACAACAAAATTTGCGTCAAAAGTATTTAGCTATTTTTAGAGGAAACATGAAGAATACCCTTATGAATGTAAAGGTAGTAGATGAGGAAGGTAATGACGTTACTCCAGAAAAGCTAAAAGAAGAACAGAAAAAAACGAAATATATAAACTAAAAACTTCCCTCAATTATTTTAAGATTGAGGGAAGTTTTTTATGAATATAATCTTATTTGATGTGTTTTTTTAAAGAGTTTTAGTTATGGCATAAAAATGAAAACTTTCATTTATATAAAAAAGCTAGGATTTAGCTAACCATAGTAATCTAAGGAATTTAAAGGCAGATTATTGATATTTAATATAGAAGTTTTAAATATAAGTATAGTCATAGATGCTATAATATAAATATACATTTAGATGATAATATGGATTAAACTGTACAAAAATAATTTTAATTATTACATTTTAAATTATAAAGGAATTGTAAGATATTTAGGTCTTGCTAAATTGGACAAATAATTATAAATAAATTTATAGGAATTTAAGTATATTGTTCTATGTATAGAAATACTGTCGGAATTTACCATAAGTAAAGTAATTTGGTAGTTTGTATGTTATTATATGATATGAGGTTCAAACAATTTTATTTAATGAACTTTCTAAGCATGATGAGATTGATATTTTTAGGCTGGGGCTAGAAGATATATCTAATGACTATATTATAGAGTTAAATGTCTTTGAAGTGGAGAATGCTGATACTTATGTTAATAATATAAATTTAAAAAATGATGACTTAATAAAAAACTTTCTAATGATGAATATTTTAAGAGATATTTTAAAAGCAATTCTGTAAATAAATTAAAACTAATTTATAATGTGCCATGGCATAAAGAATAACAATTTAAATATGATTATGACCTGTAATTTATATTAATATTAATTAGTTTATTTAATATATTAGAAAACGAGGACTAAAATGGAAAATATTTGTATGCTTTTCATTAATTGTCACCTATTATTAATTGGAACACAAGCGTTCGCTGTTAAAGATTCAGATGTGAAAGAGTTCTACGGTGATAATCCAGTTAATAGTTTAAGAGAGCAAGTAGGAGAAACAGAAATTCTTGAAGTAAGGTGTTAACACAATTAAAAGTTATAAACATTATGAGCCACTGCAGGGGGTTGCTAGATTAACGTTAACAGGAGAAGCTGCTGCGGGTGTGGAATTACTTGGAGTAAGAGATGCAGTTGAACATGTATATCATGTATATGCAAATGGGAAATATGCGTTTTCAAGATTTACAATGCCAATATGATAATTCGGAGTTTTTACAAAAAATGAACATATAATAAATTTATATATATTTTATACATTTATGAAAAAAGACCAATGCATATTTAAGTCATGGGTCTTTTTCTTGTTAATGAATACCACCCTGTCAAGTAGACACTGAAAACAATAGAAAACTAGATACAATAGAATCATTTTAGAAGCTGCTTGAGAGGTTGTTAGACCTTTCAATATGTTTTGAATACTCACCACTATAGTGCTCAAACTACTGGTTTTATTGGTGGTTATGATTCTAAATTATTGTTGATTATTTTTTGCTGTATTTTGACAGGCAATTTTATGGAATACATTTATATATGCTAATGCATTTTCACCTAATCTATTTGTACCATGGATTGTCAGTAACTTTTCCAGCTGCAAACAAGCAGGAGGTTATAAATATAAATTTATTATTGTATATTTCTATAATACTGTCAAAAGATTGACAATATTATTTGCTAGTAATATACTGTAAATGTTAAATTAAATTAAATAAGGGGGTTTTTTTAATGGCTATTGAGGTTTTTAAAAGTACAACTAAATTAACTAATGGTATGAAGGTAGAGTGTAAAGCTAGGAATCATACTATCCTTTTAGATGAACCAGAAGAACTAGGCGGAACAGATACTGGAATGAATCCAGTAGAAGCAGTACTATCTGCACTAGGAGCTTGTAAATGTATAGTAGCTAGATGTTTTGCAAAAGCCCATAAAATTGATCTAGAAGATTTTTATATTGAATTAGAAGGGGACTTAGATCCAGATGGATTTATGGGAAAAAATAAAGATGCTAAAATTGGTTTTTCTGAGATAAGATCTAATATATATATTAAATCAAACTCAGCAAAAGAAGATATTGAAAAATTTATTGAATTTATAGATAGAACTTGCCCAGTGGCAGACACTTTAGCAAACTCACCTAAATTAATAACAAATGTAAAAATAGAAAGTGATAAAGCTTTATCATTTTAGACAAAGAGGAGGATGTATAGGTGAAGACAACTATATTTACTGGTGGATTATTGATAAGAGGAAATGGAGAAGTAGTGGACAACTCCATGGTTGTTGTTGAAGGAACAAAGATTAAATATGCAGGACCTATTATGAATATTGATTCTGATGGAGAAAAGATAGATATAACTGGAAAAACTATTATGCCAGGTCTAATAGATACACATCTTCATTTTAGTGGAAACCTAAGTGATAATGATACGGAATGGGTTCTTGAACCAGTTATACAAAAGACTATAGTTGCTGTAGCTCAGGCTAAGGAAGCATTGGAACATGGATTAACAACTGTTGGAGAAATTTCCCGATCAGGTATTCATATTAGAAATATGATTGAGAAAGGCATTATTCCCGGACCTAGAGTTATAACAACTGGTCTTGGGTTTTGCAGAACTGCTGGACATGGAGATTCTCATGAATTGCCTTTAGAATATAACAATGATTCCCATCCTTGGGCTGAAAGAGTAGATGGACCTTGGGAACTTAGGAAAGCTATTAGAAAAAGACTTCGTGAAAACCCAGATGCAGTTAAGATTTGGTCTACAGGCGGAGGGATATGGAGATACGATGCTAAAGCAGCTACCCATTACTCCATGGAGGAAATACAAGCAGTAGTTGATGAATGTAATATGGTAGGCATCCCAGTATGGTCCCATGCAGAAGGCTATGAAGGTGCATTAAATTCATGTAAAGCTGGTGTGTCAGCTATTATCCATGGACAAGAGTTAAATGAAGAATGTCTAGAAATCATGAAGGAAAAGGATATTACCTTCTGTCCTACTTTACAGTTTTTCTATGAATGGTTCACTGTATATGAGCCACCTTATAGACCTATACATGATAAATATCCAGGTAATACAACTGCAGAGAAAGAATTAAATCGTATAATAGATAATCTGCAAAATGCCAATAAGAAGGGAATTCGTATAACAGTAGGGTCAGATTCATTTTGCAGTAGTTTAACTCCTTATGGAAAGTATGCCATAACTGAAATGTATGCTCTAAATAAAGCTGGTTTATCGGAGATGGAAGTAATATTAGCTGCAACGAAGAATGGTGCAGAGATGTTAAAAATAGATGATATTACTGGAACTCTAGATGAAGGTAAGTATGCTGATTTAATAGTTCTTCAAGATAATCCGCTTCAAGATATTCATAATATATCCGTTGAAAAGATGGAAGTAATTATGAAGGAAGGGGAATTTGTAAGGCGATTAATATAAAATAATATTTAATAAAAGTATCTCTCAATTTTTATAATTGGGGGATACTTTTTATTATATAAATACTATAAGTTTTATACTAGATACTATAAATATGTTAAAATATTAGAATAAGAAAAAAATTTTTTTCTAATAAAAGGAGAATGATTATGGATAAAAATAATGAAAAGGGTTGTTTAGAAAGAATTGTAAAGTTGTATAGTAATTTAAATAAGGCAGAAAAGAAAGCAGCAAAATATATATTAGAAAATCCTAGAGATATAGTACATTTTTCAATAACAGAACTTGCTGAATCTAGTGATGTAAGTGAAACGACTATTTTTAGATTATGTAATAGTTTAGGATATAAGGGATTTCAAGATTTGAAAATTAATTTAGCAGGTACAATTATTAAGCCTATAGAAAATATACATGAGGAAATAGAAGAAGGTGATGACTCGTATATTATTATGAAAAAAGTATTAAATGCCAATATCTTTAGCATGGAGAACACCATCAAGCTAAATAATCCAGAAAAACTAGAAGCCATAAGTAAACTTATATTAAATTCCTCACAATTATTATTTTTTGGGATGGGAGGATCAGCATCCTTAGCAGAAGATGCATACCATAAATTTATTAGAACAGGGATAAAATGTAATGTAAGCGGAGATTCTCATTGGCAGGCAATGTATATATCTATGGCAGAAAAAGATGACCTAGTATTTGCTTTTTCAAATTCTGGAAGTAATAAAGAATTGTTAGATACAATTAAGATAGCGAAAGAAAAGGGGCTGAAGGTAGTTTCTATAACAGGAAATACCAAATCTCCTATTGCACAAGAGTCAGATATTAGCTTGATCTGTTATGGAAAAGAATCTATGTTTAGATCTGAAGCTATGGAATCAAGATTAACTACATTAATGTTAATGGATTGTATTTATATTAAGGTGGCATTAGTAAAGAAAGAAGAAACTTTAGGAAATCTTATAAAGATAAGAGATGGGATAGCCTTTAAAAGATTATAGTAAAGTTTTCTGTCTTTAGAAAGAAATTTTCTTCATGGTTGAATAAATATAGTAATATGATATAATAAACAAAAAAGTTTCGTATTATTATACTATAGATTATAGGAGGAACAAAAATGTTTTCTGTTGGGATAGACATTGGTACCACAAGCACAAAGGCTATATTATTTGATGAAAATGGTAAAATGTATGGAAAATCATTAAAAGAATATCCAATTAATAGACCATCACCTGCCATGAGAGAACAGAACATACAAGAAATCTTTAATGCAGTAATAACTACACTCAGTGAAGTATCAAAGTTAGCTAAAGATTTAAAAGGAGAGGTTTCTTTTGTTTCCTTTTCTTGTATGATGCATAGCATTATTGCAGTAGATGAAAATTGTAATCCTCTTACAGAATGTATTATTTGGGCAGATAGTAGAAGCGTTGATTATGCAGAAGAATATAAGAATAATGGAAAAGGAATAGAGCTGTATAAAAGAACTGGTACTCCTTGTCATCCAATGTCACCTCTTTATAAGATTATGTGGATAAGAGACAATCAACCAGAAATATTTAATAGGACTTATAAGTTTATTTCAATAAAAGAATATATTTTATATAAATTTTTTAATGAATATATTGTGGATTACTCCATAGCATCAGCTACAGGTATGTTTAATATATATGATTTTAAATGGGATGAAGAGGCACTTAGACTTGCAGGAATTAAAGAAAGTCAATTATCTAAGGCATTTCCTACTACATATTACATTAAAGGAATGAATGAGAAATATCAAATATTAACAGGACTTAATAATAATACTGTAATAGTCTTAGGCGGTAGTGATGGCTGTTTAGCTAATCTTGGCTCAAATGGCATAGAAGTTGGTTCAGCAGTAGTCACTATAGGAACTAGTGGAGCAATTAGAGTAGTATCTGATAAACCTATGATAGATAGTGAGGGAAGAACTTTTTGCTATATATTAACTGAAGATAAGTATGTATCAGGAGGCCCAATAAATAATGGGGGAATGGTTTATCGTTGGTTTAGAGATAATTTTTCTCAAAAGGAGATAGAAGAGGCAGATAAATTAAATATAGATCCCTATGAATTAATTAATATTTTAGTAGAAAATACCAAGGTAGGTAGTGATGGGTTAATTTTTCTACCTTTTTTAACAGGAGAAAGAGCACCTTATTGGAATGCAAATTTAAGGGGGGCTTTTGTAGGAATATCTGATATTCACAAGAGAAGACATTTTGCTAGAGCTATAGTTGAAGGCATATCCTATGCTATAAATGATGTATTTCAAGTATTAAAGGAATTAACAGATAAAATTGATGTAATATATGTTAATGGCGGATTTACAAAATCAAAGTTATGGATTCAAATACTATGTGATATCTTAAATACTAATATTGTTGTATCCAATAATTATGAAAGCCCCTGTTTAGGAGCAGTAATGTTAGGTATGGTAGCAGTAAATAAGGTCAAAGATTTTTCTGAGTTAAGTTATATGCTGGAAGATGGAGATAGGTATACTACGACAGAAGCTAAAGAGTTATATGAAGAATTATTCAATATTTATCAAGAAATTATTTTTAGCTCGATGAATGTGTTAGAAAAACTGGCACATTTTCAAAAAAATAAAATATCTTAGGAGGGTAAAAGTATGCAAAGCCAACTGTATTTAGTATCACTTCTTATTATTTCGGTTGCGGTATTATTATTTCTTATTATGAAACTTAAACTCCATGCTTTTGTTTCTCTATTGATAGTTAGTATGCTAACAGCAATTGCTGCTGGAATGCCTATTCAATCTATTATGGGAACAATACAATCTGGTATGGGAGGAACTTTAGGTTTCATATCAGTAGTAGTAGGATTAGGTGCTATGTTTGGTCAAATGTTAGAAGTATCTGGAGGCGCAGAGAGATTAGCTAGAACTCTTATTAAATCTTTCGGAAAAGATAGGGCAGCTTGGGCATTAGGATTGGCTGGGTTTATTATATCAATACCAGTATTCTTCGATGTAGGATTTATTATTTTAGTTCCATTAGTTTACTCATTATCTAAAGAAACTAAAAAATCTTTACTTCATTATGGAATACCATTATTGGCAGGATTAGCAGTAACTCATGCATTTGTACCACCTACACCAGGGCCTGTTGCAGTTGCTCAATTAGTTGGAGCAGATTTAGGTAAGGTAATTTTGTTTGGTATTATTGCAGGTATCCCAGCTATGATTATAGCTGGTCCAGTATTTGGAAAGTTTATTGGTGAAAGAATATATGCAGATATACCAGAGTATATGTCCTTTGACGATAGTATTGTAACAAAGGATGATAAAGATTTACCGTCTTTTTCATTAATAATTACATTAATACTAATTCCAATAGTTTTAATATTATTAAATACTTCAGCAACTGTATTTTTGCCTGAAGGCAACTCATTGAGAAATATTGTAAGTTTTATTGGACATCCTTTTTCAGCCTTGACTATTGCAACTGTATTGGCATTTGTTACTCTTGGTAAACATAAGGGACTTAGTAGAGAAGAAGTAAGTAAAGTTGCTACTGCAGCTCTGGCGCCAACAGGACTAATTTTATTGGTTACAGGTGCTGGTGGTATATTTAAACAAGTTCTTACAGATAGTAATATAGGAAAGATGTTAGCAGAAGGATTGGCTAGTTCAAGTATGAATCCAATTATTTTAGCATTCTTAATTGCAACAGTAGTTAGGGTTGCAGCAGGCTCAGCAACAGTAGCTATGATGACTGCAGGCGGTATTATGGCTCCTCTTCTTCCAGCTTTTAATGTAGAGCCAGCATTAGTAGTAATTGCCATTGCCTCTGGTGCAACTGTACTTTCCCATGTAAATGATAGTGGATTTTGGTTAGTAAATAGATATTTTGGAATATCAGAAAAGGATACATTAAAGTCTTGGACTGTAATGGAAACATTAATTGGTATAGTGGGATTGATATCAGCTCTAATATTAAGTATATTTATTAAGTAAAAGTAAATAATCCTCCTGTACTTTTGTATGGGAGGATTATTTTACGGATGGATTATGTTATTGATTAACTAAAGAGAGGATGGTAATATGGAAGTTGGAATAATTGGACTTGGAAAAATGGGCTATAACTTGGCGTTAAATTTAAAGAAAAATGGACATAAGGTTGTAGCCTATGATGTATCTGAGGAAAATGTAAAAAATATTATTGAAAAAGAAATAGAGGGTGTTTTTTCTATTGAAGATTTAGTAAGCAAACTAAATAATAGAAAAATTATATGGTTAATGATACCAGCAGGAGAAATTGTTGATGAAGTAATTAAAGAACTTCTAAATTATTTATCAGATAGGGATATAATAATTGATGCTGGAAATTCAAATTATAAGGATTCTATTAGAAGATATAATTATTTGAAAGAAAAAAACATTGAGTTTCTAGATTGTGGAACCAGTGGTGGACCATCTGGAGCATTAAATGGAGCTTGTTTAATGATAGGTGGAGATGAAAATATATATAATTATTGTGAAGAAATGTTTGAAGATATATCTGTAAAAGGTGGATATCTATATGTAGGTAAAGCAGGTTCTGGACATTTTGTAAAAATGGTTCACAATGGAATTGAATATGGTATGATGCAATCAATAGCAGAAGGTTTTGAAGTGCTGCATAAATCTGAGTACGATATAGATTATGAAAAGGTAGCAAAGTTATGGAATAATGGCTCTGTAATTAGATCTTGGTTAATGGAACTAGTAGAAATAGCTTTTAATAAAGATAAAAATCTTGAGTCTATAAAAGGAATTATGCAATCTTCGGGAGAAGGGAAATGGACAGTAGAAACAGCACTAGATTTACAAGTGCCTACGCCAGTTATTGCAATGTCACTATTTATGAGATATAGATCACTAGAAGAAGATACTTTTGCAGGGAAAATAGTAGCTGCCCTTAGAAATGAATTTGGTGGACACGAAGTTAAAAAAAGATGATTATTTAAACTTAATTAAAAAATAGATATCCCCTTGACTATTATAGTAAGGGGATAAATTTATTGAAATTTATTTTATATATTCATTGCTAATTAGTATATCTGATATTGCTTCTGTTGGAATAATAAACTCAGGGTTTCCCATGTATCCAGGGGCTACTTCATATTTATCAAAGGAGATTACTAATTTTCCTTCACTTGTGATATAGAAACTTTGATCATTTGAAATCTTTTCAAAAGGATCTACAAGTTCTTTGTCTAGATTTTCAACCCAGTAAACCTTATTTTCATCGGATTTCATTTGTTCTTTCATTTGACTCTTAATATTTTCGCTTATAATATCAACATAGGTACTATCCTTAAATAAACTAGGTAATGTTATTAAAATTTGCTTTTCTTTATCTATAGTATCGTATTTAATTGTTGTTGAAGATGAAGCCGCTGTATTTACAACAAAACGTCCTATAGAAAGTATTTTATCTGTATCAGTTTTTATTTCATATCCATGATCTATCCCTAGATGTCCGCCACCATCTTTTTCCAAATCCTTCATATCCTTCATAAATGCATCATATAGTCCCTTGCCTTCGTTTAAATATTTTTCATTTAAACTATTTTCTAATTCCTTATTTTCTAAGCCTTGCACTTCTGGAACTTTAATATCGGCATTATAAGTATCTTCATCTATTTTATATTCTCTAAATGTCAATACCTTTACTATTCCACCTACAACGGGTACCTTTGATAAGGTACTTGCTAATACTGGACTAGAGTTTACCCCAGCTGTTAATAAAACAATTGATGCAGCTACAGATGCTGATGTTACTTTTATTTTTTTAATATTATTTTTTCTTTTCATGTTTTTCCTCCCATTTTTTATTGCTTTTCTAACTAAAAAATCTAACTCTTCTGGAATTTGAGTATTTATATGATCTTGTTTTAGTTGTTCCAGATTTCTATTATTCATTGTTGACCTCCTTATTTTTATCATCCATTGAGATACGTAATTTTTTTAGACCGTTATAAAGTCGAGTTTTTACAGTATTTATATTTTCATCTAAAATTTCTGCAATTTCTTCTAGCTTTAAATCCTCGAAAAATCTTAGCACTATTATACTTCGATAATTATCTGGTAAAGCTTCTAAGGCCTTTTCTAAGTCTATGTTTGGATAATTGTCAACTGCACCTATATCATTATTTAATAAAAACTCTTCATCAGTAACAACTTCTCTTTTTCTCTTGCGAAGTAAATCTAATGAAACATTTACTATAATTCTATAAAACCAAGTTTTTATATAATCAAAATTTTTAAGTGAATCAATAGATGAAAAAGCTTTATAAATAGATTCTTGAACAACGTCCAATGCATCATCAATATTTTTTACATAACTATAAGCTAGCCTATAAAAAAGTTCTTTGTTTTCAATAATATAATTTTCAAGTTGTTTTTCTAATTTGTTATTTGCCATTCGTACGAATTTCTCCCTTCAGCTGTTGTGGGGTCTTTTTTCATCTTACACTATATAGACGGATATGTAGTGTGGAAAGTTTTGGATTTGAAAAAATAATTGATAAATTTTTAAATTCCATAAAACTTCATCCATAAGATTGTCTTATAGATTAGGCTAAAAACAAAAAGGAAAAGGATATTACTAAAATTATATAATTTCTAGCAATATCCTTTCAAATTCTTCTTTAGGGTAAACTTCTATTTTTCTAGTTTTTACTTTTCTATCTATTAATTTATTTATATCATCTTCAACTTTCCATATAGTATTTTCATAAACAATTTTTCTAAACATTTCAATACCTTTATAATATTGTCCTATAGCCAATATATTCTCTTCTAAAATTGTTAAAGTGGATTTTGAAATTATCTCAATTCTTTTACCATTTATGAAAACATTAATATATTTTGCTCCTTTTCCTGCTATTTCTTTTAGATATTTGGAATAAATATTTCTTATTTCTATTTCTAGTTTATTTTTTGCATCCTCTGTTAAAATAAAACTTTGATTTATTACTAATAATCCTTCCGTTTCTTCTAAAATATCTGTAGCTATTTGAGTTAAGCTTTTTACTAAAATATCTATATCAATAGGTTTAATTAAATATTTTTCTATTTTCAAGTCTACAGTTTCTAAAATAGTTTTTGCATCAGATAAAGCAGATGTTATAATACAAGGTATACGATATCCTCTTTCCCTTAATTCTCTCATCATTTCAATGCCATTCATATCGGACATGATTAAATCAGTTACTATTATGTCAGGCATAAACTTAATGCATAATCTTATGCCAGCATTTCCATTCTCTGCCATGATTATTTTTCCAACCTTTTTCTTCAAAGAATTACAAACCCAATTTCTAGTAAGATTATCATCCTCCACATATAATATTTTAATATGTTGTAATACATCTTTATTCACAATTCACAGCTCCTTCTATTCTTTGCAACCTTTTTGAGATATTAATAAATTATTGATACTATAATATCATTATATATTTTTTAAAAACTTTTCCAATAGCATTAAAGTACTATAATAGAAACTATATTTACATTTGAGAATATACTAATATTTATAGATACAAGGTTATTATCAATTTAAGTTAATAAAAAATCCCTTGTTTTATTTTACCAAAGGGATTTTTTACTTACAATTAAAGTTTAACTTGTGATACTATTTCTTCTAAATTCCGGGATACTTCTCTATTTTTCTCCATTGTATCTTTTATATCAGATATGGCCTCCACTATATTCATATTTTTTTCAGCTATATTGGTAGTTGCAATTGTAGATTCTTCTACGGTGCTGGAGATTTCATTCATAGAATTAGATACTTGATTAATAGTGGCAGATAATTCTTCTGAAGTAGCAGATAATTCAGAGAGTATATTATTTAGTGTAGAACCATCCTCTCTATATTCTTTGACTGCTTTTACCATCATTTCATAATCATTTATAATATCTTTTTCTAAGAAATGTATTAACTCATTTGTATTATTTACCAACTGTTCTACAGCCTTAGTTATACTTTCAGTAACATTTTGTATTTTTTCCACTGTATCATGAGAATTTTCAGCTAACTTTCTTATTTCATCAGCTACTACGGCAAATCCCCTACCAGATGTACCAGCCCTAGCTGCTTCTATGGCTGCATTCAATGCAAGCAAACTGGTTTGTTCTGATATTTCTAATATGGCATTGGAAAGTATATTTATTTCATCTACTTTTTTAGAAGATTTAATAGCTTCTTCTATTTCCTTTTTTGTATTAAGGTATATACTCATAGTACTATCCTTTGCTTCTGTAAATTGACTACTTAAATTTCCAGCCTTACTGCTTATTTCATTGGAAGTAATAGCACCATCCTCCACTTTTTGGGCGAAATCTGATATAGCCTTGTCAATATCGTTGGTGGATTCTTTTATAGATAAAGCTGTAGCAGTGGTTTCTTCCATTCCTGCCGATAATTCTTCAGTAGTAGCTGAAGTATCCTCTGCTTGATTTACTAAGAAATTCAATCTTTCTAAAGTGTCTTTATATACTTGATGATTTGCATTAATAGATTCATTCATGTTTTTCATAAAATCTTTTAGCTTAATGATTATATTTTGATAGGAATTATACATTTGACCAATTTCATCTTTTCTGTTTAAATCCTTTTCATCTATTGTATCCAATAAATTAAGATTTCCTATATTTTCTGCGATTTTAACTGTTTTAACTATTGGTTTTGTAATAGAATTTGATATATATATTGATATAATCAAAGAAAGTACTAGAACAATAATGGTTGTTACAATGGTATAGAAAATTACATTATCAATAGTGCCTACGGCTTCTTTAACAGATATTGCTAATCCCACTTTCCAGTTGGATTCTAGAATATCTCCAAATAAGAAAAATCTGTTTACTCCGTCATAGTCTTTTAATTTCCTATCTCTTATTTTCAAACTATCTTCTTCTATTAATTTTAAAAGGCTTCCATCTAATAATTTATCAATATTTATGTAGTTTCCATCAATAGGTTTAAATTCATCATTAAGATGAGTTAAAAGATTTCCATTATGGTCTATTAGAAATGCATATGAATCTTGTCCTACATCTACATTAAGTATTAGATTTACTAAATAATCAATCTTTATATCTGTAGATATAACTCCTTCTTTTCCATCAATTGTTTTAAATGCCTTTGAAATTGTTACTACCATATCCTTTGTTTGTGCATCTATATAGGGTTCTGATATATAGAAATCCTTAGTCTTCATTGCACCTATATACCAGCCTCTTTGAGTTGGATCATAATCAGGTTTAAATTCACTAGAATCTAAATAATATTGGTCAGAAAAACACATATAATATTCATTTCCTGGATTTCTTTCTGTTGCTTTTTTCAAATAATTAGAGGCATAATTATATTCAAAATTATTTGTTACTAACATACCATCCATAACTTCAAATAAAGAATCTTTTTGTAAAGACATCCATTTATCTATGTCTTTTGCTATACTTGTAGTTATTAGCTGGGATTTATCATTGACCTCCTTTTCAAGTTTCAGTATAGATAAGTTAAAGTTAATTATTGAAATAGATAAAATACTAATAATACATAATAATGTAGTAAATAAGATTATTTTATTTCTTAATTTCATAAACAAAAACTCCTTTCCCTTAATAGGCAATATAGTTATAAGTTTATCAATTGTTATTCTAAGTATATATAGCCATAATCTTACCTTTTGAAACAATTTTCTAAATTTTCTATACACATTATAATTGCTTTTATCATTGAATTATTTGAACATAATTACTTTCATAATTGATAATATTCTTTTTCATATTTTTTTCTTTATCATATTCTACTTTTCTTATAAACCAATCTGGTAATTTAAACTCTATGTGTAGATAACCTTTAATAAAATCTAATCTTGCTCTTGAAGCATCCCACTTCTGAGGGTGTTCTTTTAAGAATAAAATAAAATCTTCTGCCTTAACTTGAAAAATCTTTTTTTCTCCAAATTTTCTACTCTTTATATATCCATCTTTTATCCATCCATAAATTAAACTTGGATCTTTATTTAATAAATATCCAATGTCTCCAGTGGTTAAGAACTCTCCATTGGCTATTCGGGAAGGACCTAATTGAAGCTGTATTGCCTTTTTTTTAATAGCATTATTACTTCTATTCAATTGTTTCGATATTTTTTCCATGGGTTCATGTCCCCATTTTTCAATTAAGTAATTTATCTCTTCTTCTTTCCATTTTTTCATAGTGTTTGTTAGGTTTAAGCGTTTTGCTTTTTTAAATATAGAATTGCGACTTCTTTTCAATTTATTTTCAATTTCTTCTATATTTTTGGTTCCATAGTTATCCTTTAAATACTGTATTTCATCGTCATTCCATTTTCTATAAATCATCTTATCCCTCTTTTCCTTATGAAAATTAATATTATAACTTAGTTCTAATAAGAATCTTTTTGTTGGAAAGGTAGTTTTATAGTAAATTTAGCACCTTGCCATTGGCTTTCACTGGCTGTTATTAAGCCATTGTACTTATTTGTAACAATATCATATGCTATGGTTAACCCTAATCCTGTTCCTGCCACTAATCCTTTTGTGGTAAAAAAGGGTTCAAATAATTTACATTTTACCTCTTCAGAAAATCCCATTCCACTATCTTCTACTTCACACACTAGGTACATATTTTCTTTATAAGTTTTAATCTTTAAATTATTGGAGATTGTTTGTCCAGTTTGGGAATGTAACTCTATCTTTTTTCTAATTTCGTAAATAGCATTTTTTATAATGTTTAAAAGGACTTGACTTATTTCTATTTTATTGCATAAAATAGAAGGTAAATCTTTAGAAAGTTCTAATTCTACTTCATCAAAAATCTTCATATCTAAGCTTAATATATTTAATACATAATATATAATTTCATTAAAGTTTTCTTCATTCAATCCTACTAATTTAGATAATTCCTTACTTTGCATTAGTTTAATTATTTCATTTTGTTTAAGTATTTGAGAGTTTAAACCCTCTATATGTTTTTCTTTATCATCTAAAGCCTTCACTATAGATTGAAATTGTTTTTCGTACTCTAATTTCGAAAAAATACTTGAAAACATTTCAGCTGTGATTTTTAATAAAAACTCACAATCCTTATCCCAGATTTTATTTTCAAATATATTATCTAAACCTAAATAACCAATTAAGTTATCATTATAGATTAGGGGCAATACAATAAGTGATTTGACATTTTGCTTGAATAGAGTTTCCTTTTCTGTCTCGGCTTCTTCTGGCATATGCTCTACATTACTGACAATAATACTTTTATTATCCTTTAGTTTTTTAAACCACCATGGAAAAAATTTAGTTTTCAAATCTTGCAAATTATCTTTTTCAGAACTAACACCTTTAGCACACCATTCATAAACATTATCCATATATTTAAAATCATCTCTAAATAAAAACACATATGCTCTGGAGGAGTCAGTATTCTCCCCTAATTCTTCTAAACATTTTTCTATTAAATAGTCTTCACCTAATTTAATATTTATTAATTTAGATGATATGCTGGAGAATACCTCCAAAAATATTTTAGCTTCTTTAATACATTTCTCGTAGCTAATATCTTCAAGATTATTGTTTTTCACCATATTCCTTTCCTCCCTTTATATTTATATAGTTAAAACAATTTTTATAAAAGTTTATTAATAAAATTTTAATATTTTAAATCATATTATCTATAATTTCCGTCAGGTTATAGATTTCAAGCACTGTTATTTCCTAAATTTATAATTTTAGAAAAATAAAAAAGCCCATAATAAAAGAAAGTATGATCTTTTATTATGGGCTTTTTAAATTACAAAGGTTTCCTTTGGTTTAAATAGTTGTTCCATAATTATATAATTTTAATTTTAAGATTTTCATAATTTTAGATTTAAGTCTAGCTTATACATATGTATATCCATACTTATTTATCTAATATTTAACAAAATAATTTATTACAACTTTATCATATACTAAGGAGGTTTAAAAGTCAAGTTTCTCTTTTTTATACTATGGTAAAATCCAAATAGTTTAATAAAATTATAACAAATAAAATCCATTATGATATAATACCATTAATATTTTGATAAAGGGGATGGGAATATGGAGCCAATAATAAAAATAAGGGATTTAAGAAAGAGCTATGGGACTAGAGAAGTTTTAAAGGGAATTAACTTAGATATATATAATGGGGAAATAATAGGATATATAGGACCTAATGGAGCTGGGAAAAGCACTACTGTAAAAATCATGCTGGGTTTAGTGGGAGAATATTCTGGAGATATAAATATATTTGGAAAAGATATAAGGAATGGAGAAGCGGAATATAAAAAGAAAATTGGCTATGTACCAGAAACTGCTGAGATTTATGAGAACCTTACAGCAAGGGAATATCTTACCTTTATAGGAGAACTTTATGGAATGGAATACGAAGTTGCAAATAAGAAGGCAGAGAAATTAATGGAGTTATTTGGCATTAAGAACGTTTATGATGCAAGGATTAGCTCATATTCAAAAGGAATGAAGCAGAAAGCAGTTATAATATCAGCTTTGATTAATGACCCAGACATTCTCTTTCTAGATGAACCTTTATCTGGAATGGATGCAAATAGTGTTATGGTGTTTAAAGAAGTATTAGCAGAATTATCTAGAAGAGGAAAGACCATATTCTACTCTTCCCATATCATGGAGGTTGTAGAAAAAATCAGCAGCAGAATAATACTTATAAATAAGGGAGAAATAGTAGTAGATGGAAGTTTTAAAGATTTAAAAAGCAGCTCTATGGATGGCTCCTTAGAGGAAATTTTCAATCAACTAACAGGGTTTAATGAACATGAGAAAATAGCTAAAGACATAGTATCCACCATAGAAGAGGTGATATAGGTGAAGGATTTTAAAATATTAAAATTTCTGGATATTTTTAAATGGTTATTTGAAAAAATGGGTGTAGATTATCAGATTATGAGAAAGATACTTAATGTGAAGCTAATATTAGACGGAAGAAGAGTTTCTACTGTTATAAACAATAGAAATAAGAAAAAAGAAGAGGAAACTGACAATAAAAATAATTTTTTAAAATCTTTAGGTGTATATATATTAATGGGGTTTTTTTTAATTTTCTTTATAGTAATAGGAGAAAATTATTTATTTCAGATGAGTTTTATATTTGGGGTTATTATGTTTTTATTGATGACCTCTTTAATGGCTGATTTTAGTTCTGTGTTACTTGATGTAAAGGATAAGGAAATATTGCTCTCTAAGCCAGTGAATAGTATAACATTAAATATGGCTAAAATAATTCATATATTTATATATATTAGTGCCATTACATTAGCAATTTCAGGACCATCACTTGTTGTATCTATAGTAAGACATGGAAGGATATTTTTTTCTATATATTTAATGGAGGTTATTTTAATAGCATTATTTATAATTATAATTACAGCACTTATTTATCTTTTAGTTCTTAGATTCTTTAGTGGTGAAAAGTTAAAAGATATAATTAATTATGTTCAAATAGGATTAACTATAGTTATGTCCATAGGATATCAATTAATAGGCAAACTTTTTAACTTAATAGATATACATAATATAGATTTTAAGCCTAGTATATGGAAATACTTTTTTCCTCCAATATGGTTTTCTGCACCCTTTGAGTTGATTTTAAACGATAATCGAGAGATGTATATTATTATTTATTCCATACTTGCAGTAGTAGTTCCCATATTATCAATTATAATCTATATTAAACTGATACCAGTGTTTGAAAGAAATCTACAAAAGTTAAACAGTGTTGAAGGGCATACTAAGGATAGGAATAAATCTATTATTTTCATATCAAGAATATTTTGTAGAGATAAAGATGAAAGAACTTTTTATAGATTTGCAACAAATATGTTGAAGAACGAAAGAACATTTAAACTAAAGGTTTATCCAAGTTTAGGAATATCCATTATATTTCCTTTTTTAACTATAATTACCATGGGTAGGAGGGAGTTCTTAAATATAGCTAATACAAAGAGTTATTTGTGTATTTATATGGTATTTGTCATGATACCTACTGTAATATCATCCTTAGGTTATTCTGGTAATTATAAAGGTTCATGGATATATGAAACTATACCTATTAAAGATAAATCTACTATTTATAAAGGAACAGTTAAAGCAGCTATTTTGAATTTATTTATTCCTGTATATGCTTTAGTAAGTTTAGTATTTTTAATTATTTATAAGATGAAAATAGTTGATGAAATCATAGTAGTGGGAATAAATATATTGCTTTTTACAAGTATTGTATTTAATATTTTTGATAGCAATTTACCCTTCTCTAAATCCTTTGAAGTAGGAGAGAAGCCAGAAGGTGGAGGAAAGGGAATTTTCTCTTTGGTTATAATGGGGGCGTTTGTACTGGGACATTTTATACTGACTAAAATTCCTTATGGTACATATATTTATATTCCTATTGGATTAATCATAAGTAAAATTATTTGGAATAAATGTATTGTTTAGGATAATTCTATTGATGCTGTAATGAAATTTAATTTCATTACAGCCCTTTTTATTTTATAATGAGCATATAACTTACTATATATTAATTCAATTATTCTTAACTAGGAATTTCTTAATATTCAATTAGTTTTTATATAAGAAGTTACAACTATTATAGCAATTATGATACAATAAAGACATAAATAATAAGGCGATTGTTAGTTTGAAAGGATGGGGCAATTGAAAAAGGGGATACATAAATTAACTGCCAAAATTGACAACTTAGAGAGAGTAAGAAAACTATATATTTTTTTGCTTATCTTTTCTATAGTATTTCTATTAGCTATTATAAACTATTTTTATATATCTACCTTTAAAGATGTAAAAATATTATATGCCCAATATATTAAAGAACGTATTATAAACATAAAAAAAGATTTTCTAAAGGATTCTGTTAATAATATGATAAATAATATTGAGCAAACGCAAGCTGAGATAATAGAAACTAATAAGAAGCGTGTAGACAGAGCCACTAAGGTTATATCAGAATATCATCAGTTAAAACAAGGAGATTTTTTGAAAAAAACTATTGATTATTTTGAAATAGGAACTACAAAGGAATCTTTTAGTATACTCATATTAAATAGAGATTTAGATGAAGTTTTATATCAAAATAATATAGATCATAGGATAGATATTGGAGGTATTCATTCTTATATTGAGAATTTAAAGAAGGATTTCATAGCTTATAACGAAGATAATTATGGAGGATACTATATTCTTTATGGTGTAACTAAAGATTATATAAAAGATGCCACTACAGAATCTATAAAAAAACGCATACATAAAGATAGCTTCGAAAATGATGCTTATATTTGGATAAATGAGGTTATAAATTATGATGGGGGAGATAATTATGCTATTCGGCGTATTCATCCAAATTTAAAAGACACAGAAGGTATATATTTATCTACAAAGATGCAGGATATTAATGGAAATCATCCCTATCTGACGGAACTCAATGGAATTAAAGAAAATGGAGAGGTATATTTTACTTATTTTTTTAAAAAGAAAACATGTGATGAAGTTGCTGAAAAGTTAACTTATGCAAAATTATATAAAGATTATAATTGGATTATAGCCATGGGAATTTATTTTGATGATATCCAACCATATATAGATGAGATTTCTAAGGATGGAGATAAAGCTATTTCTAAAATTACTACATTGATAATTATCCTATCATTAGTGTTGATTTTTATAGGGATTTTAATAGTGTTAATCTTAGAGCATTGGTATTACAAAAACTCTAATAAAGAATTAAGAGAAGAATTAAATATAGATGAACTTACTAAGGCCTTTAACAGAAGAGCTGCTACAAAAAAGTTAGAAGAAATATTCTATTTATTTAGAAGATATAATTATGTTTATACAATTATTTTCTTTGATATAGATGATTTCAAGCAAATTAATGATAATTATGGACATGATGTGGGAGATATAGTTTTAACTAATATTGTAGAAATCATAAATAAGTCTACAAGAAGGACAGATTTTCTTTATAGATGGGGGGGAGAAGAATTTCTTCTTATTTGTGAAGGGCTGAAAGAAGAACATTTAGAATCATTTACAGATAAAATTTTAAAGGATATAGAAAGTTTTGAGTATGAATCTGAAGGAAAAAAATATCATGTAACTATTTCAATAGGTGCTTCCTATTTCACTGAAGATGATGAAAACTTTTTATCTGCAATCAAAAGAGCTGACATGGCATTATACAAATCTAAAAAATCAGGGAAAAATAGAGCTACACTTGATATATAATATGATTAAATATAGAGGTGATTAAATGGAATTAAAAGGAAAATATAATATAGCTAAAGTATTTACAGACAATTTAGAAGACGGAGCAAGAGAACAAATAATAGAGTTATTAAATCAAGATTTTATAAAGGACTCAAAAGTTCGAATAATGCCAGATGTTCATCAAGGTATGGGCTGTGTAATAGGTTTTACTGCTAATATGGGAGATAAGGTAATACCTAATATTGTGGGAGTGGACATAGGATGTGGCATGCTTACTGTTGAACTTGGCAATATAGATATGGACTTACCAAGATTAGACGATATAATAAATAAAAAGATTCCTTCTGGAAAATCCACACATATGGAAAGAAAGTTTAAATTTGATAAATTCAATGATTTATACTGCTTTAGGGATTTGAAGGATACTAAAAGAATAGAAAGAAGTATAGGAACCTTAGGTGGTGGCAATCATTTTATAGAAGTTGGAGTAGATAGTAAGAACAATAAATATTTGGTAATTCATTCAGGCAGTAGAAATCTAGGGAAGCAAGTTGCTGAAATTTATCAAAGATTAGCAATAGATTTATGTAGTGGGAAAGGCGATTATTTTATTAAAAGGGAAGAAATAATTGCTAGTTATAAAGCAGAAGGTAGGAGAAAGGAAATAAAGAAAGTTTTAGAGGAACTAAAGAAGGAATACGATGAACTCAAACCTAAATATCCTAAGTCCTTATGTTATTTAACTGGAGAATATAGAGAAAAGTATTTACATGATATGAAGATATGTCAAGAATATGCAAGTTTAAATCGTGAAATGATGGCAGATATTATATTAAATAATTTATTTGGAAAAGGACTTAATGAGTTTACCTACTTTGAAACCATTCATAACTATATTAATTTCAAGGATAATATTATAAGGAAAGGTGCTATATCCGCCTATGAAGGAGAAAAGATTTTAATTCCTATGAATATGAGAGATGGCTCTATAATTGCAGTTGGAAAGGGTAATGCTGATTGGAACTATTCTGCTCCCCATGGAGCAGGAAGACTTATGAGCAGAAATGTTGCAAAGGAAGCAATTACTATGGATAAGTTTAAGAAAAGTATGGAGGGAATTTATTCTACTTCAATAAATGAACATACATTAGATGAAAGCCCCTTTGCTTATAAACCAATGGAGGAAATAGTGAATAATATTGCTGAAACTGCAGAGATAGTAAATATAATAAAGCCAATTTATAATTTTAAAGCATAAAAAATAATTAATAAAATATTTTTTGCTGTTGACATATTTAATTTTATATGCTAATATCATTTTAATAATTTAATAGTTTTCCTTATCAAGAGTTAGGGTAGAGAATTAGCTCTATGACCCTACGCCAACCTGCCATTAGGTAAGGTGGTTCTGCTAATGCCGATAAGATGATTTAATAGAAAATCAACCTTCTTAGCATTAGCTAAGAAGGTTTTTTAAATTACAATTTAATATTTTCTTATCTAGAGAGGTGGAGGGACTGGCCCGATGAAACCCGGCAACAATTTTAAGCTATAAGCTTAAAAAATGTGCTAATTCCTGCAGTGAAAACTGAGAGATAAGAAGTGGAGTTTTATATTCTTTTATATTATAAATCCCTTCTTATCTAGGAAGGGATTTTTTAATTATAAAAGGAGGAATAAAAAATGAAAAAAGAAACTATTTGTGTGCATGGAGGATATAATCCGAGGTCAGGAGAACCGAGGGTTTTTCCAATAATTCAAAGTACAACCTATAAATATGAAGATCCAGATTATTTGGCAGATTTATTTGATTTAAAGCAGGAAGGACATATGTATAGTAGAATTAGCAATCCAACAGTTGCTGCTTTAGAAGAGAAAGTAAGTATATTAGAGGGAGGAGTAGGTGCTGTAGCTGTGGCATCTGGTCAGTCAGCTACTTTAATAGCCATACTCAATATATGTAAAAGTGGAGATCATATATTAGCATCATCAAATATATATGGAGGTACTTTTACACTGCTATCAGTTACCTTGAAAAAATTAGGAATAGATGTAACCTTTGTTAATCAAAACTTGGAACTAGAAGAACTTATTAAATATGTTAGACCAAATACAAGGGCAATTTTTGCAGAAACCATAAGTAATCCTTCTCCTCAGGTATTGGATTTTAAAAAGTTTTCTAATTTAGCCAAGAAGGTAGATTTACCACTTATTATTGATAATACTTTTCCAACTCCATATTTATGTACTCCATTTGAATATGGAGCTAATATAATAATTCATTCAGCTACTAAGTATTTAGATGGGCATGCTACATCTGTTGGAGGGGTAATAGTCGATGGAGGAAATTATAATTGGGATAATGGAAAGTTTAAAGAATTAACTGAGCCTGATCCAGCGTATCATGGTATTCAATATGTTAAGGAATTTAAAGAAAAGGCCTATATTACAAAAGCAAGAGTACAGCTTTTAAGAGACCTTGGCAATTGTTTAAGCCCTTTTAATGCATTTTTAATAAATCTAGGTATAGAAACCTTACATTTAAGAATTAAAAGACATAGTGACAATGCCTTAGCATTAGCAAAATATTTAGAATTTCATCCTAAGATAAGTTGGGTTAATTATCCCAAGCTAGAATCTAATAATAATTATAAATTGGCAGAAAAATATTTACCATTAGGTGCTTCGGGAATATTAGCATTTGGTATTAAAGGAGGAAAAGAGGCCGCTAAAGAATTTATTAAGAATATAAAATTAACTGGTTTAGTAATACATTTAGGAGAAGTAAGAACATCAATACTTCATCCAGCAACTACTACTCATAGACAGTTATCAGATGAAGAACTAGAATTAGCAGGTATAAGTGGAGATATGATAAGAGTTTCTGTTGGAATTGAGAATATTGAAGATATAATAAAAGATTTTGAAACAGCATTGGGGAATTAAAATATGGGATTGATAATTCATAGAAATATTTCAGCAATAGAACGGCTGGTTAAAGACAATATAGATATTAATTATAAAAGTAATCTCAAGGGTTTACCAAAGATATTAATATTAAACTTAATGCCTAATAAAACAGAAACTGAATATCAGTTATTAAAAATACTAGGAAATAGCTTTATAGATGTACAGGTGGATTTCTTATATACAAAAACATATAAACCTAAAAATATAGCTCTAAATTATCTAGAAGAAACCTATAAAACATTAGATGAAGTAAGAAATGCAAATTATGATGGGATGATAATAACAGGTGCTCCCTTAGAATTTGTAGATTTTAATGAAATATATTACTGGGAAGAGTTAAAGGATATAATAGACTATTCTAATAAATATATTAAATCCACCATCTATTTATGTTGGGCAGTAGCAGCAGGGTTATATTATAATTACAAAATACCAAAACATACAATTTATAAAAAGATAAATGGCATATTTATCCATGAGATTTTAAATGAAAATTCTTTATTACTTAAAAGTTGTGGAGAAAAAATAATTTCTCCACATTCTAGGTATTTTGAAATTAGGGAAGAGGACATAGAAAGCTTCCAAGAATTAGAAATTCTATCTAAGTCAAATGATTCAGGAATATATATATTAGCTCAAGTAGAAGGAAAGGAAATATATATTACAGGTCATCCAGAGTACGGAGAAGATACTTTAAGTAATGAATATAGAAGGGATATAGATAAAGGACTATTGCCGAATCTGCCTAAAAATTATTTTCCCAATAATGATTTTAATTTATTGCCTAAAAATACATGGGGAGATTATTCACAGATTTTAATAGATAACTGGCTACGATACTATTTAATATAAGAAAGGGGAGAGAGCCGATGCTAAATATTGGGTTGTTAGGATTGGGAACAGTGGGAACGGGAATTGTTCAGATATTAGAAGAAAGAAAACAATACTTAGAAAACCTAGTAAAACAAGAAATTAATATATCTAAGGTTTTGGTGAAGGACATAGATAAAAGACGGGACATTAAAATAAATAAAGAGAAATTGACTACAGATATTTATGAAATAATCGAAGATGATAATATTGATTTAATTATTGAAGTTATGGGAGGTTTAGATAAACCTTATCATTGTATAAAAGAAGCATTAAATAAAGGAAAAGATGTTATAACAGCTAATAAAGCTGTAGTTGCAAAATATTTAGAGGAATTAACAGAATTAGCAAAAGAAAGAAATAAGTTCTTTTTGTATGAAGCCAGTGTAGGTGGTGGAATGCCAATTATAAAACCTTTAAAAGAGCAGATAAATATAAATGAAATACAAGAAATAAAAGGGATATTAAATGGGACATCTAATTATATACTTACAAAGATGACATCTGATAACTTAGATTTTGAAGATGCATTAAAGATAAGTCAAGGCTTAGGATATGCAGAGGCAAATCCTATTGATGATATTGAAGGCTATGATACTAGAAGAAAACTTAGAATTTTATCAACTATTGCATTTAAAGATAAAATAGATGAAGAAAATATTTCCTGTTATGGTATTAGCAGTATAAATTGTGATGATATAAGAAATATAAAAGGAATGAATAGTACAGTTAAGTTATTAGGCACAGCAGTTGTAAATGACAATAAATATTATGCTAATGTGGAACCAGTTATTTTAAATCAAAATTCTTATTTTGGAAAGGTTGATAATGCAAATAATTTGGTTTCTTTTGTAGGAGATGTAGTTGGAGAATTAAGATTTTTTGGTGAAGGTGCAGGTAAATTTCCTACAGCTAATGCCATAGTAAGTGATTTAATAGATATTACAGCTAATACTTATCCAAGAAATTGTATTTGGGAAAATAAGAATTTAAACAATATAAATCAGTTATATGAAGGTAAATATTATATGAGGATTACTACGGAAAAAGAAATCAAGGATAAAATAGAAGGATATATAATTGATAATAGAATTACAGAAAATATAATTGAAAATAAAGATAGTATTGCATTTACTACTAAATCCATATCAAAAAAGAAATTAGAAAAAGTAGTTGAGACTTTTATGATAAATTCACAAGATTATTTTATTGCAAGATTAGAAGTGTAAAAAAGGGCGTGATTTCGTGATTGTTCAAAAATATGGTGGTAGTTCAGTGGCAACTACTGAAAAAATTATTCAGATAGCTAAAAAGATTATTGAAAGGAAGGAATTCACTAAGGATATTATAGTTGTAGTTTCAGCTATGGGAAAAAATACGGATATTCTTATTGAACTATCTAAAGGAATATCTTTAAATCCGTTGGATAGGGAGTTAGATGTTTTATTATCTACAGGAGAGCAGCAAACAATAGCTTTACTTTCTATGGCATTAAATAATTTGGGGTGTAAAGCTGTTTCTCTAACGGGAGTTCAAGCTAGAATAAATACTAAGGGAAGTCACACTAGATCAAGTATAGTAGACATTGAAGAAGATGTAATAAAAAAATATTTAAAAGAAGGAAATGTAGTAGTTATAGCAGGATTTCAAGGAATTAATCAAGAAGGAGATATTACAACTTTAGGAAGAGGAGGATCAGATACTACTGCTGTAGCTTTGGCAGCTAAGTTTAATTGTCCTTGTGAGATATATACAGATGTAGACGGAATATATTCAATAGACCCTAATGTATATAAAAAGGCTTCTAAAATTCCAAAGTTAAGCTATGATATTGGTTTAGAAATGACTAGATTAGGTGCCAAGGTAATTGATAAAAGGGCATTAGCCCTAGGAAAAAAGTTTGGCGTACCAATATGTATTGGAAATAGTTTTAAAAATGAAATTGGAACAATAATAGGGGATGATAGTATGGAAGAATTAAGAGTTTTATCTTTAGTTGCAGATGATAGTCAAATAGAAGTAAAGATAAAGAACATACCTAATAAAATAGACAAATTGTCTAATATATTTAAGATACTAGGTAAATATGATCTGGATATTGGAATGACGGAAAATAATTTAACAGATAAGAATTTAAATATTTCTTTTATATGTTCTAAAGAATACACTAATTTATTTTCGCCTATAAAAAAAGAGATAGTAAGAGATATAGATAGATTTGTAGAAGTGGAAGTCAATAATACTACAAGGGTATCTATAATAGGTACTGGACGAATAAATCAGGCAGAAGTTACTTCAAAGATATTTGATTTAATAAAAGATACCAATGTAAAATATAAAAAATTATGTACATCTGAATTAAGTTTATCATATTTTTTTGAGGGAGGCGAGATAAAAGAATTAATTAATGGATTGGCACAGACCTTTAATCTATAATAAAATGAAATCTACATGGCAATTTTGAAATGATTATTTTAATTTAGTAAATGAATTTATTATGGATAGAATAAAAAAACCTCATAACCATGATATGCTCCCCTTGTAGTAGACAGCTAAAATAATAAAACTGTGGACTATAAGGGGAGTAGTTTTGATGGAAGTTTTTTTATATCTTATTAAATAGTGTGTTAATAATAAAAAAGGGGGTATTATATAAATAAGTTAGGCATACCTAACATTTATTAATGTGGGGGAAGATTATGAATATAAGTAAGGAAGATTATTTAAAGGTCATTTATGAGCTAGGAGGGGAGAATGATTTAGTTAGTAACAAGGACATAGCTATAAGACTTGATATATCTGCTCCTTCTGTATCGGAGATGATAAAAAAGTTGTTACAAGATGGGTTTGTTGAACATACATTATATCAAGGTATAAGGCTTACAGAATATGGAACTAAAGAAGCTAAAAAAATTAGAAACAGACATCTTCTATGGGAGTTTTTTTTAGTAGAGAAGCTAGGATATAATTTGGATGAAATACATGAAGAAGCAGAGAAACTAGAACATGTAACTAGTGATATTTTAGAAGAGAGATTAGATAGATATTTGAATTACCCTAAGGAATGTCCTCATGGGTCAAAAATAATAAGGGAGGAATAAATAATGAAAAGAATATTGAGTTTGATTATGGTTTTATCTATTGTAATGGTTATGGCAGTAGGATGTGGAAATGGAAATGATATTACAAATGATAATAAATATAAAGTCGTTGTAACTACTACTTTGATTGCAGACCTGGTGAAGGCCATAGGTGGAGAGTATGTAAATGTTCAAGGATTGATGGGGCCTGGAGTAGACCCTCATTTATATAAGGCAAGTGCTGGAGATGTTAAATTAATGCAAGATGCAGATATGGTGGTATATAATGGGCTTCATTTAGAAGGAAAAATGGGAGATATATTTGAGAATATAGAAAATAGTAAAAAGTTGATTTTAGCAGTATCCCAAGATATTGATGAGTCAAATTTTATTGATTTTGTCACCAGTCCTGGAAGTTATGACCCTCATATATGGTTTGATGTAAGTTTGTGGAAAGAGGCTGCTAGAACTGTAGCAATAGGGCTTAAGGAATTAGATGAGGAACATGGAAAGGAATTTGATTCTAATTTGGAAAGATATTTAGGAGAACTTGATGAACTTGAAAAATATATTCAACAAAGAATATCAGAATTACCTGAAGAAAAAAGAGTTCTCATAACAGCTCATGATGCTTTTAACTATTTTGGAAATGCTTATGGTTTTGAAGTAAAGGGACTACAAGGTATAAGTACAGCTTCAGAAGCTGGAACATCTGATGTTAGTCAGTTGGCAAAGTTTATTGTGGAGCGTAAGATTAAGGCAATATTTGTGGAATCATCAGTCCCAAGAAAAAGTATTGAAGCTTTGCAAGAAGCAGTAAAAGCTCAAGGATTTCAAGTTGAAATCGGTGGAGAACTTTATTCAGACTCTACAGGTGATATAGGAACCGATGCTGAAACTTATATAGGCACATTTAAAGCAAATATAGATACAATTGTTGATGCATTGAAATAATTGAGCAAGGGAGAGGGAATAAAAATGGACTACAATGATATAATAGAAGTTGAAGATATGACAGTAGCATATCAAGCAAAGCCTGTATTATGGGACATAGATCTTAATATTCCAAAATCTGTTTTAATGGCTATAGTTGGACCAAATGGTGCAGGAAAATCTACTTTGATAAAGGCTATGCTAGGTTTAATAAAACCTGTATCAGGAAATGTATTATTTAATGGTCAAGGTTATAAGTCTCAAAGAAAACATATAGGATATGTACCTCAATCAGAAAGTGTAGACTGGGATTTTCCAGCTAATGTTTTAGACGTAGTTCTTATGGGAAGATACGGGGAATTGGGATGGTTCAAACGTCCAAGGGAAGAAGATAAAAAGAAGGCTAGAGAAGCTTTAGAAAAGGTAGGCATGATAGAGTTCGCAGATAGGCAGATATCTCAATTATCTGGTGGACAGCAGCAGAGAATATTTCTTGCTAGGGCATTAGTTCAAGATGCAGATATATACTTTATGGATGAACCTTTTAAGGGAGTAGATGCTAAGACTGAGAAGGCTATAATAGCAATATTAAAGGAGTTAAAGAAAAGAGGAAAAACCATAATAGTTGTTCATCATGACCTTCAAACAGTAGAAGAATATTTTGATTGGGTAGTATTGTTAAATACTCAAATCATAGCTAGTGGACCTGTTAATGAAGTCTTTACAGATGAAAATTTAAAGAAGACCTATAGAAGTACAGGTCAAATTTTAAGGAGGTAGGTGAAAGTAGTGGTATTGAATCTTATTTTAACAGATTATACTTTGAGGATTGTATCATTGGGTTCTGCTCTTTTAGGTATAATATCTGGAGTATTAGGCAGTTTTGCCGTCATAAGGAAAGAAAGTTTATTAGGAGATGCTGTTTCCCACTCAGCATTGCCAGGTATAGCATTAGCATTTTTAATGACTCAAACTAAAAGAACAGAAGTGTTGCTACTAGGGGCTTTAATATCAGGACTGTTATCTACATTCATTATTCTTGCCATAGTTAAATATTCAAGAATTAAGTTTGATAGTGCTTTAGCATTAATATTATCAGTTTTTTTTGGAGGGGGAATTGTTTTATTAACACATATCCAAAAAATACCTAATGCAAATCAAGCAGGATTAGAAAAATTTATTTTTGGTCAGGCATCTACTTTGCTTCAGAGAGATGTTAAGGTCATGGCAGTAATGGGAATAGTTTTAATAACATTAACTATTATATTTTGGAAGGAATTTAAAATAGTATCATTTGATGGGGATTACGCAGAGAGTCTTGGCTTCTCTACAAAGAGAATTACTACATTACTTTTCTTTATGATAGTAACAGCTATTATTATAGGGTTACAGACTGTAGGAGTTATTCTTATGAGTGCTATGCTTACAGCACCAGCAGTAGCTGCTAGGCAATGGACAAATAAACTATCTATTATGGTAATTTTATCAGCCATATTTGGAGCAATATCAGGGGTTATTGGTACAATATTAAGCTCAGTAGTTTCAAAATTACCTACAGGGCCAATGATAGTAATAGTCATAAGTATAATAGTAATCTTTAGTTTAGGATTTGCACCTAATCGGGGATTGATATGGAAATATTTTAGGGATAGGAAGAAACAAAGAGAAATAAATGAAGACCAAGTATTGGTAAATCTTTATCATCTAGCTATGAACCATGAGGATATAAATCATAGTCATGATATTTTCATAATCAAGCCAAATAAATCTAAGACTGGAAGAACTGTAAAGGAGCTTACAAGTAAATTAGAATCCCTAAGAAGCAGAGGATTTGTAAAAAAGGATTATTTTAATAAATGGGCAATTACCGAAAAAGGTTTAGAATATGTGGAAAATCATTTTAAAAAGGAGGAGATATAATGTCGCCACAATTAGAAATTCAAATTATAGCAGTTATAGTTGCAGTAGCATGTTCTCTTCCAGGAGTATTTTTAGTACTACGAAAAATGTCTATGATGTCAGATGCTATAACCCATACGATTTTATTGGGTATAGTAATTGGATTTTTTATAACCAATAGTTTAACATCTCCAATTTTAATATTGGGAGCTGCTCTTATGGGAGTATTTACTGTATTTTTAACAGAGATGCTAAATAGTACTAAATTGGTATCTGAGGATTCTGCCATAGGAATTGTATTTCCATTGCTTTTTAGTATAGCCATAATAATTATATCAAGATATGCTGGTTCAGTTCATTTGGATACAGACTCTGTATTATTAGGAGAACTTGCATTTGCACCTTTTGATCGTCTGAAAGTGTTTGGAGTAGATATAGGAGCAAAATCTATGTATTCTATGGGAATTATCCTAATAATAAATCTTTTATTTGTAATAATATTCTTTAAGGAGCTTAAAATAGTAACTTTTGATTCTCCACTAGCAGCTGTTTTAGGATTTTCACCTGCACTAATACATTATAGTTTAATGACTATTGTGTCAATAACTGCTGTTGGAGCATTTGAATCAGTAGGTTCTATATTAGTAATAGCCTTTATGATAGGTGCCCCAGTTACAGCATATCTTATTACAGATGATTTAAAAAATATGCTTATTTTAAGTGGTCTTATAGGTGGATTAAATGGGATTTTAGGTTATCAGCTTGCTTCTATTTTAGATGTTTCCATAGCTGGATCCATGGCTTTGATGACAGGGATAATATTTATATTGGTATTTGTATTTTCCCCTAAAAGAGGTCTTCTAACTACCATTAGTAGGAGAAAACGTCAAAGAATAGAATTTGCAGAGAAGTCTTTAATGTTTCATTTATATAATCATGAGGGTAAAGATAATGAAGCTTTTGAAAGTGGACTTTATACCATTGAAAAGCATCTGCATTGGAATGAAAAGTTTTTAAAATCAATAATAAAGGAATTAAAAAGAAAGGAGAAAATATATATACAAGAAGATATAATTAAATTAACTGAATCAGGAAGGCAATACGCTATAAAAAGTTATGAGGAAATAGTATCAGGATAATTATAATCTAAAACCATATCAGATAAACAACTAATAGGAGGAAATATGATTTTAATATTCGCAGTAGATAATAATTGGAATATTGGATATGATGGGAATTTACTATATAAAATATCAGAAGACTTAAAGAGATTTAGAAGATTGACGGAAGGTAATATAATTATAATGGGAAGAAAAACATTTGAATCTTTACCAGATAAAAAGGCATTACCTAATAGGATAAATATTGTAATTACTAGAGATAAGGAATATAGAGCAGAAGGTGCTAGAGTAATTAATTCTCTAAAAGAACTTTTTCCACTATTAAATGAATTAAACCCTAATAATGAAATGGAAAATTTTATAATAGGAGGAGGGGAAATTGCAAAGCAGACTATCTCCTATTGTAATAAGGCCTATATAACTAAAATATTTAAGACCTTTGAAAAAGCAGATGCTTTTATTCCAAACTTAGATTTACTTCATGATTGGGGTATAATAAAAGAATCAGACATATATAAACAGGATGATTTAGAGTACAAATATGTAGATTATATTAGAGTTAAATAAATATTCCCTACAACTTTAAGTTGTAGGGAATATTTATTTAAGATTTATAGTTTTAGATTAACTTCAATAGTCCCAGTATTATCAATATGATTCCTGATAACCAGGATAAATTTATCTTGGTTTTTTCAACAATCTTTTTACCAATAAATAATCCACTCCAAATGGAAAACATGCCGATAACTAAAGATAATCCTATTACTTGTAAGTAATTGATATTACCTAAACTACTTCCAAATCCAACAGCTAAAGAGTCTAAGGAAAGAGCTGTTGCCAGATATAAAGCTTCTTTGGAGTCAAGATTTTTTGATAGATTAAAATCTGCTTTAGTTTCATCAACATATACATCTATAACAAACCATATGTCAAATAATTTTATTTTGACCTTTTCATTTTCCTTCAATTTATTTTCTAAATATGATTTAAAAATACTTTCAAATAAATAATATATTCCAAGTAATATGAGTATAGTAGCACCTAAGATTAAGGCAATGCTTTCAGGGAGTATTTTTCTTATTTGAATTCCAAAAAAAATGGACAATGCTAAAAAAATAGCACAAACCATATCAATAATTAATATTGATTTGAAAGGCATTTTTATCTTATTTGTCCCATAAGCAATACTAGCCATAAAGGCATCTAAGGATAATACTAATACTAATAATATATTTTCCACATTGAGCACCCCTATTATTTTGAACTATTATTATTTTATTCAGATAGGAAATAACTGTTACCACAATATGGTAAAAGGAAATATCTGGTAATAATAAAAGGCTTATCCAAATATAAATATAGAGTAGTATATTAAAGAATAAATAATTTATAGGGGGATAATATGAATATCATTTTTACTTTATTATTGTTTACTATGGGTTTAATAATGATAGTCAAAGGTGGAGATTGGTTTCTGGATTCCACTGTATGGATTGCAGAAAAGACGGGAATTTCTTTTGGAATAATAGGCGCTACTATAGTTAGTATAGCTACTACATTACCAGAACTTTTAGTTTCAACTCTATCAAGTAAGGAAGGCTTTACAGATATGGCAGTAGGAAACGCCTTAGGTTCATATATATGTAATATAGCATTTATTGTTGGGATATGCTCCTTGATAAAGCCAATAAAGATTAAGGATGATTTCTTTGGCATCAAAGGGGCAATGATGTTCGGATATTTAGCTGCTTTTTATTATTTTGCATCTGACGGAGTGATTAATCATATAGAAGGAAAAATTTTATTATTGTTAGTTGTACCATTTGTTTTAATTAATGTTTTTGAGCATAAGAATGAAAAGGAAAATCCTAAAAAAGGTTTTGAAAAAGGTATAAATAAGGTAGAAGCATTGTCAAATGCTGTTAAATTTGCAGTAGGGTCCTTTCTTATTATTTATGGTGCAAATGTATTAGTAAATTCTGGTGTAGAAATAGCAAATTTCTTGAGAATTCCTAAGCAAGTAGTTAGTTTAACTTTGCTGGCAGTAGGAACTTCTTTGCCTGAATTGGTAACAGCTGTAACGGCTACTATAAAAGATAAGCAAAATATATCAGTAGGTAATATAATAGGAGCTAATATATTAAATATGACTATAGTTATGGGAGCATCTACTTTAATTAGCAATAGAGGTCTTATTATATCAAACCAAACTTTGAGTTTAGATGTTCCTATGGGTACAGCAGTAACACTAATTTTTATATTAGTTGGAATATTTCGTGAAAGAATAGGAAGATTTACGGGAATACTATTACTAGCTTTGTACATAGGATATTTATTTATATTGTTTTAAAAAATTCACACAAATAAAATAAAAAGTGATATAATATTTGCACACTAAATTAGGAGGCTATAATATGTGTGGAATAGTAGGATATATTGGAAATAAAGATGCACAGGAAGTAATATTACAAGGATTAGAAAAGCTAGAATACAGAGGATATGATTCATCAGGTATTGCAGTAAATGGAAATGATCATATTAAATTTAAGAAATTAAAAGGCAGACTTTCAGTATTAGAGGATTGTTTAAAAGAAAATCCATTAATAGGAAGCGTAGGAATAGGTCATACAAGATGGGCAACCCATGGAGAACCGTCAGATGTAAACTCCCATCCTCATCTAAATGAAAAAGAAACTATAGCAGTAGTACACAATGGAATAATAGAAAACTATAACGAGCTTAGAGAAGAATTGCTGAAAAAGGGATATAAATTTAAGTCTCAGACAGACACAGAAGTAATAGTACATTTATTAGATAGTCTTTATGATGGCGATTTACTTAATACAGTATTTGAAACTGTGAATAAGCTTAAAGGGGCATATGCTCTAGGGATTATCTCATCAAACAATCCTGATGAATTAGTTGCCGTTAGAAAAGAAAGTCCATTAGTAGTGGGCTTGGGGCATGGTGAAAATTTCATAGCGTCAGATATTCCAGCATTGCTTAAATATACTAAGGATGTATATTTTTTAGAAAATGGAGAGATTGTTTATTTAACAAAAGACAATGTTAAAATCTATGATGAAAATAGAAATGAAATAAAAAGAGAGAAGTTTAATGTAAACTGGAATATTGAAGCTGCTTCAAAAGGTGGATACCCCCATTTTATGCTTAAAGAAATCTATGAACAGCCATTGGCAATTAAGGAAACTTTACTGAGAAGACTTGACTGCAATGGAAGAATAAAATTAGACGATATTAATCTAACAAAGGAAGAACTAGATAAGATTACCAAGATTTATATTGTAGCTTGTGGTACGGCTTATCATGCAGGTCTAGTAGGAAGATATGTAATAGAAAAATTTACTAATATTCCTGTGGAGCCTGACGTAGCATCAGAATTTAGATATAGAGATCCATTTATTGATGATAATACTTTGATTATAGCAGTTAGTCAGTCAGGAGAAACTGCAGATACTCTTGCAGCCATTAGAGAGGCTAAGAAAAAGGGGGCAAGAATTCTTTCAATTACCAATGTACTAGGTTCATCTGTAGCTAGAGAATCAGATGATGTATTCTATACTTGGGCAGGGCCAGAGATTGCTGTTGCATCAACAAAGGCATATACTACACAATTAGTTGCTTTATATATGGTTGCACTTTATATGGCAAATATTAAGGAGAGTATTACAGAAGATTACTACTTTGATATAATTGAAAAGATTAAAGAATTACCAGAAAAGGTAGAGAATATCCTTAAAGATGTCGATGAAATAAAGAGAATAGCAGAAGTAATTAAGGATAAAAATAGCGTTTTTTATATAGGTAGGGGATTAGATTATCAGACTTCTATGGAAGGAGCCCTAAAATTAAAGGAGATTTCCTATATCCATACAGAAGCTTTTGCAGCAGGAGAGTTAAAACATGGAACCATAGCCTTAATTGAAAAAGGAACCCCTGTTATTGGGGTAGCTAGCCAAGATTATTTATATGAAAAAATGGTATCAAATATACAAGAAGTAAAGGCTAGAGGAGCAACTACTATTTCTATAATAAAAGAAGGATTAGATAAAAATTTAAATCATGCTGACTATACTATTTATATTCCAGAAGTTGATAATATATTGTCACCAGTTTTAACAGTTATACCTACTCAGCTACTTGCTTATTACACATCTGTTATAAAAGGGAATGATGTAGATAAGCCAAGGAATTTGGCGAAGTCAGTTACGGTAGAGTAGATAAAATAAGGTCTATGGGGGATAATCATGAATTATAATTATACAAAAACTAAAAAAGAAATAATAATAAAAAATCTAAAGCTATTGATAGATTATAAGACTTTAATAGCAATTACATTTTTAGCCGTAGGATATTTAAAGTCTTTTAACTATATATTTTTATTAGGTTTTATATATTTTGCATTGTATCTAATGGTTATAGTTAGGTCATTATTAAGCAAACACAAGAGTATATCCTTGAACTTTATCATTGGAGAAGAGGAACTAATAGCTAAAGTAGAAAATAATCAACTGATATTTCCTTTTAGGGATATAAAAGCAATGAAGGACAGTAGGCACAGCCTAATAATTAAGATGGATAAACGGTCTAAGGCATCTCTTAATAGACTTGAAATCCCTTATGATTTAGAGGACAAGCATGTAGAATTTATAAAAGAATTAAAGTATAAATATGAAAATTATAATCCAAAGGATAGAGCTGAGGAAAGCTTTGAAAAATCCATAATAGCATTTAAACTAAACCCTAGAAAAGATGTTATTAGATATATTAAATATTCTAAGAGGATTTATTTCAATGTAATTATTTCAATTATTTGTGTATTTCTTTCAATCATTTTAATACACAAGCCACAAGCTAGTATTATGTTTATATCTATTTTTATCTTATCTTGGGCAGGATATTATATTGATTATAGAAGAATAAAAACAAAAGGAAACTTAATATGCTCAATTGAAAAGATAGATGATGAAAGTCTTGAAATCAAAGGAAGTGCATTTAAAAGCGTTGTAAATATAAAAGACGTTAGACTTTTAAGTATAAATGATAAGGAATATATTATTAAAATTGAAGGAATAACAAATGATTCATATGTTTTTACTAAAGATGAGATAATAGTTGGAGATATAGATAATCTTGTTAATGCTATAGGTGAACCTTGTATAATTATAAGGAGCCAAAAATTACCTTTTTTATCTATGATATTTGCAATAATAAGTATCCTTTGTATCCCTATGGTTCTTACTCCTTTAGGAACAGAATTATCCCTATATTGCAATATTATATTTTTTATAATTTCATTGATTCTTGTAATTATTGCATTAATTAAGAAAAACATAATTAAAAGACTTGCTTATATAGCTTTGTTTTTAGATTTGCTTTTATTAGTATTTTATATTCATATTATTATGGAAGTATGGTAGGACTTTACATATTAGGATAAAAGATTAGGGAATAAGTTGAGGTGAAGATATGGATAATAAATTATTCACAGTAAAGACTTCCATGACTAAGGAAGACTATCATAAGTTTTTATATATAGCAACATTTCGAAGAAGTAAGATAATAATCCCCTTCATAGTTGGATTTTCTGCTTTAATCTCTGCATTACTTGCCTATGGGGAAGGACAGTTTAATACAATGGAATTTTTTATATTTTGGATATTATTTATATTTGTTTCATTTGCTGCAGTAATTTTCAAGGTTGAAAGAAGAAATAAACAAAGAATAAAAACGGATAATACTGGAGTATTTAACTCTCAAGATACCTTAGATTTTTATGAAGATTTTTTAATTGTAAAGAACACAGCAATTGAAGGTCAATCTAAGATTAGATATAATCAGCTTTATCAAGTTCTGGAATCAAAGGATTATTTTATAAATTATTTTAATATTAATCAGGCATCTTTAATAAGAAAAAAGGATATGGATCATGAAACTATTGAAAAGTTAAGAAACTTGTACCAAAAAGAAATGGGAAATAAATATAGAAAAATATAAGGTTTTTCATTAGTTTATAATTATATATGATATTTTAAAATAATAACTAATAAGGTTTGAATATAGTATTGACAGTAGGAGTATTGTTCTATATACTTAATTGATGAGATAAGGGAGTAGTTGGCACAATGAAAATTGTGTAATAAAGTCAACATACTGATAAAATTTATCTGGCTTTATTTTAAATAATGAGACTTGTCTGCAGGAGAAAACTGCAGATAGGTCTTTTTTTTATTAAAAAATTAAAGGATAAAGGAGAATGGAATATGAGTTTATTTGGATTGTTTATTATTGCAGTTGGTTTGTCAATGGATGCCTTTGCAGTATCTATCTGTAAAGGGCTGTCTATGAATAAGATTAGCATTAAAAAGGCTGGAATTGTAGGACTATATTTTGGAATATTTCAAGCAGGAATGCCTTTAATAGGATATTTTTTCGGAGTAAGATTTCATGATAAGATTACATATTTGGATCATTGGATAGCATTTATATTACTTGTGTTTATTGGATTAAATATGGTTCGAGAGTCAAGAAATTGTGAATGTGAAATTGAAGATGGTTCTAAATCTCATAACAGTATAGATTATTCCCTTAGTTTCAAAAACATGTCTCTTTTAGCAATCGCAACAAGTATTGATGCTTTAGCTGTAGGAATTACTTTTGCATTTCTTAATGTAAATATTGTTCCAGCAGTTTCATTTATTGGAATTGTTACATTCATATTATCAATGATTGGTGTTAAGATAGGAAATACATTTGGAAATAGGTGTAAATCAAAAGCTGAACTTGTAGGAGGGTTAATTTTAATATTTATGGGTTCTAAAATTTTACTTAGCCATATGGGAATAATAAGTTTTTAGAAAGTTAGTAATTAATTTTGCCAAAACTATTTTATTCATAAAGATAGTTTTGGCAAAATTTTATTATAGGCAATGGATTTTATATGAAACTATATTAATTTTCTGTTAGTTTTATTTTATTAATTAAACTATATAGATTATCAGCTAGTTCTGATAAGGAGTCTGTTGAACTAGTTAATTCACCCATTGAAGCCATTTGTTCTTCTGTAGCTGCTGAAACATCATTAATTTCCATAACAACTTCTTTGGTAATGGTTTCCGTTCTAATCATTGAATTCATGGCATTGTAAAGATTATCTTCAACATTATTTAAGGTTATGGTACTTTCATTCATTTCTTCAACTACATTATTGAATATTGTTGCCATTTCATCAAAGACCACCTTTGTTTCATTTACAGTTATAATACCTTTATTGATTTCACAATCACTATATTCCATACTTTGGTTTGCATAAGAAATAATATTTTGATTATTTTTAATTAATTTATTTATTTCATTAGTAGAAGATTTTGTTTGATCAGCTAGAAGTCGAATTTCTTTAGCTACAACAGCGAAGCCCCTACCATATTCACCAGCTTTGGCAGATTCTATTGCTGCATTTAATGCTAGTAAATTAGTTTTTTCTGCTATTTTTTCTATTATTATTAGTATCCTATCCATTTCTTTGGAGCTAATATTAATATCTTTTAGTGAACTCTTTACTTTTTCTGAACTATTATTAATATTTATCATTTGTCCAATTAATCCATCAATGGATTCTTTGCCTTTATAGGCATTAGAATGAGCCTTATCATTAAGAAACTTTATATCCTTTATTTGTTCCAATACAAGGTTGAAGCTATTATTTACATTTTTTATTTCATTTGATACCCTAAGTATTTCCTTTAATTGAATATTAGCTTTAGAATTTATATTATTTGCTGCTTCAGCAACTGAATTTGATGATGCAAAGGATTCTTGGGTGATAGCAGCTAATTTAACAGATGAAGAAGATAATGAGTGAGATGAGGTTTGAATTTCAGCAGCAAAAAATTTAATATTGTTTATTACAGATTGAATTGCTTTAGCCATTATACCAATCTCATCTTTTCTATTTCTAATTTTTTCATCTATGGAAAAACTAAGATCTAATTCAGCCAAGCTTGTAGTTTGATTGCTAATGCTCACTATTCTATTAGATAGATTTTTAGATATAAAATAAGATAATATTATACCAAATATAAGAGCTAATAAACTTATAGAAGGCAAATAAGTGTTTAATTTATCTAATTCTGATAGAATTTCTTTTTCCGTAATATGAACTAATATTGTCCATCCTTTCGATGGAATTGGAGCATAACCTATATATTTTTTCTCACCGTTTTGCTTGTACCAATCTATTCCAATGTTTTTGCTTTTAATTTCTTGTAAGATATTATCTATCCTTTTCTTTGAATCTTCATCAACTTCACCAATGGAGTCTTTGAAATCTATTTTAGTATTTTCATTTTGTTTAATTATTTCTAGAGTAGGATGAGATATTACATTTATATTTTCATCTATTATATATGCATAACCTGTTTTACCAATATGTATATCTTGGGCAATACCATAGAATTCTTTAGCATCTTTATATGCTACTATTACTCCTACTACCTTTCTATCATGTTTTAATGGAGCTGCCATGGCAATATCTACTTGTCCAGATTCTTCTCTATAAAATGGTGCAGAAAAAGATGGAAGTCCTAGGTTAGCTTGTTTAAAGAACCAAAGATTACTAATGTCTACTGTTTTATTATTATCTAATCTAAGATATCCCTCTGTACTAGCTATACCAATATTTGATAAATTAAGCCTTTTTTTTTCTGCCTGAAGATACTCTATTTTTTCTTCCCATGAATTATCTATATTACTCAATAGCTCTAAGGAACCTAAAGAATCAATTGAAATTAAATAATTCTTAATTCGTTCATCTACTATAAGACCTGAATCATGAGCTTTATTGAGAAGTAATTTTTTTGATGTGTTTATTAGAGAATTTTTTGCAATTACATAGGCTGTTAAGCTAATTGTTCCAGATAATAATATAATAATTAATATAACTGTAATTAATAATGAAGTACCTATTTTTCTAAATTTAAACAATTTGTTAAAATAAGAACTTGTATTTCTAAATTTAGATAATTTATTAAAATTATTAACTAAATTTTTAAATCTAGACCTTAATAAATTAAGAATTTTCAACTATATCATCTCCTTAGAATGACTTTATTAACAATTACTTCTTAGGTTAATCTTAACATTTCAATGTTAAGACTATGTTAAAAAATGCCAAACTAATATTAAGTATATGTAAATTTTAGAGATATAAAAACTGCCAATCTAATTAGATTGACAGTTTTTAATTTATTTTATATAATTATCGAAATATCCTTGAATATAAATTATAGGGGTTCCTTTATCTCCACTACCGGAAGTTAAATCTGATAAGGAGCCAATTAAATCAGTAAGTCTTCTTGGAGTAGTTCCTTGAGCTGCCATGTTTCCAACAAGCTCTGATTCTTTATTCTCAATATATTTAGAGATAGCTTTCTTTAACTCCTCACCCCTTAAGTCAGCAAAATCATTATCAGCCAGATACTTTAGTTTTACTTCAGAAGGAGTTCCTTCTAATCCTGATGTATATGCAGGAGAAACTACAGGGTCAGCTAATTCCCAAATCTTACCCACTGGATCTTTAAAAGCACCATCTCCATATACCATTACCTCAACTATTTTACCTGTTTTTTCTTTAATTGATTCTTGTATTTTATTCACAATAGGTTGACAATCTCTAGGAAATAATTTTATTTTATCTTCTGTTGATTTATTTGACCCAAGCAAACCATATTTTTCGTTATATCCACTGCCATCTATTGAATAACTTAGAATATCGTCAAGACCATAGACATTCTCTCCGCCATTTTCCTTCAATATTCTCTTAGTTCTAAATCTAGTATGAATATCACAGGCAATTACATTTTTTGTATAATTTAAAATAGTCTTTGGATCATTAGAAAATATTATTTCACAATCAATACCATATTCAGATATTAGGGATTTATAATATTCAATATAATCTACACCAGTAAAGGGATGTAAAGTATATCCAAAGTATTCCCTGAATTCTTTTTCATTCAATACATCTGTCCAAGGATTTACTCCCTTTACATCAAGTACATCCATATCTACTAAATGATTACCTACTTCGTCAGAAGGATAACTTAACATAAGAACTATTTTCTTTGCACCTTTAGCAATACCTCTTAGTATAATGGCAAAACGGTTACGGCTCAAAATAGGAAATACTAGACCTATTGTTTCATTACCAAACTTTTCCCTTATGTCATTTGCAATAGCATTAATGCTGGCATAATTTCCCTGAGCACGTGCAACTATAGATTCTGTTAGCGTAACAATATCTTTGTCTTGAATTTTAAAACCTTCTATCTCTGAAGCTTTCATTACACAATTAACCACTATATCTGCGATATCATCCCCTTCTTTAATAATAGGGGCTCTTAGACCTCTAACTACAGTACCTACTATTCTTTCCATTTATATCGCTCCTTTTAATATCCTATTTGATATCTTACACATTTAATATATAATATATTATGGTATAAGTAAAATAAATATCTAGTATAATAGATATAAGGAGTGATTATATGTCTATTAGGTTGGAACTTTATAGAATATTTGATAAGGTGGCAAAATGTAAGAGCTTTTCAAAGGCTGCTAATGAACTATATATGACACAGCCTGCCATAAGTCAAGCCATAATGCAATTGGAAGATGAACTGAAAATTAGACTCTTTACTAGGACACCGAGGGGAGTAATACTTACTAATGAAGGGAAGATATTATTTGAATATACTAATTCTGCAATTAGTTTATTAGACAATGGTGAAAAGAAAATAAGACAATCTAGAGATTTAAAGCAAGGAGAATTAAAAATAGGAGTTAGTGATACGATTTCTAGATATTATTTATTACCTTATGTAGAAAAATTTCATAAAGATTATCCAAATATTAAGTTAAAAATAATTAATCAAACTACAGATGAACTTTGTAAATTAATAAAATCAGGGGAAATTGATATTGGAATATGTAACTTACCAATAAAAGATAACTCCTTAGATATAAAAAAATGTAAGGATATACAAGATATTTTTGTATTTGGTGAAAGATATAAAGATATGGTTACAAATTCCATTACCTATGAAGAACTGTTAGGATATCCCTTAATATTTTTAGATAATAGGTCTAAGACTCGACAATATGTAGAAGGATATTTATTTTCTAAAGGTATAAGGATAAATCCAGAAATTGAATTAGGCTCACATGATTTATTATTGGAATTTGCAAAAGTAGGATTAGGATTAGCCTGTGTAGTTAGAGAGTTTTCGAAAAATTATTTGTTAGAAGGAAGTCTGTATGAGTTAAATCTTGTTGAGGATATTCCCAAGAGAGGTATTGGTATTTGCTCATTAAAGGGAGTTTCATTATCCCCTTCATCTGAAAAATTTATAGAATATCTTGATATAAAATAAAGTTAGATAAAAATCTAACTTTATTTTATGGTTTTACTAAAATATTTGGCAGAGTATAATAGTCTGTTATTCCCGAGATTATATTATTTTTTCCTATTCTAGTATATATTCCTGCAAATTTTTCTTTATACATAAATAATCCAACTATAGACTTAAATTCTTCTACCTTTAGCCCATCATTTTCAAAGACTATATGCTTTCTAGTAAATGGCTCAAAGAATTCTTGATACAGGTAATCTTTTTCCCAAGATTCATCTAATCTTTTTTTCCATTCATCTTGGGTTAAATCTCTACCAGCATATACTCCCCTTGAGGCATTTAAATCTAGGGGTTTCATAATATATTTATCTTTATTATTTAAAACCTTGTTATATACTTCTTTATCTCCTTTAAAGAGTCCAGTTACTGGGATATGTTTCTTTATAAATTCTCTTTCATCTTCTGATAAAAACTCTAGAGTATCCTCATCATGTAAAATCTTAAATATTATTTTATTGTGAATTATTTGAGATCTAATAGAACCTACTGAGCAAAAAGCCTTGTTTCTATATGCTTCAATAAAATCTGGTATTTCATTGGCTTTTTCTATTAATTCGAAGGTAACAATTCTTCTATATACTAAATCTATTCTATAATCTTTAAAATATAGGTGTTTATCTTTATATTTTAAATCCCTAGGATCAGCTATTATGGCATTATATCCTTTTCTAATAAAAGCATCTTTAAATACTTCAAATTCTTTAGATGTACCAGATTCTGTAAAATCAACTATTGCCACATTGGGCTTTTCTATTTTACTATTCCATTTTCTAAATATACTAATACTATCTTCAACCCATTTATCTATTAACTCAAATAAAGATAATTTATATTTTTTCCCAAATTCCTTTAATCCCTTTGTTTCTAAGAGGATATTTCCTATGGTATTATCTTCATTCATAGCTGAAGAGCCATCTGTATTTAGTTCACAGAACTTGAAATTATCTAAATCTTTGTAGAAAATATCAAATCTGCCTATAGGAACATTAATATCATATCCATTATCTATAAGTATAAGTTCTTCTAGAAGGGGACTATATTCAAATTTTTTTCTGAACTCCTTTGAGTCGAGATATTTTTGTGTTACCTTATTTGTGATGGATATTAAGATGTCACCAATTTTATTAAAGTTTTCTACATCTTTTTCTGTATAAAACATTGGATGATAGAGAAAAGGTACTGGTTTACCCTTATATATTGCACTGGAATTCTTCACTTTTTCCATAGCTTCTTTATAATCTATAACATAAATTTCTGGATTAGATTTAATTAGGTCTATATATTCCTCATTTATATCCTTATAATTCATTTTCTCACCTCAAATATATTATTCAATAAGCACCAACTTAAAGATTTCTTTTTACCATCTTTAAGTTTCTCCTTAGTAATCTCATAAGGATTTTTATTATCATTTATCATCTTTTCAAGAGGTAGAATATATTTAATTTCGTCTGGATTTAACCCTTCTTTTCCCAATTTTACTAACCATTGACCTGTTTCAAGAACAGTTTTATCTTTAAATTTGCCTTCTAATCCATTTGCTATAATATCTTCCTTAGATTTTTTTATATCTTCTATGGTTATATCTTTAATATATTCATATGCTTTATCTAGGTTTTTCTCATTGTAGAAGATACCCTTTAATAAGGCTACTGCTGAAAAATTTAAAGGATATGGGATGGAATCCATCATTCGTATTTCAATATATTTTTTAGTTCTTACATCTGGGAAAAACATGGTTAGCAGGTGTTCTAATTCATCTTCATGGTAGTCATTAGGATTGAACAACTCCTTTACCTTTTTTTCTCCTGTTGGAATTACTTCTTTGTCTTTAAATATAAAGATTGGTGGTCTGTTTAAAATATATTCTGCATATTTTTCATAGCTAAAATCATCTTCCAGTGCATTATCTACTATTCCCGACCTATCATCATCACAGTTATTCCATATATAAGTTCTTAAACCATGCTTATTCCAGATATCTCCTTCAAAATATAATGCATTATCAAATAATGCATATAATACTGGTGATAGTCCATTAGCTACTTTAAATTTTTTCTTATAATCTTCTTCATCTTTAAAATCTAGAGATATTTGTAGTGCAGCTGTGCCTTTCATCATATTATGAGCATGGCTGCCCTTAGTTTTAAAATAGTTGAACATAAAATCATATCTTTTTTTAGGCAATAGTTTTATATCATCTATTTTGGTTTCAGGATGATAACCTGTAGTGATTAATCCTTGATTTTTCTTATTAAGGATTGGAATTATTTCTTCCATAAATTCTATATATTCTTTTTCAATATTTAATATATCTTTTTGAGCATCTATACTAAGTTCCAATTGACTTCCTGGTTCTAGGGTTATAATTTTATTTCCTTTATTTAATCCTAATATATATTCTCCTTCATAAACACCTTTCCAACCATTCTTCTCTAATTCTTTTAGGGTTTCAGCTACCCCATTTTTACCATAATAGGAGATGGTTTTTAAGGTATCCTTATCTATTACATAATGTTCAAATTCAATTCCGATTTTAAAATCTTCTACTTTTTTTTCACTATTTTTAAAATACTTTACGATTTCTTTTACTTGTTTACTGTAATCCATCTATATTTCTCTCCCTTAGGTATTATGTATTTCGTGGCTCTAGATATAGTTACCCATAAATTATAATTTTAATAATATTATACTAATTTAACTATAATATTATAATATATGTATTAAAGTGATATAATTTTATATTATAATTTATTATGGAGGTGTAATATGAAGAATAAAATAAGAATTGGAATAGTAGGGTATGGAAATCTTGGACATGGAGTTGAATTGGCAATTAGTCAAAATCCAGATATGGAGCTTATAGGAATATTTACGAGAAGAGAGCCTAATTTATTAAATACAAAATCTAATGTAATACATATTTCTAAAATATTGGATTTTAAGGATAAAATAGATGTAATGATTCTTTGTGGAGGCTCTGCAAAGGACTTAGATGAGCAATGCCCTATGGTAGCAAAAAGTTTTAATACAGTAGATAGCTTTGATAATCATGGGAGAATTCCTGAATACTTTGAGAAAGTCAATAATATAGCATTAAAATCAAATAAGTTAAGTCTTATATCTGTTGGATGGGATCCAGGTCTTTTTTCTCTTAATAGATTATTAGGTCAATCAGTTTTACCTAATGGTAAGGATTATACCTTCTGGGGTGAGGGAATAAGTCAAGGACATTCAGACGCCATTAGAAGGATAAAGGGTGTAAAAGGTGGTGTCCAATATACCATACCTGTTAAAGAGGTTTTAGATAAGGTTAGAAATTGTGAAGATATAAATGTTTCATCTTGTGAAAGGCATAAAAGAGTTTGTTATGTAGTATGTGAAGACAATGAGGATTTTCATAGAATAGAAAATGAGATAAAAACTATGCCAAATTATTTTGCAGAATATGATACTACTGTGCATTTTATTTCTGAAGAAGAATTAAAGGAAAAACATAGCAAAATGCCCCATGGAGGATTTGTTATTAGAACAGGTATTACTGGACATGGTACTAAACAAAAGATGGAGTTTAATTTAAATCTTGAAAGCAATCCAGAGTTTACTTCATCAGTGTTAACCGCCTATGCTAGAGCAGTTTATAGAATGGCTTGCGAAGGGAAAATAGGTGCAATAACTATCTTTGATATTCCTTTAGGTTATTTATCTCCTAAGACAGGGGAGGAATTGAGAAAAGAATTACTATAGGGAAAACCCCCTAGTTTTATAAGGGACTAGGGGGTTTATCTTATATTTTTATATCTTTCTATATTGTCATCACTTAAAAATTCATAAGCATTATTTATTTCTTGAAATATTTTTGTTGCATCTGGTGATTTGTTTAAATCTGGGTGATATTCTTTGGCTTTTTTTCTATATGCTAACTTTATTTCATATTTATCTGCATTATATCCAACTTCTAATAGATCACAACTTTTTTCATACTTACTTTTAAATTCTATAGATGGATTTACATAGGAGTTTCCATAATTGTTGTTTTGATAATTTCCGCCATAGGTATTATATCCACCATATCCACTATTTCTCCTTTGAGAGTTTTGGTATTCATTCCATTGTCTAAATCTTTCTTCCCATTGTCTTTGTTCTTCTTCCTGTCTTCTCTGCTGCTCTCTTCTCCTTTTTTCTTCTTCCATTTTTTTATATTTATTCCCATATTCGTTAAATGAATTAAATTGGGCCTTCTTTCCATTTATAAAATTATCAGCATGATCAAATAGAAACTCTGTTATCATATATTTGATATATTTTAAATAGGATATAAATTTGGTTCCCAATATTGGAAATATAACAAGGAATAGTATAATAAAAAATGTTATAGGATTAAGCAATAGTGCTGGTCCTAATATTATAATTAATAGGCAGCCTCCCATTGATATAAGAGTAAGAAATCCTTTTCCTATATTTATTACAATTCCTACTATAAATCCTACAATACTAATAAAAACATCAAATATTATAGAAATAATACTAGCAATGCCATATAAAAATTTACCCCAAAGTTTTTTTAGTATATTCATTTACTTTTGAGCCTCTCTTTATTAAATTAATTAATTTCTATGTTCTTTTCTCAAATTTTTCTTTGCATTTTGGACAAGTAACCATGAGTCTTCCTTTTCCTTTTGGAAGTCTTAGACTTGAATGGCAATTTGGGCATTTAATATATTTATGAGTCTTACGGTCTTTTATTTTATTTTCTGTTTTTTTGAACCAGGAATAAACTGGACTCATAAAAATTGCAAATTTATAATTTTCCATTCTGCGTTTATTTATATCCTTAGAAAATATTCTAAAGATACTTATTACCAAAGGGATGTAACCAATATATAGCAATAAATAAATATTAGTTAATCTACCAAATAAGGTCAAAAATAAGGATAGTAGTATTAACAATGTTGAAAGTTGATCTCCTCCATATCGTCCATTCATAAATTTATTTAACCAATTCATTTTCATTCTCCTACTTTATATTTTGTTAATATCTTACTATTAATAATAAGATATTTCAAGTATAACCATATATAGTCTTAAAATAACTTAGATTTAATTCACTTAGAACAAGAACTGTAATAAATTTGATTTTAATTTATTTTTTAAATCTCTAAAAACTTGTTGACAAGAAATAGCAAGACTTATATACTTAATTACGTAACTAACTAACCATTTAAGTTATGGGGGTGATAATTTGTTAGATTTAAATTCGGATAAATCAATTTATATACAAATAGCTGAATTAATAGAAAATGATATTCTATTAGGAAATTTAAAAGAGGAAGAACAAGCACCTTCTACAAATCAATTTGCAAAGATATGTCAGATAAATCCAGCAACGGCTGGAAAGGGACTAAATATTTTGGTGGAAGAAGGTATACTTTATAAAAAAAGAGGTATTGGTATGTTTGTAGCAGAAGGGGCAAGAAAAAAGATAATTAAAAAGAGACAAAACTTGTTTTTTGAAGAAATATTACCTGACATAATAGTGGAGGCAAATAGACTGGAGATATCTATAGAAGAAATTATAAAGTTTATTGTAGAATTTAAGGGAGGGAAACAAAATGCTTGAAATAAGAAATTTAAGTAAATCTTATGGAAGAAATAAGGTGCTTACTGATATTAACCTAGATATTGAAGAAAATAAAATCTATGGATTGCTTGGAAGAAATGGGGCAGGAAAAACTACTTTATTAAAATTAATAGCTAGTCAAATATTGAAAGATGATGGAGAAATAAAATTAGATGGGGAAGAAATTTTTGAAAATTCAAAGGCAATGGAAGATATTTGTTTAGTAAAAGATTTCCCAAACTCTGTTAAAGAAAGGAAAGTAAAGGATATATTGGCCTTAGGCAAGATTATATATAAAGATTGGGATGAAGAATATAAAAATTATTTAATAAGAGAATTCAATCTAAATATAAGGAAAAAACTGCTAAAGTTATCAACAGGAAATAAAACCATTGTAGGGTTAATCATAGGACTTGCTTCAAGATCTAGAATTACTATATTTGATGAGCCTACTATAGGACTTGATGCAGCAATGAGATATAAGTTTTATAATTTACTTCTTGAAGATTATGAAAAAAATCCTAGAACAATAATAATATCTACCCATTTAATAGATGAAGTAGCCAATTTGTTTGAAGAGGTGATTATCCTTAATAATAAGAGAGTTATGCTAAAGAATGAAGTAAATGCACTTAAAGAAAAGGCATATTTTTTATCTGGTCGTGAAGATTTAATCAATCCAATTATTAAGGATAAGAAAGTAATTCACAAAGAAGAATTTGGTTCTACTAAAATAGTGGGTATATATGGTGATTTAACAGAGCAGGAAATAAATTATGCAAGAAATAAAAATATTGATATAAGTAATATACCTCTTCAAAAACTATTTATATATATTACTGAAAATATTTTGGAAGGAGAGTCTTTAAATGAATTTATCTAAAAGAATTTTTAAATTTCAAAACTATGACTCAAAAAGAACCATAGGTGTATTCTGGGGAATTATATTATTAATTAATATATCTGTATATATATTAACTCTATATTATAAATCTAGAGTTAGGATAGGGTTAATGAATAATGACCAGTTATCAATAGCAGGTTCCAATATTATGCCTATATTTATTTTCTTTATAGTCAACGGTATTATTATGTATCATGAATATTTCTCATTAGCTCTTAGTTTTGGAGTCACAAGAAAGGATTTCTATAAATCAGTGATAGTGGACAATGTTATTGTATCCTTCATTTTTGCTGTTATTCAAGGTGTTTTACTTATTATTGATAAATATATTGCCCAATATTCAGAATATAAGCCAATAGTGAATTTTGGATTATTTAATACCTCAACTAATAATATATTATTTATAATTTTAAGTTTAACTACAATTTTCCTTGTATCTGCTTCAATTATTAACCTAATAGGAGTTTTACAGTATAGATTTGGATATAAATTGTGGATAGGATTTGGTATAATGTTTTTTATGGTACAGTTATTAGGTGGTTTTTTTATTAAGTTAGTAAACACAGTTTCAAAGATATACTTATATTTAGAATCAATATTTAATAAATTTACTGTATTTACAGTAGCTTTGTTAATAATCATTGCATTCTATATTTTAGGGTATATTTTTATAAGAGAAGCTGGTATTAGAGAATAGATAGACAAATTGAAATTTATAATACAAAGCTAGAGAATAGTTCTTTAGCTTTGTATTATTATAATAATTGTAGTTTTCCCTATTATTCTATAGAGCTATTTGGTATATTAAATAAGAGGTGACGAATATGAAAGTAATGGTAGTAGGTGCTGGTAAATTAGGATATAAACTAGCAGAATCAATGGTACTAGAAGATATAGATGTAACGGTAATAGATAACAATCCAAAGGTAATAAATTATGTAAATGAGCATTTAGATGTTCTAACGGTTTTAGCAAATGGAATAGATATAAACATTCTTAGGGAATTAGATATAAATCAGTATAATTTATTGGTAGCGGCTACAGATAGTGATGAAACTAATACTCTCATTTGTTCTTTGGCAAATAAGCTAGGATGTGAAAAAACAATAGCTCGTATTAGGAATCCAGAGTATATGCAACAATTGGATTTTATAAAAGCTGAAATGGGAATTGACCATATAGTAAACCCAGATTTGGCAACTGCCCAAGCCATGGAAAAATATTTATTAAAGAATTATAGTTTTTACTCAGGAGAATTTGCCAGTGGAAAAGTTAGGATGATTGATTTTAACATTGAGCATATAGAAGAATTTATTGGTAAAAAATTAGCTGAATTGGAAAATTTTGATAGATTGTTAATTACAGCAATATCTAGAGACGGAGATATAATAATTCCAGATGGTTCAACACAATTATTATCAAATGACACAATTCATGTTATAGGTAGAAGTGATGATATTAGCAATTTAAACAATAGATTTTCCCATGATATAACTAAGAAGGATATAGAGAGGGTAATGATTCTTGGTGGCAGTAATATTGGTTTTTATTTAGCTCAGAAATTATCAGGGGCAAATATATCAGTTACCTTAATAGAAAAGGATAAAGAAAAATGCCAAGAACTATCAGAACTACTTAGTGATGTACTTATAATTCATGGAGATGGGACAGATATTCATCTCTTAGAAGAAGAAAGAATATCTACTATGGATGCATTTGTTGGAGTAACAGGTTATGATGAAGAAAACTTACTTATGGCTTTGATGGCAAAGCAATCTGGAGTTCCAAAGACAATTTCCAAGATTAGCAGACAAAACTATACAAAGATAATTGATAGGTTAGGAATAGATGCGGCGTTAAATCCTATTTATATTACTGCAAGTAATATATTAAAATATATCCGTGGTGGGAAAATAGTATCTGTTTCATTGCTTATTGGTGGAGATGGGGAAGTAACAGAAATAATAATTGGAAAAGACCTGCCTATAGTTGGGAAAACCTTAGAAGAATTAAAATTACCTAAAGGTATAATAATTGGTGCCATAGTTCATAATGGAAAGGTTGTAATACCCAATGGTAAATCTGTAATACATGCTAATGATAGAATAGTGGTGTTTTGTCTAAGAGAGGACTTGCCGACCCTAAAGATGTTTTTTAAGTCACATAAGGGAGGGGTATTAAGTGAATTATGGAATCGTGCTAAATGTGTTAGGTAATATATTAAGAGTGGAAGCAATGCTAATGATGCCTTCTTTTTTTATATCTTTATATACAAATCAGAAGGATAAATTTTCATTCCTAATAGCCATATTGCTAACAGCTATACTTGGTTTTATATTGACTAGAAGTAAAAGTCACGATAGGCATATAAATGCAAAAGAAGGTTTAGTTATTGTTTCCTTAGGTTGGGTATTAATATCTTTGCTTGGTGCCCTTCCTTTATATATTTCAGGTAGTACACCTACATATATAGATGCATTTTTTGAAATAGTATCGGGATTTACAACTACAGGTGCAACAGTAATATCAGATGTAGAAGTATTACCTATGGGGATTTTATTTTGGCGTTCTTTTACACATTGGATAGGAGGCATGGGAATACTGGTCTTTACTTTGGCATTGTTACCAGCCCTTGGGATAGGAGGATTTCAAATATTTAAGGCAGAAAGTCCAGGGCCTATTGCGGGAAAGATAGCTCCTAGAATAAAGGACACAGCTAAGATACTCTATATAACCTATTTTACTATTACTGTAATTCAGGTTATATTATTGAAACTTGGAGGGATGTCCTTATTTGATTCTTTAGTTTATACATTTGGGACAGTTGGTACAGGTGGATTTGCTAATAAAAATTCCAGTGTAGGTGCCTATGATAGCACTTATATTCATCTTGTAATAGGAAGTTTTATGGTATTATCAGGTGTAAATTTTTCCCTATACTATTCTTTGTTTAAGGGGAAAATAAAGGATATATTTAAGGATGAAGAGTTAAAGCTTTATTTTACCATTGTTTTTATGGCAGTAATTGCAATTGCCATCAATTTATTTAAAAATACATATTCTACTCTAGGATTAGCCTTTAGAGATTCGTTTTTTCAAGTTGGTTCTATTATTACAACAACTGGTTATTCTACAGCTAACTTTGATATATGGCCAACTTTTAGTAAGTGCATTTTGCTACTTCTTATGTTCATAGGAGGAAGTGCAGGTTCTACTGCTGGAGGTATGAAAGTTATTAGGATACTAATTATATTAAAATTAATAAAGAGAGAGATACTTAAAATTTTCCATCCACGGGCAGTTATTCCAGTTAAACTCAATGATAAGGTTCTCCCTAATGAAACCATAGCAAGCATAAATAGTTTCGTTGGATTATATATGATAATATTTGTATTATCAACTATTTTAATATCATTAGAAGGTGTAGACTTAGAATCTGCTGCTAGTTCTGTTGCTGCAACACTAGGAAATATTGGACCTGGTTTAGGATTTGTAGGCCCTACTAATACATTTAATGGATATAGCCAAATTACAAAGATATTTTTCTCCTTGTTAATGCTCTTAGGAAGACTTGAGTTATTTACTATAATAGCATTATTTGCACCAAAGAACTGGAGAAAGGAAGTATGATTTTACAATTTTAACCATTTTGTTACTTTTTTGTAACCCTTATGAAATTGACATGTTAATCATATATCTGGTAATCTAAATAATGATACGATATAATACCGTATACATTATATATGGAAGGGGCTTTATTTATGAAAAAAAAGATGTTTATCATAATATTAGGAATAGTCATCTTATCAGTAATTGCAGTAAGAAATATATTAAAGAAAAATCAAAAGCCTAATAAAGCTATGGTTCAAACTACAACTATTAAAAAAGAGGACATAGAATCTCATATTCAAGCAACTGGAAAGATATTTTCTATGGATAAAAGAGACGTAGTATCAGATGTAGAAGAAAAGATTGAAAAGATGTATGTACAAAAAGGTGACAAGGTAGAAAAAGGTCAAATATTAATGAAGTTAGAAGAAACCAATATTCGATATAAGATTAAGGATGCAAAACTTAGACTTTCTATGGAACAGGAAAATTTGAGACAATTAGAAAAACAAGGAAATACAGAACTTGAAATAAATTTGTCCAATGCAAAGATAAAGTATGAAGATGCTAAAAATGCATATGAGAGAAATAAAGAATTATATGAAGGAAGTGTAATTTCCAAGGTAGATTTAGATAAATCAAAGGATGAGATGGATCAGCAGTACAATGATTATATTCTAGCTGAAGAAAAACTAAAGAATTCTAACAATGAAAACTCAATTATTATTCAAAAACAAAAGATTGAAACAGCAAGATTAGAAGTGGAAAAATTAGAAAAGGATTTAGCGAAACACACAATAAAAAGTCCTATTACAGGAACAATTGTAGATACTAATATTTCAGAAAGTGGGATTATACGATCTAGTGTAGCTTTAATGTCTATTCAAGATATAGAGCATTTAGAAATTGTATTAGATATGAATGAATATGAGTCAAGTAAAATAGAATTAGGAGATTCTGTAAAGATTACAGGAGATTCCTTTCAAGGAAAAGTATATGAAGGCAAGGTGAAATATATAGGTTCCATTGCAAAACAGTCCAATGGAGGGCAAGGAAAGGAAAGTGTAGTAGAAATAAAAGTGGATATCCAAAATACTGATGAATCTTTAAAGCCAGGTTTTTCAGCAAAGGTAGATATTCTTACAGAGAAAAAAGATGGTGTGTTAACAGTTCCCTATGAGGCAATATTCACTAAAAAAGATGGAACAAAAGTTATTTTCACAGTGGAAGATGGAATAGTGAAAGAGAAGGAAATAAAAACAGGAGTAGAAAGTAATTTTTCCTTAGAGATTATAGGGGATGTAAAAGAGAGTGACGAAGTGATCTTGAACCCAACAGAAGAAATAACAGATGGGACTGAAATCATAACAAATAAGGTGATTTAATATGATTAAAATAGAAAATTTAAAAAAGATATATACAAATGGAAGTATATCTGTAGAAGCTTTAAAGAATATTAATCTAAAGGTGGAGGAAGGAGAATTTGTATCTATTATGGGACCTTCTGGTTCAGGGAAATCTACATTGATGAATATATTAGGGTGCTTGGACAAGCCGACAGAAGGTATTTATGAATTAGATGGTGAGAGTGTTCAGAAGATGAATGACAATCAACTTGCCATGATTCGTAATAGAAAAATAGGCTTTATTTTCCAATCCTTTAACTTGATCCCTCGTGTAAATGCTTTGAAAAATGTGGAACTTCCTATGATTTATGCTGGAATTCCTCCTAGAGAGAGAAAGGAAAGAGCCATAAAGGCATTGGAGAGAGTTGGCTTGAAGGAAAGGATGGGGCATAATCCTAATGAACTATCAGGTGGACAAAGGCAAAGAGTTGCTATTGCTAGATCCTTAGTAAACGACCCTTCTGTAATTTTTGCAGACGAGCCTACAGGAAATTTGGACACAAAATCTGGAAATGAGGTTATGGCCATATTCCAAGAACTTAATGCGGAGGGAGTAACTATTATAATGGTTACTCACGAACCAGATATAGCACAACATACCAAAAGAATGATTGTGTGTAGAGATGGACAAATCATAGAGGATAGACCTGTTGAAGGACAAATTATTCTTAACAAACAGGAGGAGAGAATATGAACATATTTGAGAGCATACAAGTATCCTTAAGTGCTATTCTTGCAAATAAGATGCGTTCCCTCCTTACTATGTTGGGAATTATTATAGGTATATCATCAGTTATTACAGTAGTGGCATTGGGAGAAGGAGGCCAAAAATTAATAGATAAGGAATTTGAACAATTCGGTGCAGGTCGTGCATATCTTTCTATGAATTGGAGTGAAAATCATTTAACGAAAGATTTACTAACCCATGATGATATAGATGTACTTAGGGATACTTTTCCAGATGATTTAGAAGCTATTGTACCTGGTGTTAATGAGCGAGGGAAGGTTAGAACTAAAAGTAAAAAATTTGATATAAAGCTTACTGGTGCAGATGAAAATTATATTAAAATAGAAAATGTAGATATAATAAAAGGTAGATATCTGACAGATGCAGATGTAAAGGGAAAAAGATCCGTAGCCATAATAGATAAAGGTATGGCATTAGATGCATTTGGAAGGACTGATATCTTAGGAGAGAGTATTGATATAGAGCTTGGAGAAAGCCAGATTTCATTGGTTATAATAGGAGTCTATGAAAAACCAAGAAGCAGTCTTCAAGGAATGGGAGAAAAAGGCCATGGGAGTATATTTTTACCCTATACAAACTTAGAACAAATGACGGGTGGAGGAGATAGGTTTTGGGATGCCCAGCTGAGTATTAGAAAAGGTATAGATACAAAGGCTGTTACAAATAAGATGATTAGTTTAATAGAAAGAAGACATGGAAATGAAGGGGAAAATAAGTATATAATTCAAACGGCAGAGGGAGAATTACAGTCTATAAATAAAATTACTGGAATTATAACAGTAGTTATCGGTGCTATTGCAGCTATTTCTCTTTTAGTAGGAGGAATAGGGGTTATGAATATTATGTTTGTTTCAGTTACAGAAAGAACAAGAGAGATAGGAACAAGAAAAGCTATAGGTGCAAGGAGAAAAGATATCCTATTACAATTCTTAGTAGAATCTGTTATTGTATCAGGAATTGGTGGAATAATTGGAACGATTATCGGAGTAGGTTTAGCCTTTATTGTTTCAAGTTTTATTAAGATACCACCTAGTGTATCTATAAAGACCATTGCTATTGCTTGGTTATTCTCAGCTGGAGTAGGCATTTTCTTTGGTATTTATCCTGCTAATAAAGCATCAAAATTGGATCCTATTGATGCCTTAAGATATGAATAGTATTATTAAACTAATAAATATCACCATTACAAACAATATATGTAGTGGTGATATTATTTTTTTGATAATTATATAACTATCCTAGACAATTATATATTATGGTGGTATTATATAATTAGTGGTAAGACCATTAAACCAACAAACCAATAAAGGGATTTATGATATGGAGGGAACTTATAAAATGGAGAAAAATAGAAGTACTAAAATATCAATTATAGGTGCAGGTGCAGTAGGAGCAACAGCTGCCTATGCAATAGTTATGGAAGGATTAGCTTCAGAATTAGTTATAGTAGATGTTAACAAGTCAAAAACAGAAGGAGAAGTCTTAGATTTAAGTCATGGTGCTGGATTTATAAAACCTGTAAATATTAAATCAGGAGAGTATAAAGATACTAAGGATTCTGATATAGTAATTATAACAGCAGGGGCAGCACAAAAAACTGGAGAGACTAGGATTGATCTTGTAAATAAAAATATAAAAATACTTGAATCAATAATTCCTGAAGTTGTAAAATATAGTCCAAACTCAATACTCTTGGTAGTTTCAAATCCAGTAGATATACTGAGCTATGTAGCTTATGAGTTATCAGGATTTCCAAAGGAACGAGTTATAGGTTCTGGTACTGTTTTAGATACATCAAGATTAAAGTATGAAATAAGTAAAAGGTTAAATGTAGATGCAAGAGATGTTCAAACTTATATTATGGGAGAACACGGCGATACAGAATTCCCAGTTTGGAGTCTGACAAATATACAAGGTATCAAAATTGATGAATATGCTAAAGAAGCAAATTGCAAATATGATGAAGATTTTAGATATGAAGTACATGAAAATGTTAAAAATGCAGCCTATGAAGTTATAAATAGAAAAGGTGCTACATTTTATGCCATAGGATTATCTATAAAACGTATAGTAGAGGCTATATTAGGTGATGAAAAATGTATATTACCAGTATCAGTGTTGATTGAGGATTATTACGGGATAAATGATATTTATCTTGGAGTACCAGCAATCATTGGAAGAAATGGTATTGATAAGGTATTAAAGATAAATTTAGCTGATGATGAAGTTCTAAGGTTAAAGAAATCTGCAAATGTTTTAGAAGGAGTATTAAAATCATCATTATCAGAAGATGGAATAGCAATATAATAAAAAGTCATCTTTATTTAATAAATAAAGATGACTTTTTATTATTTAGGACTCTAGTTATTCCTTGAAATAGAATAATTTATTAGGTAGAATATAGGGAGGAATTAAATTGAGAAAGGAAGAAATATTATGTTTACTCCAATTAAAAATACAACTGTTTCTGAGAAGGTAGTTGAACAAATTAAGGATATGCTTTCAAAGGGAAATTTAAATAAAGGTGATAGGCTGCCATCAGAGAGGCAAATGGCTGAAACCTTAGAAGTAAGCAGGTCTTCTGTAAGAGAAGCACTAAGGGAATTAGAAATGATGGGATTAATTGAATCTAGACAAGGAGAAGGAAATTTTATTAAAAGTAATTTTGAGGATATATTATTCGAACCATTTTCTACAATTTTTTTAATAAAGGAAAGTAATGCAAAGGAAATATTGGAACTTAGAAATGTAATAGAAAAAGGAACTGTAGTATTAGCCGCTGAGAGGATTACAGCAGATGAGTTGGAAGATATAAGGAAAATTTTAGATACTGCTGAAGACTTAGATTCGGAAGAAGAATTAGCAAAACTAGATATAATATTTCACTATAAAATAGCACAGGCAAGTAAAAATTTTCTTTTGCAAAGTATATTAAATGCAGTTTCATCCCTTATTGAGGCATCAATAAAAGATATAAGAAAAAACATAATGATAAAGGAGGAACATAAAGAAATAATAAAAAAACAGCATTTGGATATATATGAATCCCTAGAGTCACATAACCCCAAAATTGCTGAAAGGGCTATGTCAAATCATCTTGATTTTGTTAACAATGAAATGAAAAAATCTATAATATAAATGGCATCTTTATTAATAAGTAAAGGTGCCATTTTACTAATATTTAATATATATTTCAAGAAAAGATCTAAGAAAATATTTGCCCATATTCATAAATTTACGGTGAAATTATACAAAGAGCTTTAAATTATGATAATATACTAAGTATAGTATAAGAGAATGGATATTGGCATAATTAATAAAATGAAAATTCAAAAAAATTAAAGTGAAAAATGACATCAAAGGTTTTCTCATAAAATTTTACTTTATTACTAGATATAAATAAATCTATGTTATTAAAGATTAATTGACGTTCATAGAAGGACTTTTACCTCCATAATATAATATTTATATTACTTTAAATATAGAGGTGAAGACCATTTTGAAATTTGGGGTGAGAATTTTGAGTAAAGAGTTAAACGTATTTGTTCAGCAGTGTGCAGAAGCAATTGGTAACTCATTAGATGTAGAAGTAACGATTATAGATGATAATTATATAAGAGTAGCAGGTACTGGCAAATATAAAAAAGAAGTTGGTAAAAAGATACCAGAGTATTTTGTTTCTGCAAGTGTTATCAAAACTGGAAAGAGTTATATGATTGATAGTGCTAGGGATAATGAAATATGTAATAAATGCCAAGAGCATCATAATTGTGATGAAAAAGGTCATATAAATATTCCAATAAAAGATGGAAAGAAAATATATGGAGCTATTAGTATACTCTGTGTAAATGAAAAACATTTTAACGTTTTATTAAAAAAACAGAAATCATTGCAAAAATTTCTTAAAAATATAGGAGATTTACTTATATCCAAGTTTAAAGAAAATGAGTATGTAAAACAATTAGAATTAAATAATAGTCAATTTAATGTTATATTTTCTTCAATGAGCGATGGCGTATTAATGACAGATGAAAGAGGATTCATTATTAATTGTAGCGATGCTATAAATAAGTTGCTTAAATTATCTAAGAATAAACTATTAGGAAAAAATGTGAAAGAGCTTTTTCCTAATATAGAAATGGAACAAATTAAAAACAATGAGGATAATACTCAATTTATGGAGATTAAACTTAAAAATAGTAAGAAAATATTTTTAAGTTTAACGAGTCCAATAATTATTGATAATGTATTTAAGGGTTTAGTTATTGTATTGATGGAAGATACAAAGATTAATACTTTAATTTACAATAAAATGAATGTTCATCAGATTTTTACATTTCATGATATGATTGGTGAGAGTGAGGAGTTTACTGATATCATTGAAATGGGAAAAAAGGCAGCTGTTTTTGATTCGAATGTATTGATTTTAGGTGAAAGTGGAACAGGTAAAGAGTTATTTGCCAGATCTATTCACAATCACAATAAGCCTGCCAACAGTCCATTTATAGCTATTAATTGTGCAGCTATACCTGAATCCCTTCTTGAGTCAGAATTGTTTGGATATGAAGAGGGAGCTTTTACAGGGGCTAAACAGACAGGGAAACCAGGGAAATTTGAACTGGCAAATGGTGGTACTATTTTCCTTGATGAAATAGGAGATATGCCTCTACATTTACAGGCTAAGATTTTAAGGGTATTGCAAGATAGAACAATAGAGAGAGTTGGAGGTATTAATCCTATTCCAATTAATGTAAGGGTTATAGCTGCTACTAACAAGAATTTAGTAAAAATGGTGGAAACTAAGGAGTTTCGTGAGGATTTATACTATCGTTTAAATGTTTTTCATATAGAAATTCCTCCTTTAAGAGAAAGACCTAAGGATATTCCCTTATTAATAAATTATTTTCTTCAAATGTATTGTGATAAATTTGGAGTAAGAAAGAAAAAGATAGAACCTGATGCAATGGTTTTGCTTATGAATTATGAATGGAAGGGAAATATAAGGGAGCTGCAGAATACTATTGAATATTTATGCTGCATCTGTGAGGATGAAAAAATATATATAGATGATGTAAAGACTAAAATTCATTTTAATGATAATAATGATGATATAGTTATTCCTTTGGAAATAAATGAAGAAATAGAAGTCATTCCTATTAATGAGCTTGAAAGGAAAGAGATTAAAAAGGCATTAGATAAATATGGTTATACTACAGCAGGAAAACTTCAGGCAGCTAAGGCACTAAATATAGGTAAGTCAACATTATATAGGAAGATTAAAGAATATAATATGGATTTTTAAAATGAAAAGCCTTTTGAATTTCTCAATACGAGATAATTCAAAAGGCTTTTTTCTATTTATTTTGTAATAGAGAGAATAAATTCAATTCCCGAAATAGGAAATTTTCCAACTTTGGGAATGGAAAAGACTTAAAAATTCTCAAAATTGGAATTTTAGAATATATATATCCCTAAAAGCGGCATTTATTAGGGGAATATTGGACAATTTTATTGGCATGAGTTTTGCACTAATATAGTGCTAAAGAAAATAATAGGTAATAAAACCTTGAGTAATCTTAAAATAAAAATAAATATAAGTAGATTTCAATTAAACTTTGAATTTCAACTTTTTTATTTAGCTTTTAAAGGAGGTGTATTTATTAAAATCTTTTGAAATTCAAAGAACTAAAAATTACTTAAAGACAAGGAGATTTTAACTATGAAACAAGCAAATAAAGTAGAGAATATTCCTTTCTCACCTATTAGAAAAATATTTGATCAAGTAAATGTTTTAAAATCACAAGGAAAAGAAGTAATTAGTTTAGGAATTGGAGAGCCAGATTTTGATACCCCTACACATATTGTAGAGGCTATGTATGAAGCTACAAAAAAAGGAGCAACTCACTATACTCCTAATAAGGGAATTGTTGAGTTAAGACAGGCTATTGCTGATAAGCTTCTTGAAGATAATCAATTGAATTATACTCCTGAAGAGATAATATGTACCGTAGGAGTTTCTGAAGCTGTATATGTAGCTTTAAGTGCTTTTTTAAATCCAGGAGATGAGATTTTAATTCCCGACCCATCTTGGCTAAATTATGGGCATGTTACAACTCTTAACGATGCAAAGGCAGTTTATTATCCTATTACATCTGATAATAATTTTCAAATCAATGTAGAGGATTTAGAAAAAAGGGTGAGTAGCAAAACAAAAATCATTATTATACTTGACCCAAGTAATCCAACTGGAAGTGTTCTAAGTAAAGAAACCATAAATGAAGTAGCAGAATTTGCTAAGAAACATGATTTATTAGTAATATCAGATGAAATATATGAAAAGATTATTTATGATGATAAAAAACATTATAGTATTGCAGCCTTACCAGGTATGAGAGAAAGAACAATAGTGTTAAATGGTTTTGCAAAGGCTTATGCAATGACAGGTTGGAGGTTGGGATACATTGCTGCACCAGCAGAATTAATTGCACCTATGGCAAAAATACATTCATATATGGTAACAAGTGCAAGTTCAATGGTACAGTGGGGAGGAGTTGCTGCACTTAAAGGAACTCAAAAACCTCTCAAGGATATGGTTGAAGAATTTAAAATAAGGAGAGATTATGTACTTAATGAAATAAATAGTATAAAAGGGCTTTCTTGTATTAAGCCAGAAGGAGCTTTTTATCTGTTTGTAGATGTTAAAGATACAGGAATGGATGGAGAAAGCTTTGCCAAATATCTCTTAGAAACAGCAGGAGTCGCAGTTGTTCCAGGAACAGCTTTTGGAAGTAGGGCAACCCATGAAGTTAGAATTTCATATGCAACATCTTTAGATAATTTGGAAAAGGCAATGGCAAATATCAAGGATGCTTGTAATAAACTATCTATTTAGTATAAATAAGTTTGGTTTAAAAATATAAATTAAAATAATTTGAATGGAGTGGATAAAATGTTTAAAGGAATATATACACCTATAGTTACACCTTTTGATGCTGATGAAAAGATTAATTATGATTATATGAAACATAATTTGGAAAAATGGGGACAAACAGATTTAGATGGTATAGTAGTATTAGGTTCAAATGGTGAATTTGTTTATCTTAGTAAAGAAGAGAAACTAGAATTAGTAAGTTTTGTTAAGAAGAATTTTAATCCACAAAAGAAGATTATTGTAGGTACAGCTTGTGAGTCAACAAGAGAAACTATAGAACTTTCAAAAGAGATGGCTGACAGAGGAGCTGATGCAGTACTGCTACTGCCTCCAAATTACTTTAAAGGTAGAATGAAAGAAGATATATTATATAAATATTATACTGATGTAGCAGACGCAATTTCTATACCAGTAATGATTTATAATATGCCAGGCAATACAGGTATAAATCTTTCATCAGGATTAATTGCTAAATTATCAAAACATTCAAATATAGTAGGAATAAAGGATACTTCTGGTAATATAGTTCAGATTTCTGAAATTGTAAGAGATACAGATGAAGATTTTGCAGTATTTGCAGGAAATGCAGGGTATTTATTACCTGCTTTAGCAGTAGGTGCAAGGGGGGCTACATTGGCTCTTGCTAATATTATGCCAGAAGAATGTTGTAAACTGGTATCGCTATTTAAAGAAGGAAAATTAGATGAAGCTAGAGAACTACAGTTAAAATTAATAGAAATTAATTTTGCTGTTACGGGAAGATTTGGTATACCTGCATTAAAATATGCCTTAGATTTACTTGGATATAAAGGTGGTCATCCTAGAAGACCTTTAGTTCCACTTCCAGAAGAAAATCAAAAAATAATAAAAGAACTTTTAATAAAATACGGAGTTTTAAATCAATAAGAAGGATTTAATATTGTATAGATAAAAATTCATAACCTCAGTAGGCAGGTGTCTACTGAGGTTAATGAAAACCTAATGTACTAGGAGGAAGAGTTATGAAAAAGAAGAAACTTGGTTTAAGTGCAAAGGTATTTATTGGGTTTGGACTTGGTATTATCCTAGGTATTATATTCAAGGAAAAAGTACTAGTTCTTAAGCCAGTTGGAGATATGTTTCTAAGATTAATAAAGATGATTGTTGTACCATTGATTTTATTTTCTATAACTGCAGGTGTCTGTAGCATTGGTGATATGCAAAAACTTAAGAGAATTGGATCAAAGACTCTTTTATATTATCTTTTCACCACAACTTTAGCTGGGGGAATATCATTGACCATTGCAAATGTAATAAACCCAGGTAAAGGATTATCAGTGGAAGAAATAGTAGCTACTGAAACAGTATATGAGGCTGCAGCTACACCATCAGTTGGAGAGACAATACTTCAAATGATTCCAGATAATATTTTTACAGCATTTACAACAGGAAATTTAATGCAAATCATTGTATTTTCATTGTTTGTAGGCATTGCCATCATTATAATGGGTGATAGAGGAGTAAGAGTTCGTAACTTTTTTGAATCTGGAGCTGAAATTATGTATACAATTACGGGAATGGTTATGGAAACATCACCCTATGGTGTAGCTGCCCTAATAGCATGTTCCGTTGGAGCATATGGAATGAAAATATTTGGACCCCTTGCAATATTTATTGGAACAGTTTATTTAGCTTTAATTTCTGTTATCCTTATGTATGCAGTCATGCTAAAATTAATTGGTAAGGTATCCCTTAGACAGTTTTTTAGAAAGATTCCAGAACTTTGGTTAGTTACTTCAAGTACTACAAGTAGCTCTGGGAGTCTTCCTATTACACTTAATGTGGCTAAGAATAAGTTTGGTGTAGCTGAGGAGTTAAGCAGCTTTACATTACCACTGGGGGCTACAATGAATATGAATGGTGGTGTTTGCTTTTATGCAGCAAGTGTTATATTTGTTTCACAGATTTACGGAATAGAGTTATCCTTTACACAGCAGGCAATGACTGTGCTAATGGCAACCTTAGTATCCGTAGGAGCACCAGGAATTCCAGGTGGAGCCATAGTAATGTCTACTATGTTGCTTTCAACAATGGGTTTACCTTTGGATGTTGTTGGAATGATAGCGGGCATCTTCCGTCTTATTGATATGGGAACAACAACAATCAATGTAACAGGTGATGTTGTTAGTACAATTTGTATAGCACGTGGTGAGAATATGATAGATTACTCAGTATATAATGACAGTACAGCAAAAACTACTATTGGTGTAAGTAAATAAATATGTAATATACAAAGTAATTAGGCTTTTTTAAGAAAATGGTCTTGAATGTATTTTATCTATTAATAAAAAAATCCTTCTATTTTTATAGAAGGATTTTTGTGGTTAAGATTATTATAGTAGAAAGAGAAAATAATTATTGTTTAAATAAATATAAGTTGACAAATTAAATAAGATAATGTAATATTTAAATATAATCAATTGAGCTAAATTTAATTTACATAAATCATTTTGTGAAAGGAGAAAAATGAGTAAATACGAAAAAATAAAATTAGATAATCAAATATGCTTTCCACTATATGCTTTATCAAGAGAAGTTATTAAATTATATAAACCAATACTTGATAAGTATAATCTAACATATACTCAATATATAACCATGTTGGTAGTATGGGAAGAAGAAAAAATTATATTTAAAGATTTAGGCAAAAAATTGCATTTGGATTCAGGAACACTTACACCTGTAATAAAAAGACTAGAGGAAATGGGGCTGATTATTAAATACAGAAATAAGGAAGATGACAGAGTTGTAACTATAGAATTAACGGAAAAAGGAAAACTGCTTAAAGATAAAGTAATTGAAGTTCCAGAAAGAATATACTGTAAATTTAAAGGGAAAGAAGAAAATCTTATATTATTAAAAAGGTTATTAGATGAGTTATTAAGTGAATATAATTAGGATAGTTAAACTTTAAAAGGAGGAATAAAATATTATGAAGATTTATGATTTTTTAGTAAAGAATATAGATGGTGAGGAAGTATCCCTAGAAGATTATAAGGGAAAGGTTATGCTAATAGTCAACACTGCAAGTAAATGCGGCTTTACACCTCAGTATAAGGATTTACAAAGACTTTATGATGAATATCATGAAAAAGGATTTGAAATTTTAGGATTTCCATGCAATCAATTTATGGAACAAGAGCCTGGAGGGGCTGAAGAAATCAAGTCTTTCTGCAGTCTTAATTATGGGGTAAGTTTTCCAATGTTTGATAAGATTGATGTAAATGGCAAGCTTGCTCATCCATTATTTAAATATCTAAAGGAAAATGCTCCATTTAAAGGACTAGATATGGGGAATTCTACCAATAAGATTATAGATAATATACTAAAAGAAAAATTTCCTCATTTTTCAATGGGAAACGAAATAAGATGGAATTTTACAAAGTTTTTAGTTGACAAAAATGGAAATATCATAAATAGATTTGAATCTTCCGTAGACCCTATGGATATTGAACCATATTTACAGGAAATATTATAGTGAAAACTTCTATAAATAATTATTAAATTTAGATACAATTTAATAAAGTTAAATTTAAAAGGACTTTAAATTACAGGTTTTAAAGTCCTTTCAAATTCTTATCATAAGGTTTAAAATATAATATAGCAAAAAATATTTTATAAGATATTGTGATTTAATATATATTTAAAAATGATTACCTTGAAGATTATTTAGTATATGGTGTATAATATCCATATGTTTATAAATATACTATACAGGGGTGACAGTGGATATAATCTAAAAGTTTTAATAATATAGGGGGATTGATTCTTGGAAACAATAATTTTAATAATAAAATCAATAATATTAGGTATTGTGGAAGGGCTGACTGAATTTTTACCAGTTTCTTCTACGGGACATTTAGTTATATTTCAAAATTTAATAGGTTTTAAAGGAACAAATTTAAGTTATGTTGAGATGTATACATATGTTATACAATTGGGAGCAATATTAGCAGTAGTTATTCTTTATTGGAATAAGATAAAAGAAACCCTTATAAACTTTTTCCCCCAGAAGGTGGGATATGAAAAGTCTGGTTTTAGATTTTGGTTTATGATATTTATAGCATGTATTCCTGGAGGAGTTTTTGGAATATTGTTAGATGATTTGGCAGATAAATATTTATTTAATCCTGTAACTATAGCTATAACTCTATTTTTTGGTGGTATATGGATGATATATGCTGAGAAGAAATTTAGAAATAAAAGGGGCAAAGGAAAAGGATTAAATGTTACAGCAAAACAAGCTATTACAATCGGTTTATTTCAATGTCTAGCCATTATTCCAGGAATGTCTCGTTCAGCTTCAACTATCATAGGTGGATGGGTGGCAGGACTTTCCACTATTCAGTCTACAGAGTTTTCATTCTTTTTAGCTATTCCTGTTATGGTAGGAATGAGTTTTTTAAAGATATTAAAGATTGGAGGAATAGCTATTCTTACAATTCCAGAACTTATTTCTTTAATAGTAGGATTTGTAGTATCTTTTATAGTAGCACTGTTTGTGATCAATAAGTTTATCTCATATTTAAAGAAAAAACCTATGAGAATATTTGCAGTCTATAGAATGGTCTTTGCAGTGGTAGTATTAATAGCAGGATTTGCAGGAATATTTCACTAAGATATATTTGTTTAATTATGGGGATGAGGTAATTGATTACTTTATCCCCATACATTTATGGAAAATTACACAAAGAACCTTAAATTATGATAATATACTAAATATAATATAAGAAAATATCAAGTAGGTGATAAAGTGACTGAGCATTACATTGCAGACTTCCAAAGTATTGTTGATATTATGAATGAAGAAATTATATTTATTGAAGAGTCAACATCCATTGAGATCACTTTAAGAGAAATGCTTATGAATTCAAAATATGAAGTAGTTATAGTAAAAAGTTATGATTATAAGAATAATTATAATAATATATTGGGAGTTATAACAATTTCAGATATAGGTAGATTAGTTAGGGATAGAGTAAATTTAGATGATAAAATTGGGAATTGGATAAATAGTAATGTAGTAACTATTAGTATAGAAGAAAATATAAGAACAGCAAAGATTCTTATGAAAGAAACTGGTACTGAAAGATTATTGATTTTAAGAGATAAAAAGTTAGTTGGTATGCTTACACCTTTAGAGTTATTTAGACATCAAGATTTAAGAAAAGATGAAATAGAGCTTCAATTGAGGCTTATATTAGGCAATCTTCATGAAGCAGTCTGTGTTATAAATACATCTGGTATAGTTACATTTTGGAATGCCAGTTCCGAAAAACTATATGGTATAAAGACAAAGGAAATAGTAGGCTCTCATATAGAAAAATTCTTTCCCAATGCCTTACTCCTTAGAGCTTTAAAGGAAAGGAGAACCTTTGAAAATTTAAAGCATAGACCTAAGGATGAATCCGATGTCATAATATCTGCTATACCCCTTATATATAAAGGGGAACTAATAGGAGCAGTATCTACTGATAGGGATCTTAATGAAATTACAAATTTATATATGGAATTAGATAGAGAAAAGACAAAGGTAGAAATTTTAAAGCAACAAATGAAAGAAATAACCCAGGATAAATATTTCTTTGGTAAGATTATCGGTAAATCTAAGGCATTAATAGATGCTATGACTATAGCTAAACAAGTAGCTAGAACAGATGCCAGTGTACTTATAACGGGAGAAAGCGGCACTGGGAAGGAAGTATTTTCAAGGGCAATACATCAAGAAAGTGATAGAAAAGGAGATTTTATCCCAGTAAATTGTAGTGCTATACCCTCAAATCTTTTGGAATCCGAATTATTTGGATATGTGGAAGGTGCCTTTACAGGTGCATATAAAAAAGGCAGAGCAGGAAAGTTTGAATTAGCCAATGGTGGAACTTTATTTTTAGATGAAATTGGTGATATGCCTTTACTTATGCAGGCAAAGCTCCTTAGAGTATTGCAAGACGGTATAGTTTATCGTGTGGGAAGTGGAAAACCTATTAAGGTAGATGCAAGAATAATTGCTGCAACAAATAAAGACTTATACCAACTTATGGAAGAAGGTAAGTTTAGAGAAGACCTTTATTATAGACTAAATGTAGTATCCATAAAGATACCTCCCCTTCGAGAGAGAAAGGAAGATATACCTGAACTTATAAATGATTTTATTGCAGAATTTTCAGAGAAAAATAATAAGAAGGATATTCAGATATCTCCTGAAGCTATGAAAATATTATCTGATTATCATTGGAAGGGCAATATAAGAGAGTTGAAAAATACGATTGAAAGATTGGTAATTCTATCAAAGGATCATATAATTGAGAGTAAGGATATACCTGCAGAGATTATAAGTAGTATGAATATATCCCCTTTTATAGCCTTAGACATAGATAATTCATTTGATTTAAAGAAGGCAGTAGAAAACTTTGAGAAAAATATAATCATAGATGCCTTAGCCACAGTAAAAGGTAACAAGGCTCAAGCAGCAGAATTGTTGAATATAAAAAGATCCACCTTATATTATAAACTGGATTTATATAATTTAACTTAATATACTAAAGTAGATAAATTAGTAATAGAATGTCAATTAACTGACATTTGGATACAAAAAACTGACACTAGATTTTGCTACTATTCTATGGCAATAAAAAATGATAATATTAGTATTAATATGTATAAAATTTGTCAATCACTAAGTTCGTATAAAATTTATCTATAGTATATAAGAATTTCACAAGTCTAAATTATGTCAGATATCTGACATGATTTAGACTTGTTTTTACTTTTAAAGAAAAATATGTAATAAATAAGAAAATAAATTGTAGATTGAATAACCTTTATTTTTATTTAGAACATTGTATAAATCAGGCTTAGGACATTGTGATTTATAATAAATAAGTTTTATGCAATAAAAATATTGAAATCATAAGATGATGGCATAATAGTTGCATAATAAATATTAGTGAATGACAAATAGATAATTATCAACATTTATTGTTGGGAGGGGAAGGAATGGCATTATATCGAATTCCACTAAAGCAACATGTAGGTGCTCCTTGTGTGGAAGTTATAAAAATAGGAGATAAAGTATTAAGAGGACAATGTATTGCAGAGCCAAATGGTCTTGGAGCTAAAATACATTCTAGCGTAACTGGTAAAGTTATAAATATAACAGATGAATTCATGGAAATTGAAGGGGAGATTATAAACAAAGAAGATTATGTAAAGATAAAAAAATGTAAATCCATATCAGAAACTGCCTATGAAGCAGGTATAGTAGGAGCCGGTGGAGCTGGATTTCCAGCTTATATAAAGCTAAAATCAGAAATTCCAGATGGAGTTGTAATTGCCAATTGTGTAGAATGTGAACCTATTTTAAACCATAATATAAAACTCTTAGAAGAAAATCCTGAAATAGTCATAAAAGGATTACGATATGCTATGGAAGCTACAAAGGCTCCAAAGGGATATATAGCAATAAAGGCAAAAAATCAAGCTGCTATTTCTTCCTTAAGGAAAGTAATTGGTAATGCAAAGGATATTGAAGTAAAAGAGCTTAAAGATATTTATCCTATGGGTGAGGAAAGGGCAATTATCCATGAGATATTTGGTACATGGCTTACTCCAGAACAGCTGCCTATTGAGGCTAAATCTGTAGTTATGAACGGAGAAACCTTAGCAAACCTTACAAGAGCAGTTGAGGATTTAAAACCTGTAATTGATAAAGATATTACAGTAGGTGGAAAGTTAAAAAGTGGTAAAGAGGCAAATGTTTTTTTTCAAGTACCTATAGGAACTCCCATAAGTATACTTATTGATAAATGTGGAGGAATTGATGGAGATTATGGTGAGGTAGTAATAGGAGGACCATATACAGGAAAAGCTGGAGATATTCATAATTCTGTAGTTACAAAAATATCTGGTGGTGCCATAGTAACTATTCCATTGCCAGAATATAAAGGACCAATTGGACTTCTTGTATGTGCATGTGGTGCAGATGAAGTTAGACTTAGAGATATAGCTGAAAAAATGAAGTCAGAAGTGGTTGCAGTAACAAAATGTAAAAATGCTGTAGAAGTTAGAGGAGTAAATAAATGCTTAACCCCGGGAGATTGCCCAGGACAAGTTCAGGGAGTAATGCATCTTAAGAAAAATGGTGCCAAGAGGATTTTAATATCAAATTGTAGTGATTGTACAAATACGGTAATGTGTTGTGCTCCTAATATGGGAGTACCAGTATATCATCATACAGATCATATATTTAGAACAGTTGGTCATGAATTAACAAGAAGACTTCCCATGGAGGAGAAAAAATAAATTAAGGAGGCGTGAGTATGTCAATAAGCATTGAAGAAGCACAAAAATTAAAAAATGAATTTGCTGTAGTTTGCTGTAGAACAGAAGCGGGAACTATAATATCGGCAGATAACCTAGAAGACCCAAATATATTTCCTGATCTTATAGATTCAGGACTGCTTTCAATCCCAGAAAATGTTGTTAGAATAGGACAAGTTATTGGAGCTAAGATTTTAAAGACCATTGACTCATTAACACCTATTACTTCTGATATAGTTGAAGGATTAAAAGAAATGGAATTATTAGGTGCAGATATAAATAATCATGAATTAACTGAACCAGATAAAAAGGCAGTTTTCAAAAATAATATGAAAACTGGAGACATAATAGGAGTGGCTGATTTAGAAGCTCCAATGAATTTTGAAAAACTTGAGGATTCACTTCTTATTAAACTTGATGAAAGTGTATTAACAAGAGGTGAAGTTATTGGAGCAAAATTGAAACAAGATGTACCAGCTTTAACACCTGTTATCCCAAATATGTTGGAAGGATTTGATGTAGAAGAAACTTTAGTATCACCAATTACAAATGAAGTGGCTGGTGGAGTGCTAAAAATAAAAATTGCCGAAGGCAAAGGAATAGATATTGAAGTTCCCTTAGGAAAATATTTTCCATCATTACCAGTGGTAGAACAGACTGGGAAAAAAGAAATTGCCGAGGAAATAGTAAGGGAAGTTCCTCCTAAGGAAGTTAGAAAGCTTATTAAAAAGCATTTTCAAATAGATGAAGTTAAGTTTGGATTAGAAACAAAAATTGAAGGAACTACTCTTTATATTAGAGAGAATATTGATGAAGATGCACTAAAGGTAGATGAACTAGTTAGGAAAATAAAAGTTGAGATTATTACTCCTGATAAATATAATATGTATTCAGAAACCATAATGGATGTTCAACCTATTGCTGCAAAGGAAGAAGGAAGTAAATTAGGAACTGGAATAACTAGGGTACTTGATGGTGTAATTATGATGGTAACTGGAACCGATGAGAATGGAGTTCAAATTGGTGAATTTGGTTCATCAGAAGGTATTCTTGAAGAAAATATAATGTGGGGAAGACCTGGTGCTCCTGAAAAAGGAGAAATATTTATAAAGACTCAGGTAACAATTAAAGAACATACCAATATGGAAAGACCAGGTCCCCTTGCAGCTCATAAGGCTACAGATTTTATTACACAAGAAATTAGAGAAGCTTTAAAGAAACTAGATGAGTCTTTAGTAGTTTCAGAAGAAGAATTTGTACATCTAAGAAGACCTGGGAAAAAGAAAGTTGTAATAGTTAAAGAAATCATGGGGCAAGGAGCTATGCATGATAATTTGATACTTCCAATGGAACCAGTTGGAGTATTGGGAGCAAAGCCAAATGTTGACCTTGGAAATGTTCCAGTAGTTTGTTCTCCATTAGAAATATTGGATGGAGCTATACATGCACTTACCTGTATAGGACCTGCAAGTAAGGAATGTTCAAGACATTACTGGAGAGAACCTCTTATAATAGAAGCACTCCGAGATGAAGATATAGATTTATGTGGAGTTATATTGGTTGGTAGTCCTCAAATTAATTCTGAAAAATTCTATGTATCTCAAAGAGTGGGGATGACTGTTGAAGCTATGGATGTAGATGGTGCAGTAGTAACCACTGAAGGATTTGGAAACAACCATATTGACTTTGCCAGTCATATAGAGCAAATAGGTATGAGAGGAATATCAGTAGTAGGTGCATCTTTCTGTGCAGTACAAGGAGCATTAGTAGTTGGAAATCAATATATGACTCACATGGTAGATTTGAATAAAACAGAAGCAGGAATTGAAAATGAAATACTTGGATGTAATACTTTAACACAGGATGATGGTCTTAGAATATTGGCTATGCTAAAAGCTGCAATGGCTGGAGAAGAAGTATTGGCACCGGAGAGAAGTTGGAATCCAGAAATAAAGGAAAATAATTTACAGCTAATAGAAAAAACTCTTAAGAAGGAAATAAAGAGGCAAGATAATGAAACATCACTTCCTATGAGTCAAAAGAGAAAGGAAAAATATAGTTAGAATTTAGGTGTAGATATGAAATATATTGATGAAGTAAGATATTTAGAAGGTATAATAGTTGAAATATCTGATGGTGCTGTAGGTATAGATTTTAAAGGGAGAATGGGATTTTTAAAAATTCCAATGAGAATGTTAATTACGGACTACCCATTGGAAATAGGGCAAGAAGTTGGTCTTAATATGAGTTATATAGAAGTAATAAGTCCAGTGCCTAATGATAAATATGTCAGTAATTTAGATAAAAAAAGTAATAAGGAGGTATAGTAATGACCATGACAGTAGTAAGAGGGTTACAGTCTGAAATATATGTACCAATTACACCACCGCCAGTATGGACTCCTGTAACTAAAGAATTAAAAGATATGACTGTTGCATTAGTTACAGCAGCTGGTGTTCACGAGAAAAAGGATAAGAGATTTAATCTTGCAGGAGATTTTACATTTAGAGAGGTTAGGGATACAACTCCTTCAAGTGAATTGATGGTATCCCATGGTGGTTATGATAACGGAGATGTTAATAAGGATATCAATTGTATGTTTCCAATAGATAGATTACACGAACTTGCAAAGGATGGTTTTATAAAATCCATAGCACCTGTACATATTGGGTTTATGGGTGGAGGAGGAAATCAGGAGAAGTTTAAAAATGAAACAGGGCCTGAGATTGCAAGAATATTGAAAGAAGAAGGAGTAGATGCTGTACTAATGACTGCAGGCTGAGGTACTTGCCACCGCTCTGCCGTGATTGTGCAGAGAGCAATTGAGGAAGCAGGCATACCAACAATAATAATAGCTGCCCTTCCACCAGTAGTAAGACAAAGTGGTACTCCTAGAGCAGTGGCTCCTTTAGTACCTATGGGTGCCAATGCAGGAGCACCTCATAATATAGAAATGCAGTATAATATTTGTAAGGACGCTTTATTAAAGTTAGTAGAAATTGATACAGCTGGTAAAATAGTTCCACTTCCATATGAATATGTGGCAAAGGTTTAAAGGAGGTAAATAATGAAATTTTCTAACAGTTTACACGCTATTGATTCCCATACAATGGGAGAACCTAATAGAACTATAATTGGTGGATTACCAGCCATATCTGGAAGGACTATGCCAGAGAAAAAGGAATATTTGGAAAAGCATTTAGATTATATAAGAACAGCTGTAATGCATGAACCAAGGGGACATAATGATATGTTTGGCTCTATAATTACTACACCTACTTTACCAGAAGCAGATTTAGGTATAATATTTATGGACGGCGGGGGATATCTAAATATGTGTGGACACGGAACCATTGGTGCTGCCACCATTGCAGTAGAAACTGGAATGGTAAAAGTTACTGAGCCAATTACAGAAATAGTACTAGAAGCTCCTGCTGGATTAGTTAAAGCTAAAGTAAAGGTTGAAGATGGAAGAGCCAAGGAAGTATCCGTAGTTAATGTTCCCTCATTTTTATACAAAAAGGATATTCAAGTGGAATTGCCTGATGTTGGAAGGGTTACATTTGATATCTCCTTTGGAGGAAGTTTCTTTGCCATAGTAAAAGATAGTGAATTGAAGGTTAATATTGGACCTGAGAACACTAATATAATAATAGAAAGAGCCATGAAATTAAGGGATATTATAAACAAGGAAATTGAAGTTAAACATCCAACACAAACACATATAAAGACAGTTGACTTAGTAGAGGTCTATGGCAAGGCTAAGAGTGACGATGCAGATTATCAAAATGTAGTTATTTTTGGCTCCGGTCAAGCTGATAGGTCACCATGTGGCACTGGTACAAGTGCAAAGATGGCAACATTATATGCTAAGGGAGAACTAGGTATTAATGAACCTTTTGTATATGAAAGTATAATCAAAACTAAATTTAAAGGTAGAATTCTAGAGGAAACTACAGTTGGTGAGTTTAAAGCTATAGTACCTGAAATAACTGGTTCTGCTTATATAACAGGATTTAATCATTTAGTAATAGACGAAGAAGACCCAGTAGGATATGGTTTTCTTTTGAAATAAAATTATAATAATTATTTAACTTGGTGTGATAGTAGAAAGCTCCATATCAATTTACTAAACAATTGGTCGAAGCAATATAAAGTAATTAAATAAATTTGAAGCCTTGCGAGTTAAAATACGTTATATTGTCAACTGAATTGTTTGCTGTTTCTTGAAGGATGAACTCATGAATTATGGAATTGGTGAATTGCCGATTTATGAGTAGTGATTGCATATTGTAATCTTTTAATATCAGAATCATTATCCATCATAGGATTTTAGATATAAAGATATTATATAAGAAAGATTTAATATATAATATTCTTTCAATCTATGCCATGGACTAATCATCTTTCAATATCAATGAAGCTCTCTACTATCACGCCAAGTTATTTTATATTTTTATAACTGATGGAAAAGTTCTATTTTTAAGAAAGACCATCTGTCAATGTTCTCTTAAAAGTCTTTCTTATATTGATTTATAATATCTTCACAACTATCAAGGTAATTGAATTTTGGACTAAACTCAACGGATTCAAGACTCATTGCCATATCAATTCCTTCAGATATTCGGTCTGCAAGATAATTGTTTGTCTTAATTTTTTCAGATAAAGGAATTGTATTATATATTATTGTAGTAATTACTTCTGCCTCATAAATATATGGAGTTTGATTTCCTTCCATATTAAAGGCATAGCCTGTTCTCTTTTCCTTTGTTTTTTTATTCTTTCTATTTGCAAGGGGGCGTAGATATGTTTCTGAAAATCTTCTAAGTAATTTGGCATATTCCAGTGCTGAATCTAAGTTCATATTTTTAGTTTCATCAATTTTTATTTTTAAGCTTTTCTTAGCTTCCGAAATACTTTCTGCTAACATGGCTTTTTCAAAAAACAAATCTTCTAATAGTAGAGTTAATTGGGGGATATCTATTTCTGTATCATCTTCAAATTCCACCTCTATAGTTTCATCAAGAGCATCCTTATAAGAAGCAGATTTTTTATGAATTTCTGTTATGGAATATATTTTAGAATCCATACCGTAATTTGATAGATATATTAACTCTTCTATGGTTCTATCGAGAAAATTAGCGTATCTTCCAGCTTCTTTCATAGTCATTTTATTCATAACTATCACTCCTATTCTGGTTTTATATAGTTTAATGGTTAATATAATTAGAATACCATAATTTAGTATAAATACAATTACAAGGAGATTACACCATTATTACAATCATATGACACACTAGGGCATGTTGATTGTTAAGATTAGATATGAATTATAGATTGCCAAAGCCATTTCAATACAAGTTAGGTTTGAACTACTATTGATAAATAGTTGACAAATACTTTTCAGGTTGATACTTTATATTCATACTATACAATATGATAATTATAAAAATAAGAGTCAGTATCTTGAAAGTACAATAAGAAATATAGAAAGACTAATTAAATTAATAGAATTCAATGCTGATGATAAAGAAATTGATAAATTAGTAAATGAACTTATTGAAATGCAGAATGATATTCTTGAAAATCCTTTAGATGCCCATAAAACTAAACCTTTTTATCTGAAATAATAGTTTTTACTTCTATAACAGGATTTAACCATTGGTAATTCATCATCTTCATAATGTGATGTTTTTTATTTTAAATATGACATACTGCTGTCAGGTTATAAGGGCTATACTAAGTCTATAATTAATAATAAAAATAATTTTAGAACTTTTATTTATCCAAGAAAGAACTAAGTATAATAAATGAATAAATTACATGGGCTTAAATTGTATTAAAATATAAATGAACAATATTTATGGAAGGAAAAGGGATTATAGTCATGAAGTATATTCCAGCGAAAACAATAATTTCAGGTTATACTGCTAAAAATAATTGGTTTGATATCAATTATAATATGAATATATATAAAGGATGTTGTCATGGCTGTATTTATTGTGATAGTCGTAGTGAATGTTATGGAATAGATAATTTTCATGAGGTTAGGGCAAAGGATAATGCATTAGTTTTAATTAGACGTGAACTTAAATCAAAACGCAGGACTGGTGTAATAGGTACAGGAGCAATGAGTGATCCATATAATCCCTTGGAAAAAGAACATTGTCTAACAAGAGGTGCTTTAGAGCTAATTAATGGTCATGGTTTTGGTGTTTCAATTGCAACGAAAAGTAATTTAATTACAAGGGATTTAGATATTTTAAAAGAAATACAAAAACATTCTCCTGTATTAGTTAAAATTAGTATAACAACTTATGATGATGAACTATGTAAGAAGATTGAACCTAATGTAGCAGTGTCATCCAAAAGATTTGAAGCAATTAAAGAACTTACTAAAGAAGGTATATTTGTAGGTATATTACTTATGCCAGTATTACCATTTTTAGAAGATAATGAAGAAAATATAAAGGGAATAGTGGAATTAGCCTATGAAAGTGGTGCAAAATTCATATATCCTGCATTTGGAGTAACATTGAGACAAAATCAAAGGGATTGGTATTATAAAAAACTTGATGAAGAATTTAAAGGTATAAAAGAGAAATATATAAATTGCTTTGGCAATAATTATAGTTGTTATTCTCCAAGAGCAAAGGTATTATGGAAATTATTTAAAAAAGAATGTGAAGGGTTTGGCATATTCTATAAAATGGAGGATATTATTGCTGGATATAGAAAGCCATATATTAATAGTCAACTTTCCTTCTTAAAATAAAATATTTACAATAATATAAACTTTATTGGTATTGAAAAACCATGTGCTAAATATATTTCAGCCTAATTTTAGGCTGATTTTTTCTTATCTTACAAAACTGTATGATAATTGTAAGGTAAAACGATGGTTATTGTTATATACTTTCGGTATAATTAAATTATAAATAAAAAAGGATGAGATAAAATGAAAAATTTTATAAATAATTTATTTTATATTGTAATAGCCTATAATTTAATTACTGTTGGTGGTATAACAGGAAAGGAAGCTTTTTATTCTATAGGTGAAGATAAGAAAAGATTGAATAAAAATAATGCTATAAAAACAATATTAGCAATATTTCTTAGTATAAGCATCTTAGCCATGTCTATGATAACACCTATTGTTTTAAATGGATATGAAATGTATAAGGAAGCAATAAATAAAAAAAGCTTAGATTATACTATTGAAGAAATTAGAGGACAAAGTAATTTTATATCATTAAATAATATATCAGATGAATTTTTAAATTTAGTATTAAAATCTGAAGACCATAGATTTTACAAACATTCAGGTTTTGATTTTATAGCAATAGCAAGAGCTATGTATAACAATATAAAAGCAGGTAAAATTGTGCAAGGAGGTAGTACAATAACTCAGCAACTTGCTAAAAATTCATATTTTTCTTTTGATAAAAAATATGAGAGAAAAGTTGCAGAAGTATTTGTTGCCAGAGATTTGGAAAGAAAACTTACTAAAGATGAGATATTGGAATTGTATTGTAATGTAATATATTTTGGAGAAGGTTGTTATGGAATAAAAGATGCTGCTAAATATTATTATGGAATAGAAGCAGATAAATTAACATTAGAGCAAGCTAAGGCATTAGTTAAAACTTTAAAAAATCCAAATAACTATAATCCAAAGAAGATGAAATTAGTTCAATCATAAGAATTTATAAATAATAATTATTTGTTTCTATTAAATATAATTTAATAAATAGTTTGTAAACAAGAAGGACTTTATTATGATTTTAAAGTCCTTCTTGTTTATATTTTAAAAGGTTAATATAAATAAAGCTTTTTTATTACCTTATATTTTCTGGTATATCATTCAAAGTTCTTTCTTCAGAATATAACTTTATACTATCTTTAAAAGTGCTTTCAAATTCTTCTCCTTTTTCATGAGAACCAGTTCCTATTTCTTGAGTTTCTTCTTCAAATCCCTTAAAGTTTACATTGATAGTGTCGAAATCCTGTCCTTCCCTTAAAGAAATAAAGTTTATATCCACTCCGTCTGTTATTTCTCCACCTTGAGAGCTTCCATTATTAAATTGAAGTATTTTAACCAGTGTGCCTAAAACAGGAACTTCTTGGAGAGTATTTGCAAATGATGGAGAAATATTTATGCTTAGAGTAAATATTCCAATTGCTTTATAAAGCCGTGTTTTTACTGTACTTAAAGGAAGTTCTAAAATTTCGGCTATTTCTTTTAATTTTAAGTCTTGGGAATATCTGAGTATTATTACAGTTTTATATATAGGTTCTAATTTTTGTAAAGCTTCCTTTAGATCAATATTTTCTAAAGTATTACTTTGTTCGTCATTAAATCTATCTATAGTCTGATTATCTAAATATAAGATTCTTTTAGATTTATTTATGAAATTTATTGAACAATTAATAACTATACGGACAAGCCATGTATTAAAATATTCGGGATGCTTTAACTTATCTATTGATATATAAGCTTTATATACTGAATCACCAACTATATCAAGTGCATCTTCCTCATGATGTACATAACTATATGCAATTCTATATAAATCTTCTTTTTTGCTATTTATAAGGAAACCGAAACTTTCATCATCTCCCTTCATTGCTTTAAGAACTAAATCTTTCAGTGAAATCTCCTCCTTGTAAATAAAATATGAGCTCATTTTTATTATTCACCTATTAGACAATTGTATATGGGAAAAAGTTTTATTAAATTTATTTTTTATATTTATGGATGTAATATATTATGAGAATATAGAATTAAAGTTAAGGTTAATCCTATCCTATTTATAAAATATTATAGTAATATATTTTATCTCATCTTTGAAGATTATACTCTGTGAAAAGTCTTGAGTCCTAAGATATATAAATTAAAAAAACTCAAACATATGTTTGAGTTTTTGCTGTTACTATGGTATAATTTACCTAAAATAATCGGTGATGAGGTGTTAGTAGTGGATGTTTTAGAGAAGTTAAAGATATTGTCTGATGCAGCTAAATATGATGTTTCTTGTTCATCTAGCGGAAGTAATCGAAAGAATAAAAAAGGTGGACTAGGAGATGCAAGTCCAGCAGGTATATGTCATAGTTGGTCTGATGATGGAAGATGTATTTCCTTGTTAAAGATTTTAATGACTAACTATTGTATCTATGACTGTGTTTATTGTATTAACAGGTCATCCAATGATTTACCTAGAGCAATTTTTACACCAGAGGAGATAGTTGATTTAACTATAAATTTTTATAAAAGAAACTATATAGAAGGCTTATTTTTAAGTTCTGCTGTATTTAAATCTCCTAACTATACAATGGAAATGCTTCTTCAAGTAGTTAAAAAGCTTAGAGAAGAAGAAAACTTCAATGGATATATTCATACAAAGGCAATACCTGGGGCAGATGAGGATATTGTTAATAAAATAGGCAGATATGTGGATAGAATGAGTGTAAATATAGAATTACCCACAGAAGAAGGATTAAAACTCTTAGCACCTCAAAAAAATAAGGAAAATATTTTAAAACCTATGAACTTAATAAAAACTGGGATTACTCAATCTATAGATGATAGAAAGAAATTTAGATTTAGTCCCAAATTTGTTCCAGCAGGTCAGACTACACAGTTAATAGTAGGAGCTACAAAAGATAATGATTTAAAAATCATTAGACTATCTGAAGGATTATATAATTCTTATGGTCTTAAAAGAGTATATTATTCGGCCTTTGTACCTGTATCCAATAGTCCCAAACTACCACTTATTAAATCTCCGCCTCTTGTAAGGGAAAACAGACTTTATCAAGCAGATTGGTTACTTAGATTTTATGGATTTGAAGCAAAGGAGTTATTAGATGAAGATAAACCTGACTTTGATTTGAGCCTAGATCCTAAATGCGACTGGGCACTTCGCAACATTCATTTATTTCCAGTAGAGATAAACAAAGCAGACTATACTATGCTTCTAAGGGTACCTGGTATTGGAGTAAAATCAGCAATAAAGATAATTCAAGGAAGAAGATTTTCATCCATAGACTTTTTTGATTTAAAGAAATTAGGAATTGCACTTAAAAGAGCCCAGTATTTTATTACATGTAAAGGAAAGTACTATGGGATAAAATCTATGGATAGTCAAATAATTCGTAATCAGTTAGTGGAAAGTCCTTCAATAGAAAAGAAATATTATCAATTATCTTTATTTGAACAAGTATCTCCAGAGGATAAGTATATTCAAATAGGAGGGCAGCTTTAATGATTCATTATATTTATGATGGTAGTTTTGATGGATTGTTAACTGGAGTTTATGAAGCTTATTATAGGAGAGAAAATATTGATGATATAGTACCTGAAGATAGTATGGAAGAGAACTTTCTAGTACAAAAAGTATTTATTTCAACAGATGGAGAAAAATCTAAAAAGGTATATGAGGCTATAGAAAATAAGATTTCAGAAGAAGCTTTAAGGAAAGTTTTTTATGCCTATTTATCTGAGTTACCAAGACATGGGATAACTATATTAAAATATCTTCAACTAGGATTTACAATTGGAGCAGAGGTGGATTTCAATTTATCCAATGATATTGTTTTAAAAATAAATAGTATTTATGATAAAGTAGGTAAAGAAAAACATAGGATGTTAGGACTTGTTAGGTTTAAACAACTTGAAAATGGGATATTGTATTCTTCAATAGAACCAGATTACAATATTGTAGGGCTACTTGCACCCCATTTTAAATCTAGAATGATGAATGAAAATTGGGTAATACATGATGTAAAGAGAGGAATAGCTGTATTTTATAATAAGGAAGAGTGGGTTATTAAGGATATGGAAATTAATAATTCATTGATAGTAAAAGAAGATGAGGAACAGTATCAAGAACTTTGGAAAGCATATTTTAAATCCATAGCAATCCAGAATAAAATTAATCCAAGCTTACAAAAAAGATGTATGCCAGTGAGGTATTGGAAGCATTTAGTGGAGAAATGAAATAGTTTATTTTCAAAACATTTATTTTATAATAGGGAAAAGATAATTTATTATGTCTTTTCCCTATTATATAATTAGTTGTTTTTAAAATAGTCTAATGGTTCAACGGCTTCTCCATCTTTTCTTACTTCAAAATGTAAATGTGGACCAGTACTAGCTCCAGTCATGCCTATTTTTCCAATAGCTGTACCAGAAGTTATTTCTTCATTTTCTTTAACAAGGAGTTCAGAGCAGTGAGCATATACTGTGGCTAAATCATTACCATGGTCAATAATTATTGTTTTACCATATCCCTCATCAAATTCTGAAAATACTACTTTACCATCTGCTGCTGCAATAATAATTTCTCCTTCTTTTCCAGGAATATCAATACCAGTATGATTTTTTTCCATTTTTGTAACTGGATGTACTCTTTTACCAAAAGGTGCAGAAATCCTTTTAGAATTAGGTACAGGCCAAATCATTTCTATTAATTGGATATCTTCTTTATTTATAACTGGGGTACTACTTGAATAATCGTCAGCAGATACCTTCATATTTCCATTGCTTAAAAATACGCCAGACATTAACATAAACAGCAATATAGTCACAAGTGACAATTTATATGAACCTTCTTTAAATTTCTTTATCATTATAATCCTCCTTTTTAGATACCTCTTCTTATTTATAAATTCTGTAGTAATGATCCTATATGGTTTAGCTCTATTTTTTTCCAATAGATTTATTATACATAAACCATAATTTTCTTTTTCATCTTCTTCAAAAGACGAAAGAGCTAAGGCATCACAAGCAATTTCGCAATCATTTTTCATTTTGCAAAGACCGTACCAAACAATAGGGTTAAACCAATAGATTATCTGTAGGATATATATAATCATATAAATCAATATATCCTTTCTTTTATAATGGGCTAATTCATGTGCAATCACATACTTTAAATCATCAATATGAATTTTTTCTTCTATGTCATCAGGTAATAATATACAGGGGTTAAAAAAGCCATACAAACAAGGAGAATAGACAAAAGATGATTTATAAGACTGCAAAGATGTTTTTATACTAAGCTTTTTTGTACATTTAAATAATATTTGTTTAATATGTCCTTCTACAGGTATCTTGCTAATATTAACTAAATGTCCATATTTTATATTAGATAATATGAAATACAGTCCTAATATTAATATGCCTAAAATCCATATACTTGGCAAAAAATATTTAAGTGAGAAATTAGAGGAAAATTTATGTAAATTAATATTTTGATGATTTAATCCATCATTAAACCACTTAAATATCTGGGATTTTGTTATTACATAATTAGGTTTTAATATAATATTATAAGGGTTGATTCTAGAAAATATATTAAAGCACCTTAGATTCACATTGGATAAAGTTAACCTTATAATAAGTAAAAACCAAAGAATATTTTGACCTCTAACTCCTATTTTCTCTCTAAATATATTCTTCACCAATAAAATAATTCCAATTAAAAGACTAGACTTCATTGAAGCTTCTAAAATTGTATAAAAAAGTCTTACAAGCATGATAAATGACTCTCCTTAACTCTTCTTTTTATCTAAGATTTCTTTTAATTCGTTAATGTCCTCATTAGAAAGTTCATATTCTTCAATGAAGCTAGCAAGCATAGCTTTTAACTCCCCCTTGTAGAATTTATTAATGAATTTATTACTTGTTACACTAATACATTCCTCTTTTTTTAAAAGGGGATAATAGTAGTAAGATTTTCCTATTTTTTCATAACTCAAGATATTTTTATCTACAAGCCTTGAAATAAGAGTTTTAATAGTAGTTGGTTTCCAATCTCTTTTTTGTCCAGCCTTTTCAATTATTTCTTTAGAACTGAGTGGGTTTTTCTCCCAAAGAATTTCCATGACATCCCATTCTGAGTTTGATATTTTAGCTGATTTTTCCATTTTTTCACCTCCTATAAAAATATGACTACAAATGTAGTTTGTATTTATAGTCTACAACTGTAGTCATAAAAAGTCAAGATAATTTATTTGTAAATTTTTTAATTGAAGAAAGCTAATTATAATAAATGGTAAAGACTATAATAAAAATTTCTTTGGTTTGTTAAACCAGAGTTATTATATTTACAAGAGTTCAAGAATATAAATCATTTTAGGAAGATTATATTGAATGGTATAATAAATATAGAATTAAAAGTAAATTAAAAGGACTAAGTCCTATTCAATATAATAGAACTTAATCCTTATGAGTTACTTAATTTAATGTATCCAACTTCTTTGGGTCAGATTATTTATTTAGTTATTTGGTTTCAAAGGCTATACCAAGAGTATTTGGACCACAGTGACATGATATAGTACAACTTGCAATTGTTACATAGATTTTCTTGAAATTCGTATGTTCTAAAATTGTATTTTTAGCAAGACTAATAATCTTCTCATCCATTCCAGAATGGACGAGAAAGATATGTTCATTATTAATATCATCATGGCTTGATAGTTTGTCCTTAATATATTTTACTATAACTTTTTCAATTGTTCCCCTGTATTTATTTCCTAAACTCATAGCACCTGATTTGTTATTTACATTGATAACAGGTTTTATTTTCAATAGATTTGAGCCAAGAGATGAAATCTTTGAACATCGTCCGCCAGCATATAAAAAATCCAAGGTATCCAGAATGAAGCTCATATGTATTTTTTCCTTATAATTGTTTAAAGTATTGCTAATTTGCTTTGCTGTGAGTCCTTGATTTATCATATCTGCGGCTTTCAATACTAAAAGAGCAGAACCAGTAGAGAGATTTTGTGAATCTACAGGATAGATATTACCTAGTTCCTTTGCTACTATACAACAGTTATTATAACTGCTTGTAAGAACACCGCCAAGATTGATATGTATTATTTCATATCCATCATCTATCAAAGGTTTGAAATAATTATAATATTCCATAGTATTTATGGCAGATGTTTTTGGAAGCAGCTTTTTTTTATAATAGACTTCAAAAATTTCAGGTGGTGTGATATCTATATTGTCCTTATAGGTTTTTCCATCTAAAAGGATAGTATAAGGATAATGTTTGACACCATAATGCTGTATTAGTTCATTATTCAAATCGCAGGTACTATCAGCACTTAATATTATCTTTCTCATCTAAATTATCCTTTCTAAATACATTATTAAGTAATTTTATAGCCAGATAAATATGTTAAATTTAGGTATATATACAAAAATCATATCTAATATAGCTTCTTTTGTCAATTGGTCTTTGGGAGTTTTATAGCTGCTCTAAAATATTAAGAATAAAATGAATATTTCTTGACAACAATATTGGAGGAAATATATAATATAAGATATATTGGTGAAGGAGTTGATGTAATATGATAACAATGATAATGGTGATTACTCAATAAAATCAAATATGGGTCAAGGAATTAATAGTAAACAGTATGTTTTTTTGTTATGCAATAGACCTTGTGCCGTAGAATCAACCTTTCACGTCTACTTAAATCCAATAATAATTAAATAATATTACCGTAGATATCCATGGATGGTTTTGTCTGCGGTATTTTTATGCCCATTTTTAAAAAATTAGAAGGAGTGATGTTTTATGAAAAAGAATATAAATCCCAAATTTATAAGTATAAAAATTAATAGAAAGTTGATTAAATTGGAGGTATTAAATGAATAATTGTATTGAAAATTATGGTTTTACAGATTTCTTTAGAAATCAAATAGAATTAATTAATATAGATAAAGATAATCTTGTGCCAGCAAGAGTAATTGAAGTTCACAAGGAAATGTATACGATAATCTATGATAATATGGAGAAAAGAGCAAGACTCAAAGGTTCAGTATTTTATAATGATAATTATAGTATATATCCTGCTGTAGGAGATTTTGTTTTAGTTAAGCACAATCCTTATGGAGAGGATATAATCTATTATGTATTAGATAGAAAGAGTAAGTTCTCAAGATATGATTCTCATTATGAAAAGGAGCAGATGATAGCATCTAATTTTGACCATGTATTTATAGTTTCATCTTTAAACCATGACTTTAATATAAAACGGATTGAGAGATATCTTTCAATTGCATGGGAAAGTGGGGGCAGTCCAGCAATTGTTTTAACCAAATCGGATCTAGCTGATAATATTGAAGAATATAATTTACAAGTAGAAAATGTAGCTATGGGAGTACCCATTTTCTTTATTAGTTCCATTACAGGAGAAGGAATAGATGAATTAAAGAAATATCTTAAACCAAGAGAGACTATAGTATTTCTTGGTTCTTCAGGAGTAGGAAAATCTTCTTTAGTCAATGCCTTATCTGGGGAGAATATTATGAAAGTTAATGATATTAGAGAAGACGATAGTAAGGGAAGACACACTACAACCCATAGACAATTGATTGTGTTAAACAGTGGAACTATGATAATAGATACTCCTGGTATGAGAGAGCTTGCATTGTGGAATGTTGAGGATGGGTTAGATACTACATTCTCAGAGATTGAAGAGTTGAGCAGATTATGCAGATTTAAAGACTGCAGCCATAATAAAGAGCCAGATTGTGCTATTAAAAATGCATTATTAAGTGGAGAACTTTCCTATGATAGATGGAATAATTATATAAAGCTCCAAAAGGAAGCTAGATTTACTTCTAGGAAAGAAGAACTAAATCTTAGGAAGAAAGGAAAAGCTCAGAATAAAGCAAAATTATTAAAAAAATAATATAGGGGAAAAATATATAATTGCCAAGGAAATAGTTTCTTTGGCAATTATATATTTTTAAGCAAATTAAATAACATTTAGAATTCGACAAACAAATACTGATATTTATATTATAATGTTATTATAATAAATTAACCTACATTTCGTCATTGTTTCTAGATATTAATGCTAATTTAAATTTTTTATCATATGAGAATAAGGAAATGATGTATTCAGAAGGTGTATATTCTTTTAGAACAATATATGAAAATATATTTACAATACTTGAAGATAATATGATTTCTGATAAAGAATTTGAGTATTTAAATTTATTGAGTACATTTATAAAAACACTTATAGAAGAGCTTAATTTAGCAGTTGAATTTGTAAGAGATGATGACGAAATTGTAAATTACAGTACAGAAAATTTGAAAGTATCTTCTCTAAGTAGATGTATTTTAGATTTTATAATGGATAATAAAGAAATTTTTCTTTATTCATTAAATAATTAAAAAATAGGGATTAGATATAAAAATCCCCCTATCTTTTTTATATAAAAAAATATATACTAAATATTAAGCTATGCTAAATTAGCTTAATACTTTTATATAGGAGGGGAAAATGGAACTACCTAAACTTAAAATAGGAAATCTAATTGCTAAGTTGCCTATTGTGCAAGGAGGTATGGGAATTGGTATTTCCTTATCAAATCTAGCAGGTAATGTAGCCTTAAATGGAGGAGTAGGTGTGTTATCTGGTGTTGAGATTGGGTTTAATGAACCAGATTATTACCAAAATAAGAATGAAGCAAACTCAAGAGCTTTAAGGTACCATATTAGAAAGGCAAAGGAAATAGCCAAGGGGGGGATTGTTGGTATCAATATAATGGCAGTTCTAAATAATTTTGAAGAAGTAGTTATAGAAGCAGTCAGGGAAAAAATAGATATAATCTTTTCAGGTGCAGGGCTTCCCCTTACCTTACCTAGTTTCACTAAGGGAACAGATACTAAGGTTGTACCTATTGTTTCATCTGACAGAGCAGCTACCCTTATATGTAAAACTTGGGATAAACGATATGATATTATTCCAGATGCAATTGTATTAGAGGGACCAAAGGCAGGCGGACATTTGGGGTTTTCAAAGGAAGAATTGAAAGACTCCTCTAAGGATTTAAATACTTTATTGTTAGAAGTATTGGGAGCTATTAAACCATATGAAGAAAAGTATGGAAGAGATATTCCTATTATAGCTGCAGGAGGAATAATGAATGGAAAAGATATTGCTGAATTACTAAAACGAGGTGCATCAGGTGTGCAGATGGGAAGCAGATTTGTAGCAACGGAAGAATGTGATGCATCTGAAAATTTTAAAGAATCTTATATAAATGCAAATGAAGGAGACATAGTGCTAATCAATAGTCCAGTTGGTCTAATAGGGAGGGCTATAAACAACAAATTTATAGAAGATGCTAAGGCAGGACTAAGGAAACCAATAAAATGCATTACAAATTGTTTAAAGCCATGCAAACCTACAGAAGTACAATATTGTATAGCGAATGCTCTAATTAATGCACAAAAAGGAAATCTTAATTCAGGATTTGCATTTGCAGGTGCCAATGCATATAATATAAATAAGATTATTTCAGTGAAGGGTTTAATGGAAGAATTGGTTAAGGATATTCAATTACATTTTTAATAATAAAACTAAGCCAATTTTGGCTTAGTTTTATTATTAAAATGGGTAGAATAAATATAGTAAAAAATAGGATACAATATAATGTATGTTGTATTAGAAGGAGAGAAATTGGTTATGAAAAAAATATTTAATAATGATTGGCAGGAATTATTAGAGGGAGAGATGGAGAAAGAATATTATCAGAAACTTAGGGAATTCTTGATTAAAGAATATAGAACTAGAATAATATATCCTGATATGCACGATATATTTAATGCACTACATTATACTTCTTATAAAGATGTTAAAGTAGTTATATTGGGGCAAGATCCTTATCATGGACCTAATCAAGCATATGGACTAAGTTTTTCAGTAAAACCGGGTGTTAGGATACCGCCTTCATTAGTAAATATTTATAAAGAATTGAAAGATGATTTAGGCTGTTATATACCAAATAATGGTACCTTAACTAAATGGGCTAAAGAAGGAGTACTTCTATTAAATACTTCTTTGACTGTAAGGGCTGGAGAGGCTAACTCCCATAGCAAAATTGGTTGGGAAATATTTACGGATCACATTATTAGATTATTAAATGAAAGGGATGACCCTATAGTATTTATTCTTTGGGGAAATAATGCAATTAAGAAGAAAGCTTTTATAACTAATCCTCAACATTATATAATAACATCAGTTCATCCAAGTCCATTATCGGCTACTAGAGGTTTTTTTGGTTCAAAGCCATTTTCTAAGACAAATAAATTTTTAGAATCTATAGGAAAAGAGCCTATAGACTGGCAAATAGAAAATATTTAGTTCTCCTTTAAATTTGATAAAAAATAACTTGATATTAATCTAAAACATGGTATCATATAAAGGATTATATTATTTAAAGGAGGATTTTATGGAGAAAAATCACACGCAAAATGTAAAAATTGTTAATGCAGATCCATCGGCAATAGGTCTTTTTGGACTAGCAATGGTAACCTTGGTGGCATCAACGCAAAAGCTAGGTATTACACAGGGATTATCATTTGTAATACCATGGGCAATATTTCTGGGAGCCTTCGCTCAACTATTTGCTTCTATTAATGATTCAAAGAGAAATAACACTTTTGGTACCACTGCATTTGGAGCTTATGGATTCTTTTGGATGGGAGTTGCCACATCTTGGATGATAAATATGGGTGTATTTGGTGAAGCTCTAGCATCAAATGTGGATACAAAGCAATTGGGATTTGCATTTTTAGGATATCTAATATTTACAATTTTTATGACTGTAGGTGCTATGGAAACACATAAGGTATTATTTCTAATTTTCTTCTTCATAGACCTATTATTTCTCGGATTAACTCTTGATTCCTTTGGCATCATGGGAGAATTTCCACATAAATTAGCGGCGTATTCAGAGCTTATTATTTCATTATTATCATTTTATGGCTCAGGAGCGTCAGTATTAAATGAGCATTTTGGAAAAACTTTTTTACCTGTAGGTAAACCATTTGGAATATTTAAATAATAAATAATAATTCTATTGCATAGTTTTAAAAATAGAATTATACTGTTAATATCAAATAAGATTTAGAATTGAGAAGATTACTAATTGAGTAAACAACATTTCCTCTTTTATGCAATATTTTTGATTGTATTTTAAATCTTATAATAAATGTAAAGGAGGAATGTTGAAATGGCAGATAAGACAATAAAATGTAAAGACTGTGGTACAGATTTTGTTTTTACAGAAAGAGAGCAAGAATTCTATAAGGAAAAGGGCTTTGATAATGAGCCCCAAAGATGTGCAGACTGTAGAAAAAAAAGAAAACAAGAAAAAGGTAACAACAGAGGTTTTAGAAGATAATAGAAATGACAGGGAATTTTCCCTGTCATTATTTATTGTTTATGAATACCACCCGCTAACGGGTGGTTATGATTATATATAAAATATGAGTAGATTATTGTTTAGAAGCTGAATAATTGTATAAAATATTAGAAACAAGAATAGTTTGCAATTATCTTTTTATGAAGAAATTAAAGAGTAAATAATTAATATTGAGTTTGATGGTAAGGAAAGATATGATGAATGTCGATTTTTTGGGTATTATGTAATTAGAATTTTATATTTTTTTATGATATTATATTAATACATTGAGATTATGTAATAAAAGGATAATTCATAATTTAAATGCAATATAACTTATTGAATAATTAGTTTGTAAATTTCCAATTACTACTATCTCAAGATTAATTCCTATTTATTCCAAGTAAATTTGTTAAATTTAATCCTTTGATAATTACTGATTATTTTTTCATAAGGTATGAGAGTAATGTACATATGGCATGGGATCTATATTTATTAAATCCATGTATCTTAAGTTTTCAAGATTACAGCAATTTGGTATAGAAAATAGCCTTTCTACTGTAATCCTTTAGAGAATTAGCAAAGTGATAGTTTTTTCTATACTCATTCTTAATGTTGTGTTGATTTTGATTCTCTAAGATTTATATCAGTAATTAAGTGAACTGATAAATCCTTCGATGGTTTGGACGGATACAGGTAATACAGCAGTAGTTTATGTTGAGAAATTTACAGATTTGACCCTTATTTATTTATGATTAACTTATAAAATATAAATGGAGGACTATGAATGAAAAATTTAATATCTAGTAAAAAATTATTGATTGTATTTTTATTTTTCTTAATTATTGGGCTAATATTTATTTTCTCCTCCTTTTTTATAAGTAAAGAAATAGTAAGTTCTGCAAATAAACGTGGTTATAAAGTTATGATGGATGCTGCTTCATATTTTAATATGATTGACAACATTGCGTCAAACTTTAGAATTGGAGGATTGGCTATATCTTTAATAGGAGGTTTAGGGGTTATAAAATTTATTAAAGATATATAATTTTGCTAATAACTTTTAAAGATATACAAATTAGGATTAATAAAAGAGTGACTTAAGTCACTCTTTTATTAATCCGTTCTACTATTTCTACCTGATACTATTAAATACAATTAATTCAATAAATTTATTCAACATTAGAAAGCAAGGAACACCGATATAGAATTTCTTTTTGCTTAGTTTATGTTTAAATATTACCATGCCTATTAAACTACCTATGGAACCACCAAAGAAAGATATTCCTAATAAATATGCTTCTGCTATTCTCCATTTTTTCTTTTCTGCTTTACTTTTATCTATTCCGAACAATATAAATGAAGTAAGATTTATTAAAACTAAAAATCCTAAGAAAAACATCTCTCTATTGTTAAAATTTGAAATGAATTTCATATTATTTTACACCGAGATAGTTTGCTATATTAGCATCTTCTGTTTTTATTCCCTTTATTTTGGATGTTTTACAGCTAATTAGACCTGTAACTCCAGGTCCATGTCCTGCCAGTATACAATCTGAATGCACTATTACACCAATAGTTACTGCACCTTCTAAATACTGGCGTCCATAAGTATTATCGCAATCCCTTAATAGCACTATATCTCCAAATCTAAGTTTGTCTATTCCATATTTTTTTACCGCTTCTTTATCTCCAGTAGTTATATCATAATCTCCAGTAAGGCTAGTGGAACTACCTATACCAGAACCCATTAGATGGGCAGGGATTTCAGTTACTACAGGAACTTCTAACTCTCCATTTTCATTTTCTCTGATTCCCATTTTTTCAAATAGATTAGGGTCAAGGTTCATTATTAGTACATCATCATGACCTTCCATTTTAAGACCTTGACCATTTGCTTTAATAAGTATTGTATCATTTATAGCCATTTTTTCTAAATCTTCCTGTGGGAAGTATATAAGGACATGCTCAATTCCTCCATGCATACCAGTGACAAATCCCTTTGCACCTTTTGCATCTCCAGATATTACTCTAGCTTCATTTCCTACACAGGATAGAACCATTAGAGGTCTATTTTCAGCTACATCTTCATTTCTAATACTTACACCTGGTTCCACATGGTCACCTACAAGGTTCATACAAGAATCTCCAATTTGAAAATTGTAAGTAATGCCTCCTGTTCCATGTAAAATCATAGGTTTGCCATCACTACTTATTCTATAGGGACTTGGTCCCATTATAGGACTATGAATTTTACCCTGTACTGATTGAATTACTAATTTGTCTTTATTAGTTTTTATCAAAAAAATCACTCCTTTTAGTCATATATAATAAATTATACTATATAAATGTAGAAATTAATGACTTTAGAAAAATATTTATAGGATTTAATATAAATATAAATATTTTTATATACCCAAAGAGAAGTTTACATAATCAATAATATTGACAAAATATACTTAATATTATAAAATGATGGTGTTAAAAATCTATAGCAAAAAAACTTAAATAAGATTAATGAATAGTTGAAATTAAGATGGATTTTATTAAGAGGTGTAAACCTTTATCATAGACAGCACATTAGGATTGCTGTCTATTTTCAAAATAAGATTAAAAAGGAGGTTTATTATGGAATTTAAATTTGATATGGAAAAAAACAAGGAAAAAATTGAAGATTTTAAGGTGTTTATTAAAGAAAATGAAGACAAGCAGGGAGCCTTAATGCCAGTGTTACAAAAAGCTCAGGGGCTATTTGGATATTTACCTGTAGAAGTGTTAGAGATCATATCTAAAGGATTAGATATTCCATTATCAGAAATATATGGTGTAGTTACTTTTTATTCTCAATTTTCATTAATTCCTAAAGGAGAATACAGAATAGGTGTATGTTTAGGAACAGCTTGTTATGTAAAGGGTTCCCATGAGTTACTTAACAAGGTTATGGAAGAATTGGGAATTGAATCAGGTCAAACTACACCAGATATGAAATTCTCCCTAACAGCAACTAGATGTATAGGGGCATGTGGATTGGCACCAGTTTTATCAGTAAATGATGATGTATATGGCAGATTAAAACCTGAAGATGTAAAAGGCATTTTAGATAAGTATAGATAATATGGAGGTGTAAATATGACCACAATTAATGAATTGAAAAAAATTAAAGAAGAAGCTTTAAATAGAATAAAACTTCGTCAATCAGAGTTAGGCAAGGAGTTTATAGAAGAAATAGCAGGACTTAAGAAACATCATATATTAGTCTGCGGAGGAACAGGCTGCCATTCAGGTGGTGGAGATAAGATAAAGGATTTAATAGAAGAAAAGATAAATGAAAAGGGATTAGGAGAGGAAATTCAAGTAGTACTTACAGGTTGTTTTGGACTTTGTGAATCAGGACCAAATATAGTTGTATATCCTGAGGGAGTGTTTTATAGCCATGTTACATTAGAGGATGTTGAAGAGATAGTTGAAGAACATATAATAAAGGGTCATATAGTAAAGAGAAGATTATTTAAGGAATCTTTAGTGGAAGATAAAATCAAACCAGTTAGTGAGGTTAATTTCTATAAAAAACAAACAAGAATTGCCCTTAGAAATTGTGGGGTTATAGCTCCAGAAGACATAGAAGAATACATAGCAATGGATGGCTACTCTGCATTAGCAAAGGTAATAACTGAAATGACACAAGAAGAAGTAATAAAAACTATGAAAGATTCTAATCTTCGTGGTAGAGGAGGAGCAGGTTTCCCAGCAGGTAGAAAATGGGAGGAAGCTTATAAATATGATGCAGATCAAAAATATATAATATGTAACGCAGATGAAGGTGATCCAGGTGCATTTATGGATAGATCAATATTAGAAGGAGACCCACATTCTGTATTAGAAGCTATGGCTATAGCAGGTTATGCTGTAGGAGCTAATCAAGGATTTATATATGTTAGGGCAGAATACCCAATAGCAGTTCAAAGGTTAGAAGTAGCCATAAAACAAGCTAGAGAATATGGACTATTAGGTAAAGGTATATTAGGTACAGACTTTGACTTTGATATTGAGCTTAGACTTGGAGCAGGAGCTTTTGTATGTGGAGAAGGTACAGCTCTTATGGAATCCATAGAAGGAAGAAGAGGTATGCCAAGGACTAAAATCCATAGAACAGCTCATAAGGGTTTATGGCAAAAACCAACTATTATAAACAATGTTGAAACTCTTGCAAATGTACCAATAATATTTGAAAAAGGAGTAGAATGGTTTAGAAGTATTGGAACTGAAAAATCTCCAGGAACTAAAGTTTTTGCATTAGGTGGCAAGATTGAAAATACAGGATTAGTTGAAATTCCAATGGGTATGACCCTTAGAGAAATCGTATATGATATAGGTGGAGGAATACCTAATGGTAAGAAGTTTAAGGCTGTCCAAACAGGAGGTCCTTCAGGTGGATGTATACCTGCTGAATATCTAGATACTCTGGTGGATTTTGAGTCCTTAGGAAAATTAGGTTCCATAATGGGTTCAGGCGGAATGGTTGTAATGGATGAAAACAATTGTATGGTAGATATTGCTAGGTTTTTCCTAGATTTTACTGTTGAGGAGTCCTGTGGAAAATGTGTTCCTTGTAGAGAAGGTACAAAGAGAATGTTGGAAATATTAGAGAGAATTACTGAAGGTAAGGGAGAAGAAGGGGATATAGAAAGACTAGAAAGTCTATCTGAAACTATTAGTTCCGCATCATTATGTGGACTTGGTCAAACAGCTGCTAACCCAGTAATTACTACATTAAAATACTTTAGAGATGAATATGAAGCTCATATAAGGGATAAAAAATGTCCTGCTGGTGCATGTCAAGCACTTTTAGAATATTATATTTCAGATAAATGTATTGGTTGTACTAAATGTGCTAGAAACTGTCCAGTTTCTTGTATTGATGGTAAAGTAAAGGAAAGACATGTAATAGATACTGGTAAATGTATTAAATGTGGAAATTGTATGTCAGTATGTCCTGTAGGAGCGGTAATCAAAAGATAGAAAGGAGGTAAGATTGTGAAAAAAGTTAATCTTACAATAGATGGGCAAAGTGTAACAGTACCTGAAGGCTATTCTGTAATTCAGGCTGCAAAGGAACTTGGTATAGAGATTCCAGCTCTTTGCTATGACCCAAATCTAGAAGTAGTATCTGCTTGTAGATTATGTTTAGTTGAAATAGAAGGAAGCAGAAAACTTGAAACCTCCTGTTCTGTTAAAGTTAGAGAAGGGATGGTTGTAAATACTGAAACTGAGAAGGTAGTAAATGCCAGAAAGAATATTTTACAGCTTTTATTAGATAGCCATCCAAATGATTGTTTGACCTGTCAAAAAGCAGGAGAATGTTTATTACAAAAATATGCATATAGATATGATGTTAAGTTTAGAAAACATGATGGTGCAGTAAGACCAAAACTTATGGATACCTCAAGTCCATATATATTAAAGGATAATAGTAAATGTATTTTATGCGGAAAATGTGTTAGAACTTGTAATCAAATAGATGATAGAAAGGTTTTATCCTTTGCAGAAAGAGGATATGAAACTAAAATAGTTTTAGATGCAGATCAAACCTTTGAAACATCAAAATGCATATCTTGTAATAGATGTGTGACTGTATGTCCTGTAGGTGCTTTAGTAGATAAAAGACTAATGGGAAAAGTAAGAACTTGGGATGCAGAGGTTAAGACTGTAAATTGTAAGGTATGTCAATATGGTTGTGAGTTTGAAGTATTGTCTAAAAACAAAAAGAAAGTTGCTGTAAGGGCTAAATCACCTGCTAATGGCAGACCACTATGTTTGAAAGGCAGATTGACTACTGAATTGACTCAGTTAGAGAATCCAGATAAGCCCTATAGAAAGATAGGAAATAAATTTGTAGAGTCTAGTTGGTCAAAGACTTTAGGGTTGGCTGATATAATGGAAAAGATAGAAAAAATTGAAAATACTAAGAAAGATAATGACTAGAGGAGGGATAAGATGAAAACCGATGATATTAAAGCCATTATAAAATTTGCTGTTGAAAACGAAATAGAAGCATATGAATTTTATATAGGAGCTACAAACAAAGTTAAGGATAATTATCTTAAAGAAACCTTCCAAGAGTTGGCAGAAGAAGAGTTAAAGCATAAGAAATTTTTAGAGGAATTTTTAGTTAGTGATATAAATGAGATAAGGTTACATCAAACAAATGATTATAAAATAGCTGAAACTATAGATAAACCAAAGCTAACTGTAGAAATGAAATTTGCTGATGCTATTGGTCTAGCAATAAAAAATGAGGAAGAAGCTATGGATATGTATAAAAATCTAGCTGATATTTGTATAGATGAGGAGCAGAGAAAACTATTCCTTGGACTTATGGAAATGGAAAAGATGCATAAGGCTAAATTGGAAGAAATCTATGTTAATGTAGCCTACGCAGAAGTTTGGTAGTTAGCTGGTTAACTTTTAATTAAGTACGGAGGTGAAAAAATGGTTACACTTACTATGAATGGAAAAAAAATTATAGTAGAAGATGGAGTTTCAATATTAGAAGCTGCTAGAGAAAATGGTGTGGATATCCCTACTTTATGTTATGATAAGGAACTTTCACCCTTTGGAGGATGTAGATTATGTGTAGTAGAAGTGGAAGGTTCTAAAAATCTTGTAGCATCATGTTCAGCTAAAGTAAAAGAAGGAATGGTAGTATATACGGAATCTGAGAGAGTAGTTAAAACACGTAGGGAGATTTTAGATTTACTATATTCAAATCACCCGCAGGATTGCTTGACATGTGAAAAATCAGGAGAATGTCAACTTCAAGATTTATGCTATAGATATGGAATAAAAGAAGGTTCCTATAAGGGAGAAGTAAAAAAATATGCAATAGACAGTTTGAATCCCGTTATGGAAAGAGATCAAAGCAAATGTATTTTATGTGGAAAATGTGTAAGAGTATGTAAAGAAATTCAAGTTACATCGGCCATTGATTTTTCAGGAAGAGGTTTTAAATCTAAGATTACAACAGGATTTGACAATCCTATTGATTATAAAAACTGCAGATTATGTGGTCAATGTATAACTGCATGTCCCACAGGAGCACTTATAAACAAACAATTAAAAGGGACAAGACCTTGGGAAGTTGAGAAGGTTCGTACTACATGTCCATTTTGTGGAACTGGATGTAACTTTGATCTAAATGTTAAAGACGGAAAAGTAGTAGGAGTAACTCCAAATCCTGATTCCCCAGTAAATGGAAATTCTCTTTGTGTAAAGGGAAGATATCATATAGATTTTATAAATAGTCCAGATAGACTAACTAAGCCTTTAATAAAGAAAAATGGAGAATTTGTAGAGTCCAGCTGGGAAGAGGCAATGACTTTAGTAGTAAGTAATCTTAAAAAAGCAAAAGAAGAATATGGTTCAGACTCAGTTGCTGGATTGAGCTCTGCACGTTGTACTAATGAAGATAACTTTGTATTTCAAAAAATGATGAGAGCTGCTATAGGAACTAATAATGTGGATCACTGTGCTAGAACCTGACATGCTCCTACAGTTGCAGGTCTTGCAACAACATTAGGAAGTGGAGCTATGACCAATGCTATATCGGAAGTAGAAGGCAATGAGGTATTATTTATAATAGGCTCAAATGCTACAGAGGCTCATCCCATAATTGGAAATAAGATGAAAAAGGCAGTTAAAAATGGTTCGAAACTTATTGTAATAGACCCTAGACGTACTGAGCTTGCAGAGATGGCTACTATATGGTTGCCTTTAAATTCAGGTACAGATGCAGCTTTAGTAAATGGGTTGATGTATATTATAGTAAAAGAAAATTGGCATGATAAAGAATTTATAGAAAGTCGTTGTACAGGATTTGCTCAAATATTAGAGGTGATAGAAAAATATCCTCCAGAGGTAGTATCTAGGATAACTGGAATATCTGAGGAAATGTTGTATGAAACTGCTAAATTATATACAAGCACTAAAAAGGCAGGTATATTCTATACATTAGGAATAACTGAACATACTACAGGAACAGCAAATGTTATGAATCTTGCAAATTTGGCTATGCTGACTGGACACCTTGGTGTAGAAAATTCAGGAATAAATCCATTGCGTGGACAAAATAATGTGCAAGGTGCCTGTGATATGGGAGCTCTTCCCAATACTTATCCAGGATATCAAAATGTAATGGATGATAAGAGTAGAGAGTTCTTTGAGGAAGTTTGGAATGTAGAATTAAGTCCTAATAATGGTCTTAGAATACCTGAGATGCTAGATGAGGCTTTTGCAGGAAATGTTAAGGCTATGTATATTATGGGAGAAGATCCAGTTTTAACTGATCCAGATGCAAATCATGTTAAGAAATCTTTATCTAACTTAGATTTTCTTGTGGTACAGGATTTATTCCTAACTGAAACAGCTAAATTTGCCGATGTTGTACTTCCGGCTACTTCTTATGCAGAAAAGGATGGGACATTCACAAATACTGAAAGAAGAGTACAAAGAGTTAGGAAAGCTGTAGAGGCACCAGGAGAATGTAGACTGGATTGGAAAATACTTTGTGATGTAGCAAAAGGATTAGGTGCTAGCGGATTTGATTATAAAAATTCGGAAGAAATATTTAATGAAATAAGAAAAACAACACCTAGTTATAGGGGTATAACTTATGAAAGAATAGATAAAGTAGGCTTACAATGGCCATGCCCAACAGAGGAACATCCAGGAACACCATATCTTCATAAAGGAGTATTCCCAAGGGGAAAAGGATGGATGATTCCAGTTGAATACGAAGAACCAGCAGAGCTTGTATGTGAAGATTATCCCATACTTCTTTCAACAGGAAGAATGTTATATCATTATAATATAATGACAAGACATTCTAAGAAATTAGATGATATAAGACCTCATGAACTTGCAGAAATAAACCCTGCAGATGCAGAAAAATTAGGGTTAAAAGAAGAGGATTTTGTAAGAGTTACCTCAAGACGAGGTTCTATATTAACAAGGGTAACTATAACTGATAAAGTAAAACCAGGAATGATGTTTATGACATTTCATTATAAAGAATCACCAGTAAATGAATTAACGAATTCAGCCTTTGATCCTATTACAAAAACAGCTGAGTATAAGATTTCTGCTGTAAGAGTAGAAAAGGCTGAGAATATATAATTATACTTGGAGTGATAAATATGTTCAAGGTTGGGATAATAACTGCAAGTGATAAAGGCTCCATAGGAGCAAGAGAAGATAAGTCTGGAGAAATAATATCTGAAATTGTGGAAAGTAAAGGATATATTGTAACAAAAAAGATTATACTTCCTGATGAAGAACAAGATATATATAATGAAATAATTAATATGGCAGATAATCTAAAGGTGGATTTAATTTTGACTACAGGAGGAACGGGATTTAGTCAAAGAGATGTAACTCCTGAAGCTACAGTAAGGGCATGTAATAGGATGGCAAATGGAATAGCCGAAGCCATAAGATATTATAGTCTTAGCATTACACCAAGAGCTATGTTATCTAGAGGAGTTTCAGGAATAAGAAATAAGACCTTGATAATCAATTTACCTGGTAGTCCCAAGGCAGTTAAAGAATCCTTAGATTATATATTAGAAAGTGTTCATCATGGATTGGAAATTCTAATAGGTAAATCCCAAGACTGTGCTAGATAATAGGATAAACTAAAAGAAGATGCGAGCTCGCATCTTCTTTTAGTTTATCCATTTAATAAGTAATATACTTGATTGACTCTGTATGTTATTTACCTGCATTTTTATGAGGAACAATAACAAGTGAGGGTTTTGTAGTAGGTTCTGGTAACCCTGCTACAGTATCTACTTTGCCATATTTACTTCTCAATTCTTTAATTTCACCATAATGAAGTGCTCTTACAGGACATGACCCTATACATATAGGATCTTTCCCTTGTATTATTAAATCTACACAAAAATCGCATTTACCCATTTTCTTTTCATTAGGGTTATATGTTGGTGTATCATAAGGACAGGCCTGTTCACAAGCACGGCATCCGATACAGACTTCCTTATTAACTAAAACAATTCCATCATCTTTTCTTTTATACATAGCTCCTGTTGGACAAGCTTCAACACATGCAGCATTTTCACAATGATTACAAGACATTGATGTAAAATAAGAGAATATATTTTGGTTTATTCCATTTCCATCATTACTATACTCTCCTCCATTAACTTCAGTTACTTTTCGAAACAATTGTCCTAAATCCAAATCGCTTTTATCTTTACATGCAACTTGACATGCCTTGCATCCCATACATATATTTTGCTCTATACAAAATCCTAATTGTTTAGCCACAATAACTCCCCCTATCTTGAAAATTTATTTAAGCCTTCTCTACTTCAATTAAATTAGTGTGTTGTGGATTTCCTTTTGCCAAAGGAGTTGGTCTATGGGTTGTTAAAGTATTTATACTTCCTCTAATATCAACTCCATTTTCATCTGGTGTCCACCAAGCTCCTTGAGGAATACTTGTAACTCCAGGCATTATTCTATTTGTAACTTTTGCTGGTAATTGAACTATTCCACGATCATTAAAGGCTCTAACTATATCGCCATCTTTAATATTTCTATTTTCTGCATCAATAGGGTTAATCCAAATTGATTGTGGTTCTACTTCTTCACCCCAAGGATTGTTATCATGAGTAGAGTGACAACGTCTCTTAATATGATGTCCAATACATTGTAGAGGATATTTTTTAGTTAGTGGATCCTCAGGCCCTTCCCAAGATGAAATATATTTTGGTATTGCTGGAATTTCTTTTGGAGTCTTCATATCATATAATCTTTGAGAGAATATTTCTATCTTTCCTGATGGAGTAGGGAATGGATTATTTTCTGGGTTTTCTATTTGCTCCTTAAATGCAACTAATGGCTTATCAAATTTAAACCTATATATTCCTTTTTCCCTAAATTCCTCAAAACTTGGAAAATCGGGATGATTTTCTTGAATACCTTTTACTATCCACCTAGTCCAATCTTCATTTGTTTCATTACCTTCAGTAAATTCATCTTTTAGTCCTAGCTTTTCTGCTACTTCTTTTAACCACTCATATTCAAATTTACATTCAAAAGGAGGGTCAACAACTTTATTGGCGTATAACACAAAGTCTCCATATGTCCAAGGAGTAGTAATATTGTTTCTTTCGAATACTGTATCACCTGGAAGTAGTATATCTGCAAACTTAGCACTAGGAGTCATAAATATATCACTAACTACTATAAACTCTACTTTGTTTTCATCTTTTAATATTTCAGCAGTCCTATTATGGTCAGAATGTTGATTTATTAATGTATTACCTGCTAGGTTAAATATCATTTTTATATTACTAGGAATTTTCTTAACTCCTTTTACACCGTCCTTAGCTCCCATTTCAGTTCCTCTTACTATTGCATCTGTCCATAAGAATAGTGGTATTTTTCCCTCAAATGGATTTTCAGGAATTGGCACACTAGGTATACTTATTCTGCTTGCATATCCAGCTCCTGATGCCCAGCCTCCATTAATACCTACATTACCAGTCATAGCAGCTAATACTGTTGCCCCTCTAACGATTTGTTCACCATAAGCATTTCTTTGAGGACCCCAACCTTGAATAAGAGCTGCTGGTTTAGTTGTAGCATATTCTCGTGCTAAGTTAATTATGGTATTTGCTGGAGTTTTAGATATTTTTTCTGCCCATTCGGGAGTCTTAGGTATTCCATCACTTTCACCTAAGATATAAGATTTATAAGATTCTTTACTACTAATGCCTTTTGGCATATGCTCTCCATCAAATCCTAAAGCATATTTATCTAAAAATCCTTGATCATGTAAACCTTCTGTAATCATTACATAAGCCATAGCATCCATTACAGCATTATCAGTTCCTGGAAGCAAGGGTATCCATTCATCAGCTAGAGATATGGCAGTATCACTGTATCTAGGATCTACTACAATGATTTTAGCACCTGCTTCTTTTGCTTTTCTTAATGGATACATAGTAGTACCAAAAATAGTTTCTGCTGGATTGTGTCCCCATAGTATAATAAGTTTAGAATTCACCCAATCATCAGGGGTGTTTCCTGTATTTGAAGTTCCATATGTGTAAGGTTTAGCAATAGCTGTTGCAGCAGTGCTATATGAATTATAGTATCCAAGATATCCTCCATCTAGAGATAATAGTCTGCTTACTAAGTTATTTCCACGAATTGTAGCACTTACTCCAGTAGCATAATGTACATATCTAGATGCTGGGCCATATTTTTCTTTTATTCTCTTGGTTTCACTTGCTATAGTATCAACTGCTTCTTCCCAAGAAATTCTTTCAAATTTTCCCTCTCCTCTTTTTCCTATTCTTTTCATAGGATATTTTAATCTATCGGGATGAAAATATGTTTGTCTATAGGCTCTTCCTCTAACACAAGCTCTAGCTAATGTTGTACTTGCTTCATCTTCAGTACCTTCATCTGTAGTAAGTCTAATAACTACACCATCTTTTACATGAGCCTTTATTACACATCTGCCTCCACAATTATTAGAACCTGAAGTAGGAATTATAGTTACTCCTTCTTCAATTTTTATTTCTGGTTCTTCAATTCCATTTGATGAATCCACTTGATTATCCTTTAGTGCCTTAGGATTACAGCCAATTAGGGCTAATGCACTGCCTGTTATTGCACTTAATTTTAAAAAGGCTCTGCGTGATAAACTTTTTCTTTCTACCAAACTTGACATCTTGATTCCCCCTTATTTATTAAGGTAATTTTATATAATTATCTTTAATTAAAGATAATATTAGCGATTTTAACTTTCTATAAAGATATTGAAACTATATATTATATCTTTTAATAATTCTATGTCCATTCTCAAGTATTCAGGAGTAAATAAGGCTAGGCCTTTGTAAAAGTGATGATTTGTACTATTGTATAATTTACTTGAAAATTTGTCTATCCAAACTAAAGGGTGGGTTTCTAAAAATTCTTTCTGACTAATAATAGTTGAAGAAAAATATTTCATATTGTTTTCATTTAAAGCTTTTATACTTCTTCCAATTAAAATTGACATAAATTCTAGTTCGAATCCTATATGATCATCTGGTTCTTTATTTTTATTTTTTGTAGTTACATTCCATCTTTTATAAAATTCTCTTACTGCTAAAGTATGTTCATCAAATATGATTTTTTCCTTGCTTAAATAAACAGACTCCCAAGGGGGAGCAGGTAAGTGATTAGGTCCTATAAATAATCTATTATATTCCAATTTTAATTCCTCTATTTCTAATGGAGATATTTTCTCAATGTTATTTAAAAATTGACATAAGAAATATACTCCTTGATTACTTTCGCCAGCTTCATTTAATAGTTCAGTAAATACTTTGGTTTGAAAAGCCTCTTTTAATCTATGTATATTAGGTTCTGTATAAAAAGATTTTGCTAAAAAGTCATAGAACCATTGACGAGTTGCCATAATATGTTTAATCTCAAGTTTCTGTATATCTTCTATTTCATTTGACATAGTTGTTCCTCCTCTAAGATATAAAAGATTTTATAAATGAATTTAACAATAATCAGGAATAAAAAAACAAAAGTCTAAGATAAGATAATTTGAATAGATAAGGCTAAAATGGCTTTTATACAGTAATGTACAAGCATGAACGATTATATCAATTAGTTAACAAATTGTCAACATTAGGACATATTATATTTAATATATTGTTTTTATTTGTTTTTTTAAAGTTAAAAAGGGTATATAATTTATTTATAAGTAAGATAGAGGTGATGAATATGAATAAATTTAATACAGCAGTATTATTAGCAGGTGGTAAGAGTTCAAGAATGGGGTTTGATAAGCAGTTTTTAGAATTTAATAATCATCGACTCATGAAGATATTAATAGAATCATTAAGAAAAGAGTTTAGTGAAATAATTATTGTAACAAATAAACCTGAAGAATATAAAGGGTTTGACTCTAAAATAATTACAGATGTTATACAAGGGAAAGGACCTTTATCAGGAATACATGCTGGATTAAAAGAATCTTCATCAAAATATATCTTTGTAATTGCTTGTGATATGCCTAATATAAATTTAGATTATATAAAATATATGAAAAGGATTCTTGAGGATACTAATGTTGATATTTGTGTAACAGAGAAAGAAAATAGAATAGAGCCTTTTAATGGATTTTATTCTCGGGAAATAATAGAAAAAATTGAAGAACATTTATCATCAAATAAGAGGTCAGTAAACGAATTGATTTCTAATTCAAAGACTTATTTTATTAAAGAAAAAGAAGCAAGAATTTTTAGTCCAGATTGGGATATGTTTTCTAATCTAAATACAAAAGAAGATTTAGAAAGTTTTCTTTCACATAATAGTAAATAAAAAAGTTGGAATAATTCCCAACTTTTTTCTCTTAGTATAATAATAAAAGTTTTTCCATATTAAAATTTACATAAATTGGTTTATGAATATATAAATCGTTTTTTTGGAAATCTCCTTCTAATACCTTCATGTATATGGGAGATTTAAAAGTTCCATTATTATCTAATACTATGGTATAAGAATGTAAGTTAGGGATTATATCGGATATATTTAATTTAAAGGTATTTATAAACTCATCATCAGGATATAGGTTTATATGTTGAGTATGAATACCAATATATTTGATATTATCTTTAACTGTTCTATTACATATTAATTCCAGATTCCAATCCAATGCGTAGACTGTATTTTCAGAGAGTTTTTTTGCTTTTGAAATATTTCTACAACCTATTAACATTGCAGTATTAATTGTACTAGGATTATCAAATAACTTTTCTTTATAGTTAATTTCTTCTATTTTTCCATTATTTAATACTGCTATTCTATCACATATTCTATAAACTTCATCTTTATTGTGAGAAACATATAAGGTGGTTCCATCATGTTTTTTCAATATATCGATAAGTTCCTTCTCCATTTGCCATCTTAAATGCTCGTCTAAGGCAGAGAATGGTTCATCTAGCATTAAAATTTTAGGCTCATTAACTAGCATTCTTGCTAATGCTACTCTTTGTTGCTGACCACCAGATAGCTGGTGAGGATAATTATTTTCCAAACCTTCTAAAGAGAAGGAGCTAATTATATCTTTTATAACCTCTGATTTATTATGATGATTTTTAGGAACAGCAATAGCTATATTTTTTTCTAAAGTCATATTAGGAAAAAGGGCATAGTTTTGAAACAATAAACCAACTTTTCTATCTTGAGGTAACAAATTTATCTTTTTCTTACTATCAAAAAGTACTTTATCATTTACTATAATCTGTCCTTCATCTGGTGTTTCAATTCCAGCAATACATTTTAATGTCATGCTTTTACCACAACCAGAAGCCCCTAATAGAGCCAAAGTCTCTTTTTTTGTTTCAAACTCTACATCTAGTATAAAATCTCCAAATTTCTTTTTAATATTTGCATAAAGAATAGCTAACTACCCCCTTTCCTTGCTTTGCTGAATTGTAAGCTTTCAAACTTATTCATTATTACTATGGTTATAAATGATATTGTTACCATAACAGCAACCCATCTATAAGCAAGTGCTCTGTTTCCAGCTTGGACAGCACTGTAAACTGCAACAGCCATGGTTTGAGTTTTTCCAGGAATATTTCCTGCTAACATAATAGTAGCACCAAATTCACCTAAGGCTCTTGCAAATGCTAAGATAGTACCTGCAATTATACTAGGTAAACTATTAGGCAGCATTATTCTTAAAAATATTTTATGCTCAGACAATCCTAGTGTTTTAGCTACATAAATCATATTTTTATCTAGCTGCTCAAATGCACCTCTTGCAGTTCTATACATTAATGGAAAAGATACTACAGTAGAAGCTATAATAGTTGCAGTACTAGAAAATACAATTGAAATATCATATATAGATAGTAGTTTACCAATAAAGCTATTTTTTCCTAGAAATACAAGTAAGAAAAAACCTACAACAGTAGGAGGTAATACTAGTGGAAGGGTTAAAAAACCATCCACTAGACCTTTAAATCTTTTTAACTTTGTAGTTAAGTATGCAATATATACTCCTAATATAAAAGTTATAATTGTTGCAATAATTGCTGCTTTTAATGATATTAATAAAGGAGAATAATTCATATATCCTCAGTCCATTTCTATTTCATTGAGAAACCATATTTTTCAAATAATTCTGTAGCTTTATCTGTTGATAAGAAGTCTAAAAATGCCTTAGCTCTATCAGGATTTTTGCTATCTTTAACAACAGCAACAGGGTAACTAACTTCTTTGTGGCTTCCTTCAGGTGCTTCAGTAACAATATTTACATTATCTGATGTAAAAGCATCTGTTGCATAAACTATACCACAGTCAACTTCTCCGCTTTCTACCCAAGTAAGAACTGTTCTAACATCGCTACCTAGTACAAACTTTGAATTAACCTTGTCCATTATATTTAAATTATTAAATATTTCTTCGCTGTATTGACCTACTGGGACATTTGCAGGATCACCTATTGCGATTTTTTTAATTTCATCCTTAGTTAAGTCTTCAAAGGACTTCATTTCAACTTCTCCATCCTTTGGAGTAATAAGTACTACTTTATTTATCAATAAAGTCTTGATTGTCCCATCTAATATATGTCCGCCTTCGTCTAGAGCCTTCATTTGTTTTTGTGCTGCTGACATAAATATATCAACAGGAGCACCTTCTTCTATTTGAGCCTGTAAAGCTCCAGAACTTCCAAATGTGAAATTAAGAGTAGTTTCTGGTTCTATGGTTTTATATACTTCTGATAATTCATTTAATACATCTGTTAAGCTTGCAGCAGCTGAAATAAGTAATTCCCCTTCTTCCTTTGGTTCTTCTTGGTCATTTTCCTTGCCTACGTCTACAGTAGTATTATTCTCTGATGTATCAACCTTATCTTTAGTACATCCAATTATTGGTGTAATAGATAAAATACATACAAGTAATAAAACTAAAAATTTTCTTGTTTTCATTTAAATTTCCCCCTTGATTATATTTATAATAACAGGAACAATTCCTGCATTGAACCATAATTGCGTTATAAGCTAACATCTCTATTGAGAGTAACGGAAAGCTTTTAAAATCGTCCAAAAGGACGATTAATTTAAGATATTAAAATATATTTTAAGAAGAGAAGTATTTATGAAAAAGCTTTTCTGCTTCTATATTCAATTCGTTAACAAAGGATTGATACTTAGATAATAACTCTTCTCCCTCTTCTGTAAGCTCGGATTTACCCCCGCCTTTACCTCCAACTACAGTAATGAACAATGGAAATCCTAACTCTTCTTCAGCCCTTTTAATAATTTTCCATCCCTTACTGGGGGAAAGTCCCATAACCTTATAAGCCTCTGATAATTTGTTTGTTTCTTTTACAAGACTCATAATTTTAGCAACTCCAGGACCGAATGCAGAGTTATTAAAGACTATTTTAATTTTAGCATTGTAATTTAAATTTTTATAGGAGTTAAGGTTCATAAAATCAACTTCCAATCCTTTAATTTATAATTAAACTAATTACAATGTATTATAATACAGATATATTATGATTGCAACTATATAATTCATTGTTAACTATATGGCAACCTTTATGTCAATTTGACATAAAGGTTGCCATTTTGACATAAAAAATTTCAATATAATCCTTATATAAAATCATAATATAAAAGGATATTATAGAGCCCTTATAAATTCAAAACTTTATATTTTATTACATATATTTCATATGATATATTTTTGGCATAAATATTGCAGTATATATTTAATTAAATATAATATAAATAATTTTGTGAGGTGAAGGAAATTGAAAAGACGTACATTTTTAAAAATGTTAGGGGGCATAGGAGCATTAAGCTTTACTGGATTAACTATAGGATGCAGCAAGAAAGAACCTGTAGACAGTAATGTTCCAGATGAATTCCCGGAATTTTCTCAATTCCCAGGACAAAAGCCAGAAGCTAAAATTGATTTAGAAACAGGCACTGTTGAGGTAGAACCATCAATATTGATGAGACATAGTGCATGTTTGGGTTGCTATAGTTCTTGTGGAAATCGTGTAAAAATTGATAAAAATACTGGAAAGATATTAAGAGTATATGGTAATCCATATAATCCCAATAGTGCAGAACCTCATCTTTCATTTGAAGAACCTTTGACAGAATCTTACTTAGCTTTCAGTGGCTATAAAGATAAAGGTAGTATTCATCGTGGGGCATTGTGTGCTAGAGGAAATGCTACATTGGAATCTCACAACGATCCTATGAGGATATTAGTTCCGTTAAAAAGGACAGGGTCAAGAGGAGAAGGAAAGTGGAAACCAATTACCTGGGATGAGGCAGTGGAAGAAACAGTAGAAGGTGGAAAGATATTTAAAGATATAGGTGAAGATATTGTAATTGATGGATTTAGGACAGTAAGAGATTTAGATAATCCAATAGATCCAAAAGCACCAGAATTTGGGTCAAAGGCAAATCAATTAGTATTTTTTGGAGGACGTGGAGATGGCAGAACTTCTTTTGCTGGTAGATTCACAAATTCCTTTGGGACTGTAAATAACTTTGGACATGGTTATTCTTGAGGTGGCTCAAAAACACCTGCGGCGCAGGTAATAGCAAGTGGACAAAATCTAAGACCAGATATAAATAATGCACAATATATATTATATGCTGGTGCATTTCCAGGACATAGCGGGAAGCCTATGCAAACCATAGCTAGACAAATAAAGTTTAGGGTAAAAGAAGGAAATATTAAGTATTCAGTAGTAGATCCAGTGCTTGCTGGGGGAGCTGTTACGCCTCTATATGAAAATAGTGAGTGGGTACCAATAAAGCCAACAACAGATAATGCTTTTGGTATGGCATTGATTAGATGGATTATAGAAAATGATAAATATAATAAAGAATTTTTAAGTTCACCTAATTTAGAGGCTGCTGTTTCTAAAGGATTTAATGGCTGGACAAATGCTGCTCATTTGGTAATAGATGATCCTAAACATCCAAATTACAAAAAGATGCTTAGGGCTGAAGATTTAGGATTAGAAATAGAAGAGGAAGAAGAAGATATATTCATAGTAATTGATGATTCTACTAAAGAATTTGCTAGATATGATAAGGTAAAAACAGCAGATTTATTATATGAAGGAAAAGTAAAAGGATCTAATGGAAAGGAAATAAAAGTAAGGACATCCTTTGTTATTTTAAGGGAAAGTGCATTTAAGCATGAAATAGATGAATATTCAAAGGCATGTGGAATTCCAAAGGATAAAATAGTAGAAATAGCAAATGAATTTACTTCTCATGGAACTAAGGTTTCAGCAGATGGAATGGGAAGTACAGCTACTGCAAATGGTTCTGATATAACTATGATTCACTATATTTTAATGGCTATGGTGGGAAGTATAAATAAAAAAGGTGGAGCAATTACAAGAAGAAATTCATATAAAACTGTTTCTCCTGGGCCAAGATATCAGTTAAATATTATACCAGATGGTCCAAAAGCAACAGGTATGAGAATTAGCCGTACTGGCATTAGATATGAAGATACATCTGAGTACAAAGAAAAGGTTGCTAAGGGAAAAAATCCTTATCCATCTAAGATGCCATGGCATCCAGTGGGCAGTGGTTCTGATAATCAAGGAATATTTTCTATTATAAATAAATATCCGTATCAAGCAAAGATAGTTTTAAATTGGATGGCTAACCCTTTATTGGCAGTACCAGCGGCAGCAAGAAAAGAAGTAATAGAAGCATTGAAGAGCGTTGAAAATGTTCCATTATTTATTTCTTGTGATGCATATATGGGAGAAATGACAGCCTTAGCAGATTATATTATACCAGATACGACTCCTTATGAGAGTTGGGGATTAGCTAATGTTGAAGGAAATTTTTCAGGGAAAAGTATAACTGTTAGATGGCCAGTAGTAGAACCTGCAACTCCAAAGTTAGAGGATGGAAGACATATATCCTTTGAAACATATATAATAGATGTTGCTAAAAAGATTGGATTACCAGGGTTTGGGGATAAGGCAATATTAGATATGAATGATAATTTATTGCCCCTTAATAGCAGAGAAGACTATTTCCTTAGAGGTATTGCAAATATTGCATATGATGATGAGCCTGTATCTGATATTAAACAAGAAGAAATAGAAATGCAAGACTTAGAAAATGCTATTAAAGATTGGTCTAATATATTAACAAAAGAAGAATGGGCTAAAGCATTAAATGTAATTGCAAGAGGTGGTCGTTTTGAAGAGCATGGCTCAGGGTTTGATGGAGATAATCACAAATATGCTTATAAGGGAGCAGTTAATTTATATATAGAGAAACTTGCAACAAGTAAAAATTCATTAACAGGTGAATATTATAGTGGTGTAGCTACTTGGAATCCAGAATCCTTCTCTGATGGCAGTTTAGTAAGAGATGTATTCCCAGAAACAGAATGGCCATTTAAAGCTGCAAATTATAAACCTAAGTTTAGAAGTGTAAGTATGCTTGTTAATAGTTCTAGTTTAAGGGACTTAAATAAACATAATTATGTTGAATTAAACACTGAAGATGCTAAGGCATTGGGAATATCCACTATGGATAAGGTTAAAGTAATACCAGCCACAGGTGGGGAATTTGTTGGTCATGCATTAGTTAGACCTGGTATAGCAAAGGGTACAATAGGTATAGCATTCGGATATGGACATTGGGAATATGGTGCAAAGGGATATAGCCTTGAAGGAAATACTCAAGATGGTAATGAGGCTATAGGTACAGGTGTACATTTAATGAATCTAATAGATCCAAAAGTAAAAGGAATCTTTGGAATCTCCGAATCCTCAACAGGAGGACCAGGCAGAAACGGTGGAGCTTATAAGGTGGAGAAGGCATAGATAGGAGTGAAATAATGATACAGGAATTTATTTATATAGCAAAAAAACGATTGGAGATATATGAGTTTCTATCATTTTCATTTTTAAATACTCCTTCACAAGAATTAATAAACTTAATAAGGAATAATTCAGAATATCTTAAGGAATTAACTATAGATAAAATAGATTTTCTTGAGGGAAAAAGTTTAGATTACTTTACTCAAGAATATTATGATAGATTTTTTGTACCTACTTCAAAACTATTCGTACCTCCTTATGAGGCGGCAATAAGGAATAAAAAGGTAAAAAACGGAAGGGTTTACTATGGAAAGTTAGATAGTCAAGAGACTTTTCATGTAAAGGCATGCTATGAGATTGTAGATTTCAGAGTAGAAGAGCTTAATGGTTTTCAACCTCTTATAGAAAATCATTATCCTGACCATATTGCTTTTGAATTAGCTTTTTTAACATCCTTAGTTAATTTTGAGATTTTGGCATTGGAAAAAGGACAAGTTGAAAAGGCTAATAAGTGGAAAAAGTTAGAGAAGGATTTTCTTGAGGAGCATCTAACCAAGTGGATAAGAGATTATGCCATATTGACAAAAGAAAAAGAAGAAGGCTTATATTCCTATCTAATGGGAGCTGCTGCTAGCTGGATAGATTTGGACTTAGAATATTTAATGGAAGAAAACCAATAAATTTAAAGAGGTGATTTAAGATGAAAAGATATGGAATGGTTATAGATTTGGAACGTTGTGTTGGATGTCATGCTTGCACTGTTAGTTGTAAGATGGAAAATGATGTTCCAGAGGGATGTTTTAATACTTGGGTTGAAGAATGGGATACTGGAGAATATCCTCAAGTATCTAGAGTAAAGCTTCCGAAACTATGCAATCATTGTATAGATGCACCTTGTATCAAGGCATGTCCTGTAAAAGCAACTTATCATGTTAAAGGTGGTATAGTTGTAGTAGATGAAGAAAAATGCATAGGGTGTGGAGCTTGCGTTGCAGCATGTCCTTATGATGCAAGATATATGAATAATGAAACAAAGAAGGTTGGGAAATGTACATTCTGTATACAGAGAGCAGAAGCAGGGTTGTTACCAGCCTGTGTAAGCACTTGTATATCTCATGCAAGATTTTTTGGTGATTTATATGACCCAGAGTCTGAAGTTAGTAAAATGATTGAGGAAAATAAAGCAAAGGGATTAAAAGAAGAATTAAACTTGGATCTTGCTGTTACTTATATTGGATTAGATAAGGCTCTAAAGGATGGAGAACCAGAAGAACGTTATCAAGGTGGTAAATAAGTTACCCAATCTGTCATGTAAGGAGGGAGAGCAATGTTTGGTAAACTAGGTACAGGAGAATTGATACTTATATTAGGTATTGCATTGGTTATATTTGGACCTGGAAAGCTTCCAGAAATAGGAAAGGCATTTGGAAAGGCAATAGGAGAGTTTAAAAATCATGCAAATAAAATATCAGAGGATATGGAAATTAATTTGGAAGATAAAAAGGCATAATTATAAGAACAAGGTACTAATTTTAGTACCTTGTTCTTATAGCCATTAATTAGTTTATTGACAAAATAAAAGACATACAATAGTATCATAGATAAAGATAGTTTGTAAATTATTAGAGAATTACTCAGCTAATATGGAGAGATGAATATGTTAAAATTTGAAAGCATAATAGATGCCGTCACTTCTAGAATGGAACCAATATTTATAAATCAACAACGTTGCTCGAGGATACGTTCTCCTTTGAGTAAATGTAGTAAATGTATAGATATTTGTCCAACAAATGGAATAGATATTAAAAATACCCAAATTAATCTTAATGACAATTGCATTAAATGTGGACTTTGTGCATCAGTATGTCCTAATGGTGCCATATCCATTCAAGAACCAACGGAATTAAATCTATATAACTATATAGTAGAGAGTGGAAAAGCAAATAACAAAGTGGCTTTAACTTGTAGAAAGAATAGTAATATATCCAATGATATTTTTAGAGTTCCCTGTTTAGGAAGCCTAAATTTAGAATTTCTATTAGGTATAGATATTTTACCCTTTGAAGTGAATGTTATTTTTTCTAAGGAAATATGTAAGGAATGTAGTGTAGAGAATGGCATTAATTATTACTTGAATAGTATGGAAAAGGTAAAGAAAATTGAGAGAACTCTAAATCTAGCAGGGGATTCTATAAAACATATGGAGAGTATTCCTAAAATCAAGAAAAACAAGATATTAAATGATAATGAAGTTGATGATGAGAGAAGGGAATTTTTATTTTCAGCTTTTAGATCAGTTAAAAAACTTCCTAGTTTTGCAATAAAATATGTACTAGGTTCCAATGAGGAAGAAAAGAAATCCAGAGAAATAGTTCCAAATCCAACTTTCTCAAAATATCCAATATTAACTAAAATTTTTAATGAGGAAAAAGATAAATTAGCATCTAATATTGAAATGATAGATTATTTAAAACCTTCATTAAAAGGAGTATGTAATTTTTGCAGGGCTTGCGTCATACTTTGTCCTATGGGGGCGTTAAAATATAAAGAAGATGAGGACAAGGTAGACATTTTGTTAATAAATGAAGCTTGTACTGGTTGTGGATTATGTACTGAGGTTTGCTACTATAAATCATTAGAATTGAAACCTAAAAAGGTAGATGATTTTACAGTAATGCAGCCAAGGATAATTGCTAGTGGAACTAAACAAAGATGTAGTATATGTAAGCAAATAATCACTTCTAGTGAAATAACGGAAATTTGCTTATCTTGCATAAAATCTGGGAAAGGGAATGGGAGGCAAATATGAAAAAATCCATAACAGCAATAATACTATTAATAATATTATTGGCAATATCTATTCCCCATATGGAAAAAAGATTTGATAAGTATATTAACAAAGGTACAAATGTGAAATATAGAATTGGCGTTATTACAGCTACAGATATTAGAATGGGAAAAGTTGAAGCCATGATAGATGGATTATATCATTATGGATACAAGAAAGAAGAATTAGAAATTATTATAAAAAATGCTAAGGGAGATAGGAGTAAGCTTGACTCCTTTGCAGAAGAATTAGTCGAAGAAAATGTAGATATTATCATAACTACTGGAACTTTTGAAACATCTGCTGCTAAAAAGTATGCAGATAATAAGGAAATCCCTATAATATTTATTGGTGTAAGTTGTACTGTAGAGCTTGGTTTTATAGATGATATAATTTCACCAGGATGTAATATAACAGGAGTTGATAGCCATTATGTTAGGCTATCTGGTAAAAGATTAGAGTTCTTAAAGAGAATAGTACCAGATACTAAAAATGTATTAATATTGTATAATCCCCTAACCACACCTTTTGGACCGAGTTCCAAATTCTTATATGAGGCAGCGGATAAGCTTAAAATAGAGTTGGAATTAATTTCAGTTACAAATAGAGATGAAATTATTAAAACCATATCTGAAAACCATACTAAGTTTGACGGTATAATGTTAATGTGTAGTTTGTTATTTGAATCAACAATTGAAGATATAGTAAATGCATCACTAGAATATAAAATTCCTGTTATGGGTGTTAATGATACTCAAGTTGAAAAGGGGATATTGGCATTTTATGGCAGTACCAATTATAATGAAGGTTTTCAATCTGCTAGATTGGTAGCGAATATTCTTGAAGGTCAAAATCCAAAAATAATCCCAATAGAGTCTCCAGAAAATTTGGAGCTTCATATAAATATAGATACAGCTAAAGCATTAGGGATAGAAATTGATTATTCTAAGATGACCTTTGTAGATAAATTTGTAAAAACTGAAAGGTAGAATTATATGGGAGGAAATAGGGAAGGAAAAATAAAAAAACATTTTTTAGTTAGCATAAAATCTAAATTGATTTTTATGATGCTTGGTGTATCTATTATCCCATTAATATTATTGGCTTTGATTAATATTAAGACATTAAAGAATGAAGTAGAAGAGTCTATACATAAAGAACATGAATTAACTGCATCAAAAATATCACAAACAGTAGTTGAAATGGTAAAGACAACACAGGAATCATTGGAAACTATGGGCATGACAAATTTAGGATTATTTGACGGTGATAATAAATATAATAGAGAAGATATAATATATAGGATGTTAAAAAGATATCATCATTTAGAGGAGATATCTATGATAGCTCCCAATGGTATGGAATTAGTAAAAATATCAAAAAGATATGCCATTTCTCCCAAAGAGTTGAGAAATATTTCCGAAGAGGAAAAATTTCAAATCCTAAAGCAGGGGAACTTGTATATTGGAAAGCCAGAAATAGATTTAGATAATCAAATTGTTTTTGAATTGGGAATTCCAGTTGGTGGAAATCAAGAATATTTAACAGGGGCTATTATAGCAAAGATGAGCCTTAGACAAATAATGAAAAAGATAAACTCCACAAAGACAAAAGAAGGAAGTTATATTATTTTAATAGATGATGCAGGCTCTTTAATTGGTCATTCTGACTATAGCCAAGTGACTAGAAGACAAGATGTAACTAAAAGTAGAGGAGTTAAAAATTTACTCAAGATTAAAACAGAAAAAGATAAGGATTCAAAGTATGAAAAGTTTGAAACTATGATTTATGAATCTTATTTAGGAGAAAATGTTTTAGGAGTATATGGTTTAATTCCAATAGTTGATTGGGGAGTAGTAGTTGAGCAGCCTTTGGATAGTGCTTATGCTAACATTAGATTAGTCATAGCTAAGATTGGAATTACTTTTGTATTGACCATATTAATGATTGCTTTATTTGGCTCTTTTCTAATATATCTTTTTATGAAGCCAGTGGAGGAACTAGAGAAGGGTGTTGATTCTGTAAAAAGTGGAAATTTTGACTATAAAATACCAAGACGAAATAATGATGAAATTGGGAAAGTAATAGAAGCATTTAATGATATGACAGAAGAAATTAAGAAAAGAAGAGAAAATGAAAGTTTAATAATGATAGCAGAAAAAAGGGCGGCAATAGGTACTTTAGCAGCTGGAGTAGCACATGAAATTAATAATCCTATGAATAATTTGGGATTTTATGCAACTGATTTATTGGAAAGATTGGAAACAGAAGATATAAACTTTTTATATAGTAACAAGATTATACAAAATTATTTAGAAATAATAAAGGAACAAATTAGCAGATGTTCAGCAATTACTCAGAACTTATTAAAATTTTCCAGGGAATCAAAGGTTAATATTAAATTAGTTAATATATCTAAGATAATTGAAGATATTTTAAAATTAATGGAACATAGATTAAAGAAGCAGAATATAGATATTGTATTTAAAATAGATTCAATAGAACCTATAATATTAGCAGATGAATCTCAGATGCAGCAAATGTTGTTAAATATAATAACTAATGCAGTAGATGCTATGGAAGATAAAGGGACATTAACAATAGATATTAAGGAAATAGATGATAATTTACTATTATTATCAATATCTGACACTGGATATGGTATAAAGGAACAAGATAAAGGAAGGATATTTGACCCTTTTTATACAACAAAACCAATTGGCAAAGGAACTGGGTTAGGTTTATCAATTAGCCAAGCTATAGTTGAAAGGATGAGAGGCTCTATTGAAATACATAGTAAAGAAAATATAGGGACTAAAGTATTGATAAAACTTCCAATTTCTAAGGAGGTGGAGGGAAATGGAGAATTTTAAATTATTAATAGTAGATGATGAAGAAACATTTATTGAAGTATTGAGGGACAGATTGACTAGAAAAGGGCTCAATGTCAAAGCTGTTACTTCGGGATTAGATGCAATAAAATTAGTTGAAGAAGAAGAGTTTGATGTAGCATTATTTGATATAATGATGGATAAAATAAATGGATTAGAATTATTAGCTAAGGTAAAGAAAATACAGCCAAATATGGAAGTAATTATGTTGACTGGATATGGAACAATAGAATCTGCAATAGAGGCAATGAGAAAAGGTGCTTATGATTATCTGTCTAAACCTGTAAATCCTATTGAATTAGAGTTGGTTTTAAAGAGAGCTGCCGAGAAAAAAAGACTTCAAGGATATAATGAAAGCCTTGTTGAAAATATTAAACTTATAAATGATAAAAAAGAGATTATTGGGGAATCTCCAGTAATGATGAATTTAAAGTATATAATAGAAAAAGCCTGTGATAGTCATTTGCCAGTTTTAATATTAGGGGAAAGTGGGACAGGGAAAGATTTAGTAGCTAATGCATTACATTATAAAAGTTGCAGAAGAGATAAGCCGTTTATTCCAATAAATGCAGGTGCTATTCCTGGAGAACTGTTAGAAAGTGAATTGTTTGGACATGTAAAGGGAGCTTTTACTGGTGCTCATACTAATAAAAAGGGATTAGTAGAAATAGCCAATGGGGGAACTCTATTTCTAGATGAAATTGGAGATATGGATCCTTCCTTACAGGTAAAATTATTACGTTTCTTGGATACAGGAGAATTTAGACCTGTAGGAGGGACTATGACAAAAAAGACTACTGTAAGAGTGGTTACGGCAACAAATAAGAATTTAGAAGAAGCAATTTATAATGGAAGTTTTAGGGAAGATTTATTTTATAGATTAAGTGTAGTTACTATTTCAGTACCTCCTTTGAGAAAACGTGGAAATGATATACTTATTCTTGCTAATTATTTTTTAAATAAAAACTTAAATAATAAAAAGGAGTTAAGAGAAGAAACAAAAAGGTTTCTACTAGAATATGATTTTCCAGGAAATGTAAGGGAATTAGCAAATTTTATTGATAGAGGAGTATTACTATCTAAAGGAAATGAGATTTTTCCTAGGGATTTGCTTCCAAATTTAAACAATTCTGAAACTCCTCAGCAAAAATATATCTCCTTAGATGATGTGGAAAAAGAGCATATTAGCAATATATTAAAGCTAGTTGACTGGGACAAGCCAGAGGCTGCAAAGATGTTAAATATAGGATTAAGAACATTGTATAGAAAAATAGAAAAATATAAATTAGAACCATAGCAATATTAATGTTAAAATAGTATATGGTGAAAACAAATGAATTCTAAAATAGATACAATTGCAATCTAGTATGATATAATTGAAATATTTAAAATAGGTAGGGATTATAGAAATTTATCCATGAGGTGATTGAAATGAAAGTAGTAAAAGCAGAAGATGCTGTTGGTATGGTATTAGGTCATGATATAACAGAAATAGTACCTGGAGAGTTTAAAGGAGTGGCATTTAAAAAAGGACATATTATACAGGAGACGGATATTGAGAAACTTCTTAGAATAGGGAAAGAACATATATATATATTTGAAATAGATGAAAATACATTACATGAAGATGATGCCGCTATAGCTATAGGAAATTTAATTTGCGGGGAAGGCATCTATTTTACTGAACCTAAAGAAGGCAAGATTAATATAATGCCAAAATATAAAGGATTGTTAAAGATAAATAGAGAAGTGTTGGATGAAATAAATGATTTAGGAGATATGATTTTAGCCACTATACATGGAAATAGATTAATTGATGAAGGTCATTTAATAGGAGGTTTTAGAGTAATTCCTTTAACCATTGAGAAGGAAAAAATAATTGTAGCAGAAAAAATACTTAAGGAAAAGGGTCCAATATTTGAAGTGAAACCCTTTAAAAAATTAAAAACAGCTTTAATTATTACTGGCTCTGAAGTCTATAAAGGTAGAATTGAAGATAAATTTGGACCAGTTATAGAAAGAAAAGTGAAAGCTTTTGATTCGGAAATTTTCTATAAAACCATAGTACCAGATGAACTAGATATTATTAAGGATGAAATTATTAAATCAAAGAATATGGGAGGAGAACTTATAATAGTTACTGGAGGAATGTCAGTAGATCCCGATGATAAAACTCCTGGTGCAATTAAAGCAACTGGAGCTAACATAGTATCCTATGGTACTCCAGTATTACCTGGTGCTATGCTGCTTGTGGCTTATTTAGATAATATTCCAGTAATGGGGCTTCCAGGATGTGTAATGTTTGCACATACTACAGCATTTGATTTATTGTTACCAAGGATTTGTGCAGGTGAGAAAATTTTCCGTAAGGATATTACAAGGCTTGGTTATGGAGGTCAATGTTTAAGCTGTAAGGTTTGTACCTTCCCAGACTGCCATTTTGGAAAAAATTAAGGAGGAAAAAATGTTAACTAATATATCCATAGAAAAGGCAAATGAAATACTTTTAAGTCAGGATATTAAAATAAATACAATAAATATACCTATTTTAGAAAGCTTAGGATATGTTTTAGGAGAGAATATTATATCTGATATGAATATGCCCCCATTTGATAGATCTCCCCTTGATGGATATGCCTTAAAGTCTGAAGACATAAAAGAGGCTACAGAAGAAAGTCCTGTGGACTTAGAAGTGATAGATTATATTCCAGCGGGATATGTGAGTTCCAAGAAAATAGAAAATGGGCAAGCTATAAGAATTATGACAGGAGCTAAAATACCTGAAGGTGCAGATATTATAATTAAATATGAGGATACAGAATTTACAGAGAAGAATGTTAAAATATTCAACTATCTTAAACCTAATTCAAATATAGTTAAAATGGGGGAAGATATAAAGATAGGAGATGTTGTTCTAAAGAAAGGACATATTATTGGTGCAGCTGATATAGGAATACTTGCAACATTAGGAAGAAGTATGGTCAAAGTTTATTCAAAACCCAAAGTAGCTATTTTGGCTACTGGTGATGAACTCATAGGTATTGATGAGATACCTAAGGAAGGAAAAATAAGGAATAGTAATTCCTATACTATAGCAGCACAAGTGATGAAATTAGGTGGAGAACCTATAGTCCTTGGAATATGTGATGATAAACTAGAGGATATAAAATGTGAATTAAAATCTAGCTTAGAATGGGCAGATATAATTATAACAACTGGTGGGGTTTCTGTAGGAGATGCAGATTTAGTTAAAGAGGCCCTTCAGGAAATAGGAGGAGAGGTTTTATTTTGGAAGGTAAGAGTGAAGCCAGGTACACCTATTGCAGTGGCAAAATATGATAATAAATTAATATTTGGACTATCTGGCAATCCTGCGGCAGCAAGCATAACATTTGAAAAATTTGTGAGACCAACTATACTTAGGCTTATGGGAAAAACAAAATATGATTTGATAAAGATAGAATCTACATTGGAAAGTGAATTTACCAAAGTAAGTAATCAGAATAGATATGTTAGAGCAATAACTTATTACAAAGATGGACAGTTTTTTACTAAACTTCCTAGCAAGCATAGTTCAGGAATTTTATCATCTTTATCAGGTACCAACTCCTTATTTTATATAAAAGCAGGTACTGGTCCTTATAAAAATGGAGATAAAATAGAAGTTGAAATATTGGATTGTTCGGAGGTACTGTAATGATACCTGTATTTTCAATTGTTGGAAGTAAGTCTAATACTGGAAAAACTACTATCCTTTGTAAGATAATAGAGGAGTTAAAAAATAGAGGCTATAAAGTGGCAACAATAAAACATCATATGGGAGAGTTTGAAATAGATCAACCAGAGAAAGACACATGGAAACATGGACAAGCAGGAGCTGATACTGTTATTATATCATCCCCAGTTAAGATAGCAAAGATTGAAAAGTTACAGCAAGAATATAAACTAGACGACATAATTAGTCAAATTCAGAACGTTGATATTATCATAACTGAAGGATATAAAAAGGAGAACAAGCCTAAATTAGAAGTAATCAGAAAAGAAGTTTCAGAAAATATTATTTCTAAAGATGAAGAACTATTTGGAATAGTCACAGACTTTCCATTAAAGAATGAAATACCACAATTTGATTTTGAGCAGGTAGAAGATATAGTAAATCTGATAGAAGAAAAGTTTTTAAAAAACAATCTTAAATAAAAGAGGAGGTATTTATATGTTTGGTAAAATGGGTGCTACAGAATTAGTATTAATACTTGGAATTGCTTTAGTGGTTTTTGGACCAGGGAAACTTCCTGAAATAGGAAAGGCTTTTGGAAAGGCAATAGGAGAATTTAAAAATCATGCTAATAAAATATCTGAAGATGGAAAGGTTGATTTAGATAGTAATAAGGAGGACAAAGAATAAACGAAAACCATAGACTTTAGGAGGATTTTTATGGAAGATAAACAGCTTACTCTAGTAGAGCATTTGAGTGAGTTAAGAAAAAGGATTATTATAATTTTTATAGCTATAATATTAGGGTCTTTTCTAGGCTATAAATATATTAATATAATTATTCAATATATGGTTAAACCAGCAAAAAATTTAGAGTTTATTTATTTAAGCCCACCTGAACTTTTTGTAGCCTATATTAAGATTGCTATAATATTTGGAATAGTAATTTCTTCTCCAATAAGTTTAATGCAAATATGGTTATTTGTAAAACCAGGACTTAAAAAAAATGAGCGGAGATATTTATTGTTTTCCTTGTATATGGGTATAATCTTTTTCTTAATAGGTGTAATATTTGCATATTTAGTAATAATTCCAATAACTATAGATTTTTTTACCCAAGTTTCTGTAAATCAGATAAGTCCATTATTTTCTTTTGATAGATATTTGAGTTTTATTTCTTCAATGGTCTTTTCCTTTGGAGTAGTATTCGAATTACCATTGTTGATAATATTATTGACACAATTAAATCTTGTTACGGCCAAGACACTAAAAAAATATAGGAAAGTAGTAATTTTATTAATATTTATTTTAGCTGCCGTATTGACTCCCCCAGACGTAGTATCACAAATGTTACTAGCTTTACCAATGGTGTTTTTATATGAATTTAGTATATGGATTTCAGCAGCAATAGGAAAACGAAAAAACAAAAAAGGTGATTAGATGAAGGATTCTTTTGGAAGAGAAATAAATTATCTTAGGATTTCCCTAACGGATAGATGTAATTTAAGATGTATATATTGTATGCCAGAGAAGGGAGTCTCTAAGTTTTCTCATGAGGAAATATTAACATTAGAAGAAGTATATGAAATAACAAAGGTTTTTGTAGAATTAGGTGTAAATAAAATAAGATTTACTGGTGGAGAGCCTCTTATAAGAAAAGGTATAATAGATTTAATATATAAAGTATCAAAGCTTGATGGAGTGAAAGATTTGGCTATGACCACCAATGGTATCCTTCTTAAGGAATATGCTAAGGAACTAAAGAAGGCAGGTCTAAACAGAGTAAATATTAGTTTAGATACTTTAGATGAAGAAAAATATAGTCTTATTACTAGGGGCGGAAAACTTAAGAATGTTTTAGAAGGTATAGAAGAAGCGAAGAAAGTAGGTTTAACTCCTATAAAGATAAATACTGTTCTAATAGGTGGCTTTAATGATGATGAAATAGAGTCTTTTATAGGACTAACAGAGAAAGAAGATATAAACATTAGGTTTATTGAACTGATGCCAATAGGAGAAGCAGCAGGATGGGCTAAAGAAAAATTTATTTCTAACGATATTATATTAGAGAAGGTTAAAGAGCTAATACCTATTCCGAGGGAAGATAAATCTTCACCAGCAGCATATTATAAATTGCCCAATGGAAAAGGCAAAGTAGGTATTATAAATCCAATATCCTGTAAATTCTGTGCTAATTGTAATAGGGTAAGATTAACATCTAAGGGATCGCTTAAATTATGTCTTCATTCTAATAGAGAAATAGATATAAAAGAAGCATTAAAAAGTGGACAGGATATGAGAAAGTTAATAATCGACTCTATAAATCAAAAAGAAGAATCTCATCATCTAGAAGACGGAAAATATATTAGTAGAAATATGAATCAAATAGGGGGATAAACAATGGAATTTACACATTTTAATAAATATGGAAGAGCTCATATGGTAGAAGTTGGAGAAAAGGAAGATACTAAAAGAAAAGCTATAGCAAGAGGAAAAATCAGAATGAAAAAAGATACCATCCAAAAAATTAAGGATGGGCTTATGAAAAAAGGAGACGTATTGTCTGTAGCTCAAATAGGTGGAATAATGGGAGCTAAGAAAACCAGTGATTTGATCCCAATGTGTCATAATATATTTTTAACAGGTGCAGATATTAGATTTAATATATTAGATGATACCATTGAAGTTGAATCGGAAGTAAAAACTGTAGGTAAAACAGGAGTAGAGATGGAGGCCTTAACGGCTGTATCTCTAGCTTGTCTAACCATATATGATATGAGTAAAGCCATTGATAAGGATATGGTAATTGAAGATATAAGACTTATTAAGAAGACAGGTGGAAAGACAGGTGATTATGTGAGAAAAGAAGTAAGAGGCAGGGTGTTATCCATAAATATTTCAGATAAAAAAGGGGTAGTTAAAGAGCCTATAAAAGAAGGACTATTCATTGAAAACTCTGGGCTGGAAAATGATGCTCATTCAGGGAATTGGCATAGGCAAGTAAGTTTATTAGGTATAGAAAGTTTTGAAAAAATGGAAAATCAAGGTATAGAAGGATTAGTACCAGGAGTATTTGCAGAAAATATAACTACAGAAGGAATAATTCTTTATGAACTTCCAGTAGGTACAAAGTTAATTATAGGAGAAACAATACAAGAAGTTACTCAGATAGGTAAGGAATGTCATACAGGATGTGCAATAGCTAAAAAAGTTGGGAAATGTGTTATGCCAAAGGAAGGAATTTTTACTAAGGTTTTAAAAGGTGGACTTATTAAAGAAGGAGATATTATAGAAATAATATAATAAAAAATAAGTATCAAAAATACTGGTATTTTTGATACTTATTTTTTAAAGATTTAGATATAGGTATTTTTTATCCAATGGCTCTATGGATTCTATGATGCAAGAGCCAAGACAAACTTCGTTTTCATATAATACAGCAGCTTGCCCTGGAGTTACAGCTTTTACAGGAGTATCATATTTTATATGGAGTTTTCCATTGTCTAATATATTTACAGTTACAGGTATATCTGATTGTCGATATCTAAACTTAGCAGTACATTTTAATGGCATATTCGGTGCTTTTTCTAATATCCAAGAAGGTGATTCTCCAATTAAGGAGATGGAGTAAAGTGCTGGGTTTTTTTCCCCTTGTGCTACATATAGTATATTTTCTTTTATGTTTTTTCCTACAACAAACCAAGGTTCTCCAGTTCCAACTCCTCCGATTCCTATGCCTTTTCGTTGTCCTAAGGTATAATGAATGAGTCCGCTATGTTTTCCTATTTTATTTCCATATATGTCTATAATATCTCCTTCTTTTGCTAAGAGGTATCTATCTAAGAACTCATCAAAATCTCTTTCACCTATGAAACAAATACCTGTAGAATCCTTCTTTTTCGCTGTATATAAATCATGTTTTTCTGCCAATTCTCTAACTTCTTTTTTTTCTAAATGACCTATAGGAAATATTGTTTTAGAAAGAGCTTTTTGCCCTATTCTTGATAAAAAATAAGATTGATCCTTATTATTATCCTTTCCTCTAATAAGGTAATAGTTATCTTCCCTTCTTTCTACTTGTGCATAATGCCCCATTGCTATATAATCTCCTTCTAGATTTAGAGCATAATCTAAAAAGGCATTGAATTTTATTTCTTGATTACACATAACATCTGGATTTGGGGTTCTTCCTTTCTTATATTCATCTAGGAAATAAGTAAATACTCTATCCCAATATTCTTTTTCAAAGTTTATAGTATAAAATGGAATATCCAATTGGTCAGCCACTGCTCTAGCATCATCTGCGTCTGCTGTTGCTGTACATACACCATATTCATCTTTTTCATTCCAATTTTTCATAAATAATCCAATAACATCATAACCTGCTTGTTTTAAGAGTAAAGCAGAAACTGATGAATCAACTCCGCCACTCATGCCTAATATTACTCTTTTTCCCATAATTTTCTCCTTTTTAAATACTTATTTTTTCATATAAATATTATATCATAGTATTTTCTGTTTTTATTATATTTATTAAGTATGATTAGGAATAAATAAACTCAATTTGTAATCTTACTATAGTATTTGCAATTCGTACAATTCATTGACAAATATATACTATTGTAATATTATATAATCCACTGGTTTTTTCAAGGTATCTAGGTGGGTATTTTATTATAAAGTAGGTGTGAAAGTTGACAGCAAAAAAAGACTTTTTGTATATACAGTTATATAATAAATTTAAGGAAAACATTGAAAATAATATATGGGCAGAAGGAATTAAGTTACCATCAGAGTATGAACTTATGGAGAAGTATAAAGTAAGTAGGGATACTATACGAAAATCATTACAAAGATTAGCTCAAGAAGGATATGTTTATAGACAAGCTGGGAAGGGTACTTTTGTGAATAATCTCAAATCTAGATATAAACTTACTTCTTTAGAAAGTTTTTCAGAGCAGATGCTATATATGGGTTTAATACCATCTAGTAAAATATTGAGTCTTAGTCTTGAAATACCTAATGGTAAGATAAAAGATTATCTTGAAATAATAGATGATGAAAAGGTTTATAGGGTTGAGCGATTAAGATTAGCTAACGGTGAGCCAATGTGCTATGAAATAGCTTATGTATCTGAGAGGTTATGTCCTGATTTAGATAAGCTAATTTATAGTGATACGTCTCTGTACGAAATTTATGAGGAACATTATAATTTGAAGCTGGATTATGGAAATCTATATTTGGAAGCTGAAGGATGCCCTAAAGAGTATAGTCACCACTTAAAAATAAAAAAAGGCTCCCCAATGTTAAAAATGAAATGTATTGTATATACAGATAATAAGAAACCATTATATTTTGTTGAAAGTTATTACATAGGGACAAAATATGTATTTTTTGCAAGTATGCCAAGAATATAAAAGTTTTAAGTAATGTTTTTATGAAAATAAATTAATATGGAATTTATATTAATGGGGATTAGAGGTTTTCCATAGGCAATAAAAAAGGTGCTTATTTCATAACTATAAATCAGTTATGAAACAGCACCTTTTTTTATTTAGAAACTATTTTATTGAAGCAGACCTATTTTGGTTACCATTAGATAAATTTTCTAACTACATTTTGTACAGCTAGTTTTGCTGCATCATCAATTGCAGTACCTACCACTAGGATATTAACTCCTGTATCTGAAAAGGCTTTAAAATTACTTAGATTTATGCCTCCTTCTGCAAGTGTAGGAATCTTTACTGATTCAACTAAAGCGTAAAGTCTTTCTTTAACAACTGGATGAATTTCTCCTGCATCTGCACCTTCATAACTCATGCCAGTCATAAGACCTATAAAATCAACTCCTATACTCTCCATATCTTTAGCAACCTTAGCTACTTCTTCAGGAGTTCTAGCAGGTAATCCAAAAGTATGAAGATCATCAGGATGTCCGATATAGGCATCTACAAGTAGACCGTACTTATGAGCTTTATTTACTACTTCTTCCAGATCCTTTAAACTAGATTTATGAATATGAAGTCCGTCAGCACCTGCTTTAGACAAGCTTATGAAAACTTCGTCAGATATTTCTACTGGTACTAATTCATGAAAGCCTCCTGGTATTCCTACAGTTATGAATATATCTTGACCTACTACATTTCTTATACCTTCAGTAACCTTTATCATTTCAATAACTGGTAATTCATGACGTATTTGTTCTGCATCATGCATATTTGTAACACCTTTAAATCCTCTTGCTAAAGCTACTGCTGGATGATTTGGTTCTATTAACTTAACTCCAGCATCAACTACTGCCTTTGCCAGTCTTGCATCATCTCCAGTTATTCCTGTGCTTAATATTGTAGTTCCGCCATGTAACTTGATTGCATCTAAGACTTTATTTAAACCTTTTTTTCTTTTACTTTCCATATCTGATGTAAACATATTATGCCTCCTTATTAAATTTTGACTTGTTAATTTTATTAGCTATTACTGTAATTATAAAAGCAGAACATAATCCTACTAACATACTAACCAAGAAGCCAAAGGGATTATTTGATAATGCTGGTGCAGTAATTGAAGGTACATAAGCAGTACCATGAACATTAAATATACCTACTGATATACCTGATAATGCAGCTGATATTATTGCTCCTATAAATACTAATTTATCTGAAAACATAAAAGGATATGAAGCTTCAACAAATGTACCAAATGCTATATTAATGAAAAATCCTGGTGCTGCAATAGCAGCTTCAGATTTTTGTTTTGGAAATAGAATATTGGCTAAAGTAATACCTGCTGAAACCATTACTAATCCTGTCATATCAACGGCTCCTAAAAAACTTGCTCCAGTTGTTTCCATTTCTAGTAAAACAATTGGTAATATTGCTGCATGATATACTCCTCCTATTATGGCAGGCCAAATTAATAATCCAGCCACAGCACCAGCTAAAATTGGGCTAAAGTTTACTGCAGTTTCAATTATTGATCTTATTCCATTACCTAACATTAAAGTAATTGGTGATATTAAGAAATAAACTATTAGCCCAGCAATTAGACCTGATAATCCTCCTGAAACAATATTAGCCGTTGTCCCTGGAAAGTTCCAACTTAAAGCAAGTCTAATTAAATAGATAGCGAGAATACCTGCTAAGATACCTCCTATTAGACCGCCTATTAATCCACCCTTTGATGAGAGCATACCAGCAATTACTCCAGCAACGATTCCAACTTCATCAAGTCCAGATACTTGTTTTGCTGCAATTGCAGCTACTATAACAGGTAATCCTTGAATTAAAATATTAAATATTTCTCCTAGACTACTAAATGCTGGAACTTTACTTAATGCAAGAACTAATGCCATTGCAATAAATCCAGGCAACGCAGACATCATGATACCTCTAAAGCTAATTCTTTGAAGTATATTATCATCTGTAGAACTTGTACTGCTTGATGAGCCTCCTATGGTTGGTTTATACTTAATTCCCCAATACTTACTTAAGGCCTGTACAGAAGCCACAGCTCTAGTCCTATTGGTTGTACCAGTAGTACCAGAAGTTGCAATTACATTACCTCCTAGAGATTGTATAGTAGCCATAGATGTGCCACCAGTACCTACTATAGGAATTTTTTTGTCTATTGCTGCTTTAATTGAATATTTATTTGTATTTTTTGGATCAGAACTCATTAAAATCAAGCCATCTATTTCCCCACTGCTAATCTTTTCAGCTATAACCATATCTTTTTCTTCTGATATAGTGTTAATTTCCCAAAGAGATTTTTCTTCAGAGAAAGTTATTTTGTTTTGGCTAAGATCCCAAGTATATAGTCTAGTAGGAGTATCCTTATTTATATTATCCATTGAAGCCTTAGCTCCTATAAATTGAATTTCTTCTACTTCAATACCTGCTGATTTACATTGGGTTTCAATTTCTCCAAGTAATTTAAGAGGTTCTTTTCCCCCTAAGTTATAAAGGTTCCCTCCGCTACTACCTAGAATGGCAATTTTTTTCATTACATTACCTCCTTTAGAATTGTACGTACATTTATAATATTATAAATGTACGTACAATTCAATAGTTTTTTCTAATAATTATAGAATATGTTGGAAATTTAATAGTATTATTAATTCAATATTTATATTATGAAATAGTATTGATAAAATATGGAATAAGTAAAATAATGGACTGGTATTTTAAAATACCAGTCCATTATTTTACAAACTTTTAAGCATTTATAAGTATATTATTAAGAGTTTCTACATTTTTATTTATAATTTTAAGTAATTCTATTTGTTGGTCTTGAAGTAATAATATTCTTTCAAAGGATTTTATTGCACCTTTAAAGTTCTTATTTTTTACTAAAACTATATAGTTTTTAGTTTCTTTGCCTATTTCTCCTAGAATATAATCATTTTCTTTAATTTCCTTTTTCAAGGTATCGGTGGATTGTCGTATTTCCCCATAGGTTTCTACATCAATTTTTCTATCTTTATCTTTAATAATATCTGCCATTTCTAATCTAACATTTTTTAAATTTTGCTGTAATTCATTAGATAGTTCATATACTTCTTTGGTATTCAAGACAAACTGTTTTTTCCCATTATATTGTTTTTCTACGATATCAGCCATGGTTTTTACTACTTTAGAACCTTTTTCGTAAATTCCTTCTACTTTTTCAAAAGCTGAAGGATTATCATCTTGAAGTTCTAATATTTCTTCAATAGCGTCTTCTAGTTCTGGATTATTAATATCTCCGTAGACTTTAATATTAGAGAAATTATCTGGTATTTTCTCTAATTCTGTGAGAACATCACTAACCTCCTGGGGAATAATTTCAGTTTCAGCATAGACAAACCCACTGCTAAAACTTATTAATAATAAAGATAATGTTAATGCAGTAAAGATTTTTTTCATAATACCCATCGTCCTTTTGTAATATTATTTGTAAATATAGGTTGTCTTGCCTCTTATATACCCATTAATTAGCAACTTAATAATATTTATGCAATTATTTTATTATTAAATAGTTTATACGTTAATCATTAACGCGCTAACTACTTCTTCCATTGCTAATGCCCTTGAGGCCTTTGTTAATATTAAGGAATTGGGGATCATTACTTCTTTAATTTTTTTAATTAACTCAGGCTTGTTATCAAAAGATGCTACTCTATCTTTACCAAGATTTATTTTTGCAGATTCTGCAATATGACGGGATAATGGACCAAGGGTAAAGACATAGTCTATTTTATCCTTATTAATCTTTAATCCGATTTCCTTGTGCATATTGATTTCTTCATCTCCTAAACCTTGCATATCACCAAGAACAACAATTTTTTGGCTATATCCTAACATAGAATACATAGTATCTAAGGTTGCTAAAACAGAAGAAGGATTAGATTTATAAGAATCATTTAAAATAGTAAATCCCTTTCCATGGATTAATTCATTTCTCATTCCTGTTTTCTCTACATTTAATAAACCCTTTTCAATATTTTCAAAGGAAATTCCAAAATACCTAGCAACAGCTATGGCTGCAGTGGCATTAAGTACCTGATGTTCTCCTAACATGGGTAAAAAGAAAGTTGGTGAAGAAGGTTCCTTTAAAAAGAAAGAATCTCCAGTTTCATTTATAAAAACAATTTCTGGTTGATAATCATTAAAGGGTTTATTACCAAAGGTTTTAACTTCATAATCCATAGAGATATTTTCTATTTCCTTCTTTAACATATCATCGTCCCCATAATAAAGAAAAAGGTTATGGGGTTTCAATCCTTTTAGTATTTCTAGTTTTGCCTTTGCAATATTTTCTCTAGTTTTTAAGCCTTCCAGATGTGCTTCTCCTATATTAGTAATCACAGCAGCATCAGGTCTAGCAATGGAGGTTAATAATTCTATTTGTCCAAAATTATCCATGCCCATTTCAAGAACTGCCATTTCTGTATCTTCTTCCATGGACAAAATAGTCAAAGGTAATCCAATGTAATTATTGAAATTAGCTAAAGTTTTATGGGTTTTATATTGAGTTTTTAAAAGACTTGCTAAGATATCCTTAGTGGAAGTTTTGCCGTTACTTCCTGTTATTCCTATTACCTTTGTATTTAGTTGATTACGATAGGATTTAGCTAATTCTTGTAAGCCTACCGTTGTATCATCTACAAGAATAAAAGGGAAATCAATATCAGGCATAGTCTCATTTTTATTCCATAGGCTAGCTGCTGCACCTTTTCCTATTGCCATAGTAATAAAATCATGTCCATTAAAGTTCTCTCCTATTAAGGGTATAAATAATTGTCCATGATTTATATTTCTTGAATCTGTAGAAACCCCTGTGATTATAGTATCCTTATATTTTTCTTTTAATCCCGTTCCACCACACATTTGTTGAATTTCTTTTAAATTTCTTGTTATCAAAACCTTCACCTCGTATTTACTATAGATTTCTTTTCATTATATCTTTCTAAGGCTAAATTAATTAGTTTTTCTATTAATTCTTCATAAGTAGTACCATCTGTAGCTCCCCATAAAACTGGAGTCATACTTACAGCTGTAAAGCCAGGCATTGTATTTACCTCATTAACAAATATCTCATTTTCATCTGTAACAAATATATCTACACGAGCTAATCCATAGCAATTTAATATCTTAAAAGCTTTTACGGCAGTTTCACGAACCTTATCACTAACTTCTGGTTCTAATCTTGCTGGTATTACAGGTATTAGTTTACCATCTATATATTTAGCATTATAGTCAAAAAATGGTCTTTCCATAATAAACTCTCCTGGTACGGAAGCCTTGGGGTTATTATTACCTACTACAGAGATTTGCATTTCTCGAGCCGCTAATTCTTTTTCAATAATTATTTTGCAATCATAACGGAAAGCATCTTTGAAAGATGCTATAAGTTCTTCTCGATTTTCAGCTCTGCTGATACCAACACTGGAACCTCCATTGGAAGGTTTTATATAGCATGGATAACCAATTTGATCTTCAACTGTTTCATAAGACTTTTCCTCATTCTCTTTCCAATTATGTAAATTAATTGGGACATATTTTACTTGGGGAATATTGTGTCTTGAAAGTAAATCCTTTGTCATCACTTTGTCCATTGCCAAAGCAGAAGATAAGACTTCATTTCCCACATAAGGAATATCCAATAGTTCAAGAAGTCCCTGTATAGTACCATCCTCTCCATTAGGGCCATGAAGGGCTGGAAAAACTAGATTTTTCTCATCATCTTTAAGAACTTTAGTCAGAAATTCACCTATTGAAAAAGCTATACTGGAAGAACTGGTACGCCTCAATTCATCAGGATTATTAATTCTTCCTTCCAATAAACCTAAATTGCACCAAGAACCTTCATTAGTGATATAAATTGGATAAACATTATATTTCTCTCTATCTATAGCATTAATTATAGCTGAAGCACTTCTAAGGGATATATCATGTTCAACAGATTTTCCACCACATAATACATAAATATTAGTTTTCATATCTAACCTCCTATTTTAAACATTAGTTTATTAATAGATTATATCATAATATACTTTTAAATAATTTAATTTTATCTTACAATAAATAATATAATCCTCATGCAGATTTCTTAAAAATACTTTCTTATAAAATATATTTAATAAATCCAGAAACTTTTATTAATTTGCATTAATCTAAAGCATATACTACAATTGTACTATGAGATTTAATGGCTTAAGATATTATGGGTTACGTAAATACTATATAAGGAATAGGTGAGAATATGAGTGATATATTTAATAGGGAAAAATTTATAGAGTTTTATAATAAAAGGATTAAATTATTTCATATAATATTTACAATTTTATTTATCCTCAACCTTTCTTTTAAAGGTTTATACTCAAATTTAGTCACAATTTCTTTTGCGGCTATACTTTTAGTAAATCTTATATATTTTATTTTACAGAAAAGATTAATAGAGAGTATTTTATTTGGTGGTTTATTGGCCTTTTTATTAATACTTTATATTAAATCTATTGTAACGACATTAATATTTTTTATTGAAGCTATAATAAGGTGAAAATATATTTTATAATAATGTAAATATCCTATTTATATTAGATATCCATATATAAATCCAAATATATTATAGATAGATATGGTAAATAAGAGGCTGTCTCAAGAGTTGATTTTGAGACAGTTTTTTTATAAATAAAAAGGAAATAAAATAAGGAAACTCTTTTTCTAATATTGTTATATTAAATTTTAATCAAAATTACTAATATCTATACTAAAAAAATTAATATAGAAAATTCTTATTTGATTACCATTCCCTAAATTTTATATAATAATGTGAACGATTGTTAAGGGAGTGAAAAGGATATGTTAAAGTTACCGAAGAATTTTGAGAACTATGAAGAAGCTAGGAGAGAAGGTTTTTTAAAAGTAAAGGCATTAAAGGAGAAAGGAACTCCAGTTGTGGGAATATTTTGTACATATACACCTATTGAGCTTATACATGCAGCAGGAGCAGTTGCAGTTGGCTTATGTGGAACATCTGATGCACCAATACCAGATGCTGAAAAACATTTACCTAAAAATCTGTGTCCACTTATAAAGTCCAGCTATGGTTTTGCAGTATCAGAAACATGCCCCTATTTTTATTTTGCCGATTTATTAGTAGGAGAAACTACTTGTGATGGTAAAAAGAAAATGTATGAGTTATTAAATGAAATAAAGCCAACTCATGTCATGCATTTACCACAAGGACAAGATAAAGACCATGCATTTAAATACTGGAGAGAAGAATTAATTAGATTAAAAGAAGTATTGGAAGATAAATTCAATATAGAAATTACAGATGAAATACTAAGAGAAGAGATAAAAGAAAGAAATAGAGAAAGAAAGATTCTTCTAGATTTCTATGAGCTTGGAAAATTAAATCCTTCCCCAATATCAGGACATAAAGTAAATGAAACAATGGAAGCCTTAGGTTTCCAATTTGATAGAAGAACTCAATGTGATTTTATAGCTGATAGAACTAGAGAATTGAAAGACAAATATGAAAAAGAATTAAAGGGAACTAAGTCAAATAGACCTAGGATACTTATTACTGGTTGCCCTGTAGGAGGAGTTAGAGACAAGGTGTTAAAAACCATAGAAGATTCGGGAGCAGATATAGTGGCTTTCGAAAACTGTAGTGGAGTAAGAGAAAAAGCCACTCTTGTTGATGAAACAATGGATCCAATAGATGCATTAACAGAAAAGTATTTAAATGTTAGTTGTTCTGTTATGACACCAAATCCAAGAAGATTTCAAGCTCTAGATGAGATGATAGATGAATATGAAATAGACGGAGTAATAGAAGTAGTTCTTCAAGCTTGTCATACATTTAATGTGGAAGCCTATAACGTTAAAAGATTTGTAACGGAGAAAAAGGACAAGCCATATTTATATATTGAAACAGATTATTCAAAATTAGATATAGGGCAAATAAATACTAGGATAAATGCATTTTTAGAGATGCTTTAATGATTAAATGTACCTATAACCTATAGACATATTATAGATATTTTTAATTTCACTTTAATAAATAAGGTATATATAATTATTAAAGATTGATAAATTATAGGCAAAAAATCATAAGGGAGGAAACAAATGAAAAAAATTATTGCGTTACTTTTGTCTTTAATGCTAACTATTTCTTTAGTTGCATGTCAAGGGAAAGATGAAGTTAAGAATGATAGTCAAGTGGTATCACAAGAAAATGTAAATGATGAATCCAATAAAATATTTAAGATAGGTATTGTAACACCTACACTATCTACTTCAGAAGATGAATTTAGGGCAGGGGCAGAGATGGTTGAGAAATATCCAGATATAGTTAAACATATTACTTTGCCAGAAAATTTCAATGCGGAATTAGAAACAGGAATATCTCAAATACTTAGTTTAGCAGATGATCCAGAAATGAAGGCTATAATAGTAAATTCAGGTCAATCAGGATTGTTACCAGCATTTGAAAAAATCAAAGAAAAAAGACCAGATATACTAACTATAGCTACTATGATGGATGAACCAGAATTAATGGCAAAATATGTAGATATAAACTTTTCAACTGACTGGGCAAGGAGAGGGGTTACTATACCAACTAAAGCTAAGGAAATGGGAGCAAAGACATTTATACATTACTCATTCCCTACTCACCTAGCTAAGGAAGCTGTGGCAACAAGAAAAGATGCCATGGAAAAGACTTGTAAGGAATTAGGATTAGAATTTGTAGAGATAATTACACCAGATCCACAAACAGGTGATGGACCTGCTGCTATGCAACAGTTTTTAAGAGAAGATATACCTAGACAAATAGCGAAATACGGTCCAGATACAAATATCTTTGGTAGCAATTGTCCAATGTATGATGTAATACTAGATGAAGCCCTAAAATTAAAATATACTGTAGCAGAACAATGTTGCCCTACGCCTACTCAGGCATATCCTACAGTAATGAATTTGGAAATAGAGCCAGAAGATTTGGGAAATTATGATAAGATAAATGATATGATAGCAAAGAAAGCAGCGGAAGCTGGAATGACAGGAAGATTATCTGGGTGGGCTATGCCTTCTCAAATATATGTACCTAAGTTTGAAATTGAATTAGCTAAATATATAATAGAAAACAATTTAGAATTAAATGAAGATATATTAAACAAAGAATTTTTAGATGACTTTTCAGAAAAGGCAATGGGAGTAAGAGCCGATTTTAAACCATTGGATGAAAATACAGATAACTATTTTATGTTAATATTAGAATCAATTTATTATTAAAATACATGCAGGATAGATTCTATCCTGCATATACTTCTTTTTGGAGGGGGGTTAATATGGTGGATTATATTTTAAAAGTTCAAAATCTTTCTAAAAAATTTAATACAGCTAAAGCATTAAATAATATAAATTTTAATTTAAAAAAAGGAGAAATTCATGGAATAATTGGTGCCAACGGTTCTGGGAAAAGCACCTTTATGAATATATTATTTGGCAGTAGGCATATTAGAGAAACTGGAGGATATGAAGGAGATATATTTATTAATAATGATAAAGTAGATATTAAAAGTACATATGATGCTATGAAACAAGGCATAGGAATGGTACATCAAGAGTTAGCTTTGCTTGGAGAAATGGATGTAAGTAGTAATATAAAAATAAATCGAGAAAATATTTTAGATAAAACAAAGATTTTAAGAGATTTTGCCCTAGTGGATATAGATAAAAATCAGAGAGATGCAAAAATGGCATTATCTAAGGTAGGAGTAGATATTAATCCAACAAGAAAAGTCAAGGATATATCCACTAATTTTAAACAATTTATAGAAATTGCTAGGGAAATAGATAATGATAAATTAAAAATACTTATGCTTGATGAACCAACATCATCATTAAATATTGAAGAAACTAAAATATTGTTATCACATTTAAAACAAATAGCTGAGAAAGGTACTTCTATTATTTTTATATCTCATAGACTAGAAGAAATTGTTGAGGTTTGTCATAGAGTGACTGTATTAAGAGACGGAGAAATTATAAGGGAATATAATAAGGAAAATTACAATATGAATGAACTTGCTCTTGATATGATAGGAAAAGAAGTAGTACAAACTTTAAGAAATAGGAAAGATTTTAACAGAGAGAGTATATTATCCTTTAATAATATAGAAATAGAATACGCAGAGAGAAATCATAAAGATATATCATTAGATATTAGACAAGGGGAAGTCCTTGGAATAACAGGATTGGCTGGTCATGGTCAAGAAATTTTTGGATATGGACTTATGGGACTATATAATATGACTGGTGATGTAAAGTATAAAGGAGAGAAGTTAGTTCCTGGAGATTCAACTTCTATAGTGAGAAAGGGGATATATCTTTTACCTGATGAGCGTAAAGAGATGGGATTACTTTTAAATAATAGTATTTGGGAGAATTTAGTCTTTGAATCCTATGAAAAACAAAATAGATTTATGAAGTACCCAAAATTAGGGAAATTGTCACCTTTAGATTATAAGACTATATATGAATATTCAACTAATATGGTTAGAGAATTGAATATTAAAGTTAGAGATATAAATCAAAATATAAAAGAATTAAGTGGTGGGAATCAACAGAAAGTATGTATTGGAAGAGCTATTACCATAAATCCTGAAATCCTTTTTGTTGGGGAACCTACTAGGGGCATTGATGTATATTCTAAGGAGATAATTTTAGATATGCTTTTAAAATTAAATGAAGAAAAGAATACGACTATCATTATATCATCAGGTGAAATAGCTGAATTAAAAAGGGTCTGTGACCGTATAGTCATTATGTATGAAAATCAGGTATTTGATATATTTGATAATGATTTTGATAGTGAAGCCTTTACCTTAGCCATATCAGGAAGGAGATTAGATAAGAATGGACAATAAAAGAATTAAGATAGAGCCACCACAGCTGATAATAATATTATATCTGATTATCTTAACAATTAGTCTTAAATTTATTGGTATCTCCTATATAGATATGATAAATGATTCTCTAACAAAATGGGTAATGAATGGAGTTTTAGTATTATCTTTATTACCAATGATAAATGTAGGGGCGGGGAGAAATTTTGGATTGCCCATAGGAATATCTGCAGGGTTAATTGGTATGTGTATATCTATTGAGTACAAACTAACAGGATGGATGGGATTTAGTATATCTATTTTAATAGGTATAGTTATTGCTATACTATTTGGATATATTTATTCAGTTATATTAAATAGATTAAAAGGAAATGAAGAGATAGTAGGAACTTTTGCTGGTTTTTCATTTATACCTATAATGAACTTTTTTTGGTCTTTAGCACCCTTTAAAAACAGACAAATGCTCTATCCTGTAGGGGGCAAAGGATTGAGACCAAAGATTAACTTACAGAACTATTTTGGTGGAGTTCTAGATAATTTTATAAAGATAAATATAGGGAAGTTTATTATCCCAGTAGGATTAATATTGTTTTTTCTTGTTTTATGTCTTTTAGTATATTTATTTCAAAAAACAAGAATGGGCATTGCTATGGCTGCCATTGCAGAAAATCAAGTGTTTGTAAAGTTATCAGGAGTAAATATAAATAGGTATAGGACTTTTGCTATTATATTCTCTACAATTTTAGGTGCCATTGGAATTATTGTATATTCCCAATCTTATGGATTCGTCCATTTATATGATGGACCGTTTATGATGGCTTTTCCAGCAGTATCAGCAATACTAATTGGAGGAGCATCGAAAAAGAAGGCTACTGTATTTCAAGCTATGCTGGGGACTTATCTCTACCAAACTACATCTTTACTTTCCGTTCCTGTAGCTAATGCAATTTTAATACCAGAAATGTCAGAAGTTATTAGAATGATAGTAACTAATGGAATTATTTTATATGCATTTTTATATGAAGGAGTGAGAAGAGTCAATGAAAAGATATAAAGATTATTATGTTCCCATGTTTTTTCTAATTTTATCTATGGGGGGCATTATAGCCGCTAGAGTAAGCGGTAATTTTATATTAGGGGAATTATATTCTAGATTTGTTAGAAATGGAATTTTTTTATTGGCTCTTATACTTCCAATAATGGCAGGTATGGGAATTAATTTTTCCATTACAATAGGAGCTATAGCAGCACAAATATCTATGTTAATAGTAATAGATATAGGATTAACACAAGTATGGGGATTTATTACAGCAACAATATTTAGCATAATATTGTCCATAGCATTTGGCAATATAATTGGAGATATACTTAATAGGGCTAAAGGTAAAGAAATGATAGCAAGTATGGTAATAGGATTTTTAGGAACAAATATATACCAACTTATATTTATGGTAGGATATGGTACAATAATTAAACCCTTTAATAAGGAAATTTTATTAACAAGAGGTATTGGTGTAAAGAGTATGTTAGATGCTGGGATTTATAGGGATTTATATAAGAATATACTCCCAATAAAGATTGGAGATGTAGAAGGTTCTTTAATACCTATAATAATTATTATTTTAGTAGGTACAATAGTATATTTTATAACTAAATCGAAAATAGGGTATCATATAAGAGCTGTAGGTGAAAATATGATTTTAGCAGAGAAACTAGGTATGGATGTAAACAAGATTAGAAAAACATCAATAATATTATCTACTATATTAGCTTCTTTAGCACAACTTATGTTTATACAAAATTTAGGAGTCTTAAATGTATATACGGGACATCTTAATCTGGATATATTTTCAGCAGCAGCATTGTTAGCAGGTGGAGCTACCTTTAAAAAGGCGAATATTAAAAATGCTTTTATTGGAATATTTTTATTCCATACTCTATTTATTGTATCCCCATTAGCAGGACAAAATATATTTAAAAATCCAGCCCTTGGAGAATACTTTAGGTCATTTATAGCCTATGGGACAATTGTATTTGCATTGATGATAAATTTAAAAAATGTAAAAGAAAAAAGCAGACAAAATTGATTGCCAATTTTGTCTGCTTTTTTGTTGGATTTATATTTTGTATTTGCCTTATGATTAGCAAATATGTCTTTAATTATATTGTATTATAATTTTATACAGCTATTCAACAGGTTTTAGAATTCTAAGATTGACTGCTATCTTTTATATTGATAATATATAGATAAATTGTTTTAGAATTCCATATAAAAATTGAGGTGTTCAAATGAAAAAGAAGTTTATATTATCATTTATATTATCACTAATATGTTTTACTTTAGTATTTAAACTATTTGGTGATAAAATTTTTTTAGGAAAGAATTCAATACCAGTTACAGATAATGTTCCTCAAAAAGAATTAGATTTAGGAGAAGATAATAAAATAGAGAAAAGAGTTGAAAATGAAATTCTTTTTTTAATGATGGGTGTAGATGCTAATGGGACAGGTGAATATAAAAATATTCGTACAGATACAATGATGTTATTTAAAGTCAATTTTCAGAATGGAGAAATAAATTTACTTTCTATACCTAGGGATACAAGGGTTCTTGTAAAAGGAAAGAAGGACAAAATAAATCATGCTCATTCCTATGGAGGACCAGAACTTACAATGAGAACTGTAAGGGATTTTCTTAATTTAGATATAGATTATTATGTAAAGGTAGATTATAATGCAGTAATGAAAATAGTAGATGCCATAGGTGGAGTAGAGATAGATGTACCTTTTGATATGAAATATAAAGATAATACTCCAGGTTATCCACCACTTAATATAAATATAAAAAAAGGATTAAGAGTACTAGATGGAAAGAATGCCCATGATTTTTTAAGATGGAGAAAAAATAATTCTAGAACAGTACAATATCCAGAAGGTGATGTAGGTAGAATTAAGGCTCAGCAAATGTTTATGAGAGAATTAATAAAGCAGACTTTGAAGCCTAAAAATATAATAAAGATACCTTTTCTTGTAGAAACATATATAAATAATGTGGAAACAAATATACCTACAAAGGAAATTCTTAAGGGAGCAAAGCTGGCAAGTAAAATAGATATAGATAGTATTAAAACAGATATAATCCCAGGAGGAGGAAAGACCATTAGGGGAACATCATATTTTATATATGATGAAGCTGAAACTGAAGAATTAGTAAGAAGTATATTTAAGGATTATTTACTTAATGAATAATTACATATTATATAAAGTAAATAACTGATAAAATTGGTCACCAATTTTATCAGTTATTTATTTTTAGGCTAAAATATTTTCGTTGTCCAGTTTTCACAATTCCAAATATCAGTTGCTACATCTCTATAAAAATCGGGTTCGTGAGATATAAGGAGGATACTTCCTTTATAAGCCTTTAATGCCCTTTTCAGTTCTTCCTTAGCATCAACATCTAAATGGTTAGTAGGCTCATCTAGTATAAGTATATTGGTTTCTTTGTTGATAAGCTTACAAAGTCTTACCTTTGCCTGTTCTCCACCAGATAAAATCATTACCTTAGATTCAATATGTTTAGTAGTCAATCCACATTTTGCTAGAGCTGCTCTAACTTCATATTGTGTATAACCTGGAAATTCCTGCCATATCTCATCTATACAAGAATTGTTGTTTTGAGTCTTGATTTCCTGCTGGAAATATCCTATTTGAAGATTATCTCCTAATTCAACACTACCTGATACGGATTTAATTTCACCAAGGATACTCTTTAATAAAGTAGTTTTACCTAAGCCATTAGCTCCAATTAGGGCTATTTTTTGACCTCGTTCCATTATTAGATTAAGAGGTTTTGATAAAGGTTCATCATAACCTATAACTAAATCTTTAGTTTCAAATATAAGTCTACCTGCAGTTTTGCCCTCTTTAAAATTAAACTCTGGTTTAGGTTTTTCACGAGCCAATTCTATTATTTCCATTTTATCTAGTTTTTTCTGTCTAGACATTGCCATATTTCTAGTTGAAACCCTAGCCTTGTTTCTAGCTACAAAATCTTCAAGTTCTGCGATTTCTTGTTGTTGTTTTTTATAGGCTGCTTCTAATTGAGCTTTTTTAGCTTCATATACTTTCTGGAAATTATCATAATCCCCTACATATCTGGTTAATTCCTTATCTTCCATATGATATATTAAGTTGATAACAGAATTTAGGAAAGGAATATCATGGGATATAAGGATAAAAGCGTTCTCATACTCTTGAAGATATCTTTTAAGCCATATAATATGTGGCTCATCTAAATAGTTAGTAGGCTCATCAAGTAGTAGTATATCTGGTTTTTCTAACAGTAATTTAGCAAGAAGTATTTTAGTTCTTTGTCCTCCTGATAAGTCATTTACATCTCTATCAAGACCAATATCATCAAGACCAAGACCCCTTGCTATATCTTCTACCTTTGCATCTATTATATAAAAATCATTATGGTCTAGTATATCTTGTATAGTACCTACCTCTTCTAATAAAACTGAAAGCTCATCTTCTGATACATCGCCCATTTTTAAATACATATCCTGCATTTCTTGTTCTAAATCAAATAAATATTTGAAGGCACCCTTCAGTACATCCCTAATGGTTTGACCTTTTTCTAATGTTGTATGTTGATCTAAATATCCAACTCTAACTCTTTTAGCCCATTCTATTTGACCTTCATCAGGCTCTAATTTTCCAGTTATTATATTCATAAAAGAAGATTTACCTTCTCCGTTAGCACCTATTAGACCCACATGTTCGCCTTTTAATAGTCTAAAGGACACATTTTTCAATATTTCTCTATCTCCAAAACCGTGACTTAAATTTGTTACAGTTAAAATGCTCATTTATATCTCCCTTCATTGATAGAATCATCTTTAAAGATTATATAAAAAAAACACTAGCAAGTCTAGTTTTTTATAAAGAAAAAGCCTTCTGTAAATTGATTTTGATAAAATTTACCTTAATATGTTTTTAATAGAAGTTTTTTTATAATTATGGGTATAATATTGTTAATAGCACAATGTTTTTCTTGCAATTAGTTAATATTATATGTATACTTAATAGGTTATAGATTAAGGAGGACGATTTTAAATACATGGAAAAATTAAGATTTGAAGAGATGAATTTATCAATAGAGGTACAAAAGGGAATTAGTGATATGGGATTCGAGGAAATGTCTCCTATTCAATCTCAAGCAATACCGGTAATATTAGAAGGTAGAGATATTATTGGGCAAGCACAGACGGGAACAGGTAAAACTGCTGCATTTGGTATTCCGATTATTGAAAAATGTAATCCAGATGAAAAGTATGTTCAAGCATTGGTTTTATGTCCAACTAGGGAGCTTTCAATACAGGTAGCTGAAGAGATCGGAAAACTTGCTAAATATAAAAAAGGCATATCAGTAATCCCTATATATGGAGGACAGCCAATAGATAGACAGATTAAAGCTTTGAAAAAAGGTGTTAATATTGTAATTGGTACACCTGGAAGAGTGTTAGACCATATAAGAAGAAAAACATTAAAAATTGACAATATTAGAATGATGGTGTTAGATGAAGCAGATGAAATGTTTGATATGGGTTTTAGAGATGATATTGCCCTTGTAATGAATGGTTTAAGTGAAGAAAGACAAACCATATTTTTCTCGGCAACTATGCCATCTGAAATTATGAAATTTGCTGCAAGCTATCAAGTAAACCCTGAGATTATTAAGGTTGTTCACAAGGAACTTACAGTGCCAAAGGTAGAGCAAGTTTATTTTGAACTAAAACAGCATATGAAAACTGAAATCTTATCTAGGCTTATAGATATGTACAATCCAAAATTGACTGTAGTATTTTGTAATACGAAGAAAAAGGTTGATGAATTAACAGAAGAATTACAAGGAAGAGGATATTTTGCAGATGGATTGCATGGAGATTTAAAACAAAATCAAAGAGATAATGTAATGAGTAAGTTTAGAAAGGGTACTATAGATATTTTAATAGCCACTGACGTGGCAGCAAGAGGTATAGATGTAGATGACGTAGATTTAGTTATTAACTATGATATGCCTCAAGATGAGGAGTACTATGTTCACAGAATAGGTAGAACTGCTAGAGCAGGTAGAGAAGGAAAAGCATTTAGTTTTGTAGCTGGAAGAGATATCTATAAGTTAAGGGATATACAAAGATATACTAAAACAAAAATTACGAGAATGGATTTACCAACTCTTAGAGATATAGAGACAAATTATACTACAATAATGCTTCAGAAAATAAAAGAAGAAATTGATAAAGAGGATTTAAGTAAGTATGAAAAGATTATAGAAACTTTACTTGAGGAAGATTATACCTCTTTTGATATAGCAGCTGCATTATTGAAATTCTATATGGCTGATAATAGATTAGAAGGACATGAAGAATTAGATATGGTAGATTTTGGAGGGAAATCTAAATCAGGTGGAAAATCCAAATCATTTAAACCTTCAGGCTCTTCAACAAGAATTCATATAAACATAGGTAAGAAAAAAGGTATAAGCCCAAGACATATACTAGCTGCTATAATACAAGAAACAGGAATAAGTAAAGGCTTGGTTGGAAATATAGATGTATATGATAAATTTACATTTGTAGAGGTATCAGGAGACTATGCCGAAGATATTTTAGAAAAATTAAATGGTGTAAGGATAAAAGGAACAAAGGTTAAAGTTGAAATAGCGAATCCTAAAAGGAAATAATATAGAACAAGTTAAAAAACTACTCTTTCTTAGTCTGAATTTTATTCAGTTACTAAGAAAGAGTAGTTTTTTTTAAGATAAATTAAAATTAGAAATACAAAAGTTGTTCAGATATTCTATTAATTATCTTTTTTAAAGATTTTAATGCATTTGTAAATGTCAACCATTTTCACATTAATATTTACACTAGGAGCCAAATATCTATTGAAAGATATTTTTTAATATGCTTTTTTATTCCATACTTTTATCTATTATTCAAATCTAGTTTTAAACTAATACTTCCATCTGAATGTTTTTTTATGTATTGTTCGTTTTCAAGTTGGTTTAAAGCTCTATATAGAGAAGCATGACTTATGGATAATTGATTAATAAGTTTAGATTTATTAAGTTTTATCCTATCTTCTTTATGTTTAATTTGTTGACATATAAAACATAATAATCTTTCTTTTGTATTAGATATAGCAAGCAACTCAATTTTACTGATCAAATAGCGTAAGCGACTGCTTATATAAACCATGAAGTTATTAAAAATAGTACAATCTAACTCAAAAAGCTTTAAAAGAGATTGTTGAGTTAGAAAAAGTATAGTACATTCACAATTTGTTTTAATAAAAGCAGGAAATACTTTATTTCCACTCCATGGACAACTAAGACCGATAATATCATTATTGCATAGTTGATTGATTATAATTTCATTACCACAATAAAGATTTGCATATACAGTGACTTTGCCTTTTAAGATAATTCCTATCTTTGAATTAGATTCAAAAGGAGTCCAAATAAGTTCTCCGCAACCATAAATTTTAGTAGCTGATTGAACACAATCAAGTAATTGTTGAATATATGCGGGTTCCAATCCTTTAAAAAGAACACAATTGTTAAGCAAGATATCATTTCCTTTCAAAATAATGATAATTTGTATCAAATGATATAGATTATCATTATCATTATCATTTATAATATACTAAAATAAATATAAAATCAAGGGGGATTTTCGTGCATTTAGTAATAATAGGAGGACCTACAGCAAGTGGTAAAACCGCTATTGCCTCAAGGCTAATTGAAAGCTTGAAGGAGAAGAACATAGAAATAAGTGTAGTGAAAATTGATTGTTTGACTACGCAAGATGAGGAAGTTTATAAAAAATTAGGAGTACATGCTATAAGTGGTCTTAGTCAAGATATTTGTCCGGATCATTTTTTAGCAACCAATTTTTTAGAGATTTTTAAATATGGTAAGCAAAATAATAGTGATGTTTTAATTATTGAAACAGCAGGTCTTTGTAATCGTTGTGCTCCTTTTTTAAATAATACACTTAATATATGTTTAGTTGATGCTTTTTCTAGTTTTCAAGCACCAAAAAAATTAGGACCTATGCTAACAACTGCGGATATTGTTGTGATTAATAAATGGGATATGATTTCTAGATGCGAAAAGGATGTGTTGAAATATAATATAAAACAATTAAACAGTAATGCAAATATTATAGAGATGAATGGTGTTAGTGGATATGGTAAGCAAGTATTAAGAAAGGAAGTTTTAAAATCTAATCAATTGGAGAATCTTGAAGGAAGTATGCTAAAACATCAAATGCCTTGTGCTACGTGTTCTTATTGTGCTGGAGAAACACGTATAGGAGCTGAATTTGAGCAGGGCATTGTGAATAAAATAAGTTATTAGGAGAAAAAAATGAGAAATTTTATTGAAATTAAAAAGGGTAAAAGTAAAAATAAAAAAGATGAAATATGGATAAAGCTAGATTTTGGACGAACTTATACAGTTGTAGGTAATACAGGTTCAGGAAAGAGTCAATTGATTGAAGATATAGCTTCTTTTAGCCAAGGAGATTCTATAACACAAAGGATAGTAAGTTCTAAGCATCCTATTAATTTAGAAAGTGCTATTGCTCATCTAAGTCAACATATGACTTTTGTAGCAGATTATTCTGTAAAAGAGTTTTTTGAAATTCGTTTCCAGTGTCAAAATAAACCTGCTAAATATTATAAAGAAGTTATAAAAATAGCAAATCAATTAACTGGTGATGGAATTAAAGAAAGTAACATTATGACAAAATTAAGTGGTGGACAAACTAGGGCATTAATGATTGCAGACATTATATTAAATAAGGAAGCATCAATTATTTTGATAGATGAAATAGAAAATGCAGGCATTAATAAGTCAAAAGCTATCCAAATGCTCCAAGCAAAAAATAAGTTAGTTATTATAATTACTCATAATCCAAGTTTAGCCCTTCTGGGAGAGTATCGTATTGTAATGAGGGATGGCGGAATGTATCAATGTCTAAAAAGGGAAACAGATGAAATCAAAGTTCTTAAAAGGCTACAGAGTTTAGAAGTAAGGTTAGAGCAAATTACTGAAAATATTAGAAAAGGAAAGATAATAGATGAAAGTTTATTGGAATAATATATGTTTAATTTCTAGGTTTGAAAAATCATATATAGAAGAAAAGTTGAAAGAATGTAATCTGGAAAAAGAGTTTCAATTTGAATTTTTTGGCTTAGGTAAAGAAACCGAATTGTTTACAAAAATACAGAGAGATATAAAAAATGATAGTTTACCAGATGTTATCATTTCAACGGATTTTGAAATATTTCGCAATAAGGAGGGGTTATTAAACAAACAGGATTTATTACAAGATTATAAGCCATGGGGATTTAGAAAAGAGCTAGTCCATGTTTCTTATCAAGAAAAGTTTCAGCCAATGTTATATATACCTATGGTTATGATTGCAAACAAGGAAAGGGTAGATAATATTCCCAAATCTATTAGAGAAATATTAGAAGATGATACTTATGAGGGGCAGATTAGTTTTGGAGGAATGTTAAATTCAGCGGGGAAAATACTTTTAGCAACTGTGGAATATTTATATGGGAAAGAAAAAAGTGAAAAGTTGTTACATTGGTCAAATACAACATCAATGCCCATAGGTGCTTTTAAAAATGTAGTAGATGGAAAAAGTAAAATAGGATTTGTTCCGACTATTTTTGCTATGAGGGATGGCATAGATAAAATAGAAATTATATGGCCTAAGGAAGGTGCCATAGTTATACCATCATTTGTAATAATAAAAAAGGAAGCCAACAAAGATAAATTGTATCAACTATTTAATAGAATAATCAATACAGAGTTTATTGAACAAATAAGTAGACAAACAGGAGTTATTCCTTGCATAAAGGATACTCATACTATAAGGAAGTTCCAAAAATATGAAAAACAAATAGTTTATCCTTCATGGCAATTTATAAGAGAACAACAAGAGAAAGGAAGAGATCAGTAGTGATAAAAATAGCTATTTATGGTAAAGGCGGTATTGGTAAATCAACGACTACATCTAATTTAACGGTAGCACTTATTGAACAGGGGTATAAGGTGATGCAAATTGGTTGTGATCCTAAGGCAGATTCGACAAAAAATTTACTAGAAGGTAAAGAAATCAAAACAGTGCTTGATACGATTAAAGAAAAGGGAAACAATATAGCATTAGAAGATTTGGTAGTGGAAGGATATAAAGGGGCATTGTGTGTAGAAGCTGGTGGGCCTACTCCGGGAATTGGTTGTGCAGGTAGAGGAATCATTACAGCTTTTGAAAAGCTAGAAGAACTTAATGCGTATGAAGTATATAAGCCAGACATTGTAATTTATGATGTGCTGGGGGATGTTGTATGCGGTGGTTTTGCAATGCCTATTAGAGGTGGATATGCAGATTATGTATTTATTGTATCTTCAGGTGAAATGATGGCTCTTTATGCGGCAAGTAATATTGTGAGAGCAATTAAAAACTTTGGGAATAGAGGATATGCAAAGTTAGGGGGAGTGATTTTAAATGCTAGGAATATAGAAAATGAGGATGAAATTGTAAATAAGGCAGTTTCAGAAATGGACACAGTCGTAATCAAAAAAATTCCCCGTGATGGGTATGTTCAAAGGGCAGAAGTACAGGGAAAAACAGTTGTTCAAGCTTTCCCCCAATCGGATATTGCAAAACATTATAGAGAACTTGCTGTAAAAATGATGGAGGCGGTTAAAGATGAATCAGAAGCTATGTAATCAGGATACTGTCCATTATTGTTCTCCAGCTCATGGAGGATGGGGTATTGTAAGAGTAGGAATGTTGGTTCCAGAAAGTTATCAGCTTTTTGTATGTCCCTTTGCATGTGGTAGGCATGGAGCTTTGGGAGCATTACAACAAGGAACTAAAGACCGAATTTCATATTTATTTATAGATGAAGCGGATATTGTTTCAGGAAGTTATGAAAATCTCATAGAAGAGAGTATTGGTCAAGTATTAGAAGCTATTGAGTATGCACCAAAGGTTATTTTTATAGGCGTAAGTTGCTTAGATGATTTACTAGGTACAGACCATACTTCTTTATTGGAGCGTTTGAAAGAAAGATATCATATAGACTTTCAAGTTTTACATATGAATCCTATTACTATTGGTTCAAAGAATCCGCCTCCAGTGTGTATTCAGAGGAATATGTATGCATTAATTAAAGGTGAAGCTAAATCTAATGGGATTTTAAATTTTATTGGTAACTTTATACCTGTAGCACCAGAGTGTGAATTGTTTGACATATTAAATCAACTAGGTATTCAAAAGACAAAGCATATTAGTCAGTTTACAAGCTATGAAGATTTTCAAACTATGGGAGAGAGTCAATACAATATGGTTTTAAGACCAGAGGGTTTATTAGCAGCTAAGGATATGGAAGAAAACAATAAAATAGAGTTTTGTTTTACACCTGTAAGTTATGAAATAGAAACAATTAAAGAGTATTATCAACTACTTAGACTTATGATAAATCCAAATATAAATATAGATTTAAGTTCTTATGAATCTAGTGCTTTGAACAAGATAAATAAAACAAAAGAGTTAGTAGGAGATACACCTATTTCAGTTGATACTTCTTCTGTATGCAAACCATATAATCTAACAAAGGCATTAATAAATTATGGATTTAATGTAGTTACTATTTATGCAGATGAGTTGCCTAAGCATGAAGAAAATTCTTATCATTGGCTTTTGGGCAATGCACCACATTTGAATATTTATCCTGCACAGCATCATTTGATGATAAAGAGAGAAAAAATAAAAGATTCTAGTGAAATAGCTATTGGTTATAATGCAGGATATATGTCAGGGACAGATAAAGTAGTTGATTTAGTATATGATGAGACCATGTTTGGATTTCATGGAATATGTCAGCTTATGGATAAGATAGAAGAAGCATATTTAAATCCTAAAGATTTAAAAAGGATGATTGAGAACTATGGACTGGTGGTGTAAAAATGAATAAATTATGTATAAAACTGCCCCCTTTAGCCCCAGATTATTCTGGAGTATGTTCGGCTTTGTATGAATTTGAAGGAATGAGTATTATTCATGATGCATCTGGATGTACAGGTAATTATACAGGGTATGATGAGCCAAGGTGGTATGAAAATCAGAGACTTGTTTTTTGTTCAGGGCTTAGAGAAATCGATGCTATCTTAGGAAATGATGAAAAACTTGTTAATAAAGTAAAAAAAGCAGCAGAAGATTTAAAGCCTAAATTTATAGCGGTATTAGGAAGTCCAGTCCCAATGATTATAGGTAGTGACTTAATAGGGATAGCAAAAGAAATAGAAAATGAAACTAAAATACTAACAATAGGTTTTAATACTAAAGGCTTACAATATTATGATATAGGTATTCAGAAGGCTTATATGGAAATTGCTAAAAGATTTTTAAAAGAAAAAAAAGAAACCATTAATAAAAGTGTTAATTTATTAGGGGCTACACCTTTAGACTTCTCTATTAATTCCAATGTACAAGATTTAAAGCAATTTTTTATATCCAATGGATATAGTATTAACGCTTGTTGGAGTATGGGATGTAGCTTTGAAGAAATAAAAAATACAACAAAAGCTGAAATAAACGTAGTTGTATCAGTAAGTGGTTTAGAATTGGCAAGATACTTAAAGAAAAAATTCGACATGCCATATATAGTAGGTCTACCAGTAGGAGAAACAGGTGAAATGAAACTTTTGAATCTTTTAAAAGGTAATCAGCCAATGAAATTTTTTAATATGTATACAAATAAACAGAAAGTTTTAATTATAGGTGAACAGGTACTAAGCAACAGTTTAAGAGAGCTATTGCAGCAAGAATATAATCAAGAAACTATAGATGTAGCAACCTTTTTTATGTTAGACAAAGAAATTGCTCAAAAAAATGATATTTTTATTGAGAATGAAATGCATTTAATAAAATTATTGGGACAACAGAAATATACCACCATTATAGGGGATCCTTTAATTAAGGGCTTATTATCTAATGATAATGTGAAATATATAGAATTACCTCATGTTGCCGTTTCAAGTAAAATTTGCTTTAATAAAAATTCAGAAGTTATATCAAATAAAGTATATAGATTATTTAAGGAAGAGGAGGAGATAATATGAAAAAACTTAAGAATATATTTGCTATAATATTGAGCTTGTGCATGATTATGAGTATTTTTGTAGGATGTGAAAATAAGAAAATAGATTCAACTATGGATGAAAATCAGACAACTCAAGTAAAGCAGGGAAAAGATGATAAGGTAGAAGGAAGGGTAATTACTGATCAGGTGGGGCATGAAATTGTTTTACCTGATAAAATAGATAGAGTAGTTATCAGTTCATTATGGCCATTGCCATCTGTGTACTGTTTATTTCAAGGTTCAGCAGAAAAGTTAGTGGGAATACATCCAGCATCTAAAAGTGCGGCAGTATATTCTTTATTGCCTAAAATTGCTCCGGAAATAAAAGATGTAGAAACAAGCTTTATTCAAAATGGAGAAATGAATGTAGAAGAATTATTAAAATTAAAACCAGATATTGTATTGGGTTCAAATGCAGCGGAATATGAAATGGTTACAAAGGCAAACATACCATATGTTCAATTTGTTGCTAATCCTAAAGGAGATGGAAATGCTATTGAATCTGTAGGAGCGTGGCTTAAATTATTAGGTCAAATATTTGATAAAGAAGACAGAGCAGAAACAATTATGAATGAAGGATATGAAGTATTAGAACAAGTACAAACCGTTGTCAATGAGATTAAAGAAGATGAAAAAGTAAGAGCCCTTATAATTTTTAAATATGGTGAAGGTAAGCTAATGGTGGCAGGCAAAGGTCACTTCGGTGATTTTTGGTTAAATCAAACAGGAGCCATTAATTTAGCAGAAGAAATAGAAGGCATTAAAGAAGTGAATATGGAACAAATATATACTTGGAATCCAGATAAAATATATTTAACAAACTTTACTAGCTACATGCCAGAAGATTTTTATAATAATATTATTGAAGGACATGATTGGAGTGGTGTAAAAGCAGTGCAAGACAAAGAAGTTTATAAAATCCCATTAGGTATGTATAGATGGTATCCACCATCATCAGATACGCCACTAATGCTTAAATGGCTTGCACAAAAAAATTATCCAAAATTATTTGAGGATATGGACATATATGAAGAAGTAAGAAAATATTATAATGAGTTTTATGAGATGGATCTTGATATTAAAGAAATAGAAAAAATCTTTATGCCTAGTAGAGAAGCAGCTAAAGGAGTTTAAAAATGGGGAAAGGAAACATAAAAAGGCGTTTAAGGGTATTTCTAATATTGATGCCGATAGTAGTAGGGTTTGTTGCTCTATGTATAGGTAGATATATGGTAGAACCTAAACAAGTAATAGATGTGTTGACTAATCAATTTCTAGGATTTCCAGAAATAGTGGAGGATATTGATTTATCAGTTGTATGGAAAATTAGATTACCTAGAATTTTCCTATCTATGTTGGTAGGTATGGGACTTGCAGTATCGGGTGCTGCTTTTCAAGGGTTATTTAGTAACCCTCTAGCAACACCTGATACTTTAGGTGTTGCTGCAGGGGCTGCATTTGGTGCGGCCTTAGGTTTATTGTTAACATCTAATATGTTTCTTGTTCAAATTATTGCACTTATATTTGGAATTATTGCAGTAGGGTTAACCCATGCCATTAGTAAGATAAAAGGTATAAGTACAAATTTAATGATAGTACTTGCAGGGATGGTAACATCTGCGTTTTTTCAAGCATTGATTTCTCTTATTAAATATGTAGCAGATCCAGAAACTAAGTTGCCAGCGATTACTTACTGGTTAATGGGAAGTATGTCAAGTATATCATTTAATGCATTGATGACAGGTGCCCCTTTTATATTAGTTGGTGTAACCATATTATATATTTTAAGATGGAAACTAAACATATTAGCACTTAGTGAGGATGAAGCTAAAACTATGGGAATCAATGTTACCTATTTAAGAGGATTGGTAATTGTTGCATCAACACTTATAACAGCTTCTACAGTATCTATGTGTGGACAAGTTGGTTGGGTTGGTTTATTAATTCCACATACTGCAAGAATGTTAGTAGGTAGCAACAATCAAAAAGTTATTCCCGTAAGTATTGGTTTAGGTTCAACATATATGATTATTATAGATACATTAGCGAGAAGTGCTATAGCAGCTGAAATTCCACTATCTATACTTACTGCATTAATAGGAGCACCTTTTTTTGCATACTTACTGCGTAAAACTGGAGGCGGATGGAGATGATTTTTGAGGTAAGAAATGGATGTTATGGATATCTAGAACAGGAAACTATATTAAATGATATTAATTTTACAATTAAAGATGGGGAAGTATTAGCTATTTTAGGTTCTAATGGGATAGGTAAGACAACTTTACTAAAGTGTATGATGGGACTTTTAAAATGGAAAAGTGGTACAACTCTTATAGATGGAAGGAGTATATTTGATTTAACTATTAAGCAGATATGGCAAAATATTGGATATGTGCCACAAGCTAAAACAACTGTTTTACCATATACCGCCAAGGAAATGATTTTGCTAGGTCGTTCAGCCCATATTAACTTATGGGAACAGCCTAAAAAAGAAGATTTAGAAATAGTTGATGAAGTAATAGAAATAGTAGGTATTCAAAAGTTGAGAGATAAAAGTTGTACTAGAATGAGTGGTGGAGAATTACAAATGGTTCTTATAGCAAGAGCACTTGCTTCAAAGCCTAAAATGTTAGTCATGGATGAACCAGAATCTAATCTGGATTTTAAAAACCAATTAATTATTTTAGAAATTATTAAAAAATTATCAAAGATCCATAATATATCTTGTGTTCTTAATACACATTATCCAGAACATGCGTTAAGAGTAGCAGATAAATCCCTAATATTGTGTAAAAATGGGAAAAAACATTATGGAGAAACTAGAAAAGTAATTAATGAGAAAAATATGCAAGAAGCATTTGAGGTAGAGGTTATATTGGAAAAAGTTAAAATAGAAAACAATACTTTTTCATATATATTTCCTATTAAATTTAGTGATGAAGTTAGTTTTTAAGGATGACAAGGGGACTGATGTTAGTATATAGGTATGGACACAAAATAAGGTTTCATATATACTAATAAACGAATATGAAAACTAAATCTTATCTAGGCTTATAGATATGTACAATCCAAAATTGACTGTAGTATTTTGTAATACGAAGAAAAAGTTTGATGAATTAACATAAGAGTTACAAGGAAGAGGATATTTTAATAGCCACTGAAGTGGCAGCAAGAGGTATAGATGTAGATGACGTATATTTAGTTATTAACTATGATATGTCTCAAGATGAGGAGTACTATGTTCACAGGTTAAAAAACTACTCTTTTTTAGTCTGAATTTTATTCAGTTACTAAGAAAGAGTAGTTTTTTTAAAGATAAATTAAAATTAGAAATACAAAAGTTGTTCAGATATTCTATTAATTATCTTCTTTAAAGATTTTAATGCATTTAGTAATCTTATTAATATTTTGTAAAGACATATTATCAAGTTCAAAAAAAAGTTTTTCCATGGCCTCCTTTTTTTCAAAAAAATTATCTGAAGTCTGTTCTTTAGCCTGGGAGGGATTTTTTAAATGTTCGTTTACAAATAAAAACCGAATATTAGAAGTACCTATAAGATAATCTATAGAAACAGAAAAAAGTTGGGAGATTTTGATAAGAAGTTGAACATCATTTGGAAATCGTGTGCCGTTTTCATAATTACTAACAGATTGTCTACTAATATTTAACTTCTTAGCCAATTCGCCTTGGGTTAGAAAGTTTTCTTCCCTAAGAAGCCTTAACCTCTCGGAAAAAGTCATAAAATCACCTCATAAATATGGTAACATAAAAACATTCCTGCTAATAGTAGGACACAAAAAGAGTGATAATGCATACTAATGTCAAATACTGTTGCAAAATGGAATTAATTATGTTAAAATTCAAATAAATAAGATTAAAATCCAAAATATGGTTATAAGAAATTTAAAGTTTTTTAAATTTTAATAATAATGCTATTTAACATTAATATTTACTTACTTTAAGAAAATTATTTTAAAGAATTATTTAATATATACTTGTTAGGTATGATAATTCTATTAATTTTTAGGGTTAGGATTTTAGGACTAATGTGCCAATATACCTATTTAGTTTAATTGTCAGTTATAGTATAATAAAGTATATAATTGACAAAATTAAAGGGGTTATAGATAGTTAAATTTAGGGGGGAATATGAAAATGTTTATGAGTGATAATAACTCCGGAGTTCACCCAGATATAATTGAAGCAATAATAAATGTTAATAATGGTCATGATTACTCCTATGGCAATGATATTACAACAAAGAAAGCCATTGAAAAGATTAGAGAATTATTGGGAGTGGAAGCAGATATATACTTTGTAACTACTGGTACAGCTGCAAATGTTATTGGACTTAGTGGATTATTAAAGCCTTATGAAGCAGTGGTATGTGCCAATACTGCTCATATAAATGTAGATGAATGTGGAGCCCTAGAGAAATTTAGTGGCTCAAAAATATTGCAGATATCAACTGAAAATGGAAAGATATCTAAGGAAGAGGTAATAGGTTTTCTTCACCCTTTAGGAGATGAGCATCAATCTCAGCCTAGGATAATTTCCATATCTCAAACTACTGAAACTGGTACCTTGTATTCAATAAAAGAAATTAAAGATTTAGCTAATTTTGCTCATAAAAATAATATGTTGCTGCATGTAGATGGAGCAAGAATAGCTAATGCAGTTGTAGCCCTAAATACTACCTTTAAAGAGATGATTACAGATACAGGGGTAGATTTATTGTCCTTTGGAGGAACAAAGAATGGTATGATGATAGGAGAAGCCATAGTTTCATTAAATAAGGATTTAAGTAAAGGATTTAAATTTTATAGAAAACAAGGAATGCAGCTATTGTCTAAAATGAGATTTGTATCTGCACAATTTGTCGCTTATTTAAGTAATGAATTATGGAAAGAAAATGCATCCAATGCAAATAATATGGGTAAGTATTTTGCAGATAGATTATTAGAAATTCCGGGAGTTACTTTAAAGTCTAAACCAGAGACTAATATGCTCTTTGTATATATGAAAAAGGATTTGATAAATTCATTACAAAAAGAATTTGATTTTTACTTAATAGATGAAGAAACAAATTTAATTAGATTGGTTACATCATTTGATACTAGTAAGGATGATATAGATAATTTTATTGAATTCATAAAAAATATACGAGAAATTGAATAGACAGGTCAGCATGAACCAATGAATAAGGGGGGTGATGATTATTATATTCAGAGCTAAGAAAAATATAAAAGTATTGTTAATGATATTAGCGTTGGTTTTCACTCATATTTTATTTATAAATATCAGAAACAGTTATTCTATAGATAATTTAAAAACTATTAAATTTGCAGGAGATTATAATCATCCACCCTATGAATATATTGATGAGAATGGAACTTATAAGGGATATAATATTGATATAATAAAAGCAATTGCTAATGAAATGGGGTTAGATATTGAAATTATACCAATGGAATGGAATGATGCAATATTAGCCTTAGATAATAAAGAGGTTGAAGGTATTATAGGAATATCCCAAAACCAAGAAAGATTATCAAAATATAAATTCACTTCACCAACAATTATTAATGAGCAGGTAATTTTTGTAGGTAAGGACATTGTACATATAAATGAACTAAATGATTTAAAGGGATTAAAAGTAGCATATCAAAGAAATGATTACAATGAATCTCTGATTTTTAAAATACCTAATGTTTTACAATTTCCTAAAGGTACTCAGGAGGAAGCATTAATCAGTTTAAAAAATGGAGAAGTAGATGCCGTACTGGGAAATAAATTAGTTGGAATATATCATTTACAGAAGAATAAGATGACAGAAGCAGTTAAAGTAGTGGGAGAGCCTATTTCTACGGTAAAATATGGGCTAGCTGTTGGTAGAGATAATGAAGAACTTTTCAGGGTATTAGAGAAGGGTTTGGAAACTATTAAGAAAAATAAAAGATATGATAGAATTTATAGGAAATGGTTTGGTGAAGATATATCTTCAATAATGTTATTATATAATATTTATGGGAAGCAAACCATATTTATAGGAGTAGTTGTAGGTTTAATATTTTTATTTTTATATTTTTATAATAAAAAGCTTCAAAAAGAAGTGCTAAAAAGAACTTGCGAATTAGAGATGGCAAATGAAGAACTCATAATACATCAGAAAGAAATATATAATTTAGCTTATTATGATTCAGTTACATCTCTTCCTAATAGGATATATTTTATAGAAGAGTTAAACAATGTATTTGAAACAATCCATAAAAAAAAGAACTTATTTGCAGTATTACTCTTGGACTTAGATAAATTTAAACATATTAATGATACACTAGGACACAATATTGGAGATCATGTATTAAAGCTTTTGGGAACAAGGCTTTGTAATCTAGTAAAAGAAGAGGATATAGTAGCTAGAATAGGTGGGGATGAGTATTTCATACTTATGAAGAATCTTAATAAGGATGATGATGTAATAAATATGGTTGATGCTATAATAAAGGATTTTAAAAAGCCATATAGAATTAAGGATTATGAGCTATATTTAACTACAAGTATTGGCATAGCATTATATCCTGATGGAGGATTAGACTCTGAATCTATGATTAAAAATGCTGATCTTGCCTTATATAAGGCTAAAGAATTAGGAGGAAACTCTTATTATTTTTATGGGAAGGAAATTCAATCTAAGGGTCTTGAGAGAATGATGCTCTTAAATCAGTTAAGGCAGGCTGTGGAAAATAACCAATTAGTATTACATTATCAACCTCAAATAGACATAGCAACAGGTGAAATTACAGGATTAGAAGCTTTAGTAAGATGGAATCATCCAGATAAGGGGTTATTATATCCAGATAAATTTATTCCATTAGCAGAAGAAACGGGATTGATAATTCAAATAGGAGGATGGATATTAAAGGAGGCCTTAAATCAAGGAAAGGAATGGATTGATTTAGGTTATGATATAATGGTATCTGTGAATATTTCAGCTAAGCAGTTTCAACGTAAGGAATTTATTGATGAATTAATAAAAATATTAAAGGAAACGGGATTAAACCCTAAAAATCTAACATTAGAGATAACAGAAACTACTGCTATATCAGATATTTCTTATACTTCGAAAGTGTTAGATACCTTAAAAGCCCTTGGTATAGCAGTTGCTATAGATGATTTTGGCACAGGTTATTCTAGTCTCAATTATTTAAACCAAATGAGTGTATCCGAGCTTAAAATAGATAGGTCATTTATTTGGGATATTGAAAAAAATGAAAAAAACAAGATGATTTCAAATACTATAATAGTTTTAGCAAAACAATTAGGATTAAAGGTAACTGCTGAAGGAGTAGAGAATACAGAGCAACTTCATATATTAAAAGAAATGAAATGTGATACAGCACAGGGATATTATTTTAGCAAGCCAGTATCAAAGGAGAAAATATATAAAATGATAAATGAAAAAAGCCCTATATAGGGCTTTTATTTATATCCTAGAGGTGCTTGATGGAACATATTCACATCACCGTGGGTAGTAAAGCTTATTCTACTAATAAAACTATTTGAATTCTTATCAAATCTATATTCTGTAAGTTTTAGATTAGCTGTACCCGATTGAATTGTAGTTATTACAAAGTTTTTATCTTCAAAATATGCATAAAAACTAATTCCTCCTAATTGTACATAGTCCTCAAAGAGTACATAGTCCTTATCTGTATCTTTCACCACTAAAATCCAGTTTTGACCATCATCCCATGCAATTTCCCCTTTATATCTTTCAGCAACTGTATATAATTCGATAGATTCTTCTGTTCCATCCTCATCAAAGTCAACATTCATAGAATCAAGTAAAGTTAAATCGCTATAATCGACTTTATCAGTAGGCTCAATGGTAATATTTTCTGATTCCATATAATTTGAAACAACATGTCCTATAAAGGGTTTAACATCTATTGATTTCACTATATTATCTTGATTAAATGCTACCATATAATATTCATTTATGGTTAAGCTAGATACAAGGTTTTTATCAACTACTTCTAATTTTAAACTATCTTCATTTGTTGTAATAGTAATATAGTTTTTCCCATTTTCAGTATTTATTTCACTTAAGTAGCCTGAATCTATAGACAGCTTATCTTCTGCCGAATTTTCCTTGGGAGTACAGCCAAAGGGTATACTTATTACTATTATAAATACTGAGATTAATAGAGATTTTTTAATGAGATTTCTCATATTATCACCATCCTTTTCTATTAATAAGGTAACATAATTCTAATTTCTTTACAAGGAATATAGAATTACAAATTGATTACAATAATAAATAATAGTTTCACGTAATCTAATTAATAATATTAAAATAGGGTATTAATAAAAATAAATCTAATTGTCCTCAAAAATTGAAATATATTATTAAATTTTGACTTAGGTCAAAGTAAATAATATAAATTTTATTTACAATAAGATTACAAATAATAACATAGGAGGTAATGAAATGATAACAAAAACTTATCAATTAGAAACATTAACTTGTCCAAATTGCGTGGCTAAGATTGAAGGAATGATGAAGAAAACCAAAGGTATATCTGAAGGAGAAGTATTATTTAATACTTCTAGAGTAAGGATAAATTTTGATGAAGATATATTGAGTTCAGAAGACATAATTGCAAAAATTGAAAAATTGGGTTTTGATGTTCTATGTGAAAAATAACAAATAAATTTGAGAGGAAGAGTATTAAGGTGAAACTAAGAAAGACTCAGAGAGTTTGGATCTCAGGTATATTAGTAGTAATAGGGTTTATACTTAAAAATACTATAGGGCAACAAACCATAACATCAGCAGTCATGATTATTGCAGCCATAATTGCAGGTACTCCCATAATTAAAAATGCCATATCTGCTGCAAGATACTGGATAATAGGAATAGATGCCTTAGTATCCATAGCAGTTATAGGTGCAATATTTATAGGAGAATATTGGGAAGCAGCAGCCGTTACATTTTTATTTATGCTAGGTGATTATTTAGAATCTAGAACTATAGAAAAGACAAGATCTTCAATTAAGGCCTTATTGGACTTAGCTCCAGATACAGCTAGGGTCATAAGAGATGGAGTAGAAAAATTAGTATTACCTGATGAAGTAATTAAAGGAGAAAAGATAATTGTAAAACCTGGAGAGAAAATTTCAGTAGATGGTATTGTTATAGAAGGCTCTTCCTATGTAAATCAATCAGCTATAACAGGAGAGTCAATACCTATCAATAGGAATATTAATGATAATGTTTTTTCAGGAACAATAATAGAATCAGGTTATTTGATAATAGAAGCAACTAGAGTAGGTGACGATACGACCTTTGCCAGAATACTTCAAATGGTAGAAGAAGCACAGGATAAAAAAGCAAAGACTCAAAAATTTCTTGAGAGATTTTCAAGATACTATACTCCAGCAATAATTGTATTAGCCATAGGATTTTATTTATTTACAAAAGATTTAGTATTAGCTCTTACTTTACTGGTCATTGCCTGTCCGGGAGCCTTAGTTATTTCAACTCCTGTATCTATTGTAGCAGGCATAGGAAATGGGGCTAAGCATGGAGTCCTTATTAAAGGTGGAGAAATAATGGAGAACTTGGGGAAAATTAAGGTCTTAGCCTTTGATAAAACAGGAACATTGACTATTGGAAAACCAATGGTAACATATATAAAGACCTATAATATAAATGAAAGAGATCTTCTAAAAATAGCTGCAATAGGGGAAGCATATTCAGAGCATCCATTAGCAAAAGCAATTGTTGCTAGGGCAGAAAAAGATTTAGGAAGGATTAAAGATATTCCTGAAGAATCGGAGATAGTAACTGGACAAGGAATTAAGACTAAAATAGAAGGTAGAACGATTTTAATAGGAAATAGAAAACTATTTTTAGAAAATAAGGTGAATATTAGCGAAGATATAGAAATGTATTTACAATCAGAAGAGGACAAAGGACAGACGGCTATAATAATTGGAGATAAAGAAAGAATATTAGGGGTTATATCCATTGCTGATATTGTAAGAGAAGATGCTAAAAATCTAATATCCAATTTAAAAAAATTAGGTGTAGACAAAATAGTAATGCTTACTGGTGATAATAATAGGGCTGCTAAGGCAATAGCTACAGAAGTAGGATTGGATGATTTCTATGCTGAACTTCTTCCTGAAGATAAGGTTAGGGTGTTGAAGGAATTGCAAGAAGAATATGGAGTAGCAGCTATGGTAGGAGATGGAGTAAATGATGCACCAGCCTTAGCTTCTGCAGATTTGGGGATTGCCATAGGTGGAGCAGGGACAGATGTAGCTATGGAAACAGCAGATGTAGTGTTAATGTCTGATGAGATAAAGAAATTGTCCCATGCCATAGGATTAAGTCGTGCCACAGTAAATAATATGAAACAAAATATTTATTTTGCCATAGGTGTAGCAGTATTGCTATTAGCAGGAGTATTGATTAAAACAGTTAATTTATCTTTTGGAATGTTAATACATGAATTATCTGTTCTATTGGTTGTAATTAATGCAGTTAGACTTTTAGGTTATGGAGATAGGGGTAAATCAAAGAAGATGGTTGCTTGAGGAGATGGTTAAATGGATTGTAACTGTTTTAATAGAGAAGGAAAAGGTTGTATAGAGATAGTTCCAATCTTTAGTAATCTAAGTTATGAAGAAATGATGGAAGTAGCTAAAGTAACAAGAGAGAAAATTTTTGAAAAAGGTGAAAAGCTTTATGTAATCCACTCTGGAAAAGTAAAAATAACTAGATTTACGGATACTGGTAAAGAACAAGTAATCAGAGTATTAGGAACTGGAGATTTTATGGGGGAACTGTCCCTCTTTAGTCCATTACCATTGACTGATAATGGAGAAGCATTATCTAGAACAATAGCGTGTATAATAGATGGGAAGAAGTTAAAGGATTTAATGAAAAAATATCCAGTCATAGCATTCAAGATAATGGAGGAGTTAAGTCAACGACTTGAGAAGGCGGAGAATTTAATTGAGAATATAAGTTTATATGGGGTAGAAAGAAGATTGGCTCTCACATTGATTAATATGGCAAATGAAAAGAGAGAGGTAAATTTAAGAATGAGTAAAAAAGACTTTTCATCTCATTTAGGAATGAGCCAAGAAACTTTAAGTAGAAAGCTAACATCATTTCAAAATATGGGAATTATAAAGTTAATAGGTCATAGAAGAATAATTTTATTGGATATAGAAGCTTTAAGAGAGATAGGATAAGATAAGGTTCCCCTCCAATCTTAATTTAATTAATAACCTATAACTATAAATATTTCTTTTCTAATATCTCTAACAAATTAATATATTTTTCTTGAATACCAGTATCCGTAGCTAATTCTTCTGCTTTTTTACATTTATCCTCAAGGAAGGATTTACTATTATTGCTTAACATGTTTCCAGCAAATTTATATAGGGGAGTATTTTCTTCTTTACCATAATGATGTTTATCAGCATAATTTCTTACGAAATCAATGACTATATGAAAATCAGTTATATCATATTTGGGATTAGTCATAAGATTATAGCAAAGTTTCCTAATTACCCTTATTTCCATAAAAAAATAACAAGTTAATAATAGTTTATAATGGAAAGGGGTAAGTATAATTTAAGATTAAATAAAAAGCTAATTAAGCAGAGAAATTATAGTATATAATTTGGAATGCAGTTTTATAAATATATTCCGGAAAGACGGAAAATAAGATAGAAAACAGGAAAAAGGATTAATGAATTTAAAATATGTCAAGCTAAATAGTAGCAATAAGCTATTTATTTACTTGGCATATTTTTTGCTTATAAATAAGTAATTATATATATTATTTGTAGAGGAGCTGTTATTAAATGAGTAATTTTATATTTGCAGGATGTGATACGGTAAAATTAGCCGAAAAATATAAAACACCTCTTTATGTAATGTCAGAGGATTATATTAAAGAGAGGTTAAAAGAAATAAAAAAAGATTTTCTAGAAAAACATGAAAAAACCATGGCAGTATATGCCAGCAAGGCATTCCTAACTAAGGAAATGGCTAGAATAGTGAAGGAATCAGGTATAGGCATGGATGTAGTGTCTGGAGGAGAGCTTTATACTGCAATTCAAGTTGATTTCCCTATGGAAAAGATAATCTTTCACGGGAATAACAAGACTATAGATGAATTAGAGTTAGCAATAGAAAATAATGTAGGACGAATAGTCGTGGATCATTTAGAAGAAATTGATATGATTGAAGAAATAGGAAAAAAATACAATAGAAAAGTTCATATATTATTTAGAATAAGCCCTGGTATAGATAGCCATACACATAAATATATTCAAACGGGGCAAGTAGATTCTAAATTTGGAATTCCCTTAGAAGAGAAGAGTATAAAGTCCGCAATGGAAAAGGTTCTGAAATTGAAATTCACTGAGTTAGTAGGATTTCATTTCCATATAGGTTCTCAAATTTCAGATAATGAAAATCATATTAAGGCTATTAGAATAATGGCTCAATTGATTAAAAAAGTCAAAGATGACTATGGATTCATAGTTAAGGAATTAAATACTGGAGGAGGATATGGTATTCATTACTCTGAAAATGAAGAAAGAAAACCTTTAGCATATTTTACAGATTCCATTATTAAAGAAATTGAAGAAAGATGTAAAGAATATGGTTTAGAAAGACCATTAGTAATAATAGAGCCTGGCAGATGGGTAGTAGGAGAAGCTGGTATTACAATTTATACAATAGGAGCTATTAAGGAAATTCCAGGGATAAGAACTTATGTTTCTGTTGACGGAGGTATGCCTGACAATCCAAGACCTAGTCTATACGAGGCGAAATATGAAGCCGTTGTTATAAATAAATTAGATAAAGAACCAACAGATTTAGTTACTATAGCAGGAAAATGCTGTGAATCTGGTGATATTCTAATTTGGGATTTAAAGGTGCCAACTTTAGAAACAGGAGATAAGTTGGCAGTTCTTTCAACAGGGGCGTATAATTACTCAATGTCCAGCAACTATAATAGAATACCAAGACCTGCTGTAGTTATGATATCTGAAGGAAAAGATAGATTGATAGTTAAAAGAGAAACTTATGATGATATATTGAGAAATGATATATAATAGATATAAATAATATTTAAATATAAAAGGAGTTGATAAGATGAAAATTTATATTAGTGTAGATATTGAAGGGATAACAGGGGTGACTAGCTGGGGTGAAACTGAATTAGGCAATAGTGAACATATATGGGCTGCCAATCAGATGACAAAAGAAACCATAGCTGCATGTGAAGCGGCTATAGAAATGGGAGCAAAAGAAATAGTTGTAAAGGATGCCCATGATTCTGCAAGAAATATAGATATATCAAAACTTCCAATGGGAACTTCTGTTATAAGAGGTTGGACTTCTTCTCCAGAATCAATGATGGCAGGTATAGATGAGAGTTTTGATGCTACAATTTTTATTGGATATCATTCTGCAGCAGGGCATAATGGTAATCCATTAGCTCATACAATGGATTCTCAAAAAGCAGTATATTTTAAAATCAACGGGGAGATAGTATCAGAGTTCACAATAAATTCATTTATATCTGCATATTATGGAGTTCCGGTAGTGTTTTTATCTGGAGATAAGATGCTTTGTGAGAAATCTAAGGAATTAGTTCCAAATATGGAAACAGTAGCAGTAAAGGATGGAGAAGGTGGTGCCACATTTAATATGCATCCAAATAAGGCGTGTGAATGTATAAAAAATGGAGTAAAAGAAGGTTTGAAAAAGATTAATGAATGTAAGATACAATCTCCAGAAGAATTTAAGCTAGAAATAAGATTTAGAGAACATAAGGATGCTAATAGGGCAAGATATTATCCAGGAGCAAAACTTATAGATGATCATACAGTGGAATATGTTGCAAGAGATATTCAGGATATGATAACTGCTAAGATGTTCATGCTATAAAATACTATTAGAATAATCCCCATCGTGATATAATTTAAGTATCAATATATCTAAAGGGTGATTTAATGTCTTCTAATGCAAAATCTTATGTAAAAACCTTTACCAATATGATGTCAGAAGGTTTTATAGTAATAGACAATGAAGGTAAGATACAAATTTATAATGATAAGGCAAAAGAAATATTTGGAATAAAGTATGATGGGCAAAGTAACCATGATAGGGGAAAGCTTAATATAGGAGATATAGTTATTATTGCTGATAATTCAGTTGGTCAAGATGATGGAAAATTAGATTCTGATTCATTAAAGTTATTGGGAGTGAAAGATACTGTAAAAAATGGTGATTCAATAATTGCTATAGGAATCTTTAAAAAGACTGGAATAGCAAGCCCAATATTTAAGAACTTGAAAAAGGGACATAAAGAAGATATACTATTGATAAGAACTAATTTTCTGGAAATTGACATAGAAGTTGAAATAAACTTCATAAATAAGATAACCTCTATTAAGGTAAGAGATGAAAAGTTTATAATGAGCTATATAAATGCAATAGGAAATATGGTAATTTTAGATGGTAATACAAAGAAAATGAAATTTTATCAATCCCATGGATATACAGCTAGGGGAGAAAGTATAAATGATATATTAAATGGAAAGGAATATAGAGCCAAAGGTCAAGGCACTGAAGCCTTAGATGTAATTGGGAAAAATATATTTGAAATCCATAAATCAGATTCCATAATTCAGCAATTTTTTAATGTAGCTAGAGGAGAAAACATTAGCTATAAGGATAAATTTGAGGAAATAAACGGTTACCCCACAATGTGTACGCTTTTGCCTGTAGAAGACCAAAACAAGAGAATAGGTGCTGCATTAAAAGTAGAAGATATTTCAGAAATAAAAAGAATTATAGTGGAAAGAGATAATGCAATTAGCCAATTGGAAAAAGCCCAATCACAGCTTATAGAAGAAAAAACATTAAGCAAAGCTTTTCCAAACTTTGTAGGAGATAGTGAGGAAATTCAGCATGTAAAGAGAATGGCTTTAAAAGCTTCTAAGACTAATTCAAATGTATTGATATTAGGAGAAAGTGGAACTGGTAAGACCATTTTAGCCAAGGCAATTCATCAAAATAGTAAGTTAAAGGATAAACCTTTTATTCATGTGAATTGTGGAGCAATATCTGAAAGTTTATTGGAATCTGAACTTTTCGGCTATGAGAAAGGTGCTTTTACAGGAGCTAGAGTTGAAGGGAAAAAAGGGTTCTTTGAGATTGCTAACAATGGAACTATATTTTTAGATGAAATTGGAGATATATCTACGAATTTACAAGTTAAATTATTGCAGGTTATTCAGGAGAAATGTTTTTATAGGGTAGGTGGAACTAAAAGTATTACTGTAAATACAAGAATTATTGCGGCTACCAATAAAAACTTAGAAGATGAAATGCTCAAAGGAAATTTTAGGGAAGATTTATATTATAGAATAAATGTATTTCCTATATGGATACCACCATTAAGGGAAAGAAAGCAAGATATAACCGCATTAATAGAACTTGTACTTCCTAAAATATTTGATGAAATAGGCTGTAAACCTAAGAGAATTTCCTCAGAGGCAATTAATTTAATATTAAAACATGATTGGCCAGGAAATGTAAGGGAATTGGAGAATATCTTAGAAAGGGCTGTTAATTTAGCAGAAGGAAAGAATATATTTTCAAAACACATAACTTTAAAGCTTAGTAAGCAGGAGAGTAAGGATATTCAGATAAGTTCATTGAAAGACCATTTAGAAGAATATGAGAAATCTGTTATAAAGAGAACATTGTTAGCATTTAAGGGAGATAAGAAAAAGGCAATGGAGGCTTTAAACATTAGTAAGACTACATTTTATGAGAAGATAAAAAAATATAATATAGAATAAGATGACCAAGGGAGATAGCCCCTTGGTATTATTTTACATTTATAGATTTTTTATTGTTTGGAATAGATTTAATGAATTATAATAGAGATTATTCAGTTATTCCATATTTCCGGAATAATGTTCTATTTATGGTACAATCTAACGAAAATTTTATATATTAATAAAGTTAATAAGTTATATAAAGTGGGACAAGTTATCTTACTAAAGAGAACTACATTATTATCAAGGTAACAAATTAAAGTTATAAATTATGGCATGTTAATTGCAATAAATTTTATTGCAATTAAATATAGAAAATTATAAGGAGGTATTTTTAATGATTAATTTTATTTGGGCAGGTTTACTTATCATTGGATTTGTAGTTGGAGCTATAACAGGGAACATTGAAGCAGTTACAAATGCAGCCATAGATAGTGCAAGGACAGGAGTAGACTTGGCTTTAGGACTTATTGGGATAATGACATTATGGTTAGGACTTATGAAAATTGCAGAGGATTCAGGTTTAGTTGAAAAACTTGCTAAAGCATTAAAACCATTGATGGTATGGTTGTTTCCAGATGTTCCAGCAGATCATCCTGCAATGGGGGCAATGATAATGAATATTGCTGCAAATATGCTAGGATTAGGTAATGCGGCTACTCCATTAGGGTTAAAAGCAATGAAAGAACTACAAGAGTTAAGTGATGACAAAGAAACAGCAACAGATGCAATGGTTACATTCTTAGCTATTAATACTTCCTCAGTAACTCTTATTCCTGCAACAACTATTGGAATATTAGTTTTATCAGGAGCAAAAAATCCTACAGAAATAATAGGACCAACATTAGTAGCTACAACAGTATCAACAATTGTTGCAATTATAGCATCCAAGGTATTTCAAAAATTGCCTAAATATCAAATGAAAAAGGTTAACAGCTAATAGGAATAGGGGGAATATAAGTGTTTATTAAAGTAATTGAAGCTATATCAAATTATGCAATTCCATTAATAATTGTAGGTTTTTTAGTTTTTGGAATGTCAAAAAAGGTTAAAGTATATGAATCCTTTACAGAAGGGGCTAAGGAAGGATTTACTACAGCAGTAAGAATTATTCCCTTTTTAGTGGCTATGTTAGTTGCCATTGGTGTTTTTAGGGCATCTGGGGCTATGGGTTTATTAACTAAAGCTTTAAGCCCTATTACTAATTTAATTGGTATGCCAGGAGAGATTTTACCAATGGCATTTATGAGACCATTATCTGGTGGTGGAGCTGAAGGAATTATGACGGATTTAATAACGACTCATGGACCAGAATCTTTAATAGGACGTATGGCAGCAGTTATGATGGGTTCAACAGAAACTACTTTTTATGTTTTATCAGTATATTTTGGTTCGGTATCAGTCAAAAAACAAAGACATGCTCTTCCAGTGGGGTTATTAGCTGACTTAGCAGGATTGATTACAGCTGTTTTAGTAACAAGATTATTCTTTGGAATGTAATATTTCGTATAGGGGGATGTAAAAGTGATTAAACCAAAGGCGTTGAAACTAGGTGATACTCTAGGGATTATAGCTCCCGCTAGTCCTGCGGCAGAAGAAAAGGTCAAAAAAGCTCATGATAAACTTATTGATATGGGATTTAAGGTAAAGATGGGAAAAAGCCTCTATGAAAGATATGGATATTTATCGGGAAAAGATAGCATAAGGGCAGAAGATATAAATGAAATGTTTAAGGATAAAGAAGTAAATGGAATTATATGTATTAGAGGAGGATATGGGACTCCACGTATTCTTGATTTATTAGATTATGAAATTATAAGAAATAATCCAAAGGTGTTTGTTGGATATAGTGATATCACTGCTCTACACATATCTTTTGCCCAATTGGCTAATTTAGTTACTTATCATGGTCCTATGGCAGCTTCAGATATGATAGATAATTTTTCCGATTTTTCTAAGAGTAACCTTTTCAGAGTTATTATGAATACGGAACCAATAGGTAAAATATCCAATCCAGAAAAAGAAAAAATTATCACTATAAACGGTGGTGTAGCTGAGGGCTTTATAATTGGTGGAAATCTATCCTTAATTGTTGATACAATAGGTACACCCTACGAGATAGATGTAAAGGGAAAACTTCTATTTATTGAAGAGGTGGGAGAAGAACCTTACAATATAGATAGAATGTTAAACCAATTAAGATTGTCAGGTAAATTGCAAGAAGCCAGTGGCATTATACTAGGGGATTTTAATGACTGTGAATCCAAAAATCCTGATGAAAATTTAACTCTAAAAGAAGTAATTAATGATCAAATTAAATTAATTCATAAGCCAACAATATATAATTTACAAGCAGGACATTGTAATCCAATGGTTACATTGCCATTTGGAGTAAGAGCCAGATTAGATGCGGATAAAAAAGAACTTATAATACTAGAAAGTTGTACAAAATAAAAAGGTATTGCCTTGTGGACATTGATCCACTTTGGCAATATTGTTTTATAAAGATAAATAAAAACTCTATTATTTCTAGGAGTTAATTCATAAACTTCTATAAGGATATAAGGAATGAGTTATTAAATTTATAATAAGGAGGCTTTTAAAATGAAAATAAAAGAGATACAAGTAGGACAGATATCTGTACCACTTAAAAAATCATTTAAAACTGCACTTAGAACCGTTGATAAAATTGAAGATATAGTAGTTAAAATAATTACTGATACAGGACATATTGGATATGGGGAAGCAGCACCTACTGCAGTAATTACTGGTGATACTAAGGGTTCTATAAAATGTGCAGTAGAAAATTACATAGCACCACAAATAATAGGATTAGAAATTGAAAATATAGAAGAAATAATGAATAGGATAGACAAATCATTAATTAAAAATACATCTGCTAAGGCTGCTGTGGATATAGCAATATATGATCTTTTTGGGCAATTTCATAAATCACCTATATATAAACTTTTAGGAGGATATAGAAAAGAAATCATCTCTGATTTAACCATAAGTGTAAATTCTCCTGAAGAAATGGCAGAGGATAGTATTGAAGCTGTGAAAAGAGGATATAAAACCCTAAAGATAAAAGTTGGATTAGATTCTCAAATGGATATTAAGAGAATACAGGCAATAAGAGATGCTATAGGGTATGATATAGATTTAAGATTAGATGCAAACCAAGGATGGAAACCAAAGGAAGCAGTTGTATTGCTTAGAAAAATGGAAGATAAAGGCTTTAATATAGAATTAGTTGAGCAACCAGTTATTGCTAATGATTTAGAAGGATTAAAATATGTTACTCAAAATGTAAATATACCTATATTAGCTGATGAATCTGTATTTTCTCCAGTTGATGCATTAAAGATAATTCAAAATAGGGCGGCAGATTTAATAAATATTAAATTAATGAAAACAGGTGGTATACATAATGCACTAAAAATATGCTCCATTGCAGAAGTCTATGGTGTTGAATGTATGCTAGGTTGCATGCTTGAAAGTAAATTAAGTGTTAGTGCAGCAGTTCATTTGGCAGCTTCTAAAAAGATTATAACAAAAATAGATTTAGATGGACCAGGACTATGTAAGGAAGATCCTATTGAAGGAGGACCTGAATTTAAAGATTATAAAATTACTTTAAATGATGAACCAGGATTAGGATTTAAAAATATTGGAAATTTAAGCATATGATAATTACGGAAATACGGAATTATTCCGTATTTCCGTAAAAAGAATTTATTTTATTTTTAAAAGTCAAATAATTTTATAGCCTAGATTGTATAATTTATGATAAAATGCTAGATAACTTGAATTTTTCTTGTTTATAAAATTACTAAAATTGCTGGCACAATATTTGCAATATTTTAATTAATGCAAGTATAGATGGGTATTTATAGCAATATTATTTAGGAAGGGGGAAAAAGTAAAATTTAAAAGTAGGAAATCATAAGAATTTTGAAATTAAAGGGGGAGTAAAAATGAAAAGGCTCATGGCTTTAATGTTGGCAATAATGATGATTATGGCAGGTTGTTCTACATCTAAGACTTCATCAGATGGAAAAGAGTTAAGGGAATATTCTGTTGTATACTCTGGAGAAATTACTACGTTAAATTATTTAGTGACTGCAAGTACAAATGAATTTTCATTGGCTGCAAATATGGTAGATAGTTTAATTGACTATGATAAATATGGAGTACCAGTACCAGGATTAGCAACTGAGTGGGAATCTTCTTCAGATGGATTAGTTTGGACTTTAAAAATTCGGGAAGGAGTAAAATGGGTTACTTATGAGGGAAAAGAGTATGCAGAGGTTAAGGCAAAGGATTTTGTAGATGCAGCAAAATACTTATTAGATCCAAAGAATGAATCTAAAACGGCAAATATATTTTATAGTGTAATTAAAAACGCAGAAGAATATTATAATGGTGAAATAGAGAATTTTAATCAAGTAGGTGTAAAAGCAGTAAATGATTATACATTAGAATATACTTTAAAACAGCCTACACCATATTTTCTATCTATGCTAAACTATGTTTGCTTCTTACCAGTTAATGGAGATTTTTTAGAAGAAGTAGGAGATAGATTTGGAACAGACAACACTAATTTGTTATATAATGGTGCTTTTATAATGGAAACCTTTGAGCCTCAGACTAAAAGAATTCTTGTAGCAAATAAGGATTACTGGGATAAGGATAATATATTTATAGATAAGATAAAGATGACGTATAATAAAGAAGCAGCGACCTTAGGTCCAGAGCTATTTTTACGTGAAGAAATAGATCATACTGAAATATCGGCTTCTTTAGTTGAGGAATGGATAAAGGACCCAGATAAAAAGCATATGTTTAGACCACAGAGAACAAGCTTCTATACTTATTTTTATGCTTTAAACTTTGACCCTAAATTTGATGCTGAATATGAGCCTGAAAATTGGAAAATGGCTGTAAATAATCTTCATTTTCGTAAATCTCTATTTCATGCATTAGACAGAAAATCTGCAATGATAACAGCAGAGCCTTATAATCCAGAGCAAAGATTATCTAATACTATTACACCAAAGAGCTTTGTTGATTTAGATGGAATAGATTATATTGAACTAGGAGGATTAAAGGAATTTTCAAATAGGGATTCTTTTAATGAAGACTTAGCAAAGGAATATAGAGATAAGGCTATGGAAGAGTTAAAAGGAAAAGTAAAATTCCCAGTAATAGTATATATGCCATATAATTCAAGTATGCCTGAATTGGCAAATAGAGTACAGATTATAGAACAACAAATGGAGAATTTACTGGGTAAAGATTATATTGATATTCAAATAGATCCAAAACCACCTACAAATTTTTTATCGGAGGTAAGACGTTCAGGAAAATATGCATTTTTAGAATGTAACTGGGGTCCTGATTATGCAGATCCTGAAACCTATACAGATCCTTTCGTCCCTGGCGGAGATTATAACTTTCCAGAATATGTAGAAGGATATAATGAACCTAATGGAGAAAAAGTATATACTAATTTAGTAAATAAAGCTAAGGGAGAAGTAATAGATGTAAATAAAAGATATGAACTATTTGCTGAGGCAGAAGCATTTTTAATAAAAGAAGCCTTTGTTATACCTTATGCATTAGGTGGAGGAGGATATGCAGCTTCTAGATTAAATCCATTTGAATCCCAATATTCACCATTTGGAGTATCATCAGAGAGATATAAGGGACAGGAATTATTAGAAAAACCTATGAATACAGAAGAATATAAAGCTGCCCTTGAAATATGGGAAAAGGAAAGAGAAGAAGCACTTAAAAATAGCAAATAATTATAAGGACCTAAGGATTGTTAATTAACAATTCTTAGGTCTAAAAATAAAATACTATAAATTAGATGGAAGATATTTATTAAAATACATATCTATGAAAAAGAAAGGTTTTGTCAGTATTCAATATATATATGACATAAAAAGAGGGGGAAAAAAATGTTTAAATATTCTATTAAGAGATTATTACAATCTTTATTTACCCTGTTTATTATAGTTACCATAGTATTTCTTCTAATGAGATTATTACCTGAGGAAGGATATTTTGGGGATTCCTATGAGAAATTAGATGAACAGCAAAGGGAAGCAATACTCACCAGTATGGGACTTAGAGATCCGATATACAAACAATTAGCTAATTTTTATAAAAATATATTAGAAGGTAATTTGGGACAGTCTATTACATTTAGACCCAAGGTTCCAGTTATGGATATAATAAAGGCCAAAGTACCCTATTCTTTATATTTTGGATTGGCAGCCATAGGTATATCTTTGTTGGTGGGAATAACATTAGGTATAGGAATGACTAAGAGTAAAAATAAATTTTGGGATAAATTAGGTACAGGATATGTTGTCTTTATAAAGGCAGTTCCTTCCGCTGTATATTTTCTTTTTTTACAATTATATTTAACTAATTTATTTAAATTGCCAATATTATTTGATATAGATAAACCTATAAGTTGGATTTTACCAGCCATATCTATGTCCTTAGGTGGAATAGCAAGTTATGCCATGTGGATGAGAAGATATATGGTAGATGAGCTTAATAAGGATTATGTTAAATTGGCTAGGGCAAAAGGATTAAATAATAGAGCTGTAATGGTAAAACATATATTTCGTAATGCTTTTGTTCCAATGGCACAATATTTGCCTGCTTCCATACTTTTTACCATAGCAGGTTCAATTTATATAGAGTCCCTATATTCAATTCCTGGCATGGGTGGACTTTTGGTGGAAGTTGTTAGAAGACAAGATAACACTTTAGTCCAAGCCTTAGTACTTATATATTCGTCAATAGGAATAGTGGGATTATTTTTAGGAGATATACTTATGGCTATATTTGATCCTCGTATAAATTTGCAGAAAAAAGGAGGCGCTAGATAATGGGAAAAGGGACAGTAAATAAATTGACTAATTCTATAAATGAAGAGCTATTTACGTTTGCAGAATATGACGAAGAAGAAGCAAAACGTGGAGGATATTCTAATTACTCATATTGGCGCTCTACTTGGAAAGTTTTTATTCAAAATAAATTAGCAGTTTTTCTTTTAACTTTGATGTGTGCTTTATTGGTATTTACAATAATTCAACCATATTTACCAAATCAGAAAATACCAACGGAAATTCATATAAATCCAGATACGAAATTACCACTTTCAAATAATCCGCCTGATTCAGAATTTTGGTTTGGAACTAATTCAATTGGTCAGGATCTTTGGTCTCGTATATGGAGTGGATCTAGGACATCTTTATTAATAGGTATAACAGTAGGAATTTGGGAAGCTATAATAGGAATTACAATAGGTGCTATGTGGGGGTATATAAGGTGGTTAGACCGTCCTATTACAGAAATATATAATATACTTAGCAATATTCCTCAAACAATAATATTAGTATTGATGACTTATATAATGAAACCAGGGTTGTCTACTATGATTATAGCCATGGGATTAACATCTTGGATAGAAATGGCTCGTTTTGTAAGAAATTTGACAGTGATTATTAGGGATAGGGAATATAATCTAGCATCAAAATGTTTAGGAACTCCTACTAGAAGGATAATAACTAAGAATTTACTTCCATATTTGGTTTCGGTTATCATGTTAAGTGTAGCGTTATCTATTCCTCAGACCATAGGATATGAAGTATTTTTAACATATATAGGACTTGGGCTGCCAGTTAGTATACCATCATTAGGCAATCTTATAAATGAAGGAAGACTTCTTATGATGGTTCCATCTCAAAGATATCAGTTAATTTTTCCATCAATAATTATATCCTTAATAACTATTTCATTTTATATGATGGGAAATGTTTTTTCTGATGCAGCAGACCCTAAGAATCATGTATAGGAGGTATATTATGGAAGATAAAAAAATTATATTATCTGTAAAGGATTTAGTTATTAAGTTTAGATTAAGAGGAGATGTTTTAACAGCCATAAGAGGAGCATCATTAGATATATATGAAGGAGAAAGCTTAACCATAGTAGGAGAATCTGGTTCTGGTAAATCCGTTTTTACAAAGAGTTTTATGGGATTAATAGATGGAAATGGATGGATTGATTCAGGAAGTATAATTTTCGAAGGAGAAGAAATATCAAAATATAAGAGGGAGAAGGATTGGCTTAAAATTAGAGGGAAAAAAATTGCTATGGTTTTCCAAGATCCTATGACTTCATTAAATCCTTTAAAAACAGTTGGTAAACAAGTACAAGAAACCGTTGAATTACATCAAGGACTAAAAAATGAAGAAGCAAGAAGAAAAGTAATAGAAATATTGAAAGATGTAGGTATAAATGAACCTGAAAGAAGATACAAACAATATCCCCATGAGTTTTCAGGGGGTATGAGGCAAAGAGTTGTCATTGCCATAGCTATAGCTTGTAATCCACGGATTTTAATATGTGATGAACCCACCACAGCATTAGATGTAACAATACAAGCTCAGATTTTAAATTTATTGAAAAAGCTTAAAGAAAAATATCAATTGACCACTGTATATATTACCCATGACTTAGGAGTTGTAGCTAATGTTGCAGATAGAATAGCAGTGATGTATGCTGGAGATATAATTGAAATAGGACAATGTGAAGAAGTGTTTTATAATGCACAACATCCATATACATGGGCATTACTATCTTCGCTTCCACAATTAGGGGTAAAGGGAGAACCTTTATTTTCTATTAAGGGGACTCCGCCAAATTTGTTTTATGAAATAAAAGGAGATGCCTTTGCACCGAGAAATCCTAAGGCATTAAAAATAGATTTTATAGAAAAACCGCCATATTTTGATGTAAGTTCTACTCATAAAGCAAAGACATGGCTTCTAGACCCTAGAGCACCAAAGGTTAATCCGCCTGAATCAATAAAAATATTAAGGCAACAGTGGGAGGGTACAACCAATGAATGATAAACAAAAAGAAGTTTTATTAGAAGTAAAAAATCTAAGGGTAGAGTTTGGGAGAAAGAAAAATAAATTTGTAGCAGTAAAAGATGTAAACTTTAATATATATAAGGGAGAAACCTTTGGACTTGTTGGAGAATCTGGGTCAGGGAAAACTACAATAGGAAGAGCCATCGTTCGTCTAAATGAAACAGCTGGTGGAGAAATTATATTTAATGGTAAAAAGATAAATGGCAAGATAAGTAAGGAATTAGATAGGGAAATAACCAAAAAGATTCAAATGATATTTCAAGATCCTATGGCATCATTAAATGAAAGAGCAAAGGTAGACTATATTATATCAGAAGGGTTGTATAACATAAGAAATTATAAAAATGAAGAGGAAAGAAAAATAAAGGTAGAAAATGCACTTCTTGATGTTGGGTTGTTGCCAGAGTTCTTGAGTCGTTTTCCTCATGAGTTTTCAGGGGGGCAAAGACAGAGGATAGGAGTAGCAAGGGCTGTTGTAATGGAGCCTGAGTTAATAATTGCAGATGAACCAATATCAGCCTTAGATGTTTCTATTCGTGCACAAGTATTAAATTTAATGTCAGAGTTACAGAAAATTAAAGGATTAACATATTTATTTATTGCCCATGATTTATCTGTAGTTAGATTTATAACTGATAGAGTAGCTGTAATTCATAAAGGGAAAATAGTGGAAATGGCTGAAACTGAAAAACTTTATAGAAATCCTCTTCATCCCTATACTAAATCTTTATTTTCTGCAATTCCATTGCCTGATCCAAGGAAGGAAAGGGCTAAAATATTAGAAGTCTACGATCCTAACTGTCATGATTATGAAAATGATCCACCAAGTTGGGTAGAAATAGAACCTGAACATTTTGTTTTAGCAAATAGTAAGGAAGTAGAAGGATATATGAAAATACTAAATAAATGAAAGTCTAAAGATTTTACTTAAAGTAAATGTCTTTTAGATTCTATAAATAAAAATAAGGCAAGGTATTAGCCTTTAAGAGTGTATGGAATAAGATGAAGATATTATATATAAAAGGTGATAGAAAATGATAAAAGATATTATTATAAAAGAAATAGATTCTGTAGATGAAGAGGTTTCAATTATAATAAAAGATTTAACCAATGACCGATGGATTTTAAAGTATAATGAAGATAGAGTTTTTCCATCTGCCAGTTTAATAAAAATTCCTATAATGATAGAGGTATTAGAAAGGGTTGAGAAGGGGGAACTTAGTTTAGATAAAAAAATAAAAATTAAAGCAATTGATAGAGTGGACTATAGCATTATATCTGAACTTACACTAAAAGAATATACCTTAATAGATTTAATTACTTTAATGATAATTCTTAGTGATAATACTGCTACTAATGTTTTAATAGATTTACTGGGATATGAGAAAGTTAATGAAACTGTAAAAAAATTAAATTGTAATAATACAATATTAAAAAGAAAAATGATGGATTTTACAGCTGCAAAGGAAGGCAGAGAAAATCTTACAAGTCCTATGGATATGGCTCTATTTATGGAAAAAATCTATAATAAATCCATTATTAGTCCTAAAATCTGTGATGTTATGATAGATATTTTAACTAGACAAAAACATAGGGATATGTTGCCTAGATATATTTTAGATGAAGTGAAAATAGCAAATAAGACAGGAGAGTTAAGTGGAATAAATCATGACATAGGAATATTTTATCTAGAAAACATAAATTATCTAATAGGCATATTTACAACAAACGGAAAAGATGATTTAGTTGGGAAGAGAACTATAGGGAGGATTTCAAAACTTGTATATGATAATTTTTTAAGATATTAAATAATATTATATGAGGTGGTAAAATTGAATAAAGATAAACTTGGAATTTTAAATAAAACTGTGGTTCCTATTAACTTAAATCCAATATTTGATAGTGAAATGGCTGATGAAGGTTTATATGGTATGATTGTAAGGATTTTGGAAGATGCTCAAGATGGATGGTACTATGTTGAAACACATTATAATTACCATGGATATATTCATGAATCAAATATGGTTATAGATACTATGGAAGCAAATGAATGGATGAGCAAAGCAAAAAATATAATTATTCATTCAGTAGTTGATGTAATGTCTAATGCAAGTTATAAAGGTCATATAAAAGAAGTTTTAACTAGGGGGGCTATAATAATAGTAACTGGAAGGGAAGAGGGAGGTTGGGCAGAAATTCAATTGGTTGATAGAAGTACAGGGTGGGTTAGAAAAGATTTTATAGGGAGGATAATAAACTCTTATAATAAAAATGATGAAAAAGATTTGAGAGATAAATTGGTAAAAACTGCCATGCTGTATTTGGGAACACAATATAGATGGGGAGGTAAAAGTCCTTTAGGTTTAGATTGCTCAGGATTATGTTCTATATCCTATATGCTAAATGGAATTATAATATATAGAGATGCCATAAGAAAAGATGAGTATATGAGGAAAATAGAATTAGAAGAAATAAAATCTGGAGATCTTCTATTCTTTCCAGGCCATGTAGCTATGTATATAGGTGATGACAAATACATACATTCAAGTGCAAGTATTAATGGTGTTGGCATAAATAGTTTAAATCCCAAGGATATAGACTATAGGGAGGATTTGGCAAATACTATAACAGATATAGGTACCATATTTTAAAAATAATTGTATACAAAATATAATAATACTTCCTTTAAAGGGAGTATTATTATATTTTGTATTAGTATTTAAAATATAAAATTAGACAATAATGGGATAGTTTAGTAAAATTATATATATACATATTGTATGAAATCAAACAATAAAGAATGGTGGTATAGTATGGACTATAAAAAGATTATTGAGTTGATGATTAACAATTTAGAAGAAGGAATAATAGTTGTAGACTCAAATCTAGATATTAGATATTTTAACGAACCATCCATAAACATTACAGGATTTAATCCCAAAGAAGCCATAGGGAAAAATATTCTTCAAGTCTTTCCCAATATTCCTAAAGAAAATAGTACCTTTTATAAGGTTATCAATACTAAAAAACCTATAATCGACCATGTCCAAAATTATATAAATTATGTGGGAAAGAATGTGTCAATAGTTACATCAACAATTCCTATAATTAGCAATGATAAAATTGAGGGTGCAATTGAAATCTTTAAAGATTTGAGTAATGTAATGGAGTTATCTGAAAAGATACTTATGTTACAAAGTACATTATATAGTAAAGATATTGGTTCTAATGGTTTTCTACAAAATGGAACTCAATATAGTTTATCTGATATAATTGGACAAAGTGAATCTATAATTCGATTAAAGGAAAAGGCAAAGAAAATAGCAAATAGCAATTCCCCAGTATTTGTCTTTGGAGAAACAGGTACTGGTAAGGAGCTAGTAGTACAAGGACTACATAACTTAAGTTATAGAAGGAATAAGCCTTTTATAGCACAAAACTGTGGTGCATTACCTGAGAACCTACTTGAAAGTATACTTTTTGGGACAGTCCAAGGAAGTTTTACTGGTGCAAAAGACAAGCAAGGATTATTTGAATTAGCCCATGGGGGTACTTTGTTTTTAGACGAATTAAATTCTATGGAGTTAGGTCTGCAGTCAAAGTTATTGCGTGTAATAGAAGATGGGGTAATAAGGAGAGTAGGAAGCACTAGAACTACTGTTGTAGATGTGAGGTTGATTGTAACATCTAATGAAGATCCTAAGAAACTTATAGAAGAAAATAGACTTAGGGAGGATTTATATTATAGATTAAATGTACTAAATCTGAATATGCCACCCCTTAGAAATAGGAAAGAAGATATTCCAATTTTGGTTGAATATTTTATCAAAAATTGTAATGATAAAATGAATAAATCAGTAAAGGGTGTTGATAAGCAAGTCATGGAATATTTTTTAAACAATGACTGGCAAGGTAATGTAAGGGAGCTGCAAAATACCATTGAAAGTGCTATGAATTTTGTAGAAGATGACTGTATTAGACTGGAAGATTTACAAACATATAATGGTCCATATAACATAGAAATAGAAGATTTTGGTTCTAGGATACCAAAAGATATAAGCCTTAAAATGGCAGTAGAAGAATATGAGAAGAATATCATTAGATCAGCCCTCGCTGAGACGGGGAATAATTGTGCACAAGCAGCAAGAAACCTTAAGGTACCAAAACAAACTCTTCATAGTAAAATAAGAAAGTATAAGCTAGATTTAAAGAATTAAAATTTATTATAGTCTGAAATTTCATACTAACTTTAAAACAATTGAGAAAAAGTATTAAATTTAATACTTTTTCTCAATTGTTTTTTATTTCAGCGTATGAATACATTGATAATACTAGAATTTATTAAAGTAAGTATTTGGCATGAAGATTGCTTTATAACTATTATGAAAGGAGGTAGACAACAAGTATTATAGTAAGCAACATAAATTTCACTATTAAAAATCATAAGAAAGGTAGATTGATTTATGTTTAAATTTGTAATGAAAAGAATAATGTACTCATTAATTACTTTGTTTCTAATTATTACTGCAACATTTTTTTTAATAGCAGGTGCTCCTGGAGATCCAATTGCAGCTAAAGTTGGACAAATGCCTGAAAAGGCACAGGGGGTAATTCGTGCTAGATATGGTTTGGATAAACCAGTTACTGAAAGATATATAATTTATATGAAACATCTTTTAACTACTGGGGATTTTGGAGAGTCCATTATCTATACAGGAAAGTCTGCAAACGATGTTATCAAAGACAATGCTCCTATTTCAGCTAGAATAGGAATTATAGCTATAGCATTACAAATCACTATAGGAGTATTGTTGGGTCTTGTTTCAGCTCTTAATAGGGAAAAATTAGGAGACCATATAATACGGGTATGTGTTGTTCTAGCCATATGTGTTCCTAGTTTTGTAGTTGCAGCATTACTTCAATATTTTGTGGCTTTTAAGTGGAAATTAGCTCCAGTCTTTGGATGGGGACAATTAAAACATTATACTTTGCCAGTAATAGCATATGCAGCTGGAGGTATTGCAAGCTATACAAAGTTTATGAGAAGTAGTACCATTTCCGTAATTAGCGAAGATTATATTATTACTGCAAAGGCAAAGGGATGTAAGAAAAAAAGAATTATTAAAAAACACATTTTAAGAAATTCTATGATTCCTATTGTGACCATGATTGGTCCAGCAGTTGCAGGAATATTTGGAGGTTCTTTTATACTGGAAAAGATGTTTTCAATACCTGGACTTGGTAATTACTATATAAAGGCTGTTTCTGACAGCGATTATACCATGATAATAGGACTTACCATATTTTTTGCAATACTATATACCATAGCATTAATTTTAGTTGATATCTTATATGGTATTGTTGATCCAAGAATTAGAGTTGCAAAGTCTTAGACAAAAATAATAGCGAGGTAATGATAATATGAATAGTTTAGAGAGTAATATAGGTATAGTTCATAGTGATGTGGTTATTACAGAGGATATGTTTAAAAGAGTTGGTACAGAAGGACTATCTGGTGAGCAACTATCTAAGCCTTCCCTAACTTATTGGGCAGACGTTTGGAGAAGATTTAAGGCAAATAGATTAGCAATTATAGGATTAGTATTATTGATATTGGTGGTTTTGACCATATATGTTGGACCATTGCTTTCAGGTAAAGATTATCAGTATATGGATTCATCAGTAAAAAGCTTACGACCTAATAGTGAATATTGGTTTGGTACTGATGATATGGGTAGGGATATTTTTACGAGAGTATGTGTTGGAGGACGAATTTCCATATTAATAGGGCTTAGTTGTACACTTGTAATGTTTGTTATTGGTTCCTTATTAGGTGCTGTTGCAGGACTGAAGGGTGGTTGGATTGATAACACTATTATGAGATTTGCCGAGTTTATTGGAAATTTACCTTATTTAATTATTGTGTTAATACTTTCTGTAGTGTTGGGAAGAAGCATATTTTCATTAGTATTGGCAATGAGTCTTACGTCTTGGGTGGGAACTACTAGAATGGTAAGAGGGCAAATATTACAAATTAAAGAACAGGATTATGTTGAAGCTGCTAGAGCCTTAGGTTCCAATACTGGAAGGATTATTATGAAGCATCTTTTGCCAAATACATTGGGGATTATAATGGTTGATATTACTATGTCAGTACCAGGGTTTATTTTTGGTGAAGCATTTCTTAGCTATATAGGTTTGGGAGTAAGAGCACCTAAGACCAGTTGGGGTGCTTTGGCATCTGCAGGGCAGCAAAGATTAATGTTTTATCCTCATGAATTATTTTTCCCTTGCATGATGATTGTTTTGACCATGTTGGCATTTCATCTAATAGGTGACGGTCTTTCAGATGCATTAGACCCAAAGTTAAGAAAGTAGGTGTACTAAATGAATGATAAAAGGATATTAGAGGTAAAGAATTTAAATGTTTCATTTAATACATATGCAGGTACAGCATATGCAGTTAGGGGTATTGATTTTTATTTGGATAAGGGAGAAAATCTGGCTATAGTTGGAGAATCTGGATGCGGTAAGACGGTAACATCTAAGGCTATCATGGGACTGCTGCCTAGTCCTCAATCAGTAGTTCAGAGAAAAGATTCTGCTATTAATTTTTGTGGTAAAAATCTTCTTGATTTTAATGAAGCTGAGATGGCGGGAATTAGGGGGAAAGAAATTTCTATGATATTTCAAGATCCTATGACATCTTTAAATCCTACTATGAAAATTGGAGAACAAATAGCAGAAAGTGTTTTTTTACATAATAATGTATCTCATAGTGATGCTAGGAAGATTGCTCTTAAAATGCTTGAATTAGTTAAAATACCTAATGCAAAGATGAGATTAAAACAATATCCCTTTGAATTCTCGGGAGGAATGAGGCAAAGAGCCATGATAGCAATTGCCCTTGCCTGCAATCCAAAGATATTAATAGCCGATGAGCCTACAACCGCATTAGATGTAACTATTCAAGCACAAATTATGGAGCTAATAGCTGATTTACAGAGAGAACTAAATACTGGTGTTATATTAGTTACTCATGATTTAGGAGTTGTAGCAAGTGTTGCAGATAGGATACAAGTCATGTATGCTGGTAAGATTGTTGAAAGAGGTACTGTAGATGAAATTTTCTATAATCCAAAACATCCTTATACCTTTGCACTTTTAAAATCTGTGCCAAAATTGAGTTCCAATAACAAAGAAATATTATATTCTTTGACTGGTACGCCACCTGATTTAATAAATCCACCTATAGGTTGTCCATTTGCACCAAGATGTGAGTTTGGAATGACGATTTGTAGAGTAAAGTATCCCGAGACAATATCTTTTGGAGAAACACAAGAATGTTCTTGTTGGCTTCATGATAAAAGGGCTGATGTTAGGGGTGTGCCAAGGGAATTATTACAAAGGGGTGAAGTATATGGAAAATAAAGAGGTACTAATCCAAGTAAAAAATTTAAAAAAATACTTCGAAGTTGGAAGAAATAATATATTAAAAGCTGTTGATGATGTGAGCTTTAATATATATAGGGGTGAAACCTTAGGGCTTGTTGGAGAATCTGGCTGTGGGAAAACTACTTGCGGGAAAACTGTAATGGGCTTGTATGATGCTACTGGTGGAGAAATAGTTTATGATGGAGTAAATATACATAGTTTGAATCCTAGGGAGAAAAAGGAATTTACTAAAAAAGCTCAAATTATATTTCAAGACCCCTATTCTTCTTTAAATCCAAGAATGACAGTAGGAGATATTATTAGTGAAGGTATAGATATCCATGGTCTGTATAAAGGTAAGGCTAGGGAGGAAAAAATTTTTGAAATGCTTGAAACTGTAGGATTAAATAAAGAGCATGCTTCTAGATTTCCCCATGAATTTTCTGGAGGACAAAGACAAAGAATTGGAATAGCAAGGGCATTAGCTGTGGAGCCTGATTTTATAGTTTGCGATGAGCCTATTTCAGCCCTTGATGTTTCAATACAAGCACAAGTTGTAAACCTTTTAATTGAGCTGCAAAAGACAAGAGGTCTTACATATTTATTCATAGCACATGATTTATCAATGATTAAACATATATCAGACAGAGTCGGTGTAATGTATCTTGGCAGTTTAGTAGAATTTACAACTAGCGATGCACTTTATAAAAATCCATTACACCCATATACAAAGGCCTTATTATCTGCAATACCAATACCTGATCCTAATGAAGAGAGGGAGAAAAAACGAATACCAATAGATGGAGAAATACCAAGCCCTATTAATCCTCTTCCTGGATGTAAATTTTCTTCAAGATGTAAATTTGCTATGGAAATATGTAAAGAAAAGATGCCCTCACTTATGGAAGTGGGCAAGGAGCATTTTGTTGCTTGTCATATGATAAAAAATACTAGCCTTTAATAGCATTAGCTTTTAAAGTATAAAATCAATGTCAATAAGGAGGAGAAAATGAAAAATTTTAAGAAGGTAATAGTTTTAATAATTGTTTTTACTTTGTGTTTTGGTACATTAACCGGATGTGGAAAGAAAGGAGATGCACCGACAAATACGGGAAATGAAATAGGTACAGATTCTAATAATAAAGACACAATCCAAATGGACAAAGAACAAGTTTATAGGTTTAGTGATAAGAGTGATATAACAGGTCTTAACCCAATGCTCAATACTACAGGCCCTGATAATGGCACTCATGATTTTATTTTTGAAACCTTAGTTGCAGATGTGGCAGATGAAAATTGCAATTCAATAATAAAGCCAGCAGCAGCAAAGGACTGGACAATTAGTGAAGATGGAATGGTTTATACTTTTAATATTAGAGAAAATGCCCTATGGAATGATGGTGTTCCTGTAACAGCAAATGACTTCTTATTTACATTTAGGACAATGGCTACACCAGAAATAGGCTCTACCAATGCTTGGTTATTTGATGGGATTATTTTAAACTTTGCAGAAGCACTTTATAATGATGGTACAAACCCAAAATATAATAAAAAGCCTGAAGATATTGGTGTAAAAGTAATTGATGAGAAAACCATTGAATTTACATTGACTAAACCCTATGGGTATTTTCTTGATTTGCTTTCTGGTGCAAAACCAATTAGACAGGATAAATATGAAGAGTATGGAAGTTCATATGGTTCATCTATAGATAAGATTGTAATGAATGGACCATTTATAATGGAAAGCTGGGATCCAAATGTTCAAATTACCTTTGTTAAAAATGAGAAATACTGGAACGCAGAAAATATAAAACTTCAAAAAGTTGAGAGAAAAGTTATTCAGGATACTGCTACAGCTGCACAGGCATTAATTAGTGGAGAAATTGATGTTGTTGATACAAATGATCCCGATTGGAAAAAGCTTATTAGTGAAGATGGAAGATTTGAAACTATAGTTGTACCTGATAATGCACCTGAATTTTTAGGATTTAATTGCAAAAACAAATATTTCAAAAATCCAAAGATAAGATTAGCTTTTTCATTGGCATTTGATAGGGAAAAATATCTTGATGATTTAAGAGAAGGACAGGGTGAGCCGCTTTATTCATTGATGCCAGGTATCACTAATGTTGGAGATGAATTATATAGTGAAAGAACTAATGGCAAAAATCAAGTTCTAAAGGAACTTATGAAACAATATCCAGACCCTAAGGCACTTTTAATAGAAGGACTTATAGAGGAAGGATTTGATCCAGATCCAGCAAAGATGGATATTAGTTATGCTACAAGGGGCACAACTGAATATTCGAAGAAATCAGCAGAGTGGTTATTGCAGCAATGGAAGGAAAAGCTAGGTGTTGAAATAAAAATTGATATGATAGAATGGAATGTTATGTGGGATAGAGTTGATGCAGGGGATTACGATATCTGTACTGCTGGTTGGGGACCTTATTATAATGACCCTAATGCTTTATTAGAATTATATGATCCTGTAAATGGATATTTCAACACTGCTAAATCTGGTTGGGATGGACCAGACGCCGATAGATTTGTTGAAATATTAGAGAAGGCATCTAATACTCCTGACAACCAAGAAAGGGCAGAATTGTTTGTAGAAGCAGAAAAAATTCTTGTAGGGACAGGTGTAATAGCTCCAACTTATTCTAAATCATTAACAACATTTTTAGCCAAGTATGTAAAGGGATACTATGTTAATCCACATTCTAGTTTAGATTATAGTTTAATTTATATATCAGGAAGGTAAAGACTTATTTTATAGATTGTAGGAAATTTTAAATACTCCCTTAATCTATTTATTTTAGGCAAGATATATTTTATTTTTACATTATATCTTGCCTAAATATAGATTATAGTATATATTATTGTTCGATGTATAATATTAATTTTGAGGTGCAAAGTGATTTACATAATGATAGTTTTTTCAATTATAGCAGGAATAGATAAGATATTAAATAATAGATTTGGACTAGGAGAGAAATTTGATGAAGGATTTAAATCTTTAGGAGAATTAGCTCTAACTATAATTGGTATCTATAGTTTATCACCAATTATAGGGAAGAAACTTGTATTTCTATTGGATCCTTTAGCTAAGTTAATTAAAGTAGATCCTTCTGTTTTTTTAAGCAGTATATTGGCTGTAGATTTAGGTGGGTATGCAACCAGTATGGAAATAGCACATTCAGAAATAATAGGAAGATTTAATGGACTTATATTGGCTTCTATTTTAGGTGCTACAATTTCTTTTACAATTCCAGTGGCAGTTGGATTTATATCTAAGGAAGATTTTAAGTTCTTTGCTAAGGGAACCTTAGCAGGTATTATTACCATACCCCTTGGAATGATTGTAGGCGGAGTTATGATGGGGATTGAATTCATAGATATTATTTTAAATCTAATACCAGTTACAATATTTTCCATTATAATAATTTGGGGACTATTTAAATCTCCAAATAATATGATTAAGGTTTTCAGCATAATTGGTAGGATAATTATAATCATCAGTACAATAGGACTAATTGCAAATATTATTAGTTTTATGTTTGGATATAATTTAATCAAAGGCATATTGCCTATAGAAGAAGGGGCTATGCTTGTGGTGAAAATTGGTATTATATTATCTGGTGCCTATCCAATGTTTTATTTTTTATCAAAGATATTAAACAAATATTTGTCTAAAATAGGTAAAGAGTTTGGATTAGATGATTATTCCATACTTGGTATACTTAGTTCCTTAGCTAATTGTATTCCTATGTTGGGAATTTACCATAAGATGAATGAAAAAGGGAAGATACTAAATGCTTCCTTTGTTGTGTCTGGTGCATTTACTTTTGGCGGGCAACTTGGATATATATCATCAGTATCAGAAGAAACAGTTGCTCCATTTATAGCTAGCAAATTAGTAGCAGGAGTTAGTGCTATTTTTGTAGCTATGTTATTAATAAGATTAGAAAATTCTAAGGGTGATAGCAATATTTGAAATTGAATCCGTATTTAAATGAAAAAATGCTCATTTCTGATAAAAATCGAAATAAGATTAAAATCAGAAATGAGCATTTTTTATAGCAACAGAAAGAAGGGAAAAAATAAGTTAAAACAATTTATTAAAAATTATGTTATTATTAAAGAAAATATTATATAAAATTTATAAGGGGGGAAGTAAATGAAAAAGGAGTTTAAATACAAAAAGTTGATATTAGGTCTTATACCGATTTTTATATTAAACGGATTTATTACACCAATACCAAAAGAAACTTCCTTTGAAGGCATAGATAGAAATGCTCAAAATATTGAGTTTTTATATGATTTAACTTATAAAAAAGATGGGAATTCAGTTAAAGAACAAAGCATATTCAAGGAACAATTAAAGTTAATTGAAGAGGCAGAAAAATTTATAATTGCAGATATGTTTTTATTTAATGATGATTACAATAGAAAATTTAAAGTAGAATATCCAAATATATCAGAACAATTGACTAATGCTTTGATTAAAAAGAAAAACAGTAATCCAAAAATAAAGATTATATTCATTACAGATGAAATTAATAATTTTTATGGTGTATATGAATCCCATTATATTAAAAGATTAAAGGACAATAATATTGATGTAGTTATTACTAACTTAGAAAAACTGAGGGATTCCAATCCTATATATTCAGGAATTTGGAGAAGTTTAATTAAATGGTTTGGAACATCGGGAAAAGGCTGGTTACCAAATTCTTTTAGACCTGATTCATCGAAAGTTACATTAAGAGGATATTTAAAACTATTAAATTTTAAAGCCAATCATAGGAAGGTTATTATTTCAGAAAAAGATGCAATTGTATCATCTATGAATCCTCATGATGCTAGTGGATATCATTCAAATATAGGATTTAAAATGAATGGAGATATTATTTTGGATTTAATTTCATCTGAATTGGAAATTGCTAAATTATCTGGCTATAAAGGAGAATATGAGTTTAAAATTTCTCCAAACTTAAATGTAGAAGAAATCAATTCAACAACAATAGCTCTTATAACTGAAAGTAAAATACGAGATAATCTTATAAAAGAAATTAAAAATACTAAAAAAGGCAATAAAATTATGATAGGTATGTTTTATTTATCCCATAGGGATATAATAAATGAATTAATTGATGCAGATGAACGTGGAGTAGATGTAAAAATAATATTAGATCCTAACAAAGATGCTTTTGGGATTGAGAAAAATGGTATTCCCAATAGACAGGTTGCATATGAAATGAAGAAAAAAAGCAATAATTCTATAGATATAAAGTGGTACGATACTTATGGAGAACAATATCATAGTAAGATAGTCATAATAGAAAAAGAAAATCAAGTTGTTGTAATAGGAGGTTCTGCTAACTTGACTAGAAGAAATCTAGATGATTATAATTTAGAAACCAATGTAATGGTTAAGACTTTAAAGGATACTAAATTATATGAAGATATAAAAGGTTATTTCAATAGGATATGGACAAATGAAGATGGGAATTATACCATTGAATATGAAAATTATAGAGAGGGTTCCTTTATGAAGACATTGATTTATCGTTTCCAAGAATGGAGTGGACTGTCTACTTTTTAAGTATAAAATGAGTATAGATAATAAGTAAAATATGTTAATATATTATATATTAATATATTTTATTAGGAGAAAGAAAGGGGATATAAGATGTTAAGCTATTATGGTAGTTTGTCATCAGAAGTATATGATATGGATAAACCTATAGGTCATTCTTTTGGTGATGTAGAATTTTATATAAATAGATTAGAAACCTGTAAAGGACATATTCTTGAACCTGCAACGGGAACAGGGAGAATATTAATTCCTCTTTTGGAAAAAGGATTAAAGGTTGATGGTTTTGATAGTTCAAAAGAGATGTTGAGTATATGTGAGAGTAATTGTAAGAAAAGAGGCTTACAAACTAAACTCTTTGAGGCAAGAATGGAGGATTTTTCACAAGATAAAAAATATGATGCTATTATAGTTCCAACAGGAACATTTCTTCTGCTACATAAAAGATCGGATTCAATAAAGGCACTAAAAAACTTTTATAATCATTTATCTAATGGGGGTAGATTAATTTTAGATATATTTTTGCAAAGGGATATTTCTATAGGCATAGTTTCTACAAAAACTTGGGAATGCTCTAATGGAGATATAATTACATTGGAGAATAAAGTTGTAGAAGTTGACTATATAAATCAATACACAATTTCCCATGGCAGATATGAAAGGTGGCGTGAAGGAGTGCTTTTACAAACTGAACTAGAGCATTTCCCATTACGATGGTATGGGGTAGAGGAATTTAGATTAATACTTGAAGGTATAGGATTTAAGAATATTGTGATTTCTTCAGATTATAATTTTGGGAAGTATCCATCAAATACTGAAGAGATAATCACTTTTGAAGCTGTTGCTATTAAATAATGTCCTAAAATCCCAATATGAAATATTTCTAAAATACTTTTATAAAGAAAAGTGGAAGGTTATTTATCCAGATTAAAGTTTTAATTATAGTTTAGTTCATTTATATTGAAAGATATTATAATATCTTTCAATATAAATGAACTTTTTTAGTGTTACAATACTCTTATATAGAGATAGGGGTGAGACGGTGGAGGAAAAACTATTAATCAAACAAGCAAAAGCTGGGGATAAAGGTGCCTTGTTACAACTGGTTATGGTCAAAAAATCAGAATACTATAAATTAGCCTATGTTTATATGAAAAATGAAGATGATACCTTAGATGCAATGCAAGACATGATAATAACTCTATATGAAAACATACACAAGCTTAAGAAAGAAGATGCATTTTACAGTTGGAGTAAGACTATATTAGTTAATTCTTGTAAGACTATATTAAAAAAGAAAAAGAAGATTATTTTCCTAGAAGATATAGAAGAAGAGGCTGTTTATGAAACCCATGAAAATTCAGAAGATAAAATAGTCTTAGAAAAATACTTATCTAAGTTAAGTTCCAATCATCAGGAAGTAATTAGATTAAGATATTTTCTAGACCTTGACTATGAAACCATAGGACAAATACTTAAAATTCCTCTTGGTACAGTAAAGTCGAGGATAAATGTAGCTATGAAGAATTTAAGAGAATCCGTGGAAAGGATGATATAAATGGATAATATTGAAAGACTATTAACTGAAAGTAAAGAGGAATTAAATAGTTTGAAAATACCAGAAGATATAGAACATAGATTGAGAGATGCTCTAGACAATATACCTAATAAAAAAAGAAGATTTAATATTAAAGGAAAAGTGGCAGCATTAATTATTGCAGTGCTAATTATAGGCTATAATGCAGATACTTTAGCTTATTATGCAAAGAAATTAATTGGATATGATAGTGTAATGGATGGAACTTTACAAGAGTTAAATGAATTAGGGAAAGGTCAAAGTATAAATAAATCATATACATTTAAAAATGGGGTTAAAGTTACATTAGATGGTATAATGTTAGATGATAATAAATTAATAGCATTTTATGCCATAAAAGATCCTTCAGGGAAGGTGCAGGAAGTTTCTCGGGATTTTGGGTTTATGAGATTACAAGGGTTATTGGGAGTTAATTATAGCAAGAGCGGGTATGGTGAAGCAAATGAAGATGGTACAGAAATGAAATGGGTAATGACTTGTGACAAGCCCATGTTTTTTGAGAGAAAAATGGAAATGACAATGAATTCAATGAGTATGAAAGAAACAGGCACAATTCCATTTACCTTAGATAGAAATAAAGCTATGGGTCATAGTTTAAAAATAGGAATTAACAAAGAAATTGAATTAGATCAAAGAAAAATAAAAATTAAGTCTTTAATAGCATCTCCAACATCTACTGTTATAAAAGGAAAAATTCAAAATATAGTTGAAATAGGAATAGAGCAAATTAAAGGTGAAAGATTTATACCACGAGATATAGAACTAACCCTAATAGCCGATGGCAAGGAAGTTGAGCAAACAGGTTCAAGCATGAGCAGAAGTGCTAAAGGGGGAAGATTTAATATATCTTATGATGCCTTACCTCATGATACAAAAGATATAGATATAAAATTAATATCATTTACAGGAAATCATGATATTAAAGAAACTATAGAACTTGGAAAAGGAAAGTTAAATAAAGATGTTAAAATCTTTGATAAGAATATGAAGATTAATGAGGTTTATGAGTCAGAAGGAAATACCTATATAAATATAACTACAGATGAAAACTTAACATTGAGTAAAGTGTTTTTAGATATAGATGGGGAAAAAATAGAGGCAGAGAGAACTTTTTCTGGGGACTATGAAAAAATAGTAGAAGGAGATAATGAAAAAATAAATTATATTAGAACCATTGAATTTAATGGAACTGGAGAAAGATTGACATTAGATATCCAAAGAATTAGATATAAGAAAACATATGATGAAATAATATATGAATACAGTGTAAAATAATCTATAAGTTAGGATTTATTCCTAACTTATAGATATATAACCATTTCTTCAGGTAAAGATTTGATTTCATAGTATAAAATATCTTTAAAATCTATAATAAATTCTCATTTATATCTTTAAAAACAGAAAGGGAGGTTTTACTGAAGTTTTTATAAAAAGATATTATGTTATAATTTGAAATAAAGATTATGTATTTTTTATTCATGGTTAAGATTTTTTTAAAAATATGTTTCTAGAGTCATAATCTATTATTCCATCATCTTTCATTTTTTTTAATTCTCTTTGTAATGAAGGTCTTTCAACTCCAAACTTCTCAGCTAAGTCTTTTAGATTCAAAAATCAAAAAATCCATAATCTTTTCTCTAATGGTCTTCATTGCTAAAGAGTGAATTTTAGTAGTTAAAACTAATGCCTTATTTGAAAGAGTTTCTAGAAAACTTATTAGAAATCTTTTATTTTCTTGATATAAAAGTAACTTTAGTTACTTTTATTATATCAAAATAGTATATATTTTAGAAGTAGGAAATAGTGGTGAAAAAGTTATATAAAAAATTACTAATTTAATTGTTTTAATGCAAAAAATCTTGATTATGTGCAAATACAAATACCTATATATATTCTATAATGATGATAGATATTTAACAAACAGTACATATATAGGGAGGAATTAAAATGAAAAAAAGCTTTAAAATCATATCACTACTGTTAATTTTTACAATGACATTTGGAATACTAACAGGTTGTGGTAAAAATGGCAAGAGTGAAGGAAGTATGTCTTATAAAGATGGAGTATATGAAGGAATTGGAACCGGAAATGGTGGTCAAATTAGATTAAATCTAACAATAGAGGGTGGAAAGATTGCCTCAATAGATGTATTGGAACATAAGGAAACAGAAGTCCTAAGTGATGCTGCCTTTGAAAAAATACCACAGGCAGTAGTAGATAATCAAAGTGTAAATATTGATGGTGTAACTGGTGCAACTTATACAAGTGCAGGGTTAATACTAGCCATAAAAGATGCATTAAAAAAGGCTGGAGGAAATGAGGAAATATTTAATAAAGGTGAGAAAATTAATTTAGCTGAAAAAGAGGAAGAATTAGAACAGACTTATGATGTTGTAGTAATTGGTGGAGGTGGAGCTGGATTATCTGCTGCAGTAGAGGCTCAATCTTCTGGGGCTAAGGTAGTATTATTGGAAAAGATGAGCAGTTTAGGTGGCAATACATTAGTATCTGGTGGCGGACTCAACGTCCCAGGAACAAAACAACAAAAAGCTTTAGGAATAGAGGATAGTGTAGAATTATTTATAGAGGATACTATGAATGGCGGAGATAATATAAATAAAAAGGAATTAGTTACAGTTATAGCCAAAAATGCTCTGCCAACTACAGAGTGGTTAGTTAATGAAATAAATGTAGAATTTATGCCAGATCGTCTTCAACAATTTGGTGGACATTCAGTACCGAGGGCTTTAATATCTAAGAACAATCATGGAACTGAATTGATTAGAAAACTTAAGGCATATGGTGATAAACTAGGTGTAGAATTTAAGATGGAAACAAGAGCAGAAGAGTTAATTATGGATAATAACAGAGTAGTGGGAGTAAAGGCAAAAAATGCTGCTGGACAAGAGATTATCTTTAATGCTAATAAGGGAGTTATTATAGCAACTGGAGGTTTTGGAGCAAATAAGGAAATGCGTGTAAAATATGATCCAGATAAAGATGATAAATATAAGACTACTGATGTATCAGGAACTACAGGTGATGGAATTATAATGGCAGAAAAATTAGGTGCTGATCTTATGCATATGGAATATATTCAAACATATCCAACTTGTAATCCTAAAACAGGAATTATATCTTATGTAGCAAATTCTAGATTTGATGGTGCTGTATTATTAAATCAGGAAGGTAAACGTTTTGTAGAGGAAATGGATAGAAGAGACGTTATATCTAAAGCTATTTTAGAACAAACAAATAATGAAGCTTATTTAATATGGGGACAAGAGATTGAAGAAGTTGGTAATATGACAAAGGTACACGAAGATGAATATAAAGTATTTGAAAAGATGGATTTAATTTATAAAGCAGATACATTAGAAGAGTTAGCAAAGCATTTTGAAGTGGATAAGGATAATCTTTTAGCAAGTATAGAAAAATATAATAGATTTGTAGAAAATGGAAAAGATGAAGATTTTAATAGAAGGGGAAAATTAAGAACTATTGAAAAAGGACCATTTTATATTCAAAAGGTAGCACCAGCTATACATCATACTATGGGTGGAATAGTTATAAATGAAGATGCAAAAGTATTGGATAATAAAGGTAAAGTAATTGAAGGACTATTTGCGGCTGGAGAAGTTACTGGTGGAATTCATGGTACAAATCGCTTAGGAGGAAATGCTGTTACAGATGTAATTGTTTTTGGTAGAATAGCTGGGCAAAAAGTAGTAGAATAGAATTTATTATAAGAAAAAACTGTATGATATCATACAGTTTTTTCTTATAATAAATACAGGAATGTTTCGTTATATTAGGAGGATAGTATGAGTAGAATTCAAAATAAAATAACTTTGTATGTAGTTGCTAGTTTATTTATATTATTTATACTTTTATTATGGAATATAGATATGGAGATGGATAAATCAGTAATACCACTTAGTAAGAACTTGACTCAACAAATGGTAGATGCTAGGTCTGAGCAAATTTCCAATTGGATTGAAGAAAGAATTATAGAAATTAAATTAATAGGGGAACAAATTGGCTATCTAAATATGAGTTTAGATGAAAGTTTAGAATATATGAGATTTTCACTTGGAAATAATAATATATATGAATCTTTAGGAATTATAGATGAAGATGGAATAGCGTGGATAACAGATAATTCAAGTTTTTCAATAGCTAATAGGGATTATTACAAAAAGATAAATGAAGAAAGAACTCCTTTTGTTATTAGCAATCCATTGAAATCTAAGTCCAATAAAGTAGATATAATAATTATACTATATAGATTACCAAAGGATATTGAACAGAAATTTTCATATATATCAGCAGCAGTTCCTATTGAAACTATTAAAGATATAGCCTCAAGAATTCAACTCTATGATGGGGGAAGTAAGATTTATGATATATCTGGAAATCCAATTGGAGGAGAAGACAGTGGGATTGATAATAAAGGCGATATTATAGAGTTTTCATCCTCAATAGAAAAGTCACCAGGATGGACTATAGTTTTTAAAGTTCCAGAATATAGATTATATGAAGGAGCTAAAAGGTTAAAGGGGTCAGCTATAAAAATTGGATTATTAATAGGAGTAGTATTGATAGTGTTATTGACTCTATTTAGCTCATCTATAGTAAGACCAATTTGTAGGATGCAGGAGTTAATGAAGAAGGTTGAAAATGGCGATTTAAAAATAAGATTTAAAGATTATAGAAATGACGAAATAGGAGATTTACAAAAAAGTTTTGATCAGATGTTAGATAGGCTATATACGGTGAAATATGAGAAAAAGGAAATGGAACTAAGATTATTACAAGAACAAGTAAATCCACATTTTCTCTATAATACATTAGATACAATTCGGTGGTCAGCAATAGAATATGATGCTATGGAAGTTGTGGAACTTATTGAAGCTTTAAGTAATTATTTTAGAATAGGTCTAAGTAAAGGTGAAAAATTTATAAGGGTATCGGAGGAAATAAGTCATATTAAAAGTTATATCCAAATATATCAAGCAAGATTTGAAGAAGAGTTAGATTATAAGATTATATGTAATGAGTCATTATTAGGGTATAGAGTTATTAGAGTCTTATTACAGCCTTTAGTAGAGAATGCGATTTATCATGGAAATAAATATAATAAAAATCCCAGATTTAAAATAATTGTAAATATATTTAAAGAGGGAAATGAATTAATAATGGAAGTACGAAATAATGGTGAAAATATAGAAGTCAATAGGCTTAAAATAATAAGAAAGATTTTGAGTGGTAAAGAGAAGAATGGGGATAAGATAGGATTTGGATTATATAGTGTAAATCAAAGAATAAAATTAGCATTTGGGGAAAATTATGGTTTGGATATTAAAAATGAAAAAGATTGGGTCATATCAAGAATTAATTGTCCAATCATTATGGAGGATAAATATGAGGAAGATATTGATTGTTGATGACGAGCCTAAAATAAGACGAGGTTTAAGAAAATGGATAGAGGAGTTTGATTTTAAATTTCAAGTAGTAGGTGAAGCAGGTGATTATAAAGAAGCATTGGATATGGCTGAGAAATATAATCCAGATGTATTTTTAATGGATATTAATATGCCAATGATAAATGGATTAGATCTAACTAACCAGTTAAAGTATAGATATCCAAATTCATATACAATAATAATAAGTGGGTATGATGATTTCGAATATGCTCTTAGGGCTTTAAAATTAAAGGTTTTTGATTACTTACTAAAACCTATTCCTAAAACAGATTTATATAATGTTTTAAAGGCATTAAATATTGAGTTATCTTCCTTAGGAGAATATAAGCAAAGAGATAATGGAGATATATATAATATGGAAGCCAGTAATTTATCAGCTATAGTTTTACGAGTAAAAAGATATATAGAAGAAAATTATTCAGACATGGATTTATCACCATCTAAGGTTGCTAGTTTGTTTAATATAAACAAGACTTATTTAAGTACATTAATGAAAGACCAATTAGGTTATTCTTTTATAGAGTATATGACAAAGGTAAGAATCTTAAAAGCAAAGGAATTATTAACAGATGATATATTGTACCCAAATATATCTGAAATTGCAAAAAAGGTAGGGTTTAAAAGTCAGCATTATTTTAGCAGGGTATTCAAGAATAAAGAAGGAATATCTCCAATTGAATATAGAAATAAATTTACTTAAATATAAAATCAAAATTAAATATATGATACATTGAGTTGAAATTATAAAAGATGGGATAGGAGTAAATTGTAATGTCAAAAAGATATAATACATTAAATGAAGAATTAAGAAGAGAATTTGGCGGTAAGGTAATGAAATTATCCTTAGATGGAGGATTTACCTGTCCTAATAGAGATGGGAAAGTTGGAACTAAGGGCTGTATATTTTGTAGTGAAGAAGGCTCTGGAGAATTTGCAGGTTCCAGGCTTGTTTCTCTAGAGGAGCAAGTAAAAGAACAAAAGAAGCTTTTATCAAAGAAATGGGACACTGATAAATATATAATTTATTTCCAAAATTTTACTAATACCTATGGTACTATAGAAAAACTAAAAAGACTTTATTATGATGCAATAGATATTGAGGGAGTAGTAGGACTTGCAATAGCTACGAGACCTGATTGTTTAGGAGAAGAGACATTGGAACTATTATCGAAATTAAATAAAGAAACTTATTTATGGGTAGAATTAGGTCTTCAAACTATCCACGAAAAATCAGCTAGATTTATAAGACGAGGATATCCTCTTTTTATATATGATGAAGCCATAAAGAATTTAAAAGATAGAAATATTAAGGTAGTTACTCATATAATATTAGGATTACCAGATGAAAGCAAAGAAGAAATGTTAGATACGGTAAAATATGTTGGTAATACAAATACTTGGGGAATAAAACTTCATTCTCTTTATATTCAAAGAGATACAGATTTATTTGATTATTATATGAAAAACCCTTTTTCCATAATGAGCAGAGAAGAATATATAGTTTTAGTAGCAGATGCTATTGAACTGCTTCCCAAAGATATGGTAATTCATAGAGTAACAGGGGATGGGAAAAAAGAATTGTTATATGAACCAAAGTGGACTTTAGATAAATTGAGAGTATTGTCCATGTTGGATAAAGAACTTAAATTGCGTAATTCCCATCAAGGAAAAAATAAAATAGAAAATTTTTAGAATTAGACATAGTAACCCTTAATCATATTTTTGCATAGTATATTAATGCATAGAATAATGAAAGAAGGGTGGTAAGCATGAGTAATAACAGAACATGTCCAACAGGAAGCTTTTCCTATACAATTAAATCGGGTGATACGCTTTATAAATTAGCAATCACATATAACACAACTGTGGAAGCTATAATGGCAATAAACCCAGGAATTAATCCAAACAATTTACAAATAGGTCAAAGGATTTGTATACCAGGATCAGTAACGCCTCCTCCTCAAAGATGTCCATCGGGAACGTTTGCCTATACAATTAAATCAGGGGATACACTTTATATGTTGGCAATCAAATATAATACAACAGTAGAGGCAATAATGGCGGTAAACCCAGGAATTAATCCAAATAATTTACAAATAGGTCAGGTAATTTGTATACCAGGAGCAACACCTCCACCAAAACAATGTCCAACAGGAACATTTGCCTATACAATAAAATCTGGTGATACACTATATATGTTAGCGATTACCTATAATACAACAGTAGAGGCAATAATTGCAGTAAACCCAGGAATTAATCCAAACAATCTACAAATAGGTCAAGTAATTTGTATACCAAGAGGTACAACACCTCCACCACCAACATGTCCAATAGGAACATTTGCTTACACAATAAAGGCAGGGGATACAATTTACTCAATAGCAATGACATATAATACAACAGTAGATGCAATATTAGCAGTAAACCCAGGCCTAAATCCAAATAATCTACAAATAGGTCAAGTAATTTGTATACCAAGAGGTATAACACCTCCACCACCAACATGTCCAGTAGGAACATTTGCTTACACAATAAAGGCGGGAGATACAATTTACTCAATAGCAATGACATATAATACAACAGTAGATGCAATATTAGCAGTAAACCCAGGACTAAATCCAAATAATCTGCAAATAGGTCAAGTAATTTGTATACCAAGAGGTACAACACCTCCACCATGTCCTCCATGTAATGGAGTATATTATGCAGTAAGACCAGGAGATACTTTATATAGTATTGCTGCAATGTTTAATATATCTGTAGCTACATTAATTGCAGCTAATCCAGGAGTTGATCCTAATAACCTTAGGGTAGGGCAATTAATTTGTATACCTAAGGTAGAACCCCCACCAGTTACTTGTCCAGGTGGAACAATATACGAAGTTAGACCAAATGATAATTTAGCAACTATATTATTAAGATTTAATATATCAGTTATGGATCTTATGTCAGCTAATCCGAATGTGAATTGGGATAGTTTGACACCAGGTCAAAGAATTTGTATAATGCCACATAAAGATATGGGCTGTCCTTGTCCCACGGGAACTAAAAAATATACTATAGTTCAAGGAGACATTCCATCAAGTGGAGCTGCAGTAGTAGCATTAGCTCAAAAATTTAATATATCTGTTTCAGCATTAATGATGATGAACCCAAATTTAACTCCAGCAGATTTTGTAGTAGGAAAAATGATTTGTGTTCCAGCATAATGAAAAGCCCCTTATAAGGGGCTTTTTAAATGTAGAGTATTTTAGTATGAATTTTTTATTGACATTTAATAATTAGTTTGATAATATACTATACAAAGTCAACTATAATTATTTACTACTTGTGAAAAGTGGTTTTTTTTAAAAACGGTATTGATAATGATTATCAATACCCCGTGGAGTATTTAATTAATATATAAATCTAATGATTAACAATATAATTTTTTAAGAAAGGAGGGAATCCGTTAGGATACTATTATTGTATCTTAAATAACGGTACATAATGTCTATAGTTTTAGTGGGTGGTCATGATAGAATGCATGATGAGTATAAGGAAGTTGGCAATAAGCACGGATATAAAATGAAGATATTTACACAAATGCCATCAAGATTTAATAAAAGTATAGGACAACCAGATGCTATTGTTTTATTTACAAATACAGTTTCTCATAAGATGGTACTTGTTGCCATAAAAGAAGCAAAAAGGAAAAGTATACCTATATTTAGATGTCATACAAGTAGTAGAAGTTCTCTAGAAGAAACATTGATGAAATTAAAAAGTGAAGCTAGTTAATTTTTTTTACCAACTAAATGATAATGATTATCAATATCGTTATAAAAGAATAAATAAAGAAGGAGATGAATTATGCTGCCTCTTACATTTGTTAATAAAGGTGAAATAACTGCAATAAAAAAAATAAATGGAAAGGATGATACAAAAAGATTTTTGGGTACTTTAGGATTTGTAGTTGGTGAAGATGTAACTGTTATATCTGAATTTAGAGGAAATCTTATTGTTAATATTAAGGGCACTAGGGTAGCTCTTGATAATCAAATGGCTAGTAGAATTATGGTTTAAAAAGGGAGGATATGGAAATATGAAGACACTTGAAAGTGCTTTGCCAGGAGAAAATGTGACAGTAGTAAAATTAGAAGGGGAGGGAGCTGTGAGAAGAAGAATCATGGACATGGGGATTACAAAGGGAACTAAGGTTTATATCCGTAAAGTTGCTCCTTTAGGTGATCCAATTGAAATAACTGTAAGGGGATATGAATTATCCTTGAGAAAATCTGATGCAGGTAAAATAGTTATTAGTTAATAAAATGAAAATTGTAGACATAGGAGGGAAAGATTTGGAAATTAAGATTGCGTTAGTAGGGAATCCCAATAGTGGGAAAACAACTATATTTAACGAACTTACAGGTTCTCAGCAATATGTTGGAAATTGGCCTGGGGTTACTGTGGAAAAAAAAGAAGGAAAATTAAAAAAACATAAGGATGTAAAAATTATTGATTTACCTGGGATATACTCATTATCTCCATATACTTTGGAAGAAGTTATTACTAGGAATTATTTAATAGATGAAAAACCAGATGTAATAATAAATATAGTAGATGCTTCTAATATGGAGCGTAATTTATATCTTACTACTCAAATAATTGAAATAGGCATACCTACAGTAGTAGCATTGAATATGATGGATGTAGTAGATAAGTACGGAGATAAGGTAGATACAGAGAAATTATCTAAGGAACTTGGATGCATTGTTGTAGAAACCTCAGCTATTAGTGGAAAAGGGTTAAAGGAATTAATAAATATAGCAATAGAAGTTGGAAATAATGGGGCAAGTATAAAACCATTACATAAGTTTAATAAAAAGGTACAGGATTCAATAGATAGAATATTGGAATTAATAGAATATAAAATAGGAGATAAAGAAAGGGCATACTGGTATGCAGTAAAATTATTTGAGCAAGATGAAAAGGTTTTGGAGAAATTAAATTTAGATGCAAAGATTTTAAATGAGATAGAAACAATAGTAGATGCTTGCGAAAATGAATTTGGTGATGATATAGAGAGTATAGTTACTGGAGAAAGATATAGCTATATAGAAAGAACTATTTCAAAATGTTATAAGAAAAAACAAAGGCATATGACTACGTCGGATAAAATAGATTCAATAGTGACTAATAAATGGTTGGCATTGCCAATTTTCTTTGGAATACTTTGGTTTATCTATTATGTGTCCATATCTACAGTTGGAGATTGGACAGTAGGGTATATAGAGTCACTTACTGAAACTATGCAAGAAGCAACTGTTGGTTTTTTAGAGAATGTTGGAGCTGCTAGTTGGGCATCTGATCTTATAGGTAATGGAATAATAGGAAGTATAGGAGCTATATTTACATTTGTACCTCAGTTAATGATATTATTCTTCTTTTTATCACTTTTAGAGGATAGTGGATATATGGCTAGAATTGCCTTTATTATGGATAGGATTTTTAGGAAATTTGGACTTTCAGGGAAGTCATTTATTCCAATGCTAATTGGCACAGGTTGCTCTATACCTGGAATTATGGCCAGTAGAACAATTGAAAATGAAAAAGATAGAAGGATGACTATTCTTCTAACACCATTTATACCATGTGGTGCTAAGTTGCCTGTATTTGCAATGTTTATAGCTATGATGTTTCAAGATCAAACTTGGGTGGGGCCTTCTATTTATATAATTGCAATAGTTACAGTAATTATATCTGGAATTATTTTGAAAAGAACTAAATTTTTTTCTGGAGAACCTGCACCATTTGTAATGGAACTTCCAACATATAAAATACCAAGGATTAAAGGTGTAGCTATTCATATGTGGGAGAAAGCTAAATCATTTATTAAAAAAGCAGGGTCAATAATATTTGTAGCATGTGTTGCTTTATGGATACTTCAATCTTTTAGTTTTTCATTAGAATACTTAGAAGGTGAAATGATAGAAAAAAGTATGTTGGCGAAGATTGGGGAAAGTATTAGATGGATATTTATACCTCTTGGATTTGGCGATTCTTGGGCGCCTGCTGTTGCAACCTTTACTGGTCTTATTGCTAAGGAAGTAGTAGTTGCTACCTTTGCATCTGTAGGTTCAGTAGTGCCAATTGAATTTACTCAAGTAACTGCATTTGCTTTCATAGTATTTACTATTTTTGCAGCACCTTGTTTTGCAGCTATAGGAGCTATGAAGAGGGAATTTGGAAACTGGAAAATGACATTGCTTGCCATAGGATACCAAACAGGACTAGCATATATAGCAGCATTGATAGTTAATGTTTTAGGAGGAATTATATTCAAAGGAACTTCTGCTATGACTCCAGTAGTATTAGATATAGGAGCTATGGAGGAGGCTTCTGAGGGAGCAGTGGTAAATGGGGATATTGTATTAATGGTATTTGGAGCTATATTAGTTATTGCAATAGTTATGGGTATATTGAATAAACTAAAGGGTTCAAGAAAAAAAGCCCTTGCTTCTAAGTAAAGGAGATAATCATTATGATAAATTTTATTATTGCTGGATTGATTGCTATAGGTTTATTTTTCGCTATAAGGAATATTATAAAAAATAGGAAAAAAGGGGGATGTGCAGGTTGCAGTTCCTGTAGTGGATGTGAAACTACAAAAACATATAAGATTAAATAGGATTAAATTTTAAAAATATTTTATTTATAAATAATTACTTATGAAAGGAAGAGATAATATGAAAAAAGTATCTATAATATACTGGACAGGAACAGGTAATACTGAGGCGATGGCTAATTTAATAGCCAATGGAGCAAAAGAAAAGGATTCAGAAGTAAAATTAATTCCTGTTTCAAATGCAAAATCACAAGATGTATTGGATGCAGATATATTGCTGCTTGGTTCCCCTTCAATGGGAAGTGAAGCTATTGAGGAAGATGAAATGGAGCCTTTTGTAGAGTCTATAAAAGATATTGTAAAAGATAAGATAGTTGGATTGTTTGGTTCTTATGATTGGGGAGATGGAGAATGGATGAGAAATTGGGTTGAAAGAATGAATTCTTATGGGGCTAAAGTATTTGAAGAAGGCTGTATAGTCAACTTATCTCCAGAGGGGGAAGAGGCAGATAAGTGTATAGACTATGGTAGAAGAATTATAGGATAAAATTTATGGATGACAATTTACTGATGAGTTTTTTAAAAAAAATTGAATTGTTAAATGAATATGATTATGCTGAGAAATTTATTGGATATATGTTATCACCAGTTATTACAGGAATTAAGCCAGCTTCTACAATAACATTGAAAAATTGCAAGAGAAAGCTTTATAACTTTTGGAATGAAGGTGGTACAAATATATTACATCAATATAATCTGGAATCTATTGTTCTTCAAGAAACACATGAAGGGATTATTTTGTTAATCTATGATAGATTTAACCTTACCCAACATTTAGAACTGCAAAAAAATCATAAACTATTATGTGAGTTTGGGTATAACTATAATTTTCAATTAGAAAAATGTTTAAATTGTCTAAAAAAAAGAGTGGCTAATGGCAAATTTCCTCACGAAAGTGGCATATTTTTAGGTATACCTTATGAGGATGTAATTGGATTTATTAATAGAGATAAATGTTTATTCAGTGGGTATTGGAAAGTATATGAAAATAATAATAGATATAAAGAGATATTCGATTTATATGATAAATCAAAAAAAATTTATATGTTAAATGTTTTACAGAATAAAAAAAATAGGATTAAAAATTTGTATGTAAATCATAGACAATACTTATATGCATAGAATAGCTAATATAATACTTAGTTACACTATATTAGCAATGAGCTAAAAGAAAGAGAATAATTAGTAAATATGTTATGTAAGGGGCTTAAATTAAAAAATAATGTAGAAAGTAATATTACTTTCTACATTATTTTTTTTATGGCAAAAACCATCAAGGCACTAAATCCTATAAAGATAATTATGGATATAATTAAAGGTAAATCAAAGATTTTTTCATTTGATAATTCCTTATTTTCTTTAAAAGGAATATTGTTTAATTTAAATAATAGATTGATTAATTTAAAAACAAAGATAATGCCTAATAAGGCATAAAGTGAAAGAAATAAAAAATTTGTATCCTTTGCATATTCCATATTTGGATTAACGGGATATAAATAGTTTAGTATCATGGGCAAACCATTATTTACCATATGAATTAAAATTCCTGCAAATATTGAGTTTGTAGCAAATACTATAAGAGAAGCTATAAAACCAGCTATAAAAGTATGGAAGAACTGGAAAGAGTTTAAGTGTAACATTCCAAACATAAATCCATTCATTATAGCTGCTACTAATCTAGATTTATTTCTATACCCATCTAATATAATTCCTCTCATTAAAATTTCCTCTAGAATAGCAGGAGTAACTGCAGTAAAAAATACATTTAGGGCGAATACTTCATGGGCATCTTCAGTAACTATATCTACTAAGGTGCTTCCAAAAAAGTACATATACAATTCAATTATTAGAAATATAAGCGGTAGTGATGCTAGCCATATAATAAATATAATTATTGCACTGCTAAAGTTCAACATATCAGGCTTTAATATCCTATCTATTTTTGATCTGTTCAAAAATAAGTAAATAACACTGGGTATTAAAAATGCTATATATTGATATGAATTATCTGGTATAGGTAAGAATTGAACGATTATAGACCATATAATTGTACAAAGAAAAAATAAATTTACTTTATATATGGATTTTTCCTTTTTTAATATTTTAGCTTCCATAGTGACCCCCCTTCATATATACATCTATACTATTGTACAACAAAATGTGAGAAATAGAAATAAATTAGGATGTTTGTAATAAAATTGTAACGATTTATTATTTAGTATATGTTATAGTTTGGGTATAATAAGATTGATAAAATAATTAGAAAGTGGTGATTTTATGAAGAAATATAAAAATATGGTTATTATTTTTATTCTAATATTATCAGTTGTGACTCTTTCGTCTTGTAAGAAAAAGGATCCAATAAAAGATTTGACTAAAGAACCAACAGAATCTATAGAAAACTCAGGTGAAGATGAGAAAGATAGAGAAAAGATAATGGAAGATTTTGATAGTACTTTAAAAAATAAAGATTTAAATAAGATAGTATCTTTTATAGATGAAAATATTGGGAAACTTTCTCAGATAGAAGGGGACAAGATGGTATCAGAGTTAGAAAATATACTTTCTAAATCCTTAGATTCTATGACAGATAGTATCTTAGAAATTGACACTAATGGAGAATTAATTAAAATTGGAGGAACAGAATTTTTCTTTCCAGAAGATAAAATAAAAGACATACAAGATGAAAATCTTCGAAATTTAGTAACAAAATTAATAAATAATAAATATAAACTTGTAAATATTGAAGGGAATTATTATCCATTAGTAGATTATGAGAAGATGAAAGAATATAATGATTATATTTCAGATGAAATGAAAGAGTATATTGCAATCAAGGCTATGGATTCAAATGAGCCTGTAGCAATAGATGCAGGATTGAAGATTTCTTATGATGAGTTGGCATCAAGAATAATACAAACTGAAAAATATATTCAAAGATATTCACAAGGTCAAAGGCATGAGGAAATGTTGGGAAGTTATAAAAACAAATTAGTTATTTATCTAGGAGGACTAGATAATACACCTATATGTGATCCTCAAAGCAAGAAGATTTATGATGAAGTGTTAGAAAGTTATAGAAAGACTTCAAAGACAAAAGATTCAACTACTGCGTTTATAATAAACAAGTATATTGGCGTTATTGAAGAAAATAAATTAATAGTAAATAAAGTTGTAGAAGATAAAATCGTGTCCCTTGTTAATGAGGCATTAGCCTTATTAGAAGTAAGTAAATAGGTTAGCAGAATAATAAAAAACCACCTCGAGGTGGTTTTTTTATTATTCTGCTGTTTCTGCAACTTCTATTTGTCCGTCTTCAATTAATTTTTGGGCAACCCATTCTGCAACTTTGCCAGTTATTTCAATACAATGTTTTTTTCTTTCTGGGCTTTGAAAATTATCTCCTGCCCATTGTCGAGTAATAACTCTACAGCAAGTTGCACCATATTCATCTTTTATAAAATCATGTAAAGCTGCTGCAACTGGAAACATTTTTTCATTCATAGGTTCTCCATGAACTCTACCATATGCCATTCCAAGAGCCATTTGTCCCCCACTTACAGCACCACATAAACATCCTGATTTTCCCATACCTATTGGGAAACCAGAAGCCATTTTTACGATGTTATTATCATATGGATTTCCTAATAAATTATTGATACTTTGTGCTACTGCTTCTGAGCAGAAAAATTCTCCCCTTTCAAAATATCCTTCTGCTTCTTCTTTAACTTTTGCCAATAATTCTTCCTTTGTCATTAAAAAAACCCCCTTAAATTCATTTGTACTTATTTTTCAATAAATAGACTATTTTGCTGTTTCAGTTTTGGTAAATAAGAAACTTATATATCTGATTAATACATAAAGCACAATAATAATCCCTATTAATTCTTCAAATTTTACTAAATATTTCAGCATAGTAATTGGCTTCTCAGCATTAACTAAAAATCCATTAGTCAATTTGACGGAAATGCCACTAATAACTAATGGAAATGTAAAAGCTGAGTAGGATGGATAGAACTTTAATTTTAGTAATCTTGGCAATTGTAGTAATACAAATAAATATGAGAGTTGAGATAGAGTTAATAATAGATAAACAATAAACATATTTTTTTCTTGAAATGAATTTATATATCCTGCTAAACAAAGAGCAACAGGTGCAGCGAAGATTGCAATAGTTGGTAATGCTGGTTCAGGTATTTCTTTAATTTGAAAGACTCTCTTAAAAACAATTGGTAATAATAGAAAATAGGATATAAAACCAAACCAGAATAAAACTTGTCCAATATTTGCTCTGTTAAATGCAGGAGCCGTTACAGAACCAACTACTATACCAACATAAACAATAAACCAAGATGGAAAAACTTTTTTGATATTAAAATTAAATATATATTTTTTTGTAAAATATATAATAAGGACTATATGTAATACCAGTCCTATAATCCACATACCAAATGCCAAGGATGATGCAAATGGTTTAAGATATGTGGATAAAAGCATAATCCCCATAGAAAGAGTGGGAAAAACACTAGCAACTACGGGATTGTCTAGACTTTCAGAAACACCCTTTGGAAACATAATGATTTTCATTAATACTAAAATTAAAATAATTGCTGAAAATATACCAAAGATATTTCGATATTTCTCTCCATAAGATAAGACTAGATTTCCAGTGGCTGCTAGAGCTAACATTAGACCAACAATTGGTATGGGTAATCTTTTAATAATTTCTTTCATAGCATCTCTCCTTTTTAAGTTTAAATAATATTATCATTAAATACACTAGCATATAAATAAGAGCAAATCCAATAAAAAATATCTATAATAAAGAGAATATTATAAAAAAATATTATTTTACTATAGATATTTGAAAAAAAATCTTATATAATAAAGGGATATATAATTTATCATATATCAGATATTAAAGAAAATTTAAAATATTCATATCAATTGTTGAAATCGGCAATATTTCGTGGTATCATGGTAATATGATAAAGGGAGGAGGAAAGTAGATAAAATGAAAATTAAGGGAGGGATTTTTTATGTCTGACAATATAAATAAAAAACATTCTAGAATAGACTATTTACGATTTATACTTCCATCTTTAATAGGTATTATACTTTTTATGGTTCCTTTAAAATATGAGGGGGATTATACAATTCCAGTTGCAATATTATCTAAAGGTGTAGCTTCCTTATTAGAACCTGCTTTACCAACTATAATTACTTTGCTTATTACATTTACTGGACTAATGACTATATTTTATAAAATATCAAGACCAAGTTTTATTGAAAACTCTAAGGAAATAAAAGGATTATTTAATGTAAATATATTTTGGTTTATAGTTAGAGTCATAGGTATGATATTAGTTGTTTTGTCATATTTTGAAATTGGACCTAGTTGGATATGGAATGAAAATACTGGTGGTTTGTTATTACATGGACTTTTGACAACTTTACTTACTATATTCTTTTTTGCGGCATTTTTACTTCCTTTACTATTAAATTTTGGATTATTAGAATTTGTTGGATCAATGCTTACACCAGTTATGAGACCAATATTTAAACTTCCTGGTAGATCTTCAATAGATTGTATTACATCTTGGTTAGGGGATGGGACTATAGGAGTTTTGCTTACCAATAATCAGTATGAAGAAGGTTACTACAGCACTAGGGAAGCATCTGTTATATCCACAACATTCTCTGCAGTTTCTATTACATTTGCATTAGTAGTATTAGCAGAAGTAGGATTAGAAACTTATTTTGTTCCATATTATTTAGCAGTTACTTTTGCAGGAGTAGTTGCAGCTATTATAGTACCTCGTATACCTCCATTATCAAGAAAAAAAGATGATTATCTAACAGAAGTTAGTAGGGATAGTATGGAGAATTTACCTATGGGATATACTCCTTTTACTTGGGGGTTGGAGCAAGCAGTTGAAAAGGCAAAAAATAGTTCTGATTTCAGAGGTTTTGTGAAAAGTGGACTTCATAATGTTCTTGAAATGTGGATAGGAGTTATGCCAGTTATAATGGCGTTTGGAACTGTAGCAACAATTCTTGCGGAGTTTACTTCAGTATTTACTTGGTTAGGTATGCCCTTTATTCCAATATTGAAATTGCTTAATATACCTTTTGCAGTAGAAGCTAGCCAAACTATGATAATAGGCTTTGCAGATATGTTCTTGCCATCTGTAATAGGGGCTAATATACAATCTGAGTTGACTAGATTTGTAATAGCAGGAGTTTCAGTTACTCAGCTTATATATCTTTCAGAAGTAGGGGCTGTTATCTTAGGTTCTAAGATACCAGTAAATGTTGGTGAGTTATTTATTATATTTATTGAAAGAACATTGGTTACTTTGCCAATTATTGCATTGGTTGGTCATTTATTGTTTTAATTTTAAATAACTCCATTTTATTAAGGAATCACTTCTTTTGAGGCTTTAAGCCTCTTTTTTTTGTAAAAATATAATTGTATTAAAATTGTAACCTTATTTTGTTGTGTTTTTAATTGTAATTAGTCGACATATGTAGTATCATTTAATGTATAATTTAATTGCTAGAGGTGTAACAATGAAGAAAAAATTTGTATTATCATTTGTGCTATCATTTATATTTTTTGCTGTAGCTTTCACTTTTGTAGGTGAAAAAATATTCTCAAAAAGTGATTCTTTCGCAACTATTGACGAGAATATTAATGAGGAATTACAGGAAGAAGATAAAGTAGAACCAAAAGTTAAGGATGAAATTTTATTCTTAATGATGGGTGTTGATGCTGAAGATGTGAAGAAATCTAAAGGTACAAGAACAGATACTATGATGCTTTTTAAGGTTAATTTTGAAACAGGTGAAATAAATTTATTATCTATTCCTAGGGATACTAGAGTGCTAGTAAGGGGTAAAAAAGATAAGATTAATCATGCCCATGCCTATGGAGGACCAGAACTTACTATGAAAACTTTAAGAGATTTTTTGAACCTTGATATTGATTATTATGTGAAGGTTGATTATAGAGCTGTAATGGAAATAGTAGATGCTATAGGTGGAGTAGAGATAGATGTACCTCAAAGAATGAAGTATGATGATACAACACCTGGAATTCCACCGCTTCACATAAATTTAAAAAAGGGCTTACAAAAATTGGATGGTAAGAAAGCTCACGATTTTTTAAGATATAGAAAAGGTTATGCAGAGGGAGATATAGGCAGGATAAAAGCACAGCAAATGTTTATGAAAGAGTTGATTAAGCAAACTTTAAAGCCTAAAAATATAATTAAATTACCAAAGTTTATTGAAACATATTATGATTATGTGGAGACCAATATCCCATTTAAGGTTATTGCCAAGGGAGCATTATCGGCTACAAAGATTGATTTGGAAAATATGACAACAAATACAATTCCAGGAGAAGGTCAAAGGATTTCTGGAGCTGACTATTGGATATATTATAAAGAAGAAACAAAGAAACTTGTGGAAGAGATGTTTGGAGACTATTTATTAACTCAATAGATAGAGGTGGAAATATGAGAGAAAAAAGGAAAAGAGAACATGTGGAGAACTACCTAAGAACTACCTATAAGGGTGCTACCTTATTAGAAAATGTATTTTTAGAGCATAATGCATTACCAGACTTGAATTTTGAAGATATAGATACTAAAACGTTTTTTTTAGGGAAAATTGTAGATTATCCAATTATAATCAATGCTATGACAGGAGGTTCTGACTTTTCCTGGGAAATAAATCGAGATTTGTCATTAATTGCAAAAGAATTTAATATACCTATGGCTGTTGGGTCACAAACCATAGCCCTATGTGATGATGAGGAATGCAAATCTTCATTTAAAATAGTAAGACAAACTATGGGCGATAATGGCACTGTTATAGCAAATCTTAATGCTCAAGCAGCCATAGAAGATGTAAAAAAAGCATTAGATATGATAGAAGCTGATGCAATACAATTACATTTAAATCCTGCTCAAGAAGTAGTCATGCTAGAGGGGGATAGACATTTTAGAGGAATTTTGGATAATATTGGAAATATTGTAGAAAAGGTTGGGAAACCAGTCATAGTAAAGGAAGTTGGATTTGGTATATCTAAGGAAGTGGCTACAAAGCTATATAATGTTGGAGTTAGAAATATAGATATATCTGGATATGGTGGAACTAACTTTATTGAAATTGAAAATATTAGGTATAATAATATAGATTTTTCTGATCTCTATTCATGGGGTATTCCAACAGCCTTAGCTTTAATTAAATGCAGAGAATTACCTAAGGAATTAAATTTAATAGCTAGCGGTGGTATAAGAGATAGTATGGATATTGTAAAATCATTAGTAATTGGTGGAAATATGGTAGGCATATCAGGAGAGATACTATCATATTTACTGCATGGAGGATATGAAAATGCAAGAAATTATTTAGAAGTAACTATCCATAAGATGAAAATACTAATGCTGCTTTTAGGCAAGAAAAATATTGAAGAATTAAGAGCTACAGACTATAAGATAATGGGAGATTTAAAAGATTTAATCAATAATTCATAGTTTTAAATAAGTTATTTAATGCCTAAAGAGATCTGTCTCTATAATTAGTTTGATATATATCATACTTAATTTAGTAACAGGTCTTTTTTAAAACCATTGTAGAATGAATATATTTAAGACAATATTTAATAACAATTTCATATAATAAAAGTATGATAGTATAAAGATAATACTTGTTAAGGTAGAATCAAAGACTTATAATATATATTAATTTTAAATAATAGGAGTGGTATATATGGGTTTAGCAATTGGTATCGTAGGTGCTACTGGTGCTGTAGGTCAAAAAATAATTGAAGTGATTATGGAAAGAAATTTACCCATATCAGAATTGAGACTTTTTGCATCTGAAAAATCAGCAGGAAAAACCGTAAAATTAGATAAGTATAATAAGGAAGTTACAGTAGAGCTTTTAACTGAAGAAGTTATGAAAGAAAAGTATGACTATTTATTATTTTCTGCAGGAGGAAGTATATCAGAAAAATATGCACCAATAGCAGCAGAGGCAGGTAATATGGTAATAGATAATTCGTCACATTTTAGGATGAACAAAGATATACCTTTGGTAATACCAGAAGTGAATTCTCATGTGTTAAAGGGATATAAAGGAATAGTGTCAAATCCTAACTGTTCTACTATTCAAATGATTGTAGCTATAGCTCCTTTATATAGGAAATATGGTATAAATAGGATTGTAGTATCCACTTATCAAGCAGTGTCTGGTAGTGGATATAAGGCCATAGAAGAGCTGCAAAATCAATTAAGAGATAAGGAATATCCAAATAAGGTATATACAAGAAAGATAGCAGGAAACTGTATACCTCATATAGATATATTTAATGAAAATGGATTTACAAAGGAAGAATTAAAAATGGTTTATGAAACCCATAAGATTTTAGAGGATGATACTATAGAGGTCAATCCAACAGCTGTTAGGATTCCAGTCTTTTATGGACATAGTGAATCTATATATTTAGAACTTAAAGAAGAAGTAAATATAAATGAAATTAAGAAAACCTTAGAAGAGTCTAAGGGTGTAATTGTGGAAGATGATCCAAAGATAAATAGATATCCTACGCCTATAGAAGTAGAAAATACGGATTTTACTTATGTAGGAAGAATAAGAAAAGATCTTTATAATCCAAAGGGGTTATCTCTTTGGGTAGTGGCAGATAATCTTAGAAAAGGTGCAGCTACTAATGCAGTTCAAATTGTAGAGGCAATGGAAAATATAAAAATGGAGGGATAATTATGTTCAAAGGGGCAGGTGTTGCAATAGTCACCCCATTTAAAGATGGAAAGTTTGATAAAGAAGCTTACGAAAGATTAATTGACTTTCAAATTCAAAATGGAACTCAAGCTTTAATAGTATTAGGTACTACAGGTGAAGCATCAACATTAAGCTATGAAGAAAGAGAACTTGTTATAAAATCAGCAATAGAAAAAAATGCAAAAAGAATTCCAATTATAGTAGGTACTGGTTCTAATTGTACTGATATTGCAGTTAAATATACTAAACAAGCAGAAGAACTAGGTGCTGATGGTATATTAATTGTAACACCTTATTATAATAAATGTACAAATAAAGGAATGATAGCCCATTTTACAGCAGTGGCCAATGCTACAAAGTTACCAGTTATACTATATAATGTACCTAGCAGAACAGCAGTAAATATACCTCCAGATGTGGTGGTGGCAATGTCGAAGGTTAAAAATGTAATAGGGGTTAAAGAAGCTAGTGGGAATATTTCACAAATATTAGAAATAAAAAGATTAGTATCAGAAGATTTTATGATTTATTCTGGTAATGATGATCAAGTAATACCTATATACGCTTGTGGTGGTCATGGTGTTATTTCTGTTGCATCAAATGTTATTCCAAAAGAAATGCAAGAGATGTGCGAAGCTTTTATGAGTGGAGATGTAGCTAAGGCTTTGAGACTTCAACTAGAATATAAGAAACTTATAGATTTGTTATTCTCCGAGGTAAATCCTATACCAGTTAAAGCTGCCTTAACAGAAATGAAATATATTGAAGATGAACTAAGACTTCCTCTTACATCTATGGAAGAAAATACTAGGATTAAATTGATTCAAGAGATGAAAAGGTTGAATCTTATTTAGGAGGTTAATATGAATTTATTAATCAATGGGATAAATGGGAAAATGGGAGCAATAATTAAGGAACTTGCAATACAAGACAGCTATTGGAGTAATGTTTATGGATTATGTAGAGATAATCCTATGACAACAGATGATATTAAATTTGATGTATTTATAGATTTTACCCATGAATCAGCTTTAGACAAAGTAATAGAGATTGGATTAGATAGAAGACTACCTATTATTATAGGCACTACTGGATATAATGAAATACAATTAGAAAAAATAAAGAATGCAGCAACTAAGATTCCAATTCTTTATGCAACTAATATGTCCTTGGGTATGAATTTATTATTTTCATTAGTGGAAAGGACGGCAGCCATACTTGGAGATAGTGCTGATATTGAAGTAATAGAAGCTCATCATAATAGAAAAAAAGACGCACCATCTGGTAGTGCTGTAACAATAATAGAATCTATAGAAAGTGGATTAGGATCAGCTAGAAAACATCAATACGGAAGAAGTGGAGAATGTCCTAGAGAAAAAGGAGAAATAGGTATTCATGCCATAAGAGGTGGAAATATAGTAGGATATCATGAGGCGAATTTTATAAATGAATTAGAAACTATAAAGATTTGCCATGAGGCCTATGATAGAAAAGTCTTTGCAAATGGAGCATTAGAAGCAGCCAAGTTTATAATAGGCAAGAAACCAAAATTATACAGTATGAAGGATGTACTAAAAATATAATTTAAAATTGGAAACTAATTAATAGTTTAATAGTTAATAATTTATAAAAGAGGCGAAAAATAATTCGTCTCTTTTATAAATTTAGGATAACTATTAATATATATTAAATTTATTTACATAAACTGATATGTAAACCTACATGGTAATAGGTATTTCTGTTATACTAAATGTAATGAGAAATCTTAGTTTTCCATCTTTTGATTCTCAATTATCAATAAATAAAGAGGTGCTAATGTGAAGAATAAAATTTTGAAGATTTTGAAGGATAATGAAGACTTTATTTCAGGAGAAGAGATATCTAAAGAGTTTCATATGACTCGAGCTGCCATATGGAAGTATATAAATATGTTGAAGGAAGATGGATATACTATAGAATCTGTCCCTAGAAAAGGTTATAGAATTATATCATTGCCAGATATACTTACTTATGAAGAAGTAAAAAAATACTTGGATACAGATTTTATTGGAAGAAATATATATTATTTTGATTCCATAAATTCTACTAATAAAAAGGCGAAAGAAATAGCTTTTGGGGAAAAAGAAGGTACTGTTTTAGTTGCAGAAGAGCAAGCAAATGGAAAAGGCAGATTGGGAAGACAGTGGATATCTCCTAAGGGAAAAGGTATATGGATGAGTATAGTTTTAAAGCCAAAGGTAGATCCAATGACAGTTGCAAAGATAACCTTATTAGGTGCAGCGGCAGTACATAAAGCTTTAATTAATATGGGAATAAAATCTGAAATAAAATGGCCAAATGATATATTGATAGATGGGAAAAAAGTCTGCGGAATATTAACAGAAATGAGTGCTGAACTAAATATGATTAATTATGTAATCATGGGAATAGGAATAAATGTTAATTTGGATGAAGATGATATCCCTGAAGATTTAAAAGATAAGGCAACATCTATTAAGATTAAGAAGGGAGAAATTATAGACAGGAAACAACTATTGGCTACTGTTTTAAATGAATTTGAAAAATTTTATATAGATTTTATAAATAATAATATTGTATCTAAAGCCATAAATATATGTAAAGAAAATTCAGCATTAATAGGTAAAGAAATTAAAGTAATTAGAGGAGAAGAAATAAGATTAGGGAGAGCCTTAGATATAAATGAAGAGGGAGAATTAGTTGTAGAATTTAAAGAGGGAGATATAGAAAATATTTATTCTGGAGAAATATCAATTAGAGGGATGAAAGGATATTTTTAACAACACCTAAATTATATATTAAATAGTTGAACCGTTTTCGAATTTGTGATATAATTTAGACAATTTAAAAAATATAGAGAGGTGTTGTTGTGGAAAAAAAGAAAAATGACGCATTTATTTTGGGAGCTGCTTTATTTTCTATGTTCTTTGGAGCAGGAAATTTAATTTTCCCCCCGTTTTTAGGATTATTGGCAGGTCAGAAATGGAATTGGTCCATGTTTGGATTCTTTATTACAGGAATTGGGCTACCTCTATTGGGTATAATTGCTTCTGCTAAAGCTGGAGGAGATGTGGATAAACTGGGAAGAAGAGTTTCTCCTTTATTTAGTAAGTTTTTGGGAATAACAGTTGTTTTAGCCATAGGGCCATTATTAGCAATCCCTAGGACAGGAGCAACTGCTTTTGAAATAGGAGTTTTACCTCTTATGCCTAATGGAAGTCCTACAATATTCGCCATAATTTATTTTGGTATAACTTTATTGTTGGTTATAAAGCCAAATGAAGTAATTGATAAAATAGGCAAGATTTTAACACCAGCATTACTTATACTATTAGGCTTAATTATTATTAAAGGTATCTTTGACCCAATGGGAATACCTGTACCAGAAGATTTTGCAAGACCATTTTCAGAAGGTTTTATTAGTGGGTATCAAACTATGGATGCTTTAGCGTCCATATTATTCGGCGGAATAATAACTACATCTTTAATTCAAAGTGGATATGATGATGAAAAAGAGCAAATGAACATAACGAAAAAAGCTGGTTTAATAGCAGTTGGAGGACTGACTCTTGTTTATGGAGGATTAGGATACTTAGGAGCTACTGGAGGTTCATTATTTTCAAAGGATATAGAAAAAGTGGATTTGATAATAAATATAGCTAATAATTCTTTAGAAAGTTTTGGGAGAATAGGCTTAGGAACCGTAGTATCATTGGCTTGTTTAACTACTACTATAGGACTTACTGCAACAGTAGGGCAATATTTTAATAAAATAAGTAATGGAAAATTAAAATATGAGATTATAGTAATAGCTACTACTATATTTAGTGCAGTTATGTCCATAAGAGGAGTAGAGTCTATAATTTCCTTTTCAGAACCAATACTTGTATTCATGTATCCTGTTGTAATAGTAATGATTTTATTGACTATAATCTTAGGTGATAAGCCAAATAAGAATATTTATAGACATGCAATATATGCAACTTTAATAGTTAGTACATTAGAGATATTAAATAGGTTTCAAATATGGACATATTTTACTCAGGTGGTAGAATACTTGCCTTTAGCCTCATGGGGTTTGGCATGGTTAGTCCCAGCAACACTAGGTGCTATTCTAGGAATGTTAGTACCTAATAAATCAGATATTCAAATAAATTAATAAAAAGGGTTATCTTAATCTAAAGATAACCCTTTTTTATTAAGTATTGGTAAAGCTTTTATGGCTATAATTGAGGATATTATAAATTTTATAAAATCTCCAGGCAGAAAAATTATACATCCAATTTTTATAATAGTTTGAAAGGATAATCCCTTTCCCATTACCATGTTTAATATATAGTACATATAAGGTAGCCCAAATAAATATATTACTATGCTACCAACTAAAGATGCAATCCAGATTTTCTTTTGGGACAATTCATTTCCATGATGTGAAATTTTGCCCACAATATAAGCTGCAAAGATAAAACCAATAATAAATCCGAAGCTAGGTTTCATTACAGTTTGGAAACCGCCACTAAAACCTGCGAATATTGGTATGCCCACTAATCCTAGAATTGTATATACTATTTGAGATAAAGCACCTAACTTAGGACCTAAAATAAGACCAGATAAAATAACAAATAAAGTTTGTAAAGTAATAGGTACTTCGCCTAAGGGAATACTGATAAAAGCCCCCATGGCAGTAAGTCCTGTAAACATTGCCGCTAAAGTCATTTCTTTTGTAGATATTTTCATTTTTACCTCCTTATTGTAAACTTAGACTATTTAAAAGGTTTACAATAGTATAATAGATGAATTTCTTGAAAATGTCAACTAAAAATTTATTGACAAAGAAATATTATAGGTATATACTGTATATATAATCTATATACAGTATATACAAAAGTAACAGTTGTAAAGGAGGGGGATTATGAGAATAATAATATCTAACTCTTCTAATGAATCTATATATGAACAAATATCCAATCAGATAAAAGGCATGATAATAAAGGGAGAATTGGAAGAAGGAGAAGCTTTACCGTCCATAAGAGGCCTTGCAAAAGATCTTCAAATATCTGTTATTACAACTAAAAGAGCATATGAGGAATTGGAAAAAGAAGGATTTATAGAAACTATGCAAGGCAAAGGTTCATTTGTAGCTATGCAAAATAAAGAATTACTGAAGGAAAAAAAGTTGAAAATTATAGAACAAAAGTTAGCAGAAGTAGTACAAGAATCTAAATTATTAGGACTTAGATATATAGAGATAGAAGAAATGTTAAGAATTTTATTCGAGGAGGTTTAGCTATGTTAGAAATTAAAAACTTATCTAAAGATTTTAAGAAGTTCAAGCTTAATAATATATCATTTAAACTAGAACCAGGATATATTATGGGATTTATTGGGCCAAATGGTTCCGGTAAGAGTACAACTATAAAGCTTATAATGAATTTATTAAAAAAGGATTCGGGTGAAATAAAAGTATTTGGTAAGGATCATATACAATTTGAAAAGGAGATTAAAAATAAAATAGGATTTGTATATGATGAGTTTTATTTTTATGAAGATTTAACTATAAAGCAGATGAAGAATATAATAAGACCTTTTTATAAAGAATGGGATGATAAATTGTTCAATAAATATATGGAGGATTTTAAATTAGACCCTAGCCAAAAGATAAAGAGATTATCTAAAGGAATGAAAATGAAGTTTTCCTTGGCAGTGGCTTTATCCCATAATGCGGATTTGATAATAATGGATGAACCTACGTCAGGACTTGATCCAGTATTTAGAAGGGAGATTTTAGACATATTATACAATGTAATCCAAGATGAGAAGAAATCCATATTTTTTTCTACTCACATAACTACAGATTTAGAAAAGATTGCAGATTATATTACATTTATAAATAATGGAACAATAGTATTCTCTAGGGGTAAGGATGAAATTTTAGAATCTTATGGGATAGTAAAAGGTGGAAATAATTTGTTAGATAAGGACATAAGGAAAGAGTTTATAGGGCTTAGGGAAACGAAGGTTGGATTTGAAGGATTAGTAGATAATCCACAAAAATTAAAGAGATTATTTGGCAGTGAGGTAATAATAGAAAGACCAACACTTGAAGATATAATGGTTTATAGTGTTAGGGGGTAGGGATATGTTAAATTTAATAAGGAAGGATTTACTATTGAATTTTTCAAGCAAACAAAGTGTGATTTTTTTAATATTATTTTTTCCTTTTATGTTATTGGTTTTAGAAACAAATAGTACCAATATATATTCTTTAATGATACTAAGTTATGGTTATGTATTGAATAATATGCCTTTTAAATATGAAGTAATAAATAAGACTCATATGCTAATACAGTCCTTACCAATTAAAAAAAGGGATGTAGTATTAAGCAAGTATATATCCATGTTTATAAATTATTTTTTAGGGGTTATTTTAGTTGGAATATATTTTGGAATTATTAGTGTTTTTAGAATTAAAATAGGTGAGAGTTTAAGCATTTCTTTAATATGGCAAACATTAATTATATTTATTTTTATCACCTCAATATCTTTGCCTGCTTATTTTAGGTTGCCACCAAGACTAGGGAATATCGTAAATGTAATGATATATATAATTATTATAAATATTTTTGTCATAGGTTCCAGTGATAATATTGATATACTTACAGCATTAAATGGTCAGAGATTTAATCTGCCAATCATAACAGCTATAGTATATTTGATATCAATGTTAATATCTATAGTCTTATATGAAACAAAGGATTTGGCATAGGAGGGATATAAATGAAACATCTTATAATGAAGGATATACGGTTACTTAGGATAATAAATTTAATTATATTTTGGATATCATTGATTTTTGGCTGTGTTGGAGTATCGACTGAAAATATATATAAGTCTAAGCTTATATATGGATTTTCCATTTTTATAATGATATATATAGTTTCAATATTTTCTACTCAGCATGAGTTAAAGGCTAAATCAGACATGATGCTGAATTCTTTTCCAGTTAATAGATACGATATAGTGAGAGCAAAGTATATATCAATGGGGATTTATATATTTGCTATATCTGGGATTGTTTTCATATCATCCAATTTATTTAAAATCATGATGAATGGTGAAATTATAGGTAGTCCTGCTACCATATTTGATGTATTATTTATAATTGGATTTTCTTTAATGTTTTTCTCAATATATTTACCATTTCAATATTATAGTATAGGAAAGGCACAGGCATTTAGTCAAATATTTTATATATTTTTGATTATTTTACCAAATATAATAGGCAGATTTGGCAGTAAGATTGAAACTGCAAATATATTTAAAAATATAATAGTAATGGATTTTGGAATGTTTATATTTATGTTTGCCGTTGTTGGGATAATACTGTACCTAATATCATTGGAAGTTTCGAAAAAAATATATAGTATGAAAGAATTCTAGAAAAAGGTATTGATGAACATAATAGTTTATCAATACCTTTTATATTACATAAGAACTTGTATAGTTTACTTTTCTATATGAGTATAGTAAACTATATATGAATATGCGAATAATTTTAATATTCTAAAATTATCATTATCTTTGTTTAAAATCAATAATTGTAGGGGTGAGAATAATGGGGCATATACAATATTTTGATTGGGGTAGTATAGAATGGATTTATGAGCCCGATACAAAGAATTCCACTAATATAATGCATATAGGAATTAGTACTATTTTACCAGGAAGAAGACAAAGGGAGCATATTCACTATGGTGATGAACAATTATTATATGTTTTATCTGGACAAGGGGAGCAACTTATTGGTAAGGAATTAAGTATCAAGAAACCAGGTTCCTTATTTCATATAGATGCAGGTTCAGTACATGAGGCTATAAATACTGGGGAAGAACCAATAAAAGAGCTGTTAATATCAGTGCCAGTATATTATAACCAACGTAATCCTCTAAATGATATTTTAAATAGAGAGCAAATATATATAGGAAGTTTTAAAGACACAATAATATTAAATGATAGAATTAAGCATCTATATTATGAGGCAATTGATATACTAGCAGTACCTTTATCAATATTTAATAAGGAAAATGAACCAATTATTGTTTCTGATAACTATCCTGAATTTTGTATGAAAAAATGTAATGTACATAAGGATATAAGAAACTGTTATCTATATAATATTTATGATGAATATATGCCTCCTCATTATAAAGACCCTTCTGCCTTTGTTTGTCAATATGGATTAAGGGTATTTGTAATGCCAATTATTATTAATCATAGTTTAGTTGGTACTATAAAGGGTGGACATATTAGAATATATGATGAAAATCATGTTGGTTTGAAAGACGAAACCGATTCAGATTATGAATTATATGGTAAGATGCAAATAGTACATCAGGGCAGAATTATGGCTATTTTACAACATATAAAAACCTTAAGCAAAAACATATCATATTACTACTTATTAGAGAATACTGAAATAGAGTTAAATAAAAAAGAAGAAATTATTAAAGATATTGCCAAGAATGAACTTCTATTGGAAGAAAGTTTACGGTCTACAAAGGAGCAAGTTTTAAGTATTCAGATTAATAACCATTTTCTTTTTAATACTTTAAATGCAATTGCCAGTTTGGCTATAAGAGAAGGTAGTATAAAAACTTATGAATCTATAATTAGTTTATCAAAGATTTTTAGATATTCTCTCAAGTCAAGCAATACTATTGTTACATTAAATGATGAAATTTTATTTATTATGGATTATTTAGAATTACAAAAATTAAGGTACGGAGAAAGACTTAGTGTAAATATAAATATTTGCGAAGAAGTTAAATTAGCAAGAATTCCATTTAATTTCATACAACCAATAATCGAAAATTCTTTTGTTCATGGTTTTAGAAACAAAGTGGATAATCTTAATGTTGAAATTAGTTGTACAAAAAATAAAGATAAGGTAGTTATTCATGTACAAGATAATGGTGCTGGATTGGAAGAAGATGATATTACTAAACTTAACCATAAAATTAAAGGACAATCAGAAGATTTTATTATTAGTGGTTTAATGATGATATATAGAAAGCTAGAATTGCTTCATCATAATAATTTTGAGTTTAATATTTCAAGTAAGAAGAATGTTGGCACTCAGGTAACAATAATAATACCAGCTTTTAAGGAGGAAATATGATTAAGACATTGATTGTTGATGATGAAGCCCTAGCTAGAGATTTATTAAAGATTTTAATAAACAAAAACAATATGCCCTTAGAAGTAGTAGGTGAAGCGGGAAATGGAAAAGAAGCCATAGGACAAATATTTGATTTAAAACCAGATTTGGTTTTTTTGGATATAGAGATGCCAGGCAGTGATGGAATAGAGGTTATGAATTATATAAATAATCACTATACGGAACCAATATCATTTATTGTAGTTACTGCTTTTAGTTATTTTGAATATGCTCAGTCATCATTAAGATTAGGTGCAAAAGATATATTATTAAAGCCTGTAGAAATTCAGGGATTGAAAGAATCCATTTCTAGAGTTATAGGATATAGATTTACTGATAATCCATTATTGAATGATATTCTTCAATATATAAATACTAATTATAGAAATGATATTCAATTAAATCAATGTGCTAAGAACTTTCATATCAGTGCAAACCAAATTAATAGATTGTTTAAGAAGTATTTTGATATGACTTTTATAAAGTACCTAAATAAATTTAGAATTGATAAAGCAATAGAGTTAATGCATAATAAAGAAGATATTACTATTAAGGAAATAGCCATAGAAGTAGGATTTAATAATCTTAATTATTTTTATAAGACCTTTAAATTAATAACAGGAGATACTCCTAAAAAATATAAACAGTAGCTTTAAGCTACTGTTTATATTTTTATTGATGATTTAGTTCAATTAAATATTGATTTAGTTAATTTTAAATTATTTGAATATTTGAAATAATATATTATAACAACTATGTAAAGGGGAGATTAAAGTGTTAGATACTTTAAAAGAAACAGATTCCGTATTATTTCAAATAGTAAATGAAGAACTAGAACGTCAAAGAACAGGCATTGAAATGATTGCATCTGAAAGTTATGTGCCAACTGAAATTTTAGAATTACAAGGTAGTATATTGACAAATAAAACTACGGAAGGTTTTCCTGGAAAAAGATACCATGCAGGATGTCAGGTAATAGATAAAATGGAAGTTCTAGGTATAGATAGGGCAAAACAGCTCTATGGAGCAGGACATGCTAATATACAAGCACACTCAGGATCTCAAGCAAATCAAACTGTTTATGCTGCAATATTAGAGCCAGGTGATACTGTATTAGGACTAAGACTAGACCAAGGTGGACATTTAACACATGGTAATAAAGTGAACTTTTCAGGAAAAATTTACAATTTTATTGCATACGGGCTTAGCAAAAAAACTGAGTTAATTGATTATGATGAAATTGAAAGACTTGCAAAAGAACATAATCCAAAGCTTATAGTTACAGGAGGAAGTGCTTATCCAAGAACTATTGATTTTAAGAGAATTTCAGAAGTATCAAAATCAGTTGGAGCATATTTTATGGTAGATATGGCACATGTTGCAGGACTTGTGGCAGCTAAGATATATCCTAATCCTATGAAATATGCGGATTTTGTCACATCTACCACTACTAAAACCCTATGTGGTGCAAGGGGAGGTTTTATACTATGTAAAGAAGAATATGCTAAAGCAATTGATAAGGCAATGTTTCCAGGTTCTCAAGGCTCACCTCATCTTCATACAATGGCGGCAAAAGCATATACATTTAGACGAGCTTCTACAGAAGAATTTGCAAATGTAATGAAGCAAGTTGTAAAAAATGCTCAAAAACTAGGAGTGGTATTATCTGAATATGGATTTAGAATTGTATCTGGAGGGACAGATACACATTTACTATTAGTTGATTTAAGACCAAAGAATTTAACAGGTAAACAATTAGAAGAAGCACTAGATTATGTAGGTATTACTGTAAATAAAAATATGATACCTTTTGATCCTGAAAAACCAATGGTAACTAGCGGAGTTAGAATAGGTACTACAGCTATGACAATAAAAGGTATGAAAGAAAAGGATATGGAAGAAATCGGAGAAATAATAAATGAAGTTGCTAACAACATAGATAATAAGGATATACTGAACCAAATAAAAAAGGATGTATTAGATATAAGTAAAAGATTTTCTTTATATGAAGGATATTTTGAATAGATTAAATATTGACTATAGTGGATATTAAATAAAATTAATTTAAAGGTATATAGATTTTATGAATAGGGTCATTAAATAAGGAGGACTATTATGTTAAATCTAGAAAAACTGAAAAATTTGTATGAAAATGAAGTGATTGAATTTAGAAGAGATCTTCATATGTATCCAGAGTTAAGTTTTAAAGAGTATGGAACCACCGAGAAAATTAAAGAAAAATTAATCTCCTTAGGAATTGAAATAATAGACTTAGGATTAGAAACTGGTGTAGTAGGGCTATTAAAAGGATATGAAGATGGACCTACAATTGCTTTAAGAGGAGATATAGATGCTCTTCCGATTCAAGAATTAAATGATGTACCCTATAAATCTAAGATAAATGGAGTAATGCATGCTTGTGGACATGATTTTCATATTTCCTCTGTAATAGGTGCGGCAATAATTTTATCTAAGATTAAAGATAAGTTGAAAGGTAATGTGATGTTTGTTTTTCAACCAGCAGAAGAAATAAACAAGGGAGCAAAATTAATGGTTGAAAAAGGATTGTTTACGAATATTAAAGCTGATTTAATATTTGGACTTCATAATAATCCAGAGATACCATGGGGAAAAATTGCAATTAAAAAAGGTGGATTAATGGCAGCAGTTGATACCATAAGAATAAAAGTTAAGGGGAAAGGAGGACATGGAGGAATACCCAATGCTACAAGGGATCCTATTATAGCAGCATCAGCTATGTTAATGAATTTACAAACAATAGTCAGTCGCAATATAAGTCCTTTAGATTCAGCAGTTATTTCAATAGGGACATTTAATTCAGGAACTGCTAACAATGTTATTTCTGAACTTGTAGAGATGTCAGGAACTGTAAGAAGTTTTAAGCCAGAAGTAAGAGAGATGTTACCAAAGAGGATAAAGGAAGTATTAGAATATACTGCAAAGGCTTATATGGTAGATGTTGAATTAGACTATATTTTTGATTTGCCGGCTGTATTTAATGATGATGAATTGGCAAAATTAGCATATGATGCTGCGAAAGAAATAGTAGGAGAAGAAGGAATTGTTGACCCAATACCTTCAATGGGAGGAGAAGATTTTTCTATTTTTACTGAGAAGATTCCTGGATTTTTCTTTTGGCTTGGGGTAGGGAACAAAGAAAAAGATATGAATTATGTATGGCATAACCCAAGATTTGATGGTGATGACAGGTCAATTATCATTGCTTCGGTTGTAATGAGTAACATGGTATTACGTGGTATATCTTATATAGATGAAAAGATAGATGAAAAGAAAAATGGGGTGAAATAATGAAGAATGTAAAACTACATTTATTAGTATTAGGATTAGTAGTTATTTCTGAATTTATTGGCGTCTTGAAAATTCCTGTTGGAATTGGAACAATTGTATTATTACCAATGTTATATGCTATGGTTTTTGGCGTACTATTAACACCTAAATTTTTAAAGGTTGCAAAGGAAAAAGAAATGAACGATGCAGGGTCTTTAATAGGTTTAACTTTAATGCTTTTAATGGCTAAATATGGTACAAATATTGGACCAACTTTACCAAAGATATTAGCTGCTAGCCCAGCACTTATTTTACAAGAACTAGGAAATATAGGAACAGTATTACTAGGAATTCCAATTGCAGTTTTTTTAGGATTGAAAAGGGAGGCCATAGGTGGTGCACATTCAATAGCAAGGGAACCTAATGTTGCTTTGATAGGAGATATGTACGGACTTGATAGTGAAGAGGGACAAGGAGTGCTGGGTGTTTATATAGTAGGAACCGTATTTGGAACTATATTTATTGGTTTAGTGGCAAGTTTTCTTGCTGCCAATACACCTTTACATCCTTATTCCTTAGCTATGGCTTCTGGAGTAGGATCTGGCAGCATGATGACAGCAGGAGTAGGATCTTTGGCTGCCATGTTTCCTGAAATGGAAGAAATGATTACAGCTTTTGGAGTTGCAAGCAATATGCTTTCAGGATTAGATGGTTTATATATGTCACTTTGGGTAGCATTGCCATTATCTGAATGGTTGTATAAAAAAGTATATAAAATGAAGTATGGTAAATTACCAGAAGTTCCTGTGACCAAGGAGGGAAACTAATATGAAATTAAAGGATTCTATTATTGTATTATTGATAACAGCAGCAATTTCAGTAGTAGGAAACTATGTTGGTTATAAAGTTAATATGATAGAAGCAATTCCAGGAATGTTAATATTAGTATTAATAGCAGTAGTTGGAATAATCCTAGCTAAAGTAATACCGTTTAAAATTCCTAGTGTAGCATATATTGTAACATTGTCTACCATATTAACAGTCCCAGGGGTACCTGGCTCAGAAGTCATATCAAATCTAGTTTCAAAGGTTAACTTTTTAACCTTAGCTACTCCTATCTTAGGATATGCAGGTATATATACTGGTAAAAATTTAGATGCTCTCAAGAAGACGGGATGGCGAATTGTCATTCTTGCAATCTTCGTAATGTTTGGAACTTATTTAGGATCAGCAATTATAGCAAATGTGTTATTGAAGATGTTAGGACAAATTTAAGTTATGTTTCTAAATGATTTCTTTTTTAATAGTTTATAGTTGCAATTCATTAGATTTAGTTAATGTTTGATTTTTAAGAATGATTATACATTTAATATGCAGTAGATAAATTTATATTTAGAGCAATTAAAATAAACCTCAAGAAATTTTGACTTCTTGAGGTTTATTTCTTAAATTAATTAATAGGTATCTTTCTTTTTCTGCATATAAAATCTATTAATGTTACTAATCCAGTTACCAAAACTCGTAAGTAATAATCTATAAATCTCCATAAGATTAATGCAAAAGATAGAATCTTTTTAGGAAATATAACTTTGAATAACATATAAAATCCTCCTTCTGCTGCACCAGCAGTTCCAGGAGTAGGCATAAAGGATACTGCCATATAATGTAAGGATTGAATGGCAATTATATCTATGAAATGACCTTTTTCAAAGCCTAGTGCCAAATAAATAAAAAAAGTAATAGAAAAGCCAATTGTTAGCTGAATTATAGATACTAAGATTAATTGTAATGTAGTTTTCTTATCTTTTTTTAGTTCCTCAATACTTATTTTATAATCTAGCAAAGTATTATTTATCTTTTCCTCAGATTTTTTTATATCTTTTACTATTTTAAATCTGTATAAAATTTTAATTGATTTTTCTAAGATGTTTCTTATAAATTTTTCGTTTAATAAAAATCCAAATATCATGACTAAAATTATTACATTTATTAAACAACCCATTACAACAAAAGGCAATGCTAATCGGACTTCTGCATAAAGTAATTTGAATCTTATTATAAACATAAATAGGGCATAAAAGGTTACTACTAATTGGTATATTAAAAATCTATTAACAAGTAAAGATGATGCAGTGCCTATAGGTACACCTTCATTTACCAGTGAATATATTTGAACGGGTTGACCACCAGTGGAAAATGGAGTAATAGCACTATAATATTGTCCAATCATACAAAGCTTGAGAGATGAAATATAGGTACTTTTAATATTTAAGGTTTTTTTCATTTTATAGAGAATAAAGGCTTCGAAAAACCAGTATAGTACCATGCACAAAACACCAATTAATAAAAATAGGGTATTTGTACTCTTAATTAACTCAGAAAAATTATTGAAGTCATTATTGTTAATAAAGATTAATATTGTAAGGGATATAAGAAATATTAATATTATATAGTTTAAAGACTTTTTCATAGTAATTCCTACTTTCTTTATAAATCAAGGAAAATCTTCAATTTTTATTATATATTAATTTAATAAAGATTAGAAGAGATTAAATTTTTCCTTATTTTATCAGGCACTAGAGAACCACCAGTCCCCCAACATAGATGAGTTATATTTTCATTTTTGTATTTTTCAGAAGTAAAAACAGGACCTAAAAATCCAGCTAAAGCAGAAGGCTCTAAAAATATTTTTTCTTCATCATATAGATTCTTTAGAAAGTCATATAATTTATAATCATCAATGGTAAAAGCACCAGTCAATATTTTATCCATGATTTTCCCTACAAAAGAAGAAGGTCTTCCAACAGCTAAACCATCTGCATCAGTTTTGTTGTCAAGTCCAATATCTTCTACAGAAATCTTATCATGAAGCCCTGAAGCTAATCCTAGTAGCATTGCAGGAGAGTGAGTTGGCTCTGCAAAGAAGCAATGTACATTATCTCCATACATAAGTTTTAGTCCGTATGCTATACCACCAGGGCCACCGCCTACTCCGCAAGGTAGATATACAAAAAGAGGATTTTTATTATCAATTATAATTCCCATTTCATCAAGTTGTTTTTTAGTTCTTATTCCACCAACAGCGTATCCCATAAAAAGATCCTTTGAATTCTCATCATCTATAAAGTAAGATTTAGGGTCATTGTCAGATAAAAATCTTCCTTCTTCTACAGCTTTTGAATAATCTGAAGTGTATTCTATTACTTTTACTCCCTTAGAACGAAGTAATTCTTTCTTCCATTCCTTAGCATCTTGAGACATATGAACTATTACATTAAATCCTACTTTTGCAGAAATTGTACCAATACTTAGCCCTAAATTTCCTGTGCTTCCAACTTGAATGGTATATTGAGCAAAGAAATCTTTAAAACTATTATTTGCCAATATACTATAATCATCATCCAATGTAAGAAGACCATTATCTATAGCTAAAGCTTCAGCATGTTTTAATACTTCATATATACCACCACGAGCCTTGATTGAACCAGCTATTGGGAGCAAATCATCCCTTTTAAGAAGTAGATTTCCATATATCCTTTTTTTATATTTCATTTCCATTAAGGATTTCATTTTATCAATTTTAGATATGGGGGATTCAATAATTCCGTCAGCTACTTCAGGAAATATTTTTTTTATATATGGTGCGAATCTTTTAAGTCTATTTTCTGCTTCAAGAATATCTTCAAAAGATATAGGTAAAGTATTTTTAATTTTGGTAAAACTAGTATAATTATCATTATACCAAATAATTTCTTTTGCAGCTTTTAGATCATTTAACAATGGAAAATACATATAAAAACCTCCAATACAATATCTTTATTCTTAGTATATATTATAAATTTGAATAATGGAAGAAAAAAGATATTGCGACAGGAGAACCACTTGAGCCTTTACTCTAGGGTACCCTCTGTCGCAAAATTTAAATAAACAGTTGTATATTAGAATCTAGAGCATCTACTAAATACTCTTCTGCTGTAACTATACTAACTTCTTTAAGCAGCTCTTCTTCTTTAAATCCCATTACTTCGCAGGAAAGTTTACAAGCTTTCATATTTACGCCTTTTTTTAATGCTCCATTTAAAAAATCTGATAACTTTGGAGTATCACTGTCATCCATCATTCCTATAAGCATTTTTTTCCCTATGCCAGCAAAATTCATTTTAGACAAGGGTAAATCCTCAATATATCTAGGAGTCATATTTGCAAACATTTTCTCTGCTGTGGTTTTATCTTCATCAGGAATGCTATTTGGGTCTCTAATTAGCATTAATCCCCAAAATGCAAAGAACATAGTCACATCTAAATTTATTTCTTTTGCAGAATTAGCCAATATAAGAGCTGCCAAGGCTTTATCATATTCACCGCTAAACATAAGTATACTCATTTTTTTATTAGTGTTATTCTCCATAAAAAACCTCCTTTCCACTAGGTTTAGTAGAAAGGAGAGTTTCTATACTTATTTTTATAAAATTCTATATCCTTGCTGATTTCATTTAGAAGATATGCTAGCAAGTATACTTCATTATAATCATTATATAGTCCAAAACTTATCCTTACTAGACCAGGACGAAGCAAAGATTCATCATTCATGTATTTCTTCATATCTTCATCAGATATTTTGAGTAATCTTTGAACATAGGGCTGTGCACAAAAACAACCATTTCTAACAGCGATTCCACCTTCACGAGCAAGCATCGTTGCTAATTCGTCATGGTTCAATCCTTCCATATTAAATGAAATAATAGATACCTTCTCTTCTACATTCATATCATCATATAGAATAAGTTGTGGGATATTTTTTAGAAGATCTAAAGCATATTTAGTTAAATTTCTTTCGTATTCTTCAATATTTTGTATATTTAGATTTTGTAAGGTTTTTATACTTGTAGACAGAGCCACTACTCCCATTAAATTAGGTGTTCCAGCTTCTTCTTTTTCAGGTGGGTCTGCCCATATAGTATCTTTAATAGATACAAATTTTATAGTACCGCCACCTATATGTTCTGAGAAACCTTTTTCAAAGGTGTTTTTTGGTGCTATCAACACTCCTGTGCCAAAAGGTGCATACATTTTATGGGCAGAGAACGCTATATAATCAATATGCTCAGGACTATCTATAGGTTTCATATCAAAGTGATTGTGAGGAATAAGTTGGGCTCCATCCACTAAAATTTTAGCACCGTAGCTATGACATATTCTTGCAATATCATATATTGGATTGATATAACCAGTTACATTGGAGGCACCTGTTACTGCAACTAAACCAACTTTTCCTTTATAAAGCTTTAGTTTAAATTCTAAATCCTCTAAACACAATCTTCCCATAGAATCCACTTCTATATAATCTGTAGTAAATCTATATTTCCAAGGCAGTAGATTAGAATGATGTTCCATATATGTAGATAAAACTACTTTGTCCTTTAGAGTATCTTGTAATCTATAAGATAGTTTATTTATACATTCTGTAGTATTCTTTAAAAAAACTACTGTATGATATTCCTTATTTCCACCGACAAAATTTAATACTATTTCTCTTCCTTCATCGTATATCATTGAAGATATAATTGATTTATATCCTGTACCTCTGTGTACAGAAGAATAGATATTAGAAAAATCTACTATTTCATTTAAAACTGATTGAAAAGGAGGGGTTGTAGCAGCATTATCAAAGTTTATATAATTTACTAAATTACCATTTTCTAGTCTAACAAGACTATTTCCGCCTACTATTAAATTTTTATCCATAAAATCACCCTTAATATTTAATATAGTACTATCATTTTATTATAAAATATATTTTTGGTGTCAGTTTACTTAATAGAGTTTTTATATAGTATATTATGGTATAATTATTAAGTGGAGAGAAGGGAGGTATTATTTTGGAAAATAAAAAAACTTTATATGCAGATTTATCTTTACTTTTAGTTGCTATTGTTTGGGGTTCCGGATTTGTTGTTACAAAGAGTGCATTAGATTATTTAACTCCTTATTATTTATTATTTTTTAGATTTATTATTTCTGCAATAATATTATTTTTTATATTTTTTAAGAAGATTAAAGATGCATCTATAAAAGATATAAAAGCGGGGATAATTGTTGGGTTGTTTTTATTTACTGGATTTGCTACTCAAACAGTAGGATTACAATATACTGAGGCAGGGAAACAAGCTTTTATTACGGCAACAAATGTAGTAATGGTGCCATTTATTTATTGGGGAATATCTAAAAAAAGGCCAGATAAATTTGATATAGTAGCTGCTTTTTTATGTTTAACAGGGATTGGAGTATTAAGTCTAAATAAGGATTTGACAATAGGTTATGGTGATTTATTAACATTATTATGTGCAGTATTGTTTGCATTTCATATTTCTTCCACTGGATACTTTGCAAAGAAATCAGATCCATATGTAATATCAATAGTACAATTAGGTACAGCAGCTATACTTTCGTTATTATTTGCTTTGTTTTTTGAAGGTACAGAAATTAATATTCAAAAACAAACAATAATTCCAATATTATATTTATCTATATTTAGTACAATGTTTGCATTTTTAATACAGACTGTTGCACAAAAATATACGAATTCCACTCATACTGCTATAATACTGAGCCTAGAAGCAGTATTTGGCAGCACCTTTGCAATTATTTTTCTAAAGGAGCCCTTCACTATAAGATTTTTAATAGGATGTATGGCAATTTTGACTTCAGTCATAACAAGTGAAACAAAATGGGAATTCTTAAAACCGAAGGAAGAGTAAATAGAGATATATAACTGGAGGATGGGAATGAGGATATTTATATTAGATAAAAATATGGATGATATAAATACTTTAAAAAAAATTATATATGATAACCATTTAGGAATACTGGTAGATGTATCTGATAATCCTTTGGAAGACATAGAAGAAATACTATCTTCACAACCAGATTTAGTTATTTTAGATATGTTAGATGAAAGACTTAATGGTTTTCGTATAATTGAGGATATAAAGAAAAAGAGTAAAAGCATTAGATTTATTATGATTTCTGATTTTTCAACTAAAGAAAATGTTGAAAAGGCATATAGATGTGGAGTTGAATACTTTATTTATAAACCTATAAATATTTTAGAAGTAGAAACTATAATAAAGAAGGTAAAATCTAAAATAGTATTGGAAGAAAAGATGAAAGAAATTCAACAAATATTTAACGATATCGCCCCTATTTCTAAAGAAATAATTGAAACCAAAGATTGTCAACATGATGTCAATATAATACTACTTAGATTAGGAATTATTGGGGAAATCGGAAGTGAAGATGTGTTAAAGATTGTAAGCTTTTTAATAAAAAATAAAATTAAAACAAATGATATGTCCATAAGAGAAATTTGTTCTAACTTCACTGATAATCCTAAGGCTATGGAGCAAAGAATGAGGAGAACCATTAATATTGCTATGGGGAATATAGCATCTTTAGGCATAGAAGATTATATGAATGAAACCTTTGTAGAATATTCAAATACATTGTTCAACTTTGAACAAATAAAGAAAGAAATGGACTATATTCGAGGGAAATCTAATATAAAAGGTTCAATAAATATGAAAAAATTCTTGTCTGGACTATGTATACTTTGCGAAAAGTATAACAATTAGAAATATTCAGAAATCAATATTGAGTATTTTTGAGTATTTTTGAAGTTATGTGTATATAATTGATCTAGTCTAATAAATAAAGGAGGCAGATCAATGGATAAGTTGATGGAAATTAATGGCATTATTAATGGTTTTGTATGGGGACCGCCGATGCTTATTTTATTGGTGGGAACGGGTATTTATCTATCATTGCGAACTAATTTTTTCTCATTAAGAAAACTTGGGTACATTTTAAGGAACACATTAATGAAGATGTTCTCTAAAGATCATGAAGGGGAAGGTGAAGTAACGGCATTTCAAGCTGTAGCTACTGCATTGGCTGCTACTGTAGGTACAGGTAATATTGCAGGTGTTGCAACGGCTATTGCAATTGGAGGTCCTGGGGCTATACTTTGGATGTGGGTAGCTGCAATATTTGGGATGACTACAAAATTTGCAGAGGTAGTCCTTTCAGTTCAATTTAGGGAAAAGACTTCTGACGGAAGATTCGTTGGAGGACCAATGTACTATATTACAAATGGATTAAATATGAAATGGTTAGCAAATATATTTGCATTTTTTGGAGCCTTAGCAGCATTTGGTATAGGAAATATGGTTCAGTCAAATTCTATAGCTCAATCATTAGAGGTAACTTTTGGAATAAATAAACTTGCTATAGGAATTGTTTTAGCCATATTTGCAGCTATGGTTATAGTAGGTGGTATTAAAAGAATTGGATCCGTAACAGAAAAATTAGTACCACTTATGGCAGCCTTCTATATTTTAGGCGGCTTATTAATAATTATTATAAATGCAAAACATATTCCAGAAGCATTTGGATTAATATTTAGTAATGCATTTACAGGAACTGCAGCATTAGGAGGATTTGTAGGTTCAACTATAAAGCAGGCTATGAGATACGGAGTTGCTCGTGGAGTATTTACAAATGAGGCAGGTCTTGGTAGTGCACCTATAGCACATGCTGCTGCAACTACTGATCATCCTGTGCGTCAAGGGTTATGGGGAGTATTTGAGGTATTTATGGATACAATTGTAATTTGTTCAATAACTGCATTAACAATTTTAACTACAGAAGTGTGGAAAAGTGGAGAAACAGGAGCTGCCCTTACAACTCAAGCTTTTAGTCATGGTCTACCAGGTACTTGGGGTGGTACCATAGTTTCAATAGGTATTTTATTATTTGCTTTTTCTACTATATTGGGTTGGGAATATTATGGAGAACGTTGCGCTGAATATTTGTTTGGATCCAAGGTTAATATAATTTATAGAATTCTATGGATCCCTTTCATAGTTGTAGGTGCTATAGGAGGACTTGAAGTTCTTTGGAACTTAGCAGATACATTAAATGGTCTAATGGCTATTCCAAACTTAATAGGGGTATTTGCTTTGAGTGGAGTAGTTATTAAATTGACTAAGGAGTTTTTTGCAAAGGAAGACGCACTTGGAAATAGGTAATACAGTAAGGACAGATCTTTATATTGATCTGTCCTTAAATTATTTTTGCTCTTTCATTTCTTTTCTATACTTGTCCATTACTACTGAGAAAATTTCTGCACTGGTAGGCGGAGTATAAGTGATAGCATTAGCACCAGCTTCTATGGTTTCAAGTATTGATTCATCTGTAGGACCACCTGTAGCTATAATAGGTAATTCTTTTCCAAATTCATTTCTGATTTTTTTTACAAGGGATGCAGTTCTAGAACCACCAGATATATTTAATATACTGGCACCAGATTCAACTTTTCCTCTATAATCATCACATTCTGAGACAACAGTAGCTATAATAGGGATGTCTATTCTTTCTCTCATCTTAGCAATAACGTCATTTGTAGTAGGAGCATTTACTACTACTCCATATGCACCCATAAGTTCAGCTTGAAATGCAATACCTACAGATCTTTTCCCTGTTGTGAGTCCACCACCGACACCTACAAATACAGGGACAGGAGCAACTTCAAGTATGGCCTGAGTAATGGATAATTGAGGGGTAAAAGGATAAACTGCTATAATCGAATTGGCATTTGTGTTTTTTATAATAGCTACATCTGTAGAAAATAGTAGGGATTTAATTCTTGTTCCTAATACCTTTATGCCACTTGCCTTATAAATAACAGGTGGAACTTCTATAATCCTAGATCTAAGCTGAGATTTTACTTCTGGGATATATTTTTCCTTTTCCATAAAACACCTCCTAAAATATTTGTACAATTATATTATACACTATAAATATTGGTTTCTACTATGATTTTCTTTTTACATAATATCTATGTAAGAAATATGCTATAATGGTTATATAATACAATTATAAAAAATATCAAAGGGAGTGAATTTGCATGAAGGGACTACCAAACTTAAGTGCACTCTGGGAAACAGCTATTAGTATAATACCGTTAACTGTTATATTAGCTGTAATTCAGATATTTATACTAAAAAAACCATTAAATAATGTAAGAGATTTTACAATTGGATTTTTATTATCTGTATTAGGTCTCCATTTATTTTTAAAAGGAACAACAATGAGTTTAATACCTTTGGGAGATTCAGTAGGCAGAAATTTTGTAATTATAAATAGAAAGTGGATTATACTAGCAATAGGATTTATAATAGGTTATGCAGCTACATTAGTAGAACCAGGATTGAAGGCTTTAGCTTTAGAAGTAGAAGAATTGTCAGCAGGAGCTATACCCTATAAGGTATTAATACATGGAGTTGCCATAGGATTTGGTGGAGGTATGGTTATAGGGCTTTTGAAGATATTATTGAATTTTTCATATATAAAGATTCTCATACCATTACTGCTAATAATAATAGTACTGTCTTTTTTTACACCAAAACCCTTTGATGCTATTGCCTTTGATGCTGCTTCTGCTACAACAGGGCCTGTAAATATACCAATAAATATGGCACTGGCCGTAGGTTTGGCATCTGTTATTGAAGGAGTGGATCCTTTGATGTCTGGTTTTGGTATAGTAGGGCTTACATCTATAGGTTCTATGATATCTGTAATGATTTTGGGAATATTAACTAGAATTTAGGAGGTGGTATTGTGATTGAAATTAAATGTATAATTGCCATAGTTGAAAGAGGAAAAGCAGATAAAATAGTAAGTGCTGCAAAACTGGCAGGTGCTAATGGTGCTACTATTTTTTATGGAAGAGGTACTGGTGAGTCTGAAGTAAAAAAGTTTTTAAGTATGCATGTTGAAGCATCTAAAGAGATAATAATAATATTAACAGAAATAGATAAATATAAATTTATAATGAATGCTATGGTAGATGCAGGTCAATTGGAAAAACCAGGTACAGGTATTATATTTACAGTGCCAGTTACTAATTTAATAGGTTTACACCATAGAGAAGAATTTGAAGAATAATAAAATACAGGGGAATTGATATGAGAAAAGAACATGCAGAATATATGAAGGATTTGCCTATAAATATATTTTTAGCTAATATTATGGAGTATCCAATTCATTGGCGAGATTCAATACAGATATTATTTGTTTTAAATGGAACTATAGATGTAGGTGTAGAAAATGAAATATATACATTATACGAAAGAGAAATAGAGATAATAAATGTAAATGAGGTTTATAGTATAAAATCTAATGACCCAAAAAATTTAGTTCTTATACTTAATATAGATCCTAACTTTTTTGAAAGATATTATGATGATGCAAAGGAAATATTTTTTTATACTAATTCTTCAGATGAACATGTTCAGGAGGATGAGAAATATTATGAATTAAGAAAATATATTTCTATACTCCTTTATGAGGCAGTATCTAAATTAGATGATTATGAGGATAAAATAGAAGAAAATCTTTTGGAAATGATGTATCATTTATTAAATAACTTTCATTATCTTTTCTATGAAAGTGAAGGACTAGAAGATGATGAAGAGCAACTTGAAAGATACCATAGAATAGTTAAATACTTGAGTAACAATTATATGAATAAGGTGAGTTTACAGGAAATAGCTGATAAAGAATTTCTCAGTTCCCAATATTTATCTTATAAAATCAAGGATATATTAGGACATGGATTTAACGAGTATCTAAATCAAATAAGGGTAGAAGAGTCTACAAAACTACTTTTAGATTCAGATAGAAATATATCTGAAATATCCGAAGAAGTAGGGTTTTCACATGTAAGATACTATAATAAACATTTTAAACTTCATTATAATTGTACACCTATGCAATATAGGAAAAAATATAAGGTAAGTGAAGAAGAACTTGAAAATATGACTAAAATAAAATATTTTAATATTAAAGAAGCTTTACCTTATATTACTGGTTATATTGAAGACTATGAAAGATATGATTATGATAATAGAATTATTAAAATAGATATAGATTTAAATAAAGATACAATGGAAAAGTATAGAAGACCAGATATAATAGATTTGGGAGATATTTATCTTCTTCTAGAAGAGGAGAATAGAAGAATATTAGAGGAGATTCAAAGGGAAATAAAATTTAAATATTGTATAGTCAACAGACTTTTTTCAGAAGATATGGATATCTATAGAGATAAGAGTCATAAGTTTATTAACTGGACTAGAGTTGAGAATATATTAGATATTCTAATAGAACAGGATCTTACTCCTATAATTATTACAGAAAATGTTGAAAAATATATAATTGATGATTTTATCAATCATTTTTCAAATCTTTATGAGGAAGATGTAGAGAAGTGGTTAAATATTAATTTGGAGGAGTTAGAGCCATATTTCCCAAAGAATAATATCAGTAAAGTACAGGATACAATTTCTATGGTGTCATATATTTTATATAATTATATCCATTTGCATAATAGGGTTGTATTAAATATGGTAGACGAAATATCCAAAGAAACCATACTTAACAATGATACTTTTTTTGGAGGAAATGGAATATTTACATCTAATTACTTAAAAAAACCATCTTATTATGCCTATATGTTGTTATCCCTTTTAGGAGATACTATAATAGATAAAGGGGAAGGATATATAGTTACAAAATCAGAATATGGCTATCAGATAATGTTGTTTAATCCAATAGAAATAGATGAAGAAATAATATATAATGATCTTCCCATAGATAAGATTAAAGAGAGAAAAGTTTCACTAAATATATTAAATATGGAAAATGATTTTCAAGTTACAAAATATGTTCTAGATAGAAATTTTGGTTCAGTATATGATAAATGGGTAGGACTGAATAAACCAGAAAGATTGGATAATGACAATTGGGAATTATTAAAGGAATATGTACATCCTAATATATCCTTCTACTATGGAAAAAAATCTACAGTGTATAATACAATTGCTACTATAAAACCTTATGGGGCAATATTATTTGTATTAAATAATGTACTAAATTCATAAATTTTTGGATTATCTTAAGCTTTCTTGAAATAAAGTTTATTCAAAAAGCCAAAAACAATCCAAAATAGATATTAAACAAGTGAATGAATAAAACCTCCATTTATGTTAACATAATAAGGTAACATAAATGGAGGTTTTATTATGGGTAAAAATAACAAATTATTTGGGGAGGAAAAAATCGGGAAACTATTAATTAAGTTTTCTATTCCAATTATAATTTCATTTTTAGTATCAGAATTATATAATATGGTGGATACTTTATTTGTAGGAAGAAATGTGGGCAGATATGGAATAGGCGCATTGGTACTTGTGTTTCCTATACAAAGGATAATAATAGCGTTGAGTATTATGATAGGTGTGGGAACATCAACAGCGTTTTCTAGATCTAACGGACAAAATAATATGGATAAGGCTAGAAAATTTGTTAGAAATGGTTTTTCCTTATCTTTCTTGTTAATGTCATCACTTACAGCAATTATATATATATTCTCGGATAAAATTCTTGTAGGTCTTGGTGCTAGTGAACAGACATTACAGTATGCTAATACCTATTTAAATATAATAATATTTGGTTCTACGTTCTTAAGTTTGACAACTTTCATATCCCATGTAATGATATCTTTAGGAAATAACAAAGTTTCAATAATAAGCACAAGTATAGGAGCCATAGTAAATATAATCTTTGACTATATTTTAGTTGTGAAATTTCATATGGGTGTTAAGGGTGCTGCCATAGCAACTACAGTTTCTCAGATTATAGGATTTAGTTATGCTTATTATAACTATTTAAAAGTAAAAAAAGAATATAAAATACCATCAGGTTTTCATTTAGATAAAAAATTTATTATGCCAATTATATTAGTAGGATTATCGGCATTCATAATAGAATCAGAAGATGGTATACTAATGGCAGCTCTAAACCATTTATTACTTAATACAGTAGGAGATAATGGAATTATAGTACTTGGAGTTATTTCAAAAGTATATATGTTTTTATTTATAACTATGTTTGGAATAGCATCAGCTATGCAACCAATAGCCGCATATAATGTAGGAGCAAAAAATTATAAACGATTAAAGTCTGTAATGGAGAAAACTGCTGTTTATGCATTTCTTACATCTGCCATAATGTGGGCAGGAGCAATGATTTTTACTCCCCAGCTAATGGCTCTATTTGTAAAAGATGCAGAGATAATAGAAGAATCTGCTAAGGCATTTAGAATAATGGTATCAGTATTTCCAATAGTAAGTATTTATTATGTATCTATATTCTACTTTCAAGCACTTGGAAAGGCTAAGGCATCAATACTAATGTCAATATTTAAGCAATTAATTTTAATGTTACCAATATCTATTATATTAGTAAAGGTTTTTCATTTAGGTGCTATAGGGGTTTGGTTATCCTACCCTATATCGGATATATTAGCTAGTATTGCATCATTTATGTTGATTAGAGAAGAAAGTTATAAATTAAATATAAAGGTAGAAGAACAAATAGCAATAGAGAATAGAAAAGGTACTATTCCTTTTGTTTCAAATTAAACAATGAGCCAAAGAATTAATTTCTTGGCTCGTTATTTTATTGGATTTAATTAGTTAATATATTTCGAGATTCTCTAATACATGTAGGAGAAAAAAGATTGGCTATAGAAATCTTCTAGCCAATCTTAAATTTTTATCATTATAAGGAGGATATAGTAAATTGCTATCAAATTTTCCTTTAGATTTAAATATACTTTTTTCATGAGAAAAAGTATTAAATGTGTATTTAGAATGATATTTTCCTATGCCACTATATCCAATTCCTCCAAAGGGAAGATTGGGATTTGCCACATGGGATATTGCATGGTTAATACATCCTCCACCAAACTGGACATTTTTTATAATGTAATCTTCAATGTCTTTATTTTGGGTAAAAAGGTATAGAGCTAGGGGATAGGGGTTTGTTTTAACTATATTTACAATATCATCAATATTCTTATAAGTTAATATAGGAAGTATTGGACCAAATATTTCTTCCTTCATAATTGGATGAGTTATATTTATTCCATCAATTAATGTTGGGGCAATGAATCTAATTTCTCTATTATAATTTCCACCTTCCAATATATTAGAATCTTTTAATAGATATATTAATCTGTCAAATCTTTTCTCATTTATTATTCTTCCTAGATTTTTACTTTCTTCAACATTTTCTCCATAATATTTTTTTATATATAATTTTATTTTATTGACTAATGTTTCTTTTTTAGATTCATGTACTAATAGATAATCAGGGGCTACGCAAGTTTGTCCAGCATTATAAAATTTTGCCCAAGTAATTCTTTTAGCCACGATATCTATATTTGCATCTTCATGAACTATAGCAGGAGATTTTCCGCCTAATTCTAAGGTTACTGGTATTAGTTGTTTTGCTGAAACTTCCAATATTTTTTTGCCTGTATTTACACTACCAGTGAAAAAGATATGATCGAACCTGTAGTCCTCTATTAAAGGTATGACAGTTTCAGAGCCTAGTCCTTCTACTATACTAATATAATTTTCATTAAAAGTTTCATGGATTATTTTAGAGATTATTTTTTTAGTTTCTTTTGATTGATTTGAGGGCTTTAATACGACACAATTTCCTGCAGCTATTGCACCTATCAAAGGTGAAATAGATAATTGGAAGGGATAGTTCCATGGGCTAATTATTAATACTATACCTTTTGGTTCGGGATATATATAACTATTAGCTGGCTGTAGGTAAATTGGTGTATGAACCTTTTTAGGTTTCATCCAATATCTTAAGTTTTTAATTGCATGATTTAATTCTTGATATACTACTCCTATTTCCGCAGTATAGGACTCAAATATAGGTTTGCCTAAATCTAAGTTAAGAGCATTGATTATATCTTTTTCATATTTTTTCAGAACCATTTTTAATTTTTCAAGCTGTGTTTTTCTAAACTCATAGTTTCTAGTATTACCATTATCAAAGTATTTTCTTTTTGATTCATATGGATTTTGTAGCATAGTATCATTCCTTTTAACTTAATATACATATATGATATCATATAACTTTTTAATTTAATCTATACTTTTAATTTAAAAATAGTAAAGAGAAATAAATATTATAATTATTAAAAAAACTATTGAAAAAGCGTAATGCAAGTGTTATCATATACATACAAACACTACATAGGTTGAGATTAATTGTATCCATACAATAAAGAAGGGGGAATAAAAATGAAAGATATGAATACTAAGACAATCACAAGAATAGCAGTCCTTATGGCTCTAACAACTGTGATGACTATGGTAATTAATATACCTACTATAGGAACAAATGGATATTTGAATTTGGGGGATATGGTAGTATTTCTGGCAGCTATAATCCTGGGGAGAAAAGGTGGATTTTTAGTAGGTGGGTTAGGGTCTGCTTTAGCAGATATATTATTAGGATATACTCATTATGCTCCTATTACTTTTATAGTAAAAGGGTTAGAAGGTTATATAGCGGGAAGAATACTTGAGACTAAACTAGGTGAGAGAACACCAATTATAGCAACAACAATTGGTGGAGTGTGGATGGCATTTGGATATTATTTTGCAGAAATATTTATGTATGGAGCAAAGGCGGCACTAGCATCTATACCAGGTAATTTAATGCAAGGACTTCTTGGAGCAGTAACATCAGTAGTATTATTTACAGCATTAAAAAAGAGTAGAATAATGAACTAAGACAGGAGCATATTCAATGCATCCTGTCTTTTTAATGTTAATTTCCAGCATTTAATTGTTTTCCTAGTTTATAGCCTTTACTTTGTGAAATTTCTTTTATTTTCTTTGTTCCATATTTTTTAGTAAGATTATTCAATTGATGATTTTCCTTAGCAATAGATAACATTAATTTAATCCTATTTTCTTGGTTTACTTTAGTAGCTCCTGGATCATAGTCTATAGGCACTATATTTGCATTAGGATAGATAGATTTGATTTTACGTATCATTCCTTTTCCTACTATATGATTAGGGAGACATCCAAAAGGTTGAGTGCACACAATATTTTCATATCCCATTCTTACTAAATCAACCATTTCACCTGTAAGTACCCAGCCTTCTCCCATCTTACAACCAGGATTTATTATATCAGTTGCTAAGGTCTTTAAATCTTCAAAGGAAGATGGAGGTGTAAAATCGCTATATTTTTTAATTGCTCGGATTATCATATTTTCATATATTTTAAGGTATTCCATTACTAAGGATGAACTTATTTTCTTTACTTTACTTCCCCCATATATATTAACATCCTCTATGGAATTATCAACACAATACATTGCAAATCCCATAATACCTGGAACCATGATTTCGCAATCTTCATTTATGAGGAAGTCTTCTAGATGGTTATTTCCTAATTTTGAATATTTTACATAAATTTCCCCAACAATTCCTACTTTTATTTTTTCTTCGTAGAAAATTGGAATTTGTGTAAAGGACCTTACTATTCTTTCTAAGTTTCTATTTATTTCTTTTAATTTATATCCCTTATTATGTTTAAATTGTTTTCCTAAATGTTCAATCCAAAAATTTACTAAATCTTCAGTATTACCTTTTGACATTTCATAGGGTTTAACTTGATTTTTTAATAACATCAAGATATCACCATATGTAAGAGCCACTAAAAGTTTATCTATCAAGGATAATGTGAGTTTGAATCCACTGTTTTTTTCAAGTCCCTTAACATTAAAGGAAATGATGGGTATATTATTATATCCAGCTTTATTTAATGCTTTTCTAAGTAAATGTATATAATTAGATGCTCTACAACCTCCTCCTGTTTGACTAATAAGTAGGGCTACTTTATTTATATCATATTTACCGCTATTTAATGCATCAAGCATTTGACCAATTACAAGCAATGCTGGATAACAGATATCATTATGGACATATTTCAATCCTTCATTCACAACAGAAGAGCCTTCGTTTTTAAGGAGTTCAACCTTATATCCATATTGCTCAAAAACCTTTTTAAAAAGAGAAAAGTGGATTGAAGACATATCTGGAATTAAAATGGTATAATCCTTTTTCATTTTCCTAGTAAATACGACATTTGAATCTTGTGTATTAATACAATTTGCCATATTACCATGACTCCTTTCATTGGTTGAGAGCTTCCATCAGGCTACGAAGTCTAATTTTCACAGCTCCAAGATTAGTGATTTCATCTATTTTTATTTGAGTATAAATTTTTCCTTCGTTTTCCAATATTTCTCTTACTTCATCTGTAGTGACAGCATCTAGTCCGCATCCAAAAGAAACTAATTGTACCAAATTTATATTATCTTTATTACTTATATATTTAGCAGCAGCGTATAGTCTGGCATGGTAAGTCCATTGGTTTAATACTGTAGTTGGAAACTTAGAAACATTTCCACTAATTACATCTTCTGATATAACTACAGCACCTAATTGACATATTAGTTTATCTATTCCATTGTTTATTTCAGGATCCACATGATAAGGTCGTCCTGCTAAAACTATAATTGGTAAGTTGTTTTTATTTGCATAATCTATATAGTGTTTACCCATATTTTGAATGTTTTCTAAATGGCAATAATACTCGTCATAAGCTTTATTAGAAGCTATTTTAATTTCACTTAAACTAATATCTTTAAAGATTTTATTTAAAATAGTATAAATTTTCTTTGTAAAATCCTTTGGTCTATGGAGTCCAATATAATCATAAATAAAGTTAATATCCCTAATCTGTGGAACATTTGCATCTATAACTTCAGGATAATATGCAACTACAGGGCAATTATAATGATTATCCCCTAGACCTTCATCTAAATTATAACTCATACAAGGATAAAATATTGTACTAATACCCGAATCGATTAAAGCCTCAATATGCCCATGAACAAGTTTTGCAGGATAGCAGATTGTGTCAGAAGGAATAGTATGTTGTCCTTTTAAATAAATATCCTTATTAGATTTGGGAGAAGTAATTACTTCAAATCCTAATTCAGTAAAGAACTTATGCCAAAAAGGTAATAATTCGTACATGTTTAATACCATAGGTATTCCTATTTGTCCTCGCTGTCCCTTAACAGGTTTATATTTGCTTAATAGTTTCAGCTTATAATCATATATACTTAATTGCTTTCGTCCTTCTTTTTTTGTTAAAGGTCTTTCACATCGGTTGCCACTAATAAACTTTCTATTAGCATCAAATATATTAATGGTCAATCTACAGTTGTTGCTGCAGAGTTTACAGTTAGTTCCTTGTACTTCATGTGAGAAAGACTTTAATTTATCTAAAGATAAAATTGAAGATTTATCCTTAGAATTAGATTTGGCATAGAGAGCCGCACCATAAGCGCCCATTAAACCTGCAATATTAGGTCGAATAACATTCTGCCCTATTTCAATTTCAAAAGCTCGAAGTACAGCATTATTCAAAAATGTTCCACCTTGAACTACAATATTTTTACCCAATTGATTATTGGAAGTAACTCTAATTACTTTATATAATGCATTTTTAACAACTGAAATTGATAGACCAGCAGAAATGTCTTCAAGAGTTGCACCGTCTTTTTGAGCTTGTTTTACAGATGAGTTCATAAAAACAGTACAACGAGAACCTAAATCTACAGGGTTTTGGGCAAAGTATCCTAAGTTTGAAAAATCTTGAATATTATAGTTCAAAGCTTCAGCAAAGGTTTGTAAAAATGACCCACAACCAGATGAACAAGCTTCGTTTAAAAATATATTATCAACAATACCGTTTTTTATTTTAAAGCATTTAATATCCTGTCCTCCGATATCTATTATAAAATCCACATTGGGTTTAAATTTTTTAGCGCCAGTAAAATGTGCAATAGTTTCTACAATTCCATAGTCTATTTGGAAGGCATTTTTTATTATATCTTCTCCATATCCAGTTACTGTACTGCATGATATTTCAATATTTGGATAGTCATTATAAAAATCTTGTAAAAAATCTTTCACAATGGATACAGGATTGCCCCTATTTGAAAGATAGACTGAATTTAATATATTTTCCTTATCATCAATTATTACCATCTTTATTGTAGTAGAGCCTGCATCAATACCGAGATATGCTTTTCCATTATATTCTTTGGGATTTGAATATATAACCTTTTCTGTACTATGTCTAGAAATAAAGTCTTCATATTCTTTTGTACTATTAAATAATGGGGGAGTATGAGCAAAGACTCCAGTATTATTTTCATTTTGAATCATGTTTAGAATGGATTTTATATTTACTTTTTGTGCCATAAATGCTGTGCCAAGGGCAACAAAATATAGAGAGTTATTAGGAGAGATTCCATTTGTATTAAGAGTCTTATCAAAGCTTTTCCTAAGTTCAGATAAAAAGGTAAGAGGTCCTCCAAGATATACAATATTACCAGATAATTCTCTGCCTTGGGCTAATCCTGCTATGGTTTGATTTACAACGGCATAGAAAATACTGGCAGCCACATCGTTTTTCTTGGCACCTTGATTTAAAAGTGGTTGAACATCAGATTTGGCAAATACACCACATCTAGATGCAATGGTATATAATTTATCATAAGATTTAGCTAAATCATTCATTTCACTTGGGGTAATATTAAGTAAAGTTGCCATTTGGTCAATAAATGCACCTGTACCACCAGCACAGGAACCATTCATACGGACTTCCAGACCATCAGTTAGAAATAGTATTTTTGCATCTTCTCCTCCTAGTTCAATGACTACATCAGCCTCTGGTATCAATTTTCCTACAGCCACTCTAGTCGCATAAACTTCTTGGATAAAGGGAATTTTACATCTATCAGCAAGTCCCATACCAGCAGAACCAGAAATAGCAAGATTAACATATTCATCACATGAATATTCTTCCATAAATTTTTCTAACAGTTCTTTAGTCTTTTTAATAATCTGAGAATAATGACGCTCATAGGAACTAAAAATTATATTGTCATCTTCATCTAGTACAATACATTTCAATGTCGTAGAACCCACATCAATACCAATTCTCAATTCGTATCGTCCTTTCATTTTGTATAATTAACTTTACTATACTATATCACAGTTTTATAATAATTCAATATATAGAAAGGACACTTTTAAATCATTTTTTATGTGAAAGCAATTTTCTATTAAGAAGGGTTGTGGAGAGTATTCTATTAAAAATTTATGTTATAATATTTTAAATGAAAGAGGTGTGAATATGATAAAAATACTTTTGGTAGAAGATGATAGAACTTTGGCTATGGGAATAGAATATACTTTAAAAAATGAAGGATATGCAGTAGACGTGGCAGATAGCTTTGCTAAAGGAAAAGAATTAGTTAATAAGGAAGATTATGACTTAATAATACTGGATATTGAATTACCAGATGGAAATGGTTTTGAACTATGTAAACATATAAGAAAAGATAAAGCAACACCCATTATTTTTTTGACAGCTCAGGATGAAGAAGTAAATGTTGTAATGGGACTAGATATTGGAGGAGATGATTATATAACTAAGCCCTTTAGGATAAAAGAATTAATTTCTAGAATTAAGGCAGTGCTTAGGAGAGCATCTAATGTTTTACAAAGAGATATCCTAGTATCTAATGATATTAAGATGAACCTAACAGAACATAAGGTGTATATTAAGGATGAATTGGTGCAGCTTACGCCATCAGAATATAAATTATTAAGTATCCTAATGAATAATTCACATCAAGTATTATCTAGAATGCTAATATTGGAAAAGCTATGGGATATAGAAGGAGAATTTGTAGATGATAATTCACTATCTGTATATATAAGACGTCTTAGAGAAAAGATAGAGAAAGATTCATCTAACCCTGTATATATAAAAACTGTAAGAGGTGTAGGGTATATATGGGATGTAGATGTAAGGGGGTAATATATGTTTCGAAATGAAGAGTTTAAATCTATGATATTAAAGCTTGTATTATTGCAGATAATATTTGCTGTAGTAGGATTTTTTGTTGTAAGTATATTTATGGACAATATAAATCAAAAGATAATAAAACGTGATATGGCTTTAGTTGGTAATATAATAAAAAATCATCCAGAATTAAAAGAAGAAATGATATCCTATATAACAAAAGAAATTTCCAAAGAAGATAAAAAAAATGGGGAAGAAATATTGAAATCCTATGGATATCATAAGAAATTGAATAAATCTTTCCAACCAATATTAAAAAGAATTAGTCCTAATTTACAAATATTTATATTTTTATTAATATTTTTCTTTACAATCCCCTTAGGATATATGATAAAGGGGGAGTATAAGAAGATATATAAAAAGATACAAGATATATATACTGCATCGGAAAAAGTAGTAGAAGGAGATTTTGGAGTTTATTTAACTGAAGAAGGAGAAGGGGATTTTAATATACTAAATCACCAATTTAATCAAATGGCAAATAGATTAGAAAATAGTTTGAGCATGTTAAATAGAGAGAAAATATTCTTGAAAAACATGATATCAGATATTTCTCATCAGCTTAAAACACCATTGTCTTCTCTAATAATAATAAATGATATTTTACTTGAAGATGAAAATATGGACTTAAATATTAGACAAAATTTCTTAGAAACAGAAAGAAGTCAGTTAGAAAGAATGGAATGGCTTACAATTAATTTGTTAAAGGTAGCTAGAATAGAAGCAGGGGCAATTGAGTTTAAGAAGGAAAAGGTTTTGCTAAGAGATATACTCAATATAGCCTTATCAGCATTAAATCATAGGTTAGAAAATAAAACTTTAGAAATAGATGGAGATGAAAATGCAATTTTCTATGGAGATAAAGAATGGACTGGAGAGGCTTTGATAAATATAATCAAAAATGCTATAGAACATGGCAGAGGAAAAATTAATATTCGTTTGGAGGAGACACCGTTATTTAGTAGTATTATTGTGAAAGATAATGGTGAAGGCATAGATGAAAAGCATTTGCCACATATTTTTGACAGGTTTTATAAAGTAAGCAGTGAAGTTAAGTTGGAAAGTATAGGTATAGGTTTAAATCTAGCAAAACTCATAGTAGAGTCTCAAGATGGAACTATTTCTGTAAAGAGTAAGAAATTTGAAGGAACAGAATTTACAATTACTTTTATAAAGGGGACAATTTAATGATATAGGAATAGAAAAGTTTTACTTTTATCTCCTTTAAATTATTTATAAAAGCTTTTCTTACTAAATTGTAATCCTTTTATTCATCAAGATGTAAGATTGACATTATATTATATAGTTAGAAAAATGTATAGGAGGAAGTAAATATGGATGTAGTGAAGGTTGTTAATTTATGTAAATTCTACGGTAAAGGAAATACCAAAGTAGAAGCTTTAAAAAACATTAATCTAACTATAAAGCAAGGAGAGTTTGTAGCAGTAGTAGGAGCTAGTGGTTCTGGGAAATCTACATTACTACATTTATTAGGAGGAGTAGATAAGCCAACAGGTGGAAAGGTTTATATAGATGGAGTAGATATATATGATCTTTCAGAAAAGGAATTAGCCATATTTAGAAGAAGAAAGGTAGGGTTTATTTTTCAGTTTTATAACTTAGTTCCAGTTCTAACAGCAGAAGAAAATATGTTATTACCATTACTTTTAGACGAAAAGAAGGTAAATAAGGAGCATTTTGAGGAACTAATAAATGTTCTTGGATTGCACGATAAGAGAAATCACCTGCCAAATGAACTTTCTGGAGGACAGCAGCAAAGAGTATCCATAGGGAGAGCCTTAGCCTATAGTCCGTCTATAGTCTTAGCAGATGAGCCTACAGGAAACTTAGATAGTAAAAATAGTAGGGAAATAATAGATTTGCTTAAAATATCTGTAAGAAAATACAATCAAACACTAATACTCATTACACATGATTTAAATATTGCATCTCAAGCTGATAGGATAATAACTATAGGAGATGGAAATATCATAAAAGATGAGGTGATTAATAGTGAGATCCTATAAAGAAATTACTTATAGATATTTGAAAGGTCAGAGAAATAGGACTCTCCTTACTATATTAGGAATAATTTTATCTGTAGCACTTATTTCAGCAATAGGCACTATAATAGTATCTGCTAGGGGGGCATTGATTTCAGGGGCAATAAGAGAAAATGGTTCTCATCATGCCAAGTTTATTGAGATGGATAAGGATAATCTAAATAAGCTAATTAATAATGTAGGAGTATCGGAAATAGGGGTTGGTAAACTTGAAGGTGCAGCTATAGTCAAAGAGACTACAGAAGAAGAAAAAAAAGAATATAGATGGGATATTCCATATAGATATATAGAGATAGAAGGACTTGAAGAAAAGGCTCTAGAAATGCTTCCCTTTAATCTCAAGGAAGGAAGATTTCCTAAAAATTCAGACGAAATAGCTATAGAGTATTGGATGGCTAGTTACTTTGACAAGGAGGTAAAACTAGGGGATAAGATAAAATTAATAATAGGTAATAGGATAATGGAAAGTGATGAAGAAACCTCAGATGGAAAAGTAATTAGGAAAGAAACTTTTGAAGAAAAAGGAGAAAAGGAATATACCCTTGTAGGATTTATAAAACCTCAATATATTTGGAAAGGAAATTTAGTTACTAAAGGTATTACTGGACTAGATAATAGAGCAGAAGAAGGAAGGTACAATGCTTATATAAAAATTCCCAATATAAAGGATGCATATAAGAAAATAACATTAATTGCAAAGGATATGGGAAAGACGGAGAAGGATTTTGAATATAACTATAGGGTGCTGAGGTTATATGCTGAGAGTATGAGTCAAATCTTTAATAAGTCAATGGTGGTTCTTTTGATTTTTGTTGTAGGATTGATTATAGTATCTACAATAGCGGTTATATACAATGCTTTTAATATTTCTGTATTAGAGAGAATAGCTCAATTTGGGTTACTTAGATCAGTTGGAGCTACTCCAAATCAAATTAGAGGAATAGTACTTAAGGAAGCTCTGATACTTAGTATAATAGGAATCCCTATTGGATTGTTCTCAGGAGTATTTGCCATGAGAGTAGTTTTATATATCATTAGCTTGCTAAAATCAGATATATATCTTTTTAAAGATATGAAAATAACTATTTCAGTAGTTGTATTTTTAGTTAGTACCATAACAGGATTGGTTACAGTATTTTTATCTGCCATAGGACCAGCAAGGCAAGCGGGAAAAGTATCGGCACTAGAAGCCGTTAGAAATGCAGGAAGTTTTAAAAAAGAGAGATTTAAAAGGGCAAAGAACTCAGTTTTTGTCAGAAAAATCTTAGGAATAGAAGGAGAAATTGCATATAAAAATCTAAGAAGAAATCGAAAAAGATTTATAATTACTGTATTTTCTATGGTTATAAGTATATCCCTATTTATTACATTTTCTAGTTTTTCAGATTTTATGTTTAAGATGGGAATTGTAGAAAGTAAAGAAATGGGGGATTTTTGCATTTATTCCATTTATGATGATATGGATCATAAGGAAAGAATATATACAGAGTTAAAAAATATAAAAGATATAGAAAGAGTTTATAAAGTAGAACATAATGATGGAGAGGCTCTAATTGAAGAAAGTAAAATTAGTAAAAAGATGATAGAAATGACACCTTATTTATTGGATAATAAGAAAGATAATTTAATTAGTATAGATAGTGTTCAAATAAGTACTATTGGAGATGAGAATTTTGAAGTTTTAAATGGATTTTTAAAAGAAGGAACTTTAGATATAAATAAATTAAATAAAGAAAATGGGGTACTGGTTATAAATAATACTTATGTATATAATCAAAAAACAAATAGAAATTCTTTGATGGAAGGATATAAATTAAAGGCAGGAGATAAGATATTTTATACTTCCTATGCCTTAGATAAAGAAGGAGCAGAACCTGTTTATAAAGAATTAACAGTATTAGGAGTATTAGAAAAAGGTATATTAAATATGGAATATAATCTAAATGGCAGTATAAATATAATAACTACAGAAGCAGTATTAGAGAATTTACTCAAGACAAATGATGAAACATTCAATGCTGCTGAGGTAGGAAGATATGGTACAAATATATATATTGAAATGGCTGAAAATGGGAATATTGAAGTTGTAAGATCTTATTTAGATGAACTAGAGGAAGTAGTACCAGGATTTAATTATATAGACTATGCAGAATCAGCTAAGGAAAACAGAGTAGCAAGTATAATAGTAAGCATATTTTTATATGGTTTTGTTGCCATAATCACTTTAATCAGTTCTATAAATATAATAAATACCATAAGCACCAATATTATACTAAGAACTAAGGAAATAGCAATGATTAAGGCAGTAGGCATGACACAATCTGGAATTAAGAGAATGGTAGCACTTGAAAGTCTTTTTTATGGAATATATGCAGCAATATTTGGTGGAATTATAGGCACAGGGCTGTCATATATATTATTTAACATATTGATGAATATTAGAGAATTTCAGTGGATTATACCATGGAAGAATATAATAACTGCTTGTATAGGGGCTGCAATTATAGCTTTATTGTCAGGGGTATATCCTCTTAAGAGAATTAATGATAAAATCATAGTGGAAAGTATGAGAACAGAAAATTAAATTCAGAAGCTATAGCATGATATTATCTTGTTATAGCTTTCAATATATATTATTCTATATTTAGGTGTTTTATAGGAATTTATTATCATAAGCAATATTGAATTATTAAATTATACGGTTTATAATTTAATATATAATAAGCAAATTAATAGAAAGGCTTTAAGATATGAAGGATCCGTCAACGAATATAGCAGTAGTTTTGAAAAAGGTCAGATTCGAAAGAGGTTTGACATTAGAAGACACATCTAATTTGACTGGTGTGAGTAAGGCTATGCTTGGTCAGATTGAAAGAGGAGAATCAAACCCTACTATATCAACATTATGGAAGATATCCACTGGTTTAAGGATTTCATTTTCAGAGTTATTAAGTAGTGAAACTAATGATTATGAGCCAATATCCTTAGATGATTTAGAACCAGTATATGAATCCGATGGGAAAATGATGTTGTATGATGTATTTCCTTTTAATCCTATATCAGGGTTTGAGTATTTTTATATTAAATTGCTTCCAGGAGCAAACCATGTGTCTACACCTCATGAAAATTCAATTAATGAATATATTATTGTAACAAAAGGAACCCTTGTATTAACTGTAGATAAGGAAAGATTTGAACTTAAAGCTCCATCTGCATTAGCTTTTAAAGCCAATGTAGAACATTCATATAGTAATCCCTATGATATAGAAGTTATATTTCAAAATATAGTTAAGTATTAAATTTATTCAGAATGATTTAAATCACTCTGAATAAATTTTAAACATTGTGTATGTTATAACGTATAATAAATGTAAAAACATAAAAAGAAATTAAATAAAAGGAGGGAGCATATATGATTACAGAAAGAATTGAATTGGCAAGACAGAACTATATAAATTCTAAGCCAGCAATTTCTTATGAAAGAGCAAGAATTTGGACTGAATCACACAAAATGACTGAGGGTGAATCAATACCAATAAGAAGAGCTAAAGCTTTTAGAGATACTTGTGAACAAATAGATACAAATATCTTTGAGGGTGAACTTATTGTAGGTGCTATAGGTGAATTTAGAAAATGTGGAATTTTAACACCTGAATTTTCGTGGACTTGGGTAGATAAAGAAATGGATAATTTTGATAAAAGAGTACAAGATCCTTATGTCATGACAGATGAGCAAAGGGAATATGTCAGGAAAGAAATATTTCCTTACTGGAAGGGAAAATCATTAGAAGAATTCTTCCTAGCACAATTGCCTAAAGAAACTGCAAAGGTTGTTGTTGATACAGGTATTGTAGATAATGATTCTAAATGGAGGCAGGCTGTTGGTGAAATAACACCAGATTATCAAGATGTTTTATTCAAAAAAGGTTTTGGTGGAATAATTAAAGAAGCTGAAGCAAACCTATTAAAATTGTCAGATACCTCCGCTGAAGATTTGAAGAAAAAAGATTTCTATAAATCTATAATTATTACATCAGAGGGAATTATAACACTTGCTAAAAGATACTCCCAAAAAGCAAAAGAGATGGCAATAGAAGAAAAGGATAAAATAAGGAAAAGAGAACTTTTAAATATTGCAGAAATATGCAATAAGGTACCAGAAAATCCTCCAACTACTTTTTATGAAGCTATTCAATTCATTTGGTTTACACAAGTAGGAGGTATAATATCTGAAAATCCATTGGCTCTTAATGTGGGAAGATTTGACCAGTTTATGTATCCTTATTATAAATCTGATATAGAGAAAGGGATCATGACTAAGGATCAGATTCAAGAATTAATTGAAGCATATTGGATAAAGCTTTCTGAATGGGTATGGACAATTTCAGCCAATACAGCGGAGTTTTTTGCTGGATACAATCAATTTCAAAACTTAACAATTGGCGGAAAAACGAGAGATGGAAAGGATGCTACTAATGATTTATCCTATATGAGTTTAAAGGTTACTGAAAGGATAAAGACTCACCAGCCTGGACTTAGTGTCCGAATTCATCAGGATTGCCCAAGTGAGTTTTTAGAAGCTGTAACCCATTTAGTAAGTAAAGGCACAGGATTTCCAGCTATTCATAATGATAATGCAGGCTATCAAATGCTTATTAATGCTGGCTATGAGCCAGAGGATGCAAGGGATTGGAATTTGCACTAAATCAAGGGAAAAGCAGAATTACTAAAGAGAAGATAGGGTTAGATGAAAAGGATCCGCGAACATTTGGGACCTATGAAGAAGTGGAAGATGCTTTCTATAAGCAGTTTGATAACTTAATTAGACATTCAGTTATTGCAACTTTATTGGCACAAAAACTTCATAAGGAAATGGTTCCAAGACCTTTCTTATCATCTTGTATAGAAGAATGTATATTACAAGGCAAGGATTTAGTTGATGCAGGGGCAAAATATAATTTAGGACCAGTCCTTACTGGAATAGGTCTTGCAGTTACTTCTAATTCACTGGCTGTTATTAAGAAATTGGTATTTGAAGATAAGGTAACGACTATGGAAAATCTTATAAATGCACTTGATGCCAATTGGGAAGGCTATGATGATTTGAGAAAATTAGCCTTAGATATTCCAAAGTATGGTAACGATATGGACTATGTAGATGATATAGCTATGAAGATGGCTAACCATTATTATAAGGAAGGACATAAATACAAAGATATAAATAATAACAATTTTAATACTGCTTTTATGGGAATTTCTAATTATTTGCCAACTGGCAAAGTTGTTGGAGCAACTCCATGTGGAAGAAAAGCTAAAGAACCATTATCAGAAGGGGTATCACCATTTGCTGGATCTGATATATCTACTCCATTGGCAGCCATGCGTTCTGCAGCAAAACTTAATCAAGATGTTCACTCTGGTGGAACATTGTTGAATTTAAGATTAAATGAGGAACTGGTAAATACGAAAAGAGGTCAAAGCAATTTAGGTGCTATGATTCAATCCTTTTTCTCCCTTGGAGCATTTCATGTTCAATTTAATACAATATCTACTGAAATATTACGTAAGGCTCAAGAGAGACCAGAGGACTATAAAGACTTATTAGTTAGAGTTGCTGGATATAGTACACAATTTGTCAATCTATCTAGGTCAATGCAAGATGCTATAATTGCAAGAACGGCCCATGAAAAATATTAGTTTGAGATGGACATAGGGTTATCCTATGTCTTTAATCCCAAGTTAGAGGTGAACTAAATGAATAATATTAGAGGGTACTTTATGGAGCCACAAAATTTTTCTGTGAATGATGGTAATGGAATTAGAACAGTAATTTTCTTTGCTGGTTGTCCTCTTAGGTGTAAATGGTGTGCTAATCCAGAAAGTCATGTTAATCTTAATAAGATTTCACAGGAAGAAGAGCTAATTCATTGCTATAGTAGTGAGGAAATATTAAGTATTATAGAAAAGCAAAGAATATTTTATAGATTCTCAGGTGGTGGCGTTACTTTTTCAGGTGGTGAAGCAACGTTTCAAGTAGATATGCTTAGAGAACTTGTATATAAACTCTATGATAAAGCTATAGATTTAGCAGTTGAAACCAGTGGCTATTTTGATTTTGATGAAGTAAAAGATATATTAGAGAAGTTAAATTTAATATTTATAGATATTAAACATATGGATGATGAGAAACATAAATTTTTCACTGGAGCTAGCAATAAAGAAATATTAAAAAATATAGGACGGTTACAAGAGTTAAATGTAGATATAGTAGTACGTATACCAGTAATAGATGGTGTAAATTCTGATAAAGATAATATAAGAAAAACAGCTATCTTCCTTAAAGATAGTATAAAAGAACCAAAAATAGAGTTTCTGCCATATCATTCATTTGGAGATATAAAATATGAAGCTCTTGGAAAGGAAAAACCATCTAGGGATTTTAGAACTCCATCAGATGAATATTTAAATGAATTAAAAAAGACAGTGGAAGATGAAGGGGTAGAAGTAGTTAGCTATAAGTAAAAAAACTGGCAAATTTAATTTGCCAGTTTTTTTACTACATATATCCTCTTTCATATGGTTGAGGATATTTTAAAGGAAGTCTATTTTCATAGGCCATATTCAATACAAAATATGGGTCACGAAGCAGACCTCTGCCTATAGCGACTAAATCAGCCCTATTATTATATAGAATTTCTTCTATTTGGTCATATCCATTAATAAGTCCTACTGCAATTGTAGGTATATTACATTCTCTCCTTATGGTTTCAGCATGTAATACTTGATATCCTGGAAATATATCAAATTTAACGCTAATGAGTCCACCAGTACTTACATGAACCATATCTATATTATCTTTGATTTCATCAATGATTTTAACCATTTCTTCTTTATTGATTCCGCCTTCTGCATAATCATCAGCAGATACCCTAAGAAGAATTGGTTTTTCTCTAGGCCATACTTCTTTAACAGATAGTAATATCTCCTTTAAAAATCTAGTTCTGTTCTCTAGACTGCCGCCATATTCATCAGTTCTTTTATTGGTAATAGGTGATAAAAACTCATGTATAAGATATCCATGGGCTCCGTGAATTTCTATGCTGTCAAAACCAGCTTCATTTGCACGTCTTGCAGCTTCTTTAAAGGCTAAGACCAATTCTTTGATTTCATCTATAGTTAATTCACGAGGTACTCTATATTCATCACTAAATCTAATGGCTGAAGGAGCTACAATATATTCATCATTTGATGTACATTTCCTTCCTGCATGGGCTAATTGTATTGCTATTTTACTGCCATGAGATTTTACTTTATCCACTAAGGATTTTAATCCTAGTATATGTTCGTCACTCCAGATGCCAAGGTCATTGCTAGATATTCTACCATTTGGAACAATACCAGTAGCTTCTACAATGATTAATCCAACACCGCCTATTGCCCTAGATACATAATGTACATCATGAAAATCCTGAACCATGCCATTTTCATCAGATGAGTACATACACATTGGGGGCATTACTATGCGATTTTTCAACTCTAATCCTTTTAGATTATAAGATGTTAAGCTTTTCAAATATATCACCATCCTTAAAGATATACTTACCCATAAAAGAAAAATATAATAATATGGAGTTTCATTTAATAAAGTTAAATAATTTTTTGATGACACAATAAGGAAGGATTTTTGATATTTTAAAAAGAACAACAGAAATAGACTTTATATTATCTAAAATGCCCAATTTCCATTTTCAAATACTTGTATCTTCTCCCCCTCCTTAGTTTCTCCAAGGATATTCATATCTTTTGAACCTATCATAAAGTCAACATGAGTAAGGGAGTTGTTTACCCCATGAGCTTCTAGCTCTTCATCTGTCATTTTCTCTCCGCCTACTATGTTGGTAGGGTAAGCCTTACCAAAGGCAAAGTGGCAGGAAGCATTTTCATCAAATAAAGTATTCATAAATATAATATTAGAATTTGATATTGGAGAATTGAAAGGTACTAAAGCAACTTCACCTAAATGTTTTGCACCTTCATCAATATCTAATAAATCAGCTAATGTTTCTTGACCTACTTTAGCTTCAAAATCAACAACTTTACCATCTTTAAATGTAAGTTTAAATTTATCTATTAACTTTCCCCCATAGTTTAAAGGCTTTGTACTGTATACTACACCATTTACACCAGTTTTAAGGGGCATAGTAAATACTTCTTCAGTAGGCATATTTGGAGCAAAATAAGTTTTTTTAGAATCTATTGCTCCGCCACCAGCCCATATATGTCCTTCTGGCAATTCTACAACCAAATCTGTACCGTTAGATGAAGTATAATGTAAAGTTTTAAATTCTTTGTTATTTAAGAAGTCAACTTTATCTTTTAAATTATCCATATGATCTTCCCAAGCTTTAATAGGGTCTTCTAAATCCATACGAGTAGCATTAAATATAGCTGCCCATAATTTTTCTACAGCTTCTTCTTCAGTTACATCTGGAAATACCCTTTTTGCCCAAGACTTTGTAGGAATAGATATTACACACCAAGGGTTTATATCATTCATTGTATACTTTCTCCATTCCTTTAAAGCTATGGAGGAAGATTTATTATTTGCAGCTATTTTTTTAGGGTCGATTTCTTTAAGTAATTCAGGATCTTGAGCTGATATAGAGAGGAAACCTGCACCTTTTTTAGCATAATCTTCTAAACCCTCTGCATACCACTTTGGAAAGTTTTCAAATACTTCCATAGGAGCATTTTCAAACTTTAATTTTGTAAGTACTTCATCATTCCAATTAACATGAACTTCACTAGCACCAAGTTCATAGGCATTTTTAGCCACAAGTCTTACAAAATAAGCACCTTCAATAGGAGAGTTAATAACTAAAGGTTGACCTGATTGGATATTGATACCTACTTTAACACATAACTTTGCATATTCATTTAACATAGTTTCAAAATTTTTCAAGATATCACCTCTTTTATGTATTTATCTATAGTTTATAGGATGTGGAATATTTTGTAAACGGAAAATGTTCTACAAAATTTTCATATTCCATCTTTGAAGTTACTTTCCAATATAATTATTTCTTGATATTGTAATATATATTCTTGTACCTTTATTGGGTTTGCTTTCTATATTAAAGGTTGAATTTTCACCATACATAAGTTTAAATCTTCTATAGCAATTTTTAAGACCTATGTGATTTGTAGAAGTAGTATCTTTACCACTTTGTAAAATTTTCCTAACTTCATCTAATTTTTTATCATTCATTCCAATTCCATTATCAAATATTTCGATACAATAATATGAAGGTGTAGTTGAAAAATTCAACTTTAATTTACCACCCTTTTCTAATGGAAGCAGACCATGCTCAATAGCATTTTCTACTAAAGGCTGTAAAGAAAAATAAGGTATTATAAGTGATAGTATTTCACTATCTGTTATGATTTCATACTCTATTCTCTCGCAAAAACGGTTTTTTTGTATGACTAAATAGTTTTGAATATAGTTCAGTTCCTGCTCTAAGGTAATTTGTGAGCTTATATCAGATAAACTATATCGTAACATTTGTGAAAAAGAATCCAGCATATTTGAAGCAGAAGTATACTCCTCCATAGAAATTAATCTAGATATAGAACTTACTACATTAAAAATAAAATGTGGGGTAACTTGTTTTTGCAGTGCCTCTAACTCTGCTAGCTTTAGCTGATGCTCCATTTCAATTTGTTTTTTTTCATATTCCAAGGTTTTTTGACGCTCTTTTGCTAATTTTTCTTGAAGCTTGTTATACATAGTATTTTGAATAATATAGTTTGCTATATTTTCTAGAGATACTGCTGTAGCTTCAATTTCTTGTCTAGTGAGTACCTTTATATTTCTAAAATATTCGGCGGCTTCTTCTGTATGAAGCCAAGGAAGTAATTTAAAGTCACTATCCTTTGGATAGATATCCATATCGGAACATAAGACTTGTCCTGCAGTAATTGCTCCTATGTATTCACCTCCGTAGGTCAATGGAATTTCTATATTTATAAGACCAGCATGACATATATATATACTGGGTTTTTTTGTTTTAATAGCTAAATCTATTGCTTTTCGATTAGTTAATGCACAGTAAGATGCTCCTTCCTTTGTCTTATTAATAGCACTGCAAAATTTAGAAAAATTACTTCCCTCTCCTATATGATTACCATCTAAATCTACAAAGACAACACCAAAACCTGTGGCAAAAGCAAAGGAATCCTGAAATTTTTCTAAGAAGTCTTCTGTTAGTATATCTGTTAGTTTAATATCCATTTTTAATATTTTCCTCCAGTCTGATTTGAGAAGGTTGTTTGCCTGTAACCTTTTTAAAATTTCGATTAAAGTGTGATACATTTGTGAATCCACAATTTCTTGAGATATCTTTTATTAAAAGATTAGAATTTTTTAATAGGTAAATAGCATGTTCAATTCGCTTTTTATTTAGAAAATCATTTATGGTATAACCTTTATCTTCACAAAATTTTCTTGATAAATATGAAGGATTAAAATGAAATATTTCTCCAAGCATATCTAATGAAATTTGTTTTTCAAAATTTTCTTCTATATATCTTTCAACCATATCAGTGAAATTAGAAGATAAAGATAGTTTTGCATTGAACAAAATTAAAAATTGTCTAAAGAAATCTTCAGTGACAGCTAGTATATCATACCAGTATTGGGATTTGCTTATTTTTTGAAGATATTCATCACCATTTAATAATAACTGTATATTATCAGGTAAAACTTTTTTAAGGGATCTCATTATTGAAAAGATAGTATTTATTATATGCAATCTATATTCTTCTAAATTATTTTGCTGAGAATTTAAAAAGTCAATATAATTTAAAACATTAAATCTAATAAGTTCAAAATCTCCTGTAAAGATAGAATTAGTTAATCTATCTACAAGGGCATAAGGATATTTATTATTTAAAGTATTTGATATATTATTATAATCACCAATAACTTGGTCTTTGACATATTTCTTGTGAAGAGAATTAATCATTGTATCAAGTATTTCTTTTTCACTAGCAGGTTTCAATAAATATGCATCAAGGTTATAATGAATAGCTTGTTGTGCAAATTCAAATTCTGAGTATGCACTATTTAAGATAATAATAGTATTATGAAACTTTTCTTTTATAGTTTTTGCAGCTATTAGTCCATTTTGAAGGGGCATATTAATATCCATAATTATAATATTAGGTTTCTTTTGAAAGGCCATATCAACTACTTGTTCACCATTAGTTGCTTCTCCAACTAGGGTAAACTCTTCAGAGTGTTTTTTGAGAACACTTTTTAGATAGTTGCGTTCAATAATTTCGTCATCTGCTATTAATACTGTATACATTATGTTTCTCCCTCCTTGAAGAAGATAAATTTTAACAGATAAGTTTTCTAATTATAGGTTATCATTTGCTTACAGACATATCAATATATTATATATTTGCTATTTCATACTTTTGATTTGCAAAATATGATGTTAAGATATAAAAAATAAAATATATGCAAAGGATTTACTTATATTAGGAATGTTACAATATATTTAGAATAATAAAAAAATTTAATTATGTATTAGGCTAAGTATCAACAATTTGTAGTTATTTAAGTAGTAATTATATTAAAATAAAAGGAGGAATTATCTATGAGGGTAAACAATAGGCATGTGTCTTTTTATTATGAGCTTGATAATGAAATAGGGGAAATTGTTATTGAACCGAAAAAAACTGCATTACTAATTGTTGATATGCAAAAAGTTTTTGTTACTAGACCTTTTGCAGAAAATCTTAATGAAACAGAGTTAGTTAATTTAAAAAGATGGGAACCATTCTATGACAAAATAGAAGAGGTAGTTATTCCAAATAATAAAAAGATTCTAGAAAGATTTAGATCTAAGGGAATGGAAGTTATTTTTGCTAAAATTCAATGTCACAAGAAAAATGGAAGTGATAGATCTTTAGTCCAAAAAGCTACTGGGTTTAATGAACTTCTTTTACCTATTGGATCTGAAGAGGGGGAGATAATTTCAGAGTTAGCACCTATTGATGATGAAATAGTTATTACAAAGACAACTGATAGTGCAATAACTGGTTCAAATTTGAGATTAATATTACACAATATGGGAATTGATACAGTTGTAGTAACTGGTGTATTTACAGATCAATGTGTTTCAGGGACAGTGAGAAGCCTTGCTGATGAGAGTTTTAATGTATGGTTAATTGAAGATGCTTGTATGGCTGCTACAGAGAAGATTCAACAAAATGAACTAGAAATTTTAAATAATATTTACTGCCATGTTATTAACACAGATGAATTATTAGAAGTTATTAAATAATAATAGGAGGTTTTAATATGTCAGATGTAAAATTAAAAAGAAATTTATCTTTTATGCAAATGATAGCCATAGCTTCAGGAGCAGTAATCGGTGGTTGGCTTGCTGAGGCTCCTTATTGGTTTTCTGTAACTGGAGCAGGAGCAGCCATTATATTTCCCATTTTATCTGTTTTGCTAATACCCGTAGGTTTAACATTTGCGGAGCTTACTGCAATGCTGCCATTTTCATCTGCAGTTGATATTTGGACTACTAATGCATTCGGTCATAAAGCAGGATGGGCAGCTCAATGGATGATGTTTTTAATACAAGTAGTGGAGCCGCCTATGATGGCATTTATTTTTATAACAGCACTTAATTTTTTTATTCCTATTCCAGCTGATATGGTAGTTTGGGTTGCTATTGGAATAATAGTTTTATGGTATATATTATCTAATTTCAATATTGGATTTACTGGGAGATTAGCTAGTATATTTTTCTTTACAATGGTGGTTATATCTTTAATTGTTGCAGGAACATTTTTCTTTAGTGGAAGTTGGTCCTTTGATAATATTTCATCTCATGGTGGTATGTTTCCTAAAGGATTCAATGGAATATTTATAGCATTTGCAGTATTTTCGTTAAAATTTATAGGCTTTGAAATGACTCCAACAATGATAGAAGAAACAAATTTTCCACCGGAAAAGATATGGAAAATTATTTTGTCATCATTATTTGTTCCAGCAGTTTTATATTTTATCATTGTATTTGCAATAGGTGGTATGGCTCCTTGGAAAGAAATAGCAAGTATGAATTTGCCAGAGCCAGAGCTTATAGCTAAATTTGGCTTACCTAAGATAGTTGGGATAGCTGCTATAGTTTCGGGTATATTACATGCATTTACTACATTGATGGGATTTTGGGTATCATCTGCGAGAGTATTATATGGTGCAGCTCAATTAAATCAATTGCCTAAAGCCTTTACTAAGTTAAATAAACATGGACAACCAATCATTGCAAACTTTGTAGTATTATTATTTTCCATTTTTTTCTGCCTTTTTACTGGAGATAACTGGGTTCAATATATTTATGCTGTTTCCTGTATAGCAGCAGGGTTAGTATACTTTATATGTTGTTTAGATGCAATGGTTTTAAGGAAGAAGTTTCCTGAGTGGGAAAGACCTTATAAAGCACCAGGAGGTAATCTATTATTTATTCTAGGAATGGCAGTATCTGTCTGGATAATCATCGGTTCAACTTTAGAATTAGCAATAGGTGGGTATATATCACTTGCTATATATAGTTTTATTGGAGTTGCATTATATATTTTGATGGAACTTTATAGAAAAAAACATCCTAATAAGAATGAATTAATTACATTAACACCTGATGATATCAATAGCTTTGAGTAAGTAAAAGTTAAGACAGGAGCATTTCTCCTGTCTTTTCAGAATAATATATAGATATGGGGGAGATAAATATGAAAACAATTTCGGGAAACAAAGTTATTTATAAATTTGAAAACTTTATGGAACATGTAGAAATAATTAGGCCTGGTGATATAATCAAGGTGGAAACTAATGACTGTTTTTTTCAGCAAATTTATAATGAAGAACAAGTTTTAACAGAAATTGATTATGACAGATTGAATCCTGCTACAGGACCTATTTATGTAGAGGGTGCAGAGCCAGGAGATTTACTTCAGGTAAAAGTTATTAGTATTGATATTGCTAAAAAAGGGGTTGCTGCAGTAGTACCAAATGAAGGTGTGCTTGGAGATCAAGTTAATAAACCAATAATTAGGGTGGTGAATATTGAAGATGGATATGCAATATTTCATGGAATAAAATTGCCTATAAGACCTATGATAGGAGTAATAGGAGTAGCACCTGCTAAAGAAGAGGGTGAATGGCCAACTGATAGTCCATGGAAACATGGTGGGAATATGGATACTAATGATATCACCGCAGGATCTACATTGTATTTTCCTGTAAATCAGAAGGGTGCTTTGTTGGCATTAGGTGATTGTCATGCAATTATGGGAGATGGAGAAATTTGCTTTACTGGTTTAGAAGTTCCAGCAGAGGTTACTCTTGAAATTAATTTAATCAAGGGAAAAACAGTAAAATGGCCTTTACTTGAAACAGAGGAATATACTATGATTATTGCCTCTGGTAATAATTTAGATTCTGCTTTATATGAAGCTACTAGTGAAACAGTAAAATATCTTGAGAAGGGTTTAGGATTAGAATGGGAAGAGGCTTATATTTTAACTAGTTTGGCTGTAGATTTAAAAATATCTCAAGTTGTAGATCCTAAGAAAACCATAAGATCTGCCATACCAAAACATATTATATCAACTGAAAGATTAATAGAAAAGTTATAACTATAAGTAATGATAAAAACTAAAAAATCTAGAAAGTTTATAGAAAAATATTATAATTAAAAAAGCCTTGCATTTTACAAATTAAACTGATAAAATGATTAAAATACAAAAATAAATTCGAAGACAAAGAAGAGTAGTTAATTCTTATCTTTCACAGAGAGCTAAAGATTGGTGGGACTTTGGCAAAGATGGAACTAATGAATGGACTTTGTAGAAGCTGGTGGAAATCTATAGAGAGTACCCCGTGCCGGAAGCCTACCGTTAACTAAGGACAGGATATGTTAGTATCCCATTAAGAGAGATGCATTTTTGCATAATTTAGGTGGCACCGCGAATTCAACCTTCGTCCTATTGAGGATGGAGGTTTTTTTGTATTTAATTTTAATTTAGGAGGAAGAAATATGAAAAAAGAAAGTGGATTATTTGGAGAATTTGGCGGAGCTTATGTACCAAAAGAATTGAAAGTAGTATTAGAAGAGTTAGAAAGAGAATTTTATAATGCCATGGAAGATAAAGAGTTTATGAAGGAATTAGACTATTATTTAAGAGAATATGTAGGCAGAGAAAATCCTTTATATTTTGCAGAAAGACTTACAAAGGAAATAGGTGGAGCTAAGATTTATCTAAAAAGGGAGGATTTAAACCATACAGGAGCTCACAAGATTAATAATGCCATAGGACAGGGACTACTTGCTAAAAGAATGGGGAAAAAGAGAATAATAGCAGAAACGGGAGCAGGGCAGCATGGAGTTGCTACAGCTACAGTATGTGCTTTACTTGGATTAGATTGTACAATTTATATGGGAGCTGAAGATACTAGAAGACAAGAGTTAAATGTTTTCAGAATGGAAATGTTAGGGGCAAAGGTAGTGGCAGTAGAGGAAGGAAATAAGACATTAAAAGAAGCAGTAGATAAGGCCTTAGAGGATTATGTAGAAAATAAGAATAATACTTTCTATCTTCTTGGTTCAGCAGTAGGACCTCATCCATTTCCAATGATAGTGAGGACATTTCAATCTGTAATAGGAAGAGAAGCAAAAAATCAAGTTTTACAAAAAGAAGGAAGATTACCTGATTATGTAGTAGCCTGCGTTGGGGGAGGGAGTAATGCCATAGGATTATTTTCACCTTTTTATCATGATAAGGAAGTGAAGATGGTAGGAGTAGAGCCTGCTGGAAAAGGATTAGATACGAAGGAACATGCTGCTAGTATATGTAAAGGTAATATTGGTTTAATACATGGTTTTAAATGTTATTTATTAGACCATAGTACCCACTCCATTGCTGCAGGACTAGACTACCCTGGAGTAGGGCCAGAACATAGTTATTATAACTATACTAAAAGGGCAGAATATAAGTCTGTAACTGATAAAGAAGCCTTAGATGCTTTCTTTAAATTATCGAAAATAGAGGGAATAATTCCAGCTTTAGAAAGCTCCCATGCTATAGCTTATGGAATAAAATTAGCTAAGAATTTAAGTAAAGATAAGATTATAATAGTAAACCTTTCTGGAAGAGGAGATAAGGACGTGGCACAAGTAAGGGATATGATAAAATAATTAAATATCTATATTATAATAAATATAAAAAGTGTATAGTCAAAACTATACACTTTTTATATTTATTATTCAGCTTTTTTAAGTGTTCCTGCATTATATAAAGATTGTATTAATATCTTTATAATTATGGAATAGGCAGGTATATTAATAGCTTGTTTAGTTGCTGCTTTTAACATGGTAGCTATAAATGGATGACCAAAAAGTATTTGTCTAAAATATGGTACCATTAGAACGCTTGTTATAACCTGTCCAACAAAAATAGATATGAATATTTTCCACAATTTTGGCTTGGTTAAATCGTTTTTTAAAACCTTTGTTAAGATTCCAGGAATGACGCCAGTAAGAGCCGATGTAAGAATAAAATGTGGCATAAATGCACCTGTTGGTCTTACAATGAAACTAACTACATCTCCAACTCCGCCTACTATTCCTCCCACTACTGGACCAAAGACTATTCCACTAAATATAATGGGAAAGCCTCCAAAGCTAATGATCCCTGGTATAGTGATGATTCTTGATAATACTACATTTAAGGCAATCAAAAATCCGGAGATAACAATGGTTTTAATGTTAATTTTCCTCATAAAAATACCTCCTTTCATATATGATATGACAGTCTGTCACATCAGAAAGAAGATACACTGATAGTGGCAGCGAACGCAATAATATGCCGCAAGCATTTGCTTTTCGTTCAAGGGCGACGTTCCATCCCTTGACACTTTACGCATATTATCTACTCTGTCATTTGTTTAAGCAAAGACAATTAAAAGACTTTGCTATAAATTACACATAAAGTATATCATACTATTTTTTCCCATACAATCTAATAACTAAAGGTATTTATAAAAGATTAGGGACTAATGAGCCAGAAATACAACTTAACTATATATTAATAGTTAAGATAGTATTTAGGATGAAAGTTTGAATTAGACTATTTAAATTTAAAACATAAGTAATATTCTTATGAAAAGATGTTAAAATCTTTATGAAATAAATCTTAGAAAGGTAATAGAAAGATTTTAAAATAATTGGTAAAAAAAGAGGATTTTTTAGGAGATGTGTCGAAATTTAATATATAGGATATAGAAAAGTATGAGTATAACTTTTATATCCTAAATATAAGAAAAGGAGGAGGTTTTATGATACAAAAAAGAAGCATTGGGCTAGCAATTATATTTTCAATTCTTACTTGTGGAATATATAGTATTTATTGGTTTATAAAACTTACAGATGAAGCTAGTTACTTAAGTGGAGATGATTCCATGTCTGGAGGCAAGGCGTTTTTACTTACTATAGTTACTTGTGGGATTTATTTTTTCTTCTGGAATTATAAAATGGGTAAGGTTTTATATGAGGCACAAGAAGGAACAGGTAAAGTACCACAAGACAATTCAGTTTTGTATCTAGTGTTGGCAATTTTTCAACTGGGGATCGTATCATATTGTATTATGCAATCAGAAATTAATAATATGGTTGAATATAGCTATGCTGACTAAAAAAGAGATTAAAATATTACTGCCAATTATAATTATTTTAGTAATATTTATATATTTTGCTGATCCTTTAAGTGGACCTATAATACCCTGTATTTTCAATAGAATTACGGGGTTTTATTGTCCAGGATGTGGAATGACAAGGGCATTACATTCTATTCTTAGGTTTGATTTTTATCAAGCATTTAGATTTAATTCATTAATATTTATAATACCGCCAATCTTTGTAATTTACTATATATTTGAATATAATAATTATATAAAGGTGGCAAAGATTATACTGATTTTAATGATTGTAATAGCACTAGGTTTTGGAATTATTAGAAATACCATAGCCTTTAGCTATTTATCGCCAATTATGTTAAATAATTAATATGAAATTAAATTTAAGAAAATAAGAATACTAAGATTTAAGATGCTTTTAATTATAAAAATTGGAGGAATAACAGTGAAAAGAATTATTACAACAACGATTATTTTTATAATGGTACTGTCTATGTTAATAGGGTGTAATTCAAATCAAACAAAAACAACACCTGAAACATCAAATAAACCATTGAGTTTAGTAGATCCTGCAGGAAATGAGATTTTAATTCCTGATAATATTAATAGAATAGTTTCAATGGCACCATCTATAACTGAAATCTTGCTAGAATTAGGATTTGGAGATAAAATCATTGCTATAGACACGCAATCTAAAGGTATTTCTGGTTTATCAAATGACATACCCAGCATTGATATGATGGCACCAGATGTAGAAAAGATTATTGAATTAAGACCCGATATAGTTATTGCTTCAACTATTACAGTGGCTGGTGGAAATGATCCATTGACACAAATAAAAGAGTTAGGAATTAGTTTAGCTTATATACCGTCAAGTAATAGTATTGAAGGAATCTACAATGATATAATATTTATATCTAAAGTTCTAAACTCTGAGGAAAGAGGAAAAGATATAATAAATAATATGAAGGATAAAATTACAGAAATAAAGAAAATAGGCGATACTATTACTTCAAAGAAATCAGTATACTTTGAAATAGCTGCTTTACCTAATCTATATAGTTTTGGGAAAGGCGTATTTTTAAATGAGATGATAGACATAATTGGAGCTACAAATATATTAAATGATAAGGAGGGGTGGTTGTCTATATCAGAAGAATTAGTTATAGATAGAAGCCCTGATGTAATAATTACAAATGTGAACTATATAGAAAATCCAGTAGATGAAATTAAATCTCGAAAAGGATGGAAAAGTATTAGTGCAGTAGAAAATAATCAGGTATATTATGTTGATAATATGTCTAGTTCACTTCCTAATCATAATATTATAAAGGCATTGGAAGAGATGGCAAAGGCTGTTTACCCTGATTTGTATTAGTACTATAGTTAAGAGGGTGATTATATGGAAAGCAAGGTATATAGGAGTAAGTATGAAGCATACCCTTTTTTAAGTGATGAGCCAGATGATTTAAAATGTGATTTTGAAATACTTACTGATGAAATAGCAAGTCATATAGGACTTTTAAGGTCATTAATAGAGGATGAAAATATTAAAGATGAATTATTGCTTATTTGTGAATTAGTATATCACATTAATCCATCTCTTCGTACTTTTGTATCTGTTACAGAAGATGAGCTTAAATGGTTAGAAGAGAGAACAAATACACTATATAATGATGTCAAAAAAAGATGCAATAGATTTGTACTTACTCAAGGATGTGAATCTGCAGCTCATGCACATATTCTAAGGACAAAGTTTAAGGCAGTTGTAAGAATGTTATATAGATATTATTATGGTGGAAATGAAGTTCCAAATATTCTGTTTGATTTTACTAATTTATTATCAGGGTATTTTTTCAATTTAGCTCTTAAACTTAATGAATTAAATGGAGTGGAAGAAATAGAATATGTTAGTAGAAACTACAAATAGTATGTTTTAAGTACTTCAAAGGATGTACATGAAGAAAGTATAAAAAGGCTCTTTTCTTGATTGGTAGAAAAGAGCCTTTTTATGCCTAACTTGGATTAAAGTTATTTTTATCAGTAATTTTTCTTTCTGCCCTTTCAACTAGATTGGCAGTCATAGTTCCATCTAACTTCTCTTTATGGGTTAAATTAGCATCCAATTCGTTTGCTATTTCTGCTTTCATTTGATCTAAAGCTTTGCTAGCATTTGGATCTGATAGTCTTGTCATAAAATCACCTCTTATTATTTATCTTTAGTTTGCTCATTGAGATAAATTTAATACTAGGTAATTTAATGAAAGAATTAAATTTGTAAGTACAAATTTAATTATAGTATTTATATACCTATCATTACATTACTTGCTTTAATTATGGCAATTGCTTCATCACCTACTTTAAGATTCAAAGACTCCGCTGAACCTGTTGTAATACTAGATACAACCTCTAATCCATTAACATCTATTATAACTTCTGTTGATACAGGTCCCTTTTTAATATTTTTTATAAAACCTTTAAGTTGATTTCTTGCCGATAGCTGCATATTTATCCTCCTCTTTTAACATATAATAATTATAATTGTTATACCCAAGTATTGAAGATTTAAAAGTTTTTGTAAAGGATATATTTTATAACTAAAATAAAATAGTTAGAAGGTTTATATTGGCAGGTTTTATTTGATTAACCTATGAAGATAATTTTTTATTGTATAAAACAAGTATTTATAATATGATAATCATAGAGCATATAATCTAGACAATGTAATTTATCAACAGGGTTCTTAATGAAATGGAGGCAAGGTATGAAGAATATTAAAAAGTTTTTAGTTGCAATATTGATGGTATCTATGATTTTTTTAGTAACAGCTTGTGAAGATTTTTTAGAAGCTATTGTAACATCTGATTTAGATGTTAGTGGTGATAATCTGGAAGTTCATTTTATAGATGTAGGACAAGCAGAATCTATTTTAGTAAAAAAGGGAAATGAATCCATGTTAATAGATGCTGGAAATAATTCAGATGGAGAATTGGTTGTAGACTATATTAAAAAACAAAATATCAATAAACTTAAATATGTTATAGGAACTCATCCCCATGCAGATCATATAGGGGGTTTAGATGATGTAATTGATACTTTTGAAGTTGAGAAGATTATTATGCCAAATGCAGTAACAAATACTAAAACATTTGAAGATGTTTTAGATAGTATTAAAAATAAGGGATTATCTATTACTAAGGCTAAGGTAGGAAATAGCTATGAGTTAAATGGTGCAGTGTTTACAATTCTTGCTCCTAATCAAGAAAAGTATAAAAGTTTAAATGATTATTCAGTTGTTATAAAACTTGTAAATGGGAAGAATTCTTTTTTATTTACAGGAGATGCTGAGGAATTATCTGAAAAGGAAATATTAAAAAATAATAAAGGAAGATTGAAATCAGATGTTTTAAATGTAGGTCATCATGGAAGTATAACTTCTACTTCTGAAACATTTTTAGATGCTGTTGATCCAAAATTTGCAGTTATTTCTGCTGGCAAGGATAATAGCTATGGACATCCACATAAAGAAATATTAGAGAGATTAAATGATAAAGGTATAGAAATTTATAGAACAGATTTACAGGGAGATATTATAGTGATTAGCGATGGAGATACAATAAAATTTAATGATTAGAGGTGGATTAAATGAGGTTTACTATTGATAGGTTTGAAGGTGAACTTGCCATAGTAGAATTGGAGAACAGGGAGATAATTGAAATTCCAAAGGTAATATTACCCATGGAGGCAAAGGAAGGAGATATTATAATTATTTCCGTAGATGAAAAAGAAACCCAGGATAGAAAGAAAAGAATTCAAGAAAAATTTGAAAGTTTATTTTGTGAAGAAGATTAAGAAAAACACCTATGATTGATATGCTCCTCTTGTAGTAGACAGGTAAAACAATAGAAACTGTAACTACAAGGAGGAGTATTTTTTATGGCAAATAGGGTATATATAATTTATCTGGGGAGGTGTAAAATAATGGTAAATTCGGAAAGGGATTCTAAGAAAGTGACTCTTTGGACTAGACAGAATATAAAAAGTTTAGATGAAATAAAGGAAAAAGGAAGATATAAGGTTGAAAGAAAATATATAGAACAGCAATTTGAAGATATAGCAGAACATTATATAAAGCTTTATGAATGGTTTGTAAATAAGGCAAGTAAAATAATTACTAAACCAGATGATGTAGAATTTCCAGTGTGGTGCTCAATTAGCGAAGAAAACATGCTAAAACCAATAGAAGATACAGTAGTATATGTATTAGAAGTAGAGGAAAGTGAAGTTATATATTTTGATGGCAGGAAATGGGATTATGTATTAAACCATTTATATATTCCTAAAGATATTGAAGATGAAAAGGTTTATATGGCAGATATGGAGAGAAAAGGATTTAAAGATTTATTTTCCTTCATAGATGGAAAATATTCAAGTTTTTATCCTTTGGAAAAGAAAAGGATAATGGATAGTTGGATGAGGGTATTTGAGATTGATGAGTGGAATATATTTAATGTTCAGGCTAATATATGGGACATAAGAAAAGATATGATTAGTGATATATTGTATTGGAAAGGGTAAGATAAATTTCTGCAAATTAGAATTATATAAATATTTAGTACTAAAAAGTTAAGATATTTTTGAATAAAGATTCAAATAAAAGTACATAGTTTGGACTATGTACTTTTATTATTAGTTACCATATTAGGATATATTTTAATTCTTAGTAAGTTTTTTAAGAGTTTAAGAGATTATGATTTGCATAGGGTACTCTATACTTATTCCCTAGTTATATTTTTTAACATATTAGTAATAAGGTTTTTAATATTATATATAAATTGTCGAAAATTGACAGAAGATTATGTAGATATTTATCAAAGAAAGAAGGAATCTTTACATTGAATGTAGAATATATTAATTGGTATAAGTTATAAACGGGGGGAGGAATGATTGTGTCAAGGTTATCAAATGCATTAAATATGTACATGCTTTTACAAGGAAGAAGATTGATGAAGGTTGAAGAACTTGCAGAGATACTTGAAGTAAGTCCCAGAATGGTTAAGGAATATAGAAAGGATTTTGAAAAAGCAGGTATTTATATAGGAACAAAAAGTGGAAGGTATGGTGGATATTATTTAGAAAATAAAATAGATTTAAAAGGTATAGGGTTTAAAAAAGAGGAGCTAGAAGCATTAAAGATGGCTAGAGAAACTATTAAAAGTGGAAATCATATTTTTGCATTAAATTTTGAAACCTTGGCTAATAAAATATTAAATTTAGAAAAGGATTTTGAGCATATTAATTATTTTAGTAAGGATAATTTAAAACCACTATATATGAGAGAAAGAGAAAAAGATATATGGAAAACAATTAGTAAAGCAATAATTAATAAAAGAAAGATTGAGTTATTATACAAATCATTGCGACAAGATACAAGAAAGAAGAAAAGTGATATCCGAATAGTGCACCCCTATGGAACTTTTGATCATGATGGTGCTATATATTTCTTTGGTTATTGTGAGATGAGAAAAGAAGTTCGATATTTTAAAATTTCTAGGATAGAAAATATAGAAGTATTGCAACAGAAGTTTGCCATAAATATTGAATATGATATTAAAAGTATAATGAGAAAATCATTTGGAATAATTGATGATGATATTTTTTATTTGAAACTAAAAATATCATATCCTATGAGTCAGTTGGTTAAAGAGAAACAATATTCATTGAATCAAAAAATAACTGAAATAGATGAAGAAAATATAATCTTTGAAGCAAATCTAAAGGGATATGAAGAAGTTAAAACATGGGTTTTAGGCATGGGAAGTAAGGCTGAAGTGTTAGCCCCAGACAAACTTAAGAAAGACGTAATAGAAGAAATGAGAAAATTACAAAGAATATATGAATTGGGGATTAATGATTGCACCAATGAATGATATTATTAATGTAAGAAAATCATTCATTAGTAAGAAGAAGTTTTCTAATGTAGTTCTATTAAAATAAGAAGAATATAAATATAATTTTTACATTCCATAAGCTGGTTCTATTTCATGATTATTAGTAAGTATTTCCTAAAAACATAATAATATAATTAGAATTTTATCTAAAAAATATGGAATATAAGAAGATAAATATAATTGGTGAATAGTATTTAAATTCTAAGAGATAATAAGTGTAATGAACTTAGAATAGTGGAGGTGAAATCATGTATTTCTTATTGTTGTTTACACTGATACGCAAGGTAACCATTTCACTGTATATAGGCTTATCTCTTTAATAAATATTATCACTTAAATTTAACAATTCTATAAAGCTGTACTTAGATTGCAGCTTTATAGAAACTAAAATATATTGGGAGGTGGAAATATGAGATACAATGTTGAGTTAGCTTTATCCAATGAAAATATACCAAAAGATAAAAACAGAATAATCCTTTCCTTTCTAAAACATATTTACGAGTCCTATGATAAAGACTACTATCAATCACTATATGAAGAGGAGGAAAATAAAAGAAAGAATTTTACCTTCTCAGTGTATATGCCAAATTGCAAATTTACTAGAGAAGAGATAATTATTCCTGAGAAAAAGATAATCTTGAATTTTTCAACAGCTGATATGAAGGATGGCATTTTCTTCTATAATGCAATATTAGCAAATAGAGGAAAATCCTATGATATTAAAGGTAACTCTATAATAGTACGTAATATAAATATGAATAAAGAAAAGCCAATAACTAATGATTATGCTGTCTACTCTTCTAGGTCCCCAGTAGTTGTTAGAGAACATAAAGGTGATAATAATAAAACCTGGTATTATTCGTTGAGTGAAGAAAGAGGGAAAGAAATATTTATAGAAAATCTTAGATATCAGCTATTAGATAACTTTGGTGAAGAGAGAAGATTGGATATTGAAGAAGTAGATTTTCAGTTGTTAAGTAATAAAGAGGTTAAAGTAAAACATTATGGAATAGAAGTGTTATCAAATATATGTAGGATAAAGGTGCAAGCTAAGCCATATATTTTAGACTATATTTACAAATCGGGTATAGGGGCTAGAAAAAGTGGAGGATTTGGGATGTTAGATTTAGTGTAGGGGGTGATAGAGTGGGAGAAAAGATACGATTATATATGGAAGATTGGCTTTACAATAGTGGATTAGTAGGATTTTACAATATACTAGAACACGCAGAAGATAATGTTAAAATAGATAAAAATTATATAGAGTTTGAGTTGGAGAATTTGATAAGATTTGAAGAAAAATATTTTAAGTATTTTACAGACAAATATAAAGACATATTTTCATTAAATAAAATACTTTCCTTTGAAGAATTTATAGACAAGCAGGAAGAAAATAATTTTGAAGAATTTGATGGAAAGAAACTTGAATCTATGAATAAATATATATCTGATGTTGTCAAGAAACAAATAAAAAGTAATAGCTATAAATCTGCTTATGAACTAATAGATTCTCCTGTAGATGTTTTAGAACTAGAGAAGAGTTTGAAAACTATAAAATTAAAGAAAAAACAAGAGATAAGTGAGATATTACCAGAAATAAAAGATAGGTTTACTATATTAAAAGAAATAATTGAATATATGAAGCTGGAGAAATCACAAAAATATATTGGTGCAAAAAATGCCATGTATACCATAATAAAGAATGGTTGGAATGGAGTTTGTTTCTTGAATCCTCAGACAAAAGAGAAGGATATGTATATAGATTACAAGAACTATTTCATTGAACCTGCAATAGAGTATTTAAATATAGATAAGTCTAAATTTAAGTATAATTGCTTTTCTTGTGATAAAAGTATGAAGGATTTTTCAAATGATCTTAGTTTTCTAAATTCTACAGGATTTGATGTAAGCAGAAAATCATCTCATGTATGGGAGTTTCAAAATGATATTGCTGTTTGCCCTATTTGTAAACTAGTATATTCATGTGTACCAGCAGGAATTTCTTATCTTTATGATAAAGGAATATATATAAATGATAACTCAAGTATGAGAAATGCTATAGATATAAACAATAAAATATATATGGAAATTTACAAACAAAATAGAGATGACAAGAAGTTAACCTATAAAGCATTAGTAGAATCAATAAATGAAGAATATAACGATAAAATAAAATATGAGTTAGCGGATATCCAACTAATTAGGTATGAGGATGAGAAATATAGATTTAATATACTTTCTAGAAAATCCTTAGAAATTATTAAAGCCTCAGAAGATGATTTAAATAAATTGATTAATTGTGGATTTAAAGAAATCAATACTTATTTTAATGTTTATGAATTAGTCATAGATAGATTGTTGAATAGTCAAAATATGTTTACATTAGTTCAAAAGATGCTTCATTATAAATTATCGAAGCCGAAGGATTCACATTATAATTCATTTCATGTGATTAGAATTTTAAGGATTAATACAAGATTTTTAAAGGGGGTAGGGTGTATGAAAGGAGTATATAAGGACATAGTTAGAGATGGAAATGATGAGGGGAAAAAATTAAGAGAAAAATATAGAAGTAAGGGTGCCATAGATAAACTTAGTGGTATATCATATAGACTATTAAATTCTCTAAAGACAAATAATGTTGATAGCTTCATGGATACATTATTAAATTGTTACTTGTATGTAAAATCATCAGTACCTGAAATATTTCTAGATGCTTTAAAAAATGAAGAGAGGTTTAAAACTATTGGATATGCATTTGTAGCAGGGCTTATAGAAGGAAAGAAAGAGAATAATAATGATAATGAGAATGGGGGAAAAGATAATGAATAACTTGAAACCAAAGGGATTGGCTATTTCAATGATATTTGAGGCAGAAAGTGCAAACTATGGTGAGGGAGTAGGGAATGTAGCATCTTTGAAAAAACTGACTAGAGATAAAGGAGAGCAATATACTTATATCTCAAGGCAAGCAATTAGATATAATATATCGGAACAGATAGGAGAGAATTTAGCAACAGTAAAAGCAGAAGGCAGTGGAGATAAAAAGGTTATTCAATTTGCAGAAGAAGCGACCATAGCAGATTATCCAGAAATTGATTTCTTTGGATATTTAAAGACATCAAAAGGTACAGTTTCAGGTGGAAAAAAGAGAAGTGCAAAAGTAAGACTATCCAATGCTATATCTTTAGAGACTTTTAAAGGTGATTTAGATTTTCTAACAAATAAAGGTTTGGCAGATAGAATAGATGAAAATATGAATATAGCTCAATCTGAAATTCATAGATCATATTATAGATATACAGTAGTGATGGATTTAGATCAAATAGGAATAGATGAAGTATATTCTATTGAACTTGATGATGAGGAGAAAATAAGAAGGGTTAATAAACTATTAGATACAATTGCTTTCCTATATAGGGATATTAGAGGTAGAAGAGAAGATTTAAAACCTTTGTTCGCTATAGGCGGAATTTACGATATAAAAAATCCTATATTTGAAAATGTTTTAGATGTAAAGGATAATAGGTTAGTAGTTAAACAAATCCAAGGAGTTATGTTTGATTCAATAAAAGAAGATACAAGCTGTGGATTAATTGAAGGTAAGTTTAATAATGACAATGAAATAAGAGAAAAATTAAATGCATTAACTATGCCTGAATTTTTTAATGGGCTAAAAAGTAAGGTGAAAGACTATTATGAAGGAAAATAAAAAGGCAGTTAGGCTAAAATTATATCAGAACATGGTGAATTATAAGAAACCAACTAGTTTTCAACTCAAGGAAACTTATCCACTACCACCATATTCAACAGTAATAGGAATGGTTCATAGCCTTTGCGATTACAAGGAATATAAGGAAATGGACGTTAGTATCCAGGGAAAATATCATTCTAAGGTAAATGATTTATATACTAGATATGAATTTAAAAATGGTATGAAGTTTGACTCGACGAGGCATCAATTACAGGTAGGGGAATTTGGTGTAAGTAGAGGTATTTCTACAGTAGAGCTTTTAGTTGATGTAGAACTATTGATTCATATAATTCCGCGGGATCAAAGTTTATTAGAAGAAATAGAAAAAGCTTTTCTTTATCCTAGAGAATATCCTTCTCTAGGTAGGAGAGAAGATATTGTAACTATTAAAGAAGTTAAGGTAGTGGATATTTTTGAAGAGGAATTAGAAGAAGATATTGAATTAAGTGAAGAATATACTGCTTATATTCCACTAAACATGATAATGGATGAATCAATTGTAGTAGATGGTAGTGGTGATGGAATAAAGAATAGAGGAACAAGATATAAGATTGCCAAGAATTATGTTCTTTCAGAAAACTATGGTACAGCTAATTCACCAAAAATATTTAGGGTATGGAATAAGGTAGATGTACTATATTCTTCCCATATAACAGCTATTCAGGATGAACTTGTGTTAAAAGATATAGATAATAATATTGTGTTAAATGCATAGTCTAGAGGTGTATTGGAATATGAATAATTATTTGGCTAAATCAAATCCTAGAGAAACCATTATAGGACATACTGAAAAATTAATAGAGAATTATGAGTTGTTTAAAAAAATATATCCTAATCTCAATGTAGATTGGGATATATTATACTTATCATGTTTATATCATGATTTAGGAAAGATGAATAGAAAATTTCAAGATAAGATAGAAGGTATAAGAAGGCATAGTGATGAAATTCCTCATGGGATATTAAGCTTAGCTTTTTTAAATGCAAAAGAATTGGGGGAAAAAGGATATTCAAAAGAAAGAATAAAACTACTTGCACAAGCAATAGCATATCATCATGAAAGAGATTTTAACTTTGATAAAGAAATGCTAAAAAAAGAAGTAGAGTTAATAAAGGAAGAGGCGAGCAGTTTTAATTATGAGAGATTAGATAAGATAGTTGTAAAAAGGTTAAGTGCAAAATATTTTTCTATGAATAGAATTTATGAAGAGGATGACGAAAATGGCAATGAGGAAGAAAATCTTTTCTTTAGGTATATAATGATAAAAGGTTTACTTAATAGAATAGATTATGCAGCTAGTGGTGGTATTGATGTTGAAAAGGAAAATAACTTTCTATTACAAAATCTAGAAGAAAATTTATTGGAAAAATTTAAAATAAAAAATCCTAATGCTGAGTGGAATGAACTCCAGAAATACATGATAGAAAATAGAGATAATAATCTTATAATAGTAGCTCAAACAGGTGCTAATGATATAATGATGACAGTACAATAAATCCAAGCAAAATCAAGGGTTAAAGGCTTCCACAAAACTTTTAAACTTTGATGATGGATAGACTGTCATCATTTTTTTATACCGAAATATATCTAAAAGTATAGTATAAATAAAATCTCTGTATGGAGAAGAAGGAGGTACTTATGGCAGAAGTTATTACTATAGCCAATCGAAAAGGAGGGGTTGGAAAAACGACTACCGCTTTAAATCTTGCCTACTCATTGAAAGAACTCGGTAAAAAAGTATTAGTCATAGATCTTGATCCTCAAGCCAATCTTACAAGGTGTTTTGATGTAGAAAATCTGGAAAATATAAAAACCATAGGTCATTTGTTAATGGCAGAACTGGAAGAAGAAAGTTATTCGGTAGAGGATTATGTCATATCTTATGATGAAATAGACATTATACCCTCAAGCATTTACCTGTCAGTTACAGAAACACAAATGAGGTCGGAAACGGGGAGTGAAAGAATATTATCAGAAATTATTGAACTGGTAAGGGAGCATTATGATTGTATCCTTATAGACACCTCACCATCACTTAATATTTTAACCATTAATGCCCTTTGTGCAGCAGACAGTGTGCTTATTACAGCCGATACACAACTGTTTGCCATTGTAGGAATTAGCGAACTTTTAAAAACTATTCAAAAAATCAAAAAAAGAGTCAATCCTAAGTTATCAGTAAAAGGTATTTTGCTTACCATGTGCGATAGCAGGACAAATCTTTCAAAACTTCTTACTGAACAGGTGGAAGAAATGTATCAAGGGAAAATAAAGGTTTTTCAAAACAAAATACCGAAGACTGTAAAAGTAGGAGAAGCCATATATAGCGGACAAAGCATTAAAAAGTATGCAAAAGGAAGCAGTGTAGACCTTGCATACGACCATTTGGCAAAGGAGATTTGCTATGAATAAGAAACTGAAAAAAAGAGAAATTTGTGATGCAGTGGATTTTCTGATGGGTGATGTAGATAATATAGAACAGGGGAATGTACAGGATATAGAAACAGATTTACTTGAAAATTATCATGATCATCCATTTACCCTTTATACAGGGAAAAGACTGGAAGATATGGTTGAAAGTATCAAGGAAAATGGGATATTAAATCCGGTTATTGTTTTGAAAAAAGAAACCGGAACTTATAAAATACTTTCCGGGCATAACAGAGTTAATGCAGCAAAGCTTGCCAAGTTAAAAACTGTTCCTTGTATTGTTAAAGAAAATCTAACGGAGGAGCAAGTTTATACCTATGTCATAGAAACCAATCTTATGCAGCGTTCCTTTTCCGACTTGCTGCCAACAGAAAAAGCACTTGTCCTTAAAATGAGATATGAAAAAATAGCAAGTCAAGGAAAGCGAAACGATTTACAAAAAGAGATAAACAATTTAGAACAGGGTATTATAGAAAGGGAAAACAAAACGGAAGATAAAACAGACAGCAGAAAAAATATAGGTAAGGAATACAATTTATCCGGAGCATCCATTGCAAGATATTTAAGGTTAAATAATTTAACGGATATTTGGAAACAAGCCATAGATAATGATGAAATCGGACTGACGATGGCAGTTGACATATCCTATCTTTCTATAGAGATACAAGATTATTTATATAGTCAATGTGAAGAACTGGAGCTGTGCTTAAAGCCAAGCGATGCTAAAACACTTCATTTAATGAACAGACAAGAAGAACTAAGTCAAGAGATGATTACATCATATTTGTTGAACTTAAAAAAGCCAAAGATAAAAGAATATCAGAATATTAAACTATCTCAAAGTGCCTACAAAAAATTCTTTCAGGATGAAAGCAAAGAAGCAGTAGGAGAAATTATAGAAAAGGCTTTAGAGATGTATTTTAGAGAAAAAGAAGGTGCTTAATAGTATATAAAAAGTTGTATTTTAGAGTATAATAACAGTAAGGAAAAAATATCAACAGAAAATATAGATAAAGCAAAGAGGTGGCATAGATGAATGAAATAAAGTTATATGAAAATAAAGAGATACGCTCTGCTTGGGATGAAGAAAAAGAAGAATGGTATTTTTCAATAGTAGATGTAGTAGGAGTACTCACAGAAAGTGAAAATCCTCAAGTGTACTGGAGAGTGCTTAAAAAGAGATTAAAAGAGGAAGGAAATGAAACCGTTACAAATTGTAACGGTTTGAAAATGAAAGCAGCAGATGGGAAAATGCGTCTAACTGATGTAGCAGATATGCAAGGAATATTCCGTATTATCCAGTCCATACCATCTCCCAAAGCAGAACCGTTCAAATTATGGTTGGCAGAAGTAGGGAAAGAGCGGATTGATGAAATCATTGATCCGGAACTGACCATTGACAGAGCTTTAGAAACCTATTTGAAGAAAGGGTATACACGTGAGTGGATAAATCAAAGATTACAAGCCATTCAAGTTAGAAAGGAATTGACAGATGCTTGGGATGATCATGGCATAGAGAAAGGAATTGAATACGCAATTCTTACTGACGAGATTACCAAAGCATGGTCAGGAATGACGACAAGAAAATACAAAGATCTAAAAGGCTTAAAAAAGGAAAACTTAAGAGATAATATGACAACTCTTGAAATTGTGCTGAACATGCTTGCAGAAGCAACTACAACAGAACTTACCAAAACAACCAATCCACAAGGCTTGGAAGAAAATAAAAAAGTTGCTAAAGAGGGAGGAAGTGTAGCAGGAAATGCCAGAAAAGAAATAGAACAGAAAACAGGAAAGCCTGTTATTACATCAAAGAATGCTGTAGATTTATCAAAACTGATTGAAGATGTTGTAAAAGAGCCACTAAGTAAAAAACAAGATGATACTGATAATGGAAAATAGACAAAAATAGAATATAAAATATTCGTTCATCACAGAGATAGCAAAGAAAAACAGCTATTTGAAGGAAAGATTCAATAAACATTTTAGAAAAAACATCTTTAAGAAAGAAGAATTAAATGGAAAATAACAAGTAATATAAAGCCGACTTTATAGAGAACTACGCATCAGGAGTTAGGCGAATATTTAAAGAATGATAAAAAACCGGAATATAAAACATCGGATAATGGGGTAATTCTAACATTATATAACAGAAATTATGTTAATAATGTCCCCAATGATGTCCTAAAGAATGTCCCTAAGAAATTGCTCGCTAAAGATAGACAAATACTTGTCATAGAAGAAATGGAAAACAATCCAAAAGTTACTATTATGGAGTTGAGCAATAAATTTAATGTATCTGATAAGACAATAAAAAGAGATATAGAAAAATTGAAAAAGGAAAATAAGATTTATAGACAAGGAAGTTTAACCGATGGAAGCTGGATGGTTATACAATAACACAGTAAAATAAATGAATAATAAAAAATATGGAAGAGATAGTAAAGAAAAACAGCTATCTCTTTTTTTATGCTTAAAACATAGGAGGTAGAGCGTATGAATATTAAATTCAACTACTATTACGGAAAAGAAGCGGAACAATTCTCCTTTTTTCGTATTCCAAAATTATTATTTACGGATGAAGCATTTAAAGACTTAAGTAGCGATGCTAAAGTGCTGTATGGCATCTTGCTTGACCGAATGAGTTTATCTATGAAAAATAACTGGATCGATGAAGAAAACAAGGTATATATCATCTTTACCATAGAAGAAATTGCAAACATCATGTGTTGTGCCACACAGAAAGCAACAAAAATCCTTCAGGAATTGGATGATAAAAAAGGGATAGGACTTGTTGAGAAGAAGAGGCTCGGACTAGGAAAACCCAACATACTGTATGTGAAAAATTTTATTATCCAAGAAACAAAGGAACAAACTGATGTGCAAGAAGAAATCACAAATCAGGAATTATTACAATCACAAAACCAGAATGATGAAAATCACAATTCAGGAAATGTGATTTTCACAAAACAAGAATTGTTAAAATCACAATGTAATAAGACTAATTATAATAAAACTGAATATAGTAATACTGAGTATAATAACACCACCCCCATATCCCCCTCAAAAGATAGGGCTATGGAGATGGAGGAGATAGAAAAAATACTTAAACATCAAATAGACTATCCAGCTCTAATAGAAGAACAACCGAAAGAAAAAGAAAAGATTGACCTTATGATAAATCTCATGACAGAAGCAATCCAAAACAAGACAGATATAAGAATCAATCAAAGCAGGACAGCTTATAAAACATTGAGAGAACAACTTTTATCACTACAAAAAGAACATATTAAATATGTCCTATCAGTTCTTAGGGAAAATAAGCAAAAGATAATAAACTTAAGAGCCTATCTTCTTTCTTTGCTTTACAATGCACCGGTTAATATTTTAGGAATAACAACATCAGCATCTACAAAATCAGGTACAACCGATTACAGCAAGGATTGGCAGATATGGCAGGACTTCTTGAATACAACTTAAATGTATAAAATAAAAGGTAATGGGAATAATAAGCAGTGTGAGAAATTAAACCATTTAAACCATTGCAATTAAAAGATAAAAAAGAAATGGAGAAGAGACATGGAAAGCACAAGAAATATTTTAACTAAAGTATTTGAAAGAATGGAAAAAGACAGCTTAAACGAAGAAAATAGAGATTATATAGGTGAAAAAGACGGACTTATTTATTGCGGTTTATGCCATACCCCTAAACAGCAGATAAGCATTATTGATGGGATTTCAAGGAAATTGCCGAAAAACTGTACTTGCAGGGAGAAGAAATTGAAAAAAGAAAGAGAAAAGTGGGAAACTTTTGAACGTCAAAGTAGAATAGCCGATTTAAGAGAAGAAGCCTTTGACGACCGGCTTTTAGTAGAGCAAACATTCCAAAAAGAAGATGGCAGCTTAGAGCATAAAGAAACCGGACAAAACTATGTGGAAAAATTTGAAGAAATGGAGAAAGAAAACATCGGTTTACTCCTTACAGGACCAGTAGGAACCGGAAAAACCTATTTGGCTTCAGCAATAGCCAATGCTCTAATTGAAAAGGAAGTTTCCGTGAAGATGACGAACTTTGCCATTATCTTGAATGATATGATGAATCTGGAAATCAATAAAAATAAATACATTGCAAACTTAAATAACTATAGGCTGCTGATAATTGATGACTTTGGAATGGAAAGAGACACCCCCTTTGCAACAGAGCATATCTTTAATGTTATTGATAGCAGATATAGAGCAGATAAACCAATAATATTGACCACTAATCTTAGTGCGGTACAGCTTACAAATCCAAGCAATCTAAAAGAACAGAGAATTTATTCAAGGATACTTGAAATGGCAATTCCCATCGTTTTTTCAGGAGAAAACAAAAGAGTTGCTAAGATGAAGGAGAAGGCAAGAAAGGCAAATATGTTTTTAATAAATGGATAGAGGGGAGGAAAGCTATTGATCAATGAAGAAGTAAGCAGACAAGTTATTGCCATAGTGAAAAAAGGAAATATAAAATCAGCGAAAATGATAATCAGCCTGATGAAAAAGCTGTTGGATGCAGCAGCCAAAGAAGGTAAAACGCTAAAGGCGTTTATAGAAGAAAAGAAGCCGACGACTGTAAAGGATTTAGTGCAAAAAGGGAAGGTTGAAACCTTAGAACTCAATGACGTGGATTTTAAAGGCTTAAAAAGAAACTTAAATAAAAGTGGTGTCAAATTCAGTATTAAAAAAGATCTTACCACAGGAAATAACATTATCTTCTTTCAGGCAAAAGATGAAAAAGTCATGGAAGATGCCTTTAAGAGTGCTGTTGCTAAATTTGCCGGAAAAGAGAAAAAAAGAGAATCAGTTATGACTCAATTAAATCATTACAAAGAAAAAGTCAAGAATGCACCGATGAAAGATAAAATTAGAGAAAAGAAGGCAGAAGTAGAGTTATAGTTAAATAACTTTAGGGCAGAAATAGTATAAGTTTGCTGTTAAAATATGATACAATACAGTTTAAGTATTTCGCAAATAAGGTAGAATCTAATAGGATTTGAACTGCTAAGAAAAGCAAAGGAGGGATTATTATAAAAAATCATAAAAAAGTAAATGGGAAACTCCTACAGACAAACAAGAAATTCTCTCATCTTAAAAACGCTCAAAAGGAATTTATTATGCAGGAGCTTTATTCTCAGTGTAGAGAATATATTATAGAAACAGGCAGATTTCCATGTAAAGATGAAAAGTATACAGTTTTGGATAAAGTATATGACAAAATAGAAGAACGGGATATATGGATACCTTACACAGAAGTTTATCAGCATTTTTTAAGTAAAGAAACAAAGCTGAAGAATAGGCTGATGAAAGAGGGGCTCCTTGTTGATCATAATGGCAAACTCAAGCTTTTTAGAAAGGTTATTCTGCCAATTACAACCAGCTTGAATGGAATAATTATTGATGTGGATGATATAGACTTACAAAAGGAAAAAGAAAAATATACAGAGATAGCCGATACCTTTCTGACAAAAGAAAGCTTGCCAAACCAAGTAGAAGATGCTAAAGAAGATGAGGCAAAAAAAGATTTAGTAGATATTATACGCAAAGAAAACGGAAAACATATCATAGTAATCGGGAAGTCAAAGTTTATAAAAGGTTTTATTGAGGAAGATATAATAGATGAATATATCATTACGATTAAGCCCTTGATATTAAGCGAAAATGAGGCAAATAGCATAAAGCTTAATAAAAAAATGAATCTAAAATTGCTTTCAGTGAAGAAAGAAGGTGCAGATGCAGTATTACGTTATAAAAGAATCAGATAAGATAAAATAAAATACATCGTTAAAACCAATGTGGAGCAGAGAAATCTGCTCTTTTTTCATTGATAATGGAATATCTGATTAGAGGAGGAGGCGATAAAAACGAAAATATTGCAAAATATGATAAAAGATATAAAAAGCATATTTCATATAAGAGATAAGAAAAGATTTTTACTACAAAATCTACCTTATCTCTTTTTCTTTTATCCGGGAAATATTTTTTCTCATCATGTGAGAAGCTATACCGGTGGAGATGTGATTGACAGGATATTTCAAGGAATGCTTGAGCTTAATACCATGAGCTTTATCCCAAGCATACACCTTATGGACATACTTGTAGGAATAGGGATAGCAACCTTAATTAAATTCATTGTCTATACCAAAGGGAAAAATGCCAAGAAGTTCAGGCAAGGCAGAGAGTACGGTTCAGCCCGATGGGGACGCCCTAAAGACATAGAGCCTTACGCTGATGAAAAGTTTGAAAACAATATAATTTTAACCAATACAGAAAGACTGACTATGAACTCAAGACCTAAAAATCCCAAGTATGCAAGAAACAAAAATGTATTAGTGATTGGTGGCTCAGGAAGTGGAAAGACCCGATTTTTCTTAAAACCGAACTTGATGCAAATGCACTCATCTTATGTTGTTACAGACCCCAAAGGTACTGTCCTAATTGAATGTGGAAAGATGTTAGAAAAGCATGATTATGAAATTAAGGTGTTAAATACCATAAATTTCAAAAAATCTATGCACTACAATCCCTTTGCCTACCTAAGAAGTGAAAAAGACATTTTAAAACTTGTGCAAACCATTATTGCCAATACAAAGGGGGAAGGAGAAAAATCCGGTGAGGATTTTTGGGTGAAAGCCGAACGCTTATATTATACCGCACTGATTGGCTACCTTTACTATGAGGCACCGGAGGAAGAACAAAATTTTGAAACCTTACTTGCTTTTATTGATGCCAGCGAAGTGAGAGAAGAAGATGAAAACTTTAAAAATGCCGTTGACTATATCTTTGATGCACTTGAAGAAGAAAAACCTAATCACTTTGCAGTAAAGCAATACCGCAAATACAAACTTGCAGCCGGAAAAACAGCAAAATCAATCCTTATTTCATGTGGTGCAAGGCTTGCTCCCTTTGATATTGAGGAACTTAGAAGTCTTATGGAATACGATGAGATGGGGCTTGATACTATAGGAGATAAGAAAACAGCCCTATTTATTATTATCTCCGATACCGACGATACCTTTAACTTCGTGGTGGCGATGATGTATACGCAGCTTTTTAATTTACTTTGTGATAAGGCAGATGATGTGTATGGCGGTAGACTTCCCGTTCATGTAAGGTGTTTGCTTGATGAGTTTAGCAATATCGGTCAAATTCCAAAGTTTGAAAAACTCATTGCAACCATTCGTTCCAGAGAAATCTCCGCTTGCATTATCCTACAAGCACAAAGTCAGTTAAAAGCAGTCTATAAGGATCATTCCGATACCGTTATCGGCAACTGTGATACAACCATTTTTCTTGGAGGAAAGGAAGGAAGCACCTTAAAAGAAATCTCAGAAACGCTGGGAAAAGAAACCATAGATTTATATAACACCTCGGAAACAAGAAGTAATCAAAATAGCTATGGGTTAAATTATCAAAAGACAGGAAAAGATTTAATGAGTAAAGATGAACTCTTTGTTATGGATGGTGGCAAATGTATTATGCAGCTGAGAGGCGTTAGACCATTTTTCAGTGATAAATTTGATATTACCAAGCACAAAAATTATAAACTGCTTTCTGACTATAATAAGAAAAACACCTTTGATGTAGAGAAATACCTAAAAAGAAAAGATAGGGTTAATCTCAAAAAGGATATGCCTGTAAAAGTAATTGAATTAGAAAAATAGAAAATGATTGAATGATAAAAAACTGGTAGACTTTTGCTCATTATGAACAAAAGTCAATTTTAAAAATAAGGAATTAAAGATAAACTTCTGCTCAAAATGAACAGAAGTTAAGATAGAGGAGGCTTTAATGGAGAATATACAATTGAGGAAATTTAATAAGATAGGAATAGGTGGGAGAAGCCCTCCAACTTTTGCTCAAAATGAGCAGAAGTTGAGAAGGCTAAAAACAAAGAAAATAGAACAAATTAACGTAAATAAAGATCACAACGATTGAAGAATAAAAGTTGTGGTCTTTTTTGTTTGAAACGCTAGAAAAATATAACAAAAAGAAATCGGAGGAAGAATATGCAAAAAGAAGTGCTTAATATCAACGGGAATTTAATCAATGAAGTAGAGATAACAATAATTCAAAGCAAGAATGGAGAAGTTAAAGTAGCTAATTTTACCCTTTTTAGAAAGATGGGAAAAGCAGGAGAAAAGAAAAAGGAATATATTAACTGTAATGTCTATGGTGAAAAAGCTGAGCTTGCCAGAGACTTTGAAAAAGGTGATTTTATTCATGTTTTTGGTTATTACAAGGAAGTTGAAAAAGAAGATAAAAGTTATAAAAACTTTATTGTAAAGCATCTCAATAAGGTAGACAAAACAGAAAATACAGTAAACGAGGAGGAAGATTAATGGAATTTTTTACACAGGCGGTAGATGTACTGAAAGTGTTGGTAACAGCAATAGGGGCAGGACTTGGAGCATGGGGAGTCATCAATCTGCTTGAAGGTTATGGCAACGACAATCCCGGTGCGAAATCACAGGGCATAAAACAACTTATGGCAGGGGGAGGGATAGTTTTAATAGGGCTAAAGCTAATCCCGCTACTTGCCAATGTGTTGAAATAAGATGCTTGATTTGTTTGAAAAGATAGAAGAGTTTTTCAAGGATATTATGATTGATGTGATTAAAGATAATCTTTCAGCAATGCTTGTAGATATAAATGACAAGGTATCTACTGTTGCAGTAGAAGTAGGTAAAACTCCGGGTTCATGGAACTCGGAGGTGTTTGCCTTTATAAAATCCATCAATGAAAACGTCGTTTTGCCCATAGCAGCTATTATCCTGACAGCCATTCTTTGCATAGAATTAATTCAAGTGGTCGTACAGAAAAATTCCATGCACGATACAGACACCTTTGAATTTTTTAAATACATTATCAAGATGTGGGTAGCCGTATGGCTGGTATCCCATGCCTTTGAATTTTCTATGGCAGTCTTTGATGTCGCCCAGGAGATGATAGGAAAAGCAGCAGGAGTCGTGGGAAACAGTGCCAATATTACACCCGGTAATTTTGATGCTATGGTCGATGCCCTAAAGACAAAAGAACTTGGAACACTCATCGGAATTGCGCTTGAGACGGGACTTGTTAAAATCTCTTTAACAATTCTGTCCGTTCTAATCACTGTAATCTTATACGGAAGAATGATTGAAATTTATATTTATTGCTCCATTGCAGCTATTCCTTTTGCCACAATGGGAAACAAGGAATGGGGGAGTATTGGAACCAACTTTATCAGAAGTTTATTTGCACTTGGACTACAAGGATTATTTATCTTAATCTTTTTCGGAATCTATGCAGTATTGGTTAAAACCATAAACTTTACAGATATTCATGCAAGTATTTTACAGGTGTTGGCATACGGACTGATACTTGGCGTAATGATGATGAAGTCGGGAAGTATTGCAAAATCAATTCTTAACAGTCATTAGAAGCGACTTTTGTTCAAAATGAGCAAAAGTGAAAAAGTAAAAATAATTCGATTAAAAATAATACAATTAAGAAAAAATATAATTAATAGGAGGAAGCAATGAAGAAATTAAATAAAAAGATAGGAAACATTTTGGGAACGGGAGCAATCCTTTCAGTAGGTATTTTAATTAGAAGGATTGCAGGCAGGAAAACACAAAATATATCAGAATTGGCAGATAGGGATTTTGACTTTGCTAAAACCAAAGGTAAAGAAAGTGCCTTACCCAAAGAAGATTTTGGAACAAAAGATAAAGAAGAAAACTTCTTGGAATTAGAAGATGACCTTGACTTGTTTATGGATGAGTATCTGAAAGAGGAAATAAAAACAGAAGAAGAAAAGCAGGAGGAATTTAGAGAAGTGTCGATAAAGGCATTGGATGTTCTTTTAAAAGAAGTTCTTTCAATCAGTGAAACTTTAAGTCAAATAGAAATGGAGGTCAAAAAACAAGGTAAATATAAAGAACCGGCAGAAGAGTTAGAGAAGGTAAAAGAGGAAATCATCTCACTTTGGGAGCATATCGAAGCACTTTCAAATAACAAAGAAAAAGACAGGGGGTAGGTCATGGCATATGTGAAGATACCTAAGGATCTTAGCAGAGTGAAAACAAAGGTAGCTCTCAACCTTACTAAAAGGCAACTAATCGGCTTTAGTATAGCGGGACTGCTTGGTTTTCCTACTTATCTGTTATGTAAAAACTTCTTAAGTACAGATATTTCGATGATATTAATGAGCTTAGTTGTATTACCGATTTTATTTGTAACGCTTTATGAAAAGGATAATCAGCCGTTTGAAAAACATTTAGCCTATATCTTAAGGTTTCATAAAAGCAAAAAGATAAGAGTATATCAAGCAAAAAGTATTTATAACACAGGAAAGAAAAAAGGCGAGATAAAAATGAGAATAAAAAGAAAAACGCCTATAAGTAAGGCAGGATTAAGTGGCAAAAGGAGGAAAAAAATTGAATAAAGACAAGAAGAAAAAGCAGGAACAAAGAATACAGAAGGATGAACTGGCACTTAAGAAAAATAGGGAAGAATTATCTGAGTTAAAAAAAGTAAACAGGAAAAATGTAAAGAATAAGAGAAATGGGAAATCATCAATTAATAAAAAAGGATGGTTTCCTTTTTTAATGAAATCGGAGAAAAAAGAAACCGTACAGGATACGATTCCTTACAAAAGAATGCTTAAAGATGGGATTTGTCAGATTGAAAAAGAAAAATACAATAAAACTATTCGTTTTTTTGACATTAACTATCGCTTAATGGAAGAAGAAGATCAAGAAGGCATCTTCTCTGAGTTTTCTTCTTTTCTTAACTTCTTTGATTCAAGTGTGGAAGTGGAATTTAACTATATCAACAGTGTCGGCGAAAATGAGGAAATCAATAAATTGATTGACATCAAAGAAATAGGAGATGATTTTAACGAGATCAGAGATGAATACAGACAGATGCTCCTAAGCCAAAGTTCTAAGGGAAATAACGGACTAGCCAAGAGTATGTATTTAACCTTTACCATAGAGGCGGAGGACTTAAAGCAGGCAAAGAGCAGGTTAGAGCGAATAGAAATGGATGTGCTAAATAACTTTAAGCAGATGGGAGTGAAAGCCTATGTACTTGATGGAGAGGAACGCTTAAAAGTTATTCACGATATATTAAATCCAAATGACAGATTAGTTTTCTCCTTTGAGGATTTGAAATACAGCGGACTGACGACTAAGGAATATATTGTGCCGACTTCCTTTAACTTTTCCAAACCTACCTACTTTAAAACCGGAGAAGTATGTGCAGAGGTGAATTTTTTACAGCTTTTAGCATCGGATATTAAAGATGAGATGTTATCCGAGTTTTTGGCTGTGGAAGAAAATATGATTGTTACCTTTCATATCAAAGCCATTGACCAGATGGAAGCGATTAAGAATGTAAAGAGAAAAATAACCGACCTTGATAAGATGAAGCTTGAGGAAAATAAGAAAGCAATTAGAGCAGGGTACGATATGGGTGCGACACGTTCCTTGACAACTACAAATATTGTAGGAAACAAGGCATATACAAAACTTAATTTGTATATAGAACTGATATTCTAAGAGTGGAATGAAGGGGTAACGCCCTGAAACGCTCCCCTAATACTCCTACATGCTATGTAATTTCATTTTATGAAATTGGCTAAAGCATAGTATGAAGCTAGGTGAAGTCGGCAGAAAGATACCGTAAAGTGTAAAAACACTACGAAAGCTGTCCAGAGGTGGATGGTGTATCCCATATGCCGGGGGTCTATAAAATATCTATGGTGAGAATAATTTAGAAATAAGTTTGACAAACTTGCGAATGTAAGGGTCTATACGTAGCTTATGTAGAAATGCATAAACCACGGTCGTGGGGTATGTGGGGTAAAGTAAAAATCCATGTTATGAAATACCCTATTGTGTTACAGGCACAATCAAGCATACAGGCTCATAGTAAGCACCTAAGGATATATGTACAGATAAGAATATTGGAACGTGGGAAGCTGTGAATACAAATGCTAAGGATTAGCAATCCGATGATGTAGTGATAGAAAAAATCGAAAGCTAGTAGCAAATACCAGCAAGTTTAAATAACTTTCCGTTATCGAGATAATCTATCTTAATCACAGTGAAATCAGGGGCACGAGCGTTGATATTTTCTGTAATGGAAAAAGGAGCAACAGCCCCAAGACAGGATTTAGTTTTAATATTATTTTTAAATCTTTCAAGGTTCTTGTATGACTAATAGAAACCAAATCCAAAGGAGGAGGTTGACTTGACTGTGAATACGAACTTAGAGAGAAAACCTAAAAGGCAAAAATTACGCAATGCCGAATACTATGATATGCAAGACTTAATGGATAAACTTTACCAAGAATCAATACAAGGTAAAACATTCAATAAGTTAATGCAGTTGATAACAAGTGAAAACAACATACTTTTAGCCTTTCGTAACATTAAGAATAATAAAGGCTCAATGACAAAAGGTACAGATGGTAGAACGATAAAATACTACAAAGAGTGGTCAGAAGAACAATTTGTAAAATATTTTCAAGATAAGTTTAAAAACTACCACCCCAAAAGTGTTTTAAGAGTTGAAATTCCTAAAACTGGGCAACCAGATAAAACAAGACCGCTTGGTATACCATGTATGGATGATAGAATTGTGCAACAATGCATTATTCAAATATTAGAACCAATATGTGAAGCTAAGTTTCACGCTCATAGTTATGGATTTAGACCTAATAGGTCAGCAAGTCATGCAATTGCAAGAGTACAATCTCTTATGAATGTTAGCAAATTACATTATGTTGTAGATGTTGACATCAAGGGATTCTTTGACAATGTAAATCATGGCAAATTAATTAAACAAATCTGGACTATGGGAATCAGGGATAAAAGTTTGATTTCTATCATTGGCAAAATATTAAAGTCAAAGATTGAGGGGATAGGAATCCCTGAAAAAGGTACACCACAAGGCGGAATAATCAGTCCATTACTCTCAAATATAGTATTGAATGAATTAGACTGGTGGCTTAGTGACCAATGGGAAACAATACAGACAAGACACAAATATACTGCAAGTCATAAATATGATGCCTTAAAAAAATCAAAATTAAAAGAGTTTTTCTTTGTTAGATATGCAGATGACTTTAAAATTTTATGCAGAGATTACAAAACAGCTCAGAAAATATTTGTTGCTGTAAAAGACTGGTTATTTGAAAGGCTAGAATTAAAAATTAGTCCAGAGAAATCAAAGATAACCAACGTTCGCAAAGGAAAAACAGAATTTCTAGGATTTTCACTTTATGTATCCAAAAAAGGTAAAAAGTATGTATCACGAAGTAATGTATCGGATAAAGCGAAAAAGGCAATGAAAATTAAACTCAAAGAACAGATTAAAGAAATACAAAAAGATACTTCACCTCATCAAGTAAATCAGCTTAATTCAATGATACTTGGAATGCACAATTATTACAATATAGCTACTGGGTGCAGTATTGATTTTAGAGAAATAAATTTTGTTGTCAGCAAGAGCCTAAAACATAGACTTAGAGAAAAAACAAAAAAGGCAAAACGAAATAAAAAAGCTAAAAAGTTATTGTCTGGAAAAGTGCCAAAATCAAAAACTTATGAAAGATTCTATGGTAGATATAACCAAAAACCTAAAATAGTGGCAGGTATTCATATCTTTCCAATATATGGTTGTAGGTTTGTTACTCCTAGAATGTTTACGAGAGAGGTAAATAAATATACTCCAACAGGTAGAGCCTTAATACACAAAAATTTATCAACAGGAAGATACCTTGTAGAATATCTTTTAGAAATGAAAGAATATGATAAATCAGTGGAGTATAACGATAATCGTATTTCACTAATGGCTAGGCAAAATGGCAAGTGTGCTGTTACAGGAGAAGCCTTAAACATATTTAATATGGAGTGTCATCATAAAAAGCCTAAATATTTAGGTGGAATGGAAGAATACAAAAATCTAGTATGGCTAAGAACGGAAGTACACAAACTTATCCATGCCACAGATAAAGATACGATTGAAAAATATTTGCACATTTTAAAATTAGATGAAAAAGCACTTAAAAAGGTTAATTCTTTAAGACTATTAGCAGAGAATTTAGAAATAGTAGTAAGTAAAAACTAAATTTTGTTGGAACGCCGTATGCGGGGAAACTCGCACGTACGGTGTGGAGTGGGGGAAAATCTGGAGATAACATCAAAGGATTACCTATCACTATACATCTTGCCAAGTGATTTACTCACCTACGGAGCAGAAGCAAAGAGTCTGCTCTCTGAGCTTCAAAATCATGATGAAAAGATGTTTTTAGTAACTATTCTTTTTATGAATACTAATAAAAGCAAGGGGAAATTAGATAATGCGGTCTTTACCCTAAAGTCCATAGCAAACAGGCATAATTGTAATTTAAAAAACTTAAATTACAGGCAGGAGCAGGGGCTTGTTGCAAGTCTTCCACTCGGAATTAATGAGGTAGAAATTGAGAGAGGTCTTACCACAAGTGCAGCAGCTATCTTTATTCCATTTACAACAGAAGAGTTATTTATCAAGGGAGAGAGCTTATATTACGGTTTAAATGCTTTAAGTCATAATATTATTATGGCAGATCGAAAGAAACTAAAAAATCCGAACGGGTTAATACTTGGAACCCCCGGCAGCGGAAAGTCTTTTGCAGCCAAAAGAGAAATTGCCAATGCTTTTTTAATTACAGACGATGACATCATCATAGCGGATCCGGAGGAAGAATACACACCTCTTGTTAAGGCTTTAAAAGGACAGGTTATAAAGATTTCACCGACAAGTAAGGACTATATTAACCCGTTAGATATAAATATAGACTATTCTGATGAGGACAATCCCTTATCACTAAAATCTGATTTTGTTCTTTCATTATTTGAGCTTGTCGTTGGGGAGAAAAAACTTAGTGCGGAAGAAATATCCGTTATCGACCGTTGCCTGCCACTGTTATATAAAACTTATTTTGAGAATCCTATCCCGGAGAATATGCCGATATTAGAAGATTTATATAATCTTCTTAGGAAGCAGGAGGAAAAAATTGGAAAGAAGCTGGCAGTAGAGATGGAGATTTATGTCAAAGGCTCACTTAATGTCTTTAATCATAGAACTAATGTGGATATGAGCAATCGTGTCATTTGTTATGACATTAAAGAACTTGGAAAACAGCTTAAAAAAATAGGCATGTTAATTGTTCAGGATCAAGTGTGGAACAGAGTAACAATAAATAGAGCGAGTAAAAAAGCGACCCGATATTATGCAGATGAATTTCATCTTCTCTTAAAAGAACCGCAAACGGCTAACTATTCCATTGAAATCTGGAAGCGTTTTAGAAAATGGGGTGGTATGCCCACAGGTTTAACTCAAAATATTAAGGACTTGCTTGCCAGTCCGGAAATCGAAAATATCTTTGATAATACCGACTTTATTTTAATGCTTAACCAAGCAGGAACCGACAGGGATATATTAGCGAAGAAGCTAAATATATCAAAACACCAGCTTTCCTATGTGACCAATTCCAATGAGGGAGAAGGCTTAATCTTCTACGGAAATACTATTGTCCCCTTTATAGATCAGTTTCCTAAAAATACAAAGCTTTATTCTTTGATAACCACCAAACCTACTGAAACAGCAAGAAATAAAGGCGAAAGGGCGGTGAAGTAGTATGCAGGAGAAAAAAGAAAGCTCAATTTTTTTAAAACATCACCTTAATACAATCCTTTGTGGTGATGCTTTACAAACTTTAAAAAACTTTCCTGATGAAAGCATAAACTGTTGCATTACTTCTCCACCCTACTATGGACTTCGGGATTATCATAGGGAAGGACAGATTGGAAGAGAAGGTAGTGTAGAAGCTTATTTAGACAGATTAGTACAAGTATTTCGTGAAGTCAGGAGAGTATTAAAGGGTGATGGTACCTGTTGGATAGTTATTGGCGATAGCTATGCAGGCTCAGGCGGAAAAAACGGAAGCTGTTTTGACCCTAAATATCCAAAGGGAAGAAGCGGACAAATGATGACGAAAAAGATAAAAGGATACAAGTCAAAGGATTTGATGGGAATCCCTTGGCGACTAGCTTTATCTTTAAGAGAGGACGGCTGGTATTTGCGTTCCGATATTATCTGGCATAAAGAAAATGCCATGCCGGAGGCATGTAAAGACCGTCCTACTCGCTCGTATGAACATGTATTTTTGCTCAGTAAATCTCCAAAATATTACTATGATTATAATGTTATGGCAGAGCCAATGAAGGAAGTAAGCAAAAAAAGGTATGTTAGAGGACGCAAAGCAGATAACAAATATCTAAGAGAAGAAGCCGGCATTAAGATACAAAAAATTAATGAGGCAAGAATATATGGAGAGTATAAAGGGGATAATATTCCACAAATTCGCAATAAAAGAGATATTTGGACAATTAATACAGCATCATTTCGAGGAAACCATTATGCAACATTTCCTCCAAAACTTGCAGAAATTTGTATGCTTGCAGGCTGTCAGGAAAGAGGCATAGTCCTTGATCCCTTCATTGGCAGCGGAACAGTAGGATTTGTAGCCTTGTTGAGTAATCGAAACTATATAGGGATTGAGTTGAATGAAGAGTATGTAGAACTTGCAAAGGAAAGAATAGAAAGTGAGGTGAAAGGATTTGGCAAAGAAAAAAAGCAGAATGAAGGCTAGGAAAAACAAAACATACCATATTCACCATAAAAAACAGCTTTTTAATCTGAAAAATCAAGAAAATGAGCATTATAACAGAATGTCTGATGAGCATATATTTCAAAATGAAGAAACTATACCATATAAGCAAAATAAAAAGGGACATGGGCAAGGAAAAAATAAAAGCTTCTACACACAAGAAGAAAATCCAAACTTAGAAAATAATCACCTCAAACAAGGACCTATTCCATCTCAAGCTTCCGGTTTGAGTAGAAAAAAAGCAGAAAAAATTTTTTATGAAAATCAGGAGGTTTTTAAAGAATCCAAACCAAACTTTATGGAAGAAAGCATTGAAGAAAATTCTGTGGAGAGTTCTGTAGAGAGAGCTAGAGATGATTTACTGCCGGAGGATTTGAATTTTAAAAAAGATACCTTATTATCTGAAGAAGAATCAGAAATTGGTAAACAGGAGCAAGGCAGATATAGCTTTAAAAACAAAAATACTGCATTTCATCGTTTGGACGTTCAGGAAGAAACTAATCCTCTGCCTTTTAAAATTAAGAATCATAAAAAAAGGATGAGAAAGCAAATAGATAAGCTTTATAACGGAGAAAAAGAAATCTATGCTCCCTCCTCTAAAGCTATGGGTAATGATGGGATGATTGCTCAGGCAGGCTTTAATGATAAAGCCTTTTATAATGCACCTTCTGAAGATGAAAAAGACGAGGATAATAGAGATAAACTTCAAAAGAAAAGGAGAGTTAAAAATTCTAAAGATTTTAAAAATAAAGTGAAATCAAATGAGAAAGAGAATAAGGCTTGGCAAGAAGCTTCTAAAGAAAATCTAAGCTCAGTCAATAAGCACAGTAAACAGAAAAAATATTTTAAAAGTAATTTTGACAATGAGGAATATACAAGAAATAAATATAAGAAACTTTTTCAAAATGCTAGGGATACTGTAAAAAAGAAAGCCGGCAATCAAGAGAAAGTGCAGAATAAGGCAGCACCCAAAGCTAAAGAGCATTCTAAAAAAGCTGATAAGAAATTTAGAAAACAGGAAAAGAAAATCTTAAAATTACAGCATAAAAAGCAAACTTTAGAAAAGAAATTTAAAAACAAGAATACGGATAACTTACCTTCTAAAGGAGCAATGACAGCAGTGGGGGCAGTAAACAGGTACCTTGAAGGCGGTAAAGAAGATAATGCCGGTGTCAATGCTGCTTATAAGACAACAGACAGTGTAGAGAATCTTGCAAGGAAAGCCTACCGGCAAGGAAAGAAAAAGGCTTTAAAAAGGCAAAAAAAGATAGTAAAGCTTGGAAAGAACATTAAAAAACAAGAAAAGAAGCTCTTCTTTAAGAGAAATATGGAAGAATTTAAAAAAAGTGCTGAATATCAAAACACCTCAAAACTCAGACAGTTCTTTAAGAGAAGGCAATACAAAAAACAAATTCAAAAGAAGTACAAGGAAAATATAAAGAATAAAGTGAAAAAATCCTTGATAGAAGGCAGTAAAAGGGTCGTCGAATTTATAAGAGAAAGAAGCAAAAAAATAGTATTCCTAACGCTTTTAGCGGCAGGAATATTTTTTATGCTCTTTCAAGCAGGAAGCATGGTCATGAACATAGGAACAGGGATGGTAGGGAATACCGTTTCAACAACCTATCTTTCTTCAGAAGAAACTTTGAAAAATATCAATCAGGATTTTCTTTCCTTAGAGCAAGGCCTGCAAGAAGAAATGGAAAATGTAGAGCAAAATTATCCAGGATATGATGAGTATATCATCAAAGGAAAAGAAAAAATCGGTCATAATGTCCATGAACTGCTCTCCTATATTACCTCTCGCTATGGCGTGGTAAAAGAAGTATCTGAAATAAAAGGAGAATTACAACAACTATTTAAGCAAATGTATAGTTTAACCTATAAAGAAGAAATAGAAATCAGATACAGAACCATTACATCTGAGGATGGTGAAAGTAATAAAGAGGCATATGAGTATAAAAAGCTCATTGTAACCTTGGAAAAAAGAGAGATGGATACAATCATCCGAGAAGTGTTCCGCTCTTATCCTGATAATTTATCCCACTATGAAACGCTACTTGCAAGTAAAGGGAATATGGAACTTGCCTTTGGAAGTGGCAACGGAAACTTTTCTGAAATTGTAGATAATCCTGATTTTAAAAATCCGGGGCTGGAATTTAGTGAGGAAAGCGTAAAAAGAATTGTGTCCGAAGCAGAGAAACACATCGGAAAGAGATATGTTTTTGGAGCAAACGGACCAAATAACTTTGACTGCTCTTCCTTTGTCTGTTGGGTGTACACCTATTCAGGAATAAAGAATATGCCACGAACAACAGCTTGGGGTATTTATAAAGATTACTGTAATCCTGTCTCACAAAGCGAAGCAAAGGCGGGAGATATTATATTTTTTAAAGGAACATACAATTCAGGATCGCCAATAAGCCATGTCGGTATTTATGTCGGTAACGGTTATATGATTCATGCAGGCGACCCGATAAAATATGCCAGGATAGATACACCATATTGGATAGATCATTTTTACAGTTTTGGTCGTCCAAGATAGGAGGGAAGAAATTTGAATAAAAAATATCAGAAGAATATTGAAAACCAAAAAGCAATTCAAGAAAAAATAGAAGAGCTTCAGCTGAAGCAGGAAATCTTGAAGGAAGAACAGGAAGAAATGGAGCAGATTGAGATTTTAAAGGCGTATCGAAGTATTGATATTTCCATTGACGAATTTTTAGAGATGATGAGAAATTATAAAAAAGAAAAACAAAGGGAAAAGAAAATAAAAGCTTTGGAACAAGTAAAAGAAAATAGAGAAAAAGTATGGATGGAGGAAGCATAGATGAAAGAAATGAAATGGAAAAAGAATAAGGGAAAAAAATGGATAGGAGCCTTTTGCTTACTGATGACATTTATTATATGGCAGGTTATCTGTCCTGCTTATATTTTCGCACAGGTTAAAGAAAGCGAAATAGAAAGTGAGGAGATTAAGCAAACACTTACTGAAGATAAAGAGGAAGAAAAAAGCGTACGTTTTCCAAATAAACTAGAAGCCAAAGAGCCTCCAAATAATAATCAGGAGGCAGATAATGTTAATAAAGGTATTCCTAGCGTGGCAAGCAGCTCCAAAGCACAGCTTGTGGAAAATGTAAATAATGCCAATCAGGATTATCCAATTCATCATGGAGAAGGTACAGGTGAGGAAAATGATAAATACTCTGCTGATGCCAGACAGTTCATTACCTTTAAAACAAAGTCCGGAAAGACCTTTCATCTTATTATTAATCATGATGAGGAAGGACAAAATGTTATGCTACTTACGGAGGTCAGCGAGGATGATCTGTTAAATATGGTTGAAATCAAAGAAAAGCCAAAAGAAGTAAAAAAGATGGAAGAAATGCCACCGCAGGCGGAAGTAAAAAAAGAAGAACCGGTAAAGGAGGCACCTAAAAAGGAAGAAAAGTCAGGGGCGGGGTTATATCTTTTTTTAGGAGCAATCATCATAACAGTTGCTGGAGTGGGATATTATTTTAAGATTTATAAGAAAAATTTGGAAGAAAGTGAGGATGATGAAGATTATGATGAGCTTGAGGACGATTATGAGAATGAAGAAAAATACGATACCGATAATGACATTGATGAGGTAATAGCCGATAAACAGGAAGAAAATGAGGTGGATGATATGGCGATTGACGCTTATGAGGATGAAGATGAATAAAGATATAAAAAGAAAAATGTAAATTTAAATGTTGTATTTGTGCTTACTAAATGATATAAGGTACGCACATTTGCAACGTATAAGTACAGACATTAGCTCTGGATTGAATTTATAGCTAAATTAGGGTATAATCTAAAAGTAAATACTTTAAATATGACAGGTCCAAGCCAAATGTGGATGGGCATATTTTTTACCAAAGAAATTAAATAATATATGATAAAATATCCGTAATATGAGATGCTACCTTGTGGTATAAAGGAGGTGTAGTGAAAATGGATTTATCAAAATATATTGGAGAAGCTACTTCCTACGATAAAAAAGAAAAACTTGAGGTAAATAAACCGAAGAGTTGGCTAAAAAGTGTTAGTGCCTTTGCAAATGAAAACGGAGGGGCTTTAATATTTGGTATTTCTGATACAGATGAGCTTATCGGACTGGAAGATTATAGGAAAGATTCTGAAATTATTAGTGAAATAATTAAGAGTAAAATGGATCCTATTCCTAAAATAAAGCTTGAAAATTATAATGAAAATGAAAAGTATTTTATTGTTCTTCATGTAGAAGCAGGAAGTGAGACGCCATACTATATTATAGATGGTGGAAATAGGTCTTCGTATATAAGAATTGGGAATCAGAGTGTTGTCGCTACAAGTATTGACCTCAAAAATTTAGTATTAAAGGGAATGAATAGAACCTTTGATACCATACAGACAGACATTAATGTCAAAGATGCAACATTTAATAAATTAAGAATTGAATATGAAAAAAGGACAAATAAAAAATTTGAAGAAAAAGATTTATTATCTTTTGGTTTAATAACAAAGGATAATTTTTTAACTTATGCAGGAGCCTTGTTTGCGGATGGATATTTAATATATCAATCAAGGATATTTTGTACCAGATGGAATGGACTGACAAAGGCTAGCGGTTTAATGGAAGCACTTGATGATAATGAATTTGAGGGAAATATTTTACTTTTACTTGAGAATGCGTTGAATTTTACAAAGGTAAACACAAAAAAGATGTGGCGAAAAGGACCGATTTATCGTGAAGAATATCCGGAATATTCAAAGAGAGCAGTTCAAGAAGCAATTGTCAATGCTTTAATTCATAGAGATTATAGTGTTATTGGAAGTGAAGTTCATATTGATATATTTGATGATAGGATGGAAATATACTCTCCCGGCGGAATGTATGATGGAACCTTAATTCAAGATGTAGACCCATATACGATTTCTTCAAGTAGAAGAAATCCGGTTCTTGCAGATATTTTTGGAAGAATGGATTTAATGGAAAGACGAGGAAGCGGTCTTAAAAAAATAATAGAGAGTTATGAATTTGAGAAGAACTATAATGAGGATTTAAAGCCACAATTCATATCTACACGAAGTTCATTTTTTACTATTTTAAAGAACTTAAATTATGATGGTCAAAGTGAGGGTAAAAATGACGGTCAAAGTGAGGGTAAAAATGACGGTCAAAGATTAAAACCTAAAGCTAGGCAAGAAAAAATAATTCATATAATGAAAGATAAACAGAATATTACGGCACTTGAGCTATCAAAATTATTCTCTGTATCTGTAAGTACAATAGAGAGAGATTTGAAAAAATTAACTGATGAAAAAGTAATTGAATATACCGGTAGTGCTAAAGATGGCTATTGGATAGTAAAAAAATAAATAATGACATAATAACAAGTAGATATAACTTTATCTTAAATACGACATAGTGTTTGAGAGAAACCTTTGAGCGAGAGAGTACAATCTTTCGCTCTTTTTTTATATGATATGAGGAGGATTGTATGAAACTTAAGTTAGTAGTAACAGAAAAACCAAGCGTGGCAATGAGTTTATCAAAGGTTATCGGTGCAACAAGTAGGCAGGATGGATACTATGAAGGGAACGGCTATTTGGTGTCCTGGTGTGTAGGACATTTAATACAGATGGCAAACCCTTCTGCTTACAATGAAAAATATGCCAAGTGGAAATTAGAAGATTTACCAATCATTCCCAAGCAGTATAAATATGAAGTAGTAAATGCAACTAAAAAACAATTCAACATTCTTAAAAAGCTTATGAATAGCAAAGAAATTGAAACAGTTATCAATGTCTGTGATGCGGGGCGTGAGGGAGAATTAATTTTTAGATTGGTATATGAACAGGCAAAATGCAATAAGGATGTCAAAAGACTTTGGATTTCATCAATGGAAGATACAGCAATAAAAGAAGGCTTTAAACACTTAAAAGATGGAAAAGCGTATGAAACTCTATATCAATCCGCCCTTGCCAGAAGTAAGGCGGATTGGCTTGTCGGCATGAATATGAGCAGGCTATACTCTCTTCTTTACAATCAAAACTATTCTGTCGGCAGAGTACAGACACCAACTCTAGCAATGATAGTGGATAGAGATGAGGAAATTAAAAATTTTACGAAAGAAAAATACTATACAGTAGAGCTTGCTCTTTCTGATTTCACTTTATCTACAGACAGAATAGATAGTCTTGAAGTAGCCAAGCAGCTTATAAGAACAGTTAAAGACAAGATAGAAATAACTGCTGTCATTAAAAAAGAAAAGGTAACAAAGCCGGATTTGCCCTTTGATTTAACTACCTTGCAAAGAGAGTGCAACAAGTATTTCGGATTTTCAGCAAAGCAGACACTTGATTATGCTCAAAGCCTTTATGAAAAAAAGCTTATCACCTATCCAAGAACGGACAGCAGATATTTAACAGAAGATATGATTACGAGTGTAGTAAATAACATATTAGGCAAAAATGACTTTGATACAGCTCGTATTAAGGTCATTTTTAATTCAAGTAAAGTAAGTGATCACCATGCCATTATTCCAACGGCAAGCTCAATTAAAGAAGATATAAACACATTGCCACAAAGCGAAGCGAGAGTGTATAGATTGATTTTAAATAAGCTTCATGCAAGTGTAGGCTATCCTCTTACTGAAAACATTACAAAACTGATAGTAGAGTTAGGCGATTTTTTATTTACAAGTACAGGCAAAATAATTGCGGAAGAAGGCTTTACAAAGTATTTAAAGGGATATAAAGCAAAAAAAGAAGAAGTTACTTTGCCAGGTGTAAGTGTTGGAGATGTTTTTGATGTAAAAGAAAAAGAAATCAAGGAAAAATATACGACACCGCCAAAGCATTTTACTGAGGATACTCTTTTAAAGAGTATGGAGCTTGCAGGAAGTGAGGCATTGGAAAAAGATGTTGAAGTAGAAAGAAAAGGACTCGGCACTCCTGCAACAAGGGCAGGCATTATTGAAAGCTTAATCTACAAAGGCTTTATAGAAAGAGATAAGAAGAATCTGGTTGCAACACAAAAAGGAAAATCCCTGATAGAGATTGTAGCAGATAACTTTAAGTCCGCAAAAACTACTGCCAAATGGGAAATGGAATTATCCGATATAGCACAGGGTAAATCTTCCAAGAAAGAATTTTTATCGGGTATTGAAACTGAGATAAAAGAGACTATTGCAAAATGTCAAGGGGCTTAACCTATGTTTGATACATTAATGAAATTTGATAAAGGTAGGGCAACTTTAGACTTCTATGCCACGGATAAGAGAGCTATAGAGGAGCTTTTAAACAGAGAAAAATTTAGAAAAACAGTCTATGAGCCTGCTTGCGGACAGGGACATATCGGAAATGTGCTGGAAGAATATGGCTATAAGGTAAAAGCAACAGATATTTGTTACAGAGGTTATGGTGAAGAAAGAGAGGTGGATTTTTTTACGGTTAATGAAAATACTTTAGACATAGTAACTAATCCACCTTATTTTTGTGCTGATAATTTCATAAAACATGCTCTTGAAATATCTGCTCCAAAAGTAAAAATAGCAATGCTCTTTCGGCTGGCATTTTTGGAGGGACAAAAAAGATATAAATTATTTAAGGATCACCCTCCACAAAGCGTATATGTATTTTCTAAAAGACTTAGCTGTGCTAAAAATGGGAATTTTCACGAGTGTAAAAGCAATGCCATTGCATTTGCCTGGTTTATATGGGAAGTAGGTTATACAGGAAGAACGGAAATAAAATGGATTTTATAAAAAAATAGTAGCAAAGAATATAATTTAAGGAGGAAAAGATGAACGATAATACTAAAAACATTCAAGGACAGGAAGAACAGACAAAGGAAGTCATAAACGAGATTAAAGAAGAATATGTAAAGACAGCAGATTTTTTAGAAAACAATACCAATGAACAGTTTAAGATAGCTGGAGAGCTTAAAGAGGAACTGAAAAACAATGATTTTGATGCAAATATTGAAGAGTTAAAAGCCTTAAAAGAAGAAATTACAGGTCTTAAAGCAGAGATTAAAAGGCTTAATGAGATGGAGAATATAAGTCTCAGCTCTCTTGTTATTAAAGATATTAAGGCAGTAGGAAATTCTCTTATTAATCTTCAGGAAAAAGCGATAGGAAGCATTAAACATCTTTATGATAACATGAAACATCAGCTTTCCTATAATCTTACCAAAGCACAGGAGAAACTTGTGAAAGTGAAAATAGGAGTGGTAAAGGGTCTGGTAAACTCAATGCAGAGTTTTATTAAGGATCAGCAAAAGAAGTTGGACAGTTGCCTTGAAAAACTGGATAATTTGTCTAAAGAGATTCAAAAGGATGAAGAAAATTTAAATAAGGAAAATAAAGAAGAAATTAAACAGCCGGATAATGAAAAAGAAGATAGCAAGATAACTGAAAAAGTATCTGAAAGAGCTAATAGTAGTGAAAAATCAGAAAATAATCCTCAAAAGGCTGATGACAGAAAATTAAAAAATATAGAAAGAAAACCCTCTGTATTAAAGGCGCTTAAAGAAAATCAGCAAAAAATCAGGCAGGAAGAACAGGGGAAAGGAGAAAAGACAGCAAAAAAAGATAAAGGAATGGAAATATAATGGAAAAAGATGACCTTATCAAACGATATGAAAATATTCCAAGTGAGTTAAAACAGGAGAAACGCTGGTGTCTATATAAAATGATTCAAAGAAATGGAAAGAACACGAAACTACCCTTGATGCCAAACGGAAAACCTGCCAAATCCAATGATAAAACGACATGGAATTCTTATGAAGATTGCATAGCAGCACTTAATCGAAATATTGGTGATGGACTTGGATTTATGCTTGGAGATGGTTATATTGGAATTGATATAGATAAGGTAAGTGATGAAGTCTTTGAATATATGCAAAATAAAAACGCTAATTCCATGACAGCCAATTTTTTAAGAGAAATTTCCACCTATGCCGAGATTTCTCCGTCAAAAACAGGATTACATTTTATCGGAAAAGGTAAAGTTCCTGGAGAAAGAAAAAGATATAAAAATCTTGAAATTTATGATAAGGATAGATTTTTTACAGTTACCGGTAATGTTATAAAAGACAGAGACAGGAATAAAGTAATAAACATTGACAGTGAGTTAAACCCCTTATATGAAAGATATATGTCCAAAACAAATGCAATTATCAGTGAAAATAAAAGAAGTCCAACTGTTACTTCTTACAAGGGGGATCAAGATATATTAGAAAAGTTATTTGACAGGGGATATTTTTCATATACAGGAGAAGATTTAAGACAAATTTACTATGGTAATTATGAAATCTATTTTAACAGCCAGTCGGAGGCTGATTTTTTTATACTACAAAGGCTGCTTTACTATACAGGAAATGTAGAAATGGCAATATCCTTTATGGAAAATAGCGGACTAAAACGAGAGAAATGGTATAAAAAAAGAGCGGGAACCGACTATATTCACTATATAGCAAATAAAGCAATAAGTTCCATGAATAGATTTTACGATTGGAATCGTTCCTATGAAAAGATTCAAAGGAATAACGAGTTTAGAAGAACAAAGGAAAGGGGAGAATATGAGCATTCAAAAAACAACATGGAGGTGGATAAGATGCCAAGATATAAATTCAGTGAAGTAAAAGAAATGCTCTATTATGCAAAAGAAGAATTTAAAGAAGATATAGATAGATATGAAACCTATCTTAAGGTAGTGGGAAACAACTATAAATATCCGTATTTTAATCAGCTTAGCATATATACAGTAAATGAAAAGGCAACAGCCTGTGCGGAATATGACTATTGGAAGAGTGTCGGAAGAAATGTAAGTAGGGGAGAAAAGGGAATTCCAGTCTTAGACATCGAAAAAGAGAAGATAAAATATATCTTTGATATAAGCCAGACAGTGAGTTTAAATCATAATATTTCTGAAGTGAAATTATGGAAATATCATAATGAAAAGCATATAACTGCTTTAGATACCCTGATTGATACCTTTAAAGAGAAAAACAGTAACCTTATATTTTCTACAGAAGATAAGATAAATACACTTGTTTCGCTATATACGAGGCAGATATTAAATAAGGTACTTAATTCTTTAAGTGATGAAACCTTAAAAGACAACAGTAAGGTCGATATACTCCATTTTTTGGAAGAATCCGCAAAGGTGTCGGTATATGAAAGAATGGGACTGCATTTTTTAGGGGATAGGGAAAAATTAAAGCTGCTTTCAGGAGTTTCAAGTACGCAAGATATTGACAGATTGCTTGCCTATACTTCAAACAATGTAAAAAGAATCCTTATGGATATAGGTAGAGAAATTTCAAAAGTGGAAGAAAGAGAAAAATTTTCAGAAATTCAAAAAAGGGAGCAGACAAAAAAGGAGCAGGAGCGTTATAATACTATTACAGATGAAATGAAACAAACTGTCGAAATGATAGAAAATGAAAAAGAAAGAAATAAAGGAGGCTTGGAAGATGAAAGAAACCGTAGTGATGGCAAAGAAGGAATACATCTTGGAAAACGAGATTTATACACCGATCGTGAAAGAGAGTCCGTTCGAGAGACAGGGAGGAACTTACAGACTGGAAATGATGGAGGATGGATCGGAAGTGTTAATTCCGAATATGAAACTGCCGCAGAAACTGAACTTAAGCAAACTGAACCGATTTGGCAAAGCGAGACTGAAATATCTCAAAGAGGAAAGAGGAGAAGAATATCAGATTATGCTGATGGAAGAAGCACTAATGGATCATCTGTTGGACATTCAGGAACAAGTGGAGAACTTCATAGATATAGAAGAGCCGAAAATGAAAGAGGCTTGGGAGATGACCACAGAAATGCAGGATCAGGACTTTTTGAAGTACGCAGCTTTGAAGAAAAACTTGGATATGACACTTACAAGAATGGCGATGGAACAAATCGTTTGGGCATAGATGAGCAACAGGAAGAAAATACACAAAGTTTAGAACAAGAACATATAGAAGATGAGGGTAAAGAAGTCGATAAGGCTTCTTTTTCTTTTGCTCAAAACGTAGGAATTCAAGGTAGATTTGAATTACCGATGCAGCAAGAAGAAATTGATGCTGTTTTAATTCATGGAGGAAATGATGACAATTTACGCTTAAAGGTGTTAGCCGAATATTCTAAAGGTAAAAGCGTGGAAGAATTGGCTGATTTTCTTCAAACTACTTTTAAAGGTGGAAATGGATATGAGCTAAAGGGAAATAGAGTTTGTGCATGGTATGGAAATGACGGAATACATTTGTCTAATGATATTTCCTCAAGGGAAAATCCTATGCAGATTTTTCAGTGGAAAGATGCAGTAATACGTATAAAAGAATTAGTTGATAAGGGAGAATATGCCACAAATGTGGAGGTGGCAGAAGCTTTTTCCTTTGAGAGAAAAGAACTTGCGGAGATGCTTTGGTATTTAAAAAAAGATTTTGCAGATGAGGTAAAGCAAAGTTACATCACTGTTCTTGAGCAAACAGAAAAAAGCGGATTCCCCGATCAAACCGAAGAACTTGCAGAAAACCTGAAAAATCCTGAGTTTAGAAATGTACTAAGGGAGCAATACGAAACATTTTTACAAGATTATGATAAAGATCCAAGTCTTTTGCGATTCCATTATCACAAGACAAAAGATATTCTACAAAGATTGCAGGATTTAGAGATACCAAGAAAAGAATTTACTTCAAATATGATGGAAATGCACAATATAAAGGGTTTTATTACAGAAGATGAAATTGATGAAACCTTTAGAGACGGCAGCGGTATTTCTGACGGTAAGAAAAGAATATATAACTTTTTTAAGGAAAGTCATACTACAGGGGAACAAGCAAACTTTCTAAAAGAAGAATACGGAACAGGCGGTCATTCTCATGCGTTATCCGGTGCAAGAGGGAGTAATGAGTGGCACGATGCCAAAGGAATTAAGCTTGAAAAAGAAAATTGTAAGGATATTTTTCTAAACTGGAATCAGTCAGCAAAAAGGATACAAAATCTTATTGAAAGTGACAAATATATAGAAAAGGAAGAGCTTACAGAGCAGACAGAAAACAGGGAAGATAGAAAAGAAAATATAGCAGATAGAAATGAACCTTTCAAAGAAGAATCTGTTTCTGAAACAGAGAATGGTAGAGATTATTGGGTTGTAGAATTTAATGAAGGCTTGAGCCTTATAGAAAAAGAGTATGGCGGAGAACTTGTTACGAAAGAATTGCTTGATGAAATCAAAGAGCTTGACGAAAAAATCAGAGTTCATAACAAAACGGTAGGTGAAGATGAATATGGAGAAATGACTGACGAGTGGGTAGGTTATTCTAAATTCTATTTTGATCATATTGTAGATGGTAAAGTGGAAGAACACTTCAGAATGGATATCGGAGATGGAAATGAGGCAAACCAAAGAGATTTTCAGTATCTTTATGAGCAGATGAACATAAGCAGAGAAACCGAAGAACACAATGCAGAAGATATAGATAATATCTTAAAGAATATTTTAGAAAATGAGTCTATGACTGTGGTATCGAGTCAGGAAGATTATAAGAAGTTATTCCCATATTTCAAAGATTTTGTATATACGGATGGTTCAAAGTTTGAAGAATTCAATCCTTTTGAGGAAGATAAAGAATTATCCGATTTAGCCCGTTTTACTTTTTTCAAAAATAATGACGGTGAGTATAGAATAGCATACAACAATACGGATAGCTTAATTTATTCAAGTAATGTTGACAGGTTCTTAGAAAGAATAAAGGCTTTAGAAACAGAGATAGAAGACGACATAGCAAAGACGGCTGCCGAAGATAAGATTGCTATTAAGGTCGGTAATTATTATGCAGTTGTAGAAAAAGAGAAAGTAAAGGATATATCCTTAGAAGAGACAGGACTTAGAATTTACCCGAAAGAAAATAACTTTGAGGGGAAAATCTATCCGCTATATCGTGGCAGCACCTTTGAAGAAAGTACAAAAATAGATAAACTTTTCGATGAGATTGCTACAAGTATGAAAGAAGTAAATCTAACAGATCTTAATGATGTTTTCTATCTTGAAAATCAAGGACTATATGAAATTTCATCGGATAAGGTAACGGAAGAAAAAGGCGGTTTTGATTTTGAGGTGGCAAGTTTTAATACACAGTTTCCTGATTATTATAATGATATTTATGTGTATAACAGAAACTTAAAAATAGATGATGCCTATCAAAATATTGCCTATATCAACCGAGAAAATGAAATACATTTTAATGTTAATTTACCGGAAGAAGAAAAAGCAAAGGTATTGGAGTTAAGAGATAAGAAAGAAATTTTATCTGCTCTGATTTTTAAAGAGGTAAAGGACATAGGAGAATATCAATTTTATCCTCAAAGCGAAGAATTTATTTTAGATGAAAAAAATATATTGGAAGATCTTTTAAAAGCACCGGAGCATATAACAGATAGCATTGATGAAAAAGAAGGTTATGAGGCAGAGCTTGTTTTGGATATGAAAAATAAGCAGTTAAAACAAAATTTAAGATACAACGGATATATGTTAAGTTCCAATCTAGCCATCCAATATGAAAACTACCATGAAATGCTTCAAAATCTTCCTTATCTTCTTGATGATAATCATAGGAGTGTTATGCTTACTGGCTATGTCAATCAGCAGATTGAAAAAAGCAATGAGGAAAAGAAAGAACAGATAAAGGAGTCAATCTATCAGGAAGGTATGCAGGTAAAATATCAAGGCAAAGAATATGTAATTTCAGAAATTCAGGACTATAAAATATATAAGACGATAAAACTGGATGATCATGAAGGGTATTTAAACGGCTTTATAACGGGTAGCGAAATTATTCCTTTTAGAAATGAAAGTGAACTTGATTTGGAGATTGTATCTACAACAGAGAAGCTGCAAGAACAAAGTATCAATGAGGAAGATCTTATTTTGTTAGATATTGAAGATTACAACAAACAAGGACTTTCCGTTCTCTTTCAAAATAAAGAATATGAAATTACTGGAAATAATTTTAATCCCGTTGGAATGAGCAGGTTACAGCTTTTATCGAAAAAGGAAGATGTCGTTACAGATGTTTTATATACCTCTCAAAGACCGATTGCAAATCTTTATGCAAAAAGAGAATTTCTTGAACAGTATAAGTCAAACGAAAACGAGAGTGAAAGAAACATTGGAACCAAGCAGATGACTCTGATGGATATGCTTGGTAAAGATGAAACTATGCCGGGAAAAGATGAGATTTTTCAGGTAGAAGAAATACAAAAAACCAAGGAAGAGTTACAACAAGAAGAATCATATACCAATATCCCACCTGTCAATTACAAAATCACAAGAGAAGAGGAAGCCCTACCACCATCTGAGCGATTGAAAAATAATATCGAGGCGATAGAAGTGTTAAAGCTACTGGAGGAAGAACATCGATACGCAACCAAAGAAGAACAGGACATATTAAGCAGGTATGTTGGATGGGGAGGACTTTCTGATGTGTTTGATGAAGAAAAACAGGGACAATGGAGTAAGGCAAGAGATTTTTTAAAAGAAAATTTATCTTCTACCGAGTATGATGCAGCAAGAGAAAGTACCTTAACCGCCTTTTATACACCGAAGATTGTGATAGACAGTATATATCAAGCCCTATCCAATATGGGATTTGAACATGGGAATATTTTAGAACCAAGTATGGGAACCGGGAGATTTCTTGGACATCTTCCGGAGAGTATGCAAGGTAGCAAATTTTATGGTGTAGAACTTGATAGTATAAGCGGGAGAATTGCTAAAAAGTTATATCCTAATACAAATATTCAAATCAAAGGCTTTGAAGAAACAACTTTTTCAAACAATTTATTCGATATAGCAATAGGAAATGTTCCTTTTGGAGAATATAAAATAGCGGATCGTGAGTATGAAAAGAATAATTTTCTGATTCACGATTTTTTCTTTGCCAAAACCTTAGATAAAGTACGTTCCGGTGGAGTAGTGGCCTTTATCACATCCAGTGGAACAATGGATAAGAAAAATGAAGATGTAAGAAGATATATCAGTGAGCGTGCAGAGTTTTTAGGTGCAATAAGACTTCCCAACAACACATTTAAAGGTGAGGCAGGGACAGAAGTAACAAGTGATATTATTTTTCTTAAAAAAAGAGACAGACTTTTAAAGACAGATGAGCCGTGGCAAAAACTTGCTACGGATGAAAAAGGTTTGACATATAACAAATATTTTGTAGATAATCCCGATATGATACTTGGAAGTATGCAGGAGGTATCGGGCAGATTTGGAAATACAATTACCTGCATTGTAGATGAGAGTAAAACTTTAAAAGAACAGCTTGAGGGTGCTATTAAAAATATTAAAGGAAGCTATGAAAAAGCAGCGTTAAATGATGAACTTGAAGTAGGAACCATACCAGCTGATGATAGTGTTAAAAACTATTCCTATGCTGTGATAGAAGATAAGGTATATTTTAGAGAAAATTCCGTTATGCAAAAAGTAGGCTTAAATAAAAATGATGAAGAGAAGGTAAAGGGATATCTTGAAATTGAAAAAGCATTAAGACAGGTAATTACCTATCAAAAAGAAGATTATTCTGATGTAGAAATTAAAGAAAAACAAGGGGATTTAAATCATCTTTATGATGAGTTTTCTAAAAAATACGGAATTTTAAATAGTAAGGCGAATAAAAAGTTGTTTCGTGAAGATGCGAACTATTCTCTACTTTCCACTTTGGAAAAACTGGATAAGGAAGGGAATTTTATTGGTAAATCGGATATTTTCACAAAAAGAACCATAAAAAAAGCGGTAGCCATTACGCATACGGATAATTTAACAGAGGCTTTAATTTTGTCCATTTCTCAAAAAGGGAAAGTCAATTTCGACTATATGGAAAAGCTCACTGAAAAAACAAGAGGAGAAATCATTGAAGGATTAAAGGGAGAGATATTTTTAAATTTAGACGGATTTGATCCAAGTGATACAACTCCTTTTTCTTCAGCCATAGATTTGGGAGACTTTTCAAGATCTTATGTAACTGCTGATGAATACCTTAGTGGAAATATCAGAGAGAAGATAGAAGTAATAGATTCATATATCAAGAATGTAGAATATGAACTTGAGCAAAATGAACAAGTCCCAAATAATGATACAGAACTATTGAAACAGGATAATACTACTCTAAAAAAAGAATTGTCTGATCTAAATTATCAAAAACAAAAACTATTGGAGGTAATGCCAAAAGAATTGGAAGCCTCAGATATAACTGTAAGGCTGGGAGCAACTTGGATACCTGAGAAAGATTATAAGAGCTTTATGTTTCATCTGTTAAAGACATCTGCTTCAAACAGATGGAATATTGATATCAAATATACCAACTTTACAGGGGAATACAGAGTAGAAGGTAAAAGTATAGATAAAGGAAATGATCTTGCTAATTTCACATACGGAACAAGTAGGGTAAGTGCATATAAGCTAATTGAAGACACTTTGAACCTTAGAGATACCAATGTATATGATCAAATCGTGGATGAGAACGGAAAGAAAACATCGGTACTAAATCAAAAGGAAACGATGCTCGCAAGGAGTAAACAGGAACTGATCAAAGAAGAATTTAAGAATTGGATCTTTGAGGATGTAGAGCGAAGAGAGAGACTTGTAAAAGAGTACAACGAACGATTTAATTCCGTCAGGTTGAGGGAGTATGATGGCAGCAATCTTTCGTTCGACGGGATGAATCCGGAAATAAAGCTCAGGGTGCATCAGCAAGATGCAATTGCAAGAGGACTGTTTGGCGGAAATACCCTGCTTGCTCATGAAGTCGGTGCAGGAAAGACCTTTGAGATGATAGGAATCGCTATGGAATCAAAAAGACTTGGAATGAGCAGTAAGGCGATGTTTGTCGTTCCCAATCATATTGTGGAACAATTTGGGAGAGAGTTTAATGAACTCTATCCGGCAGCCAATATCCTTTGTGCAACGGAAAAAGACTTTACACCGGATAAAAGAAAAAGATTTTGCAGTAGGATTGCAACCGGTGATTATGATGCAGTCATCCTTGGGCATAGTCAATTCGAAAAAATTCCCATTAGTAAAGAAAGACAAGAGTATGAGTTGCAAAGCCAAATTGATGAAATCGTGGATTTTATTAGTGAGTACAAAAGGGATAGAGACCAGAAGTTTACGGTTAAGCAACTTGAAAAAACAAAGAAAGGTTTGGAAGCGAAACTCAAAAAGCTGAATGATGATTATAAAAAAGATGACGTTGTAACCTTTGAAGAGTTGGGGATCGATAAGCTCTTTGTGGATGAAGCACATTCGTTCAAAAATTTGTATCTCTTTTCAAAAATGCGAAATGTCGCAGGAATTACAAACACCGATTCGCAAAAATCGAGCGATATGCTGATGAAATGTCGGTACATGGATGAGATTACAAATAATAAAGGGATTGTATTTGCAACAGGAACCCCTGTAAGTAATTCTATGGCAGAGCTATATACCATGCAGCGTTATCTTCAGTATGATGAACTTAAAAAAATGCACTTACAACATTTCGACTCTTGGGCATCTACTTTTGGAGAAACGGTTACAGCAATTGAACTTAATCCTGAAGGTAATGGATACAGAAGTAAGACCAGATTTGCAAAATTTTATAACCTTCCGGAACTGATGAATATGGTCAAGCGGTTTATGGATATAAAGACTGCTGATGTATTAAATTTACCAACACCAAATGCTCATTATGAAACCATAAAAACCAAACCGACAGAGGAGCAAAAGGAGATACTGGAGTCTTTTTCTGAAAGAGCGGATAAAGTTAGGGCAAAACAGGTAGATTCCTCTGTCGATAATATGCTACTTATTACTAATGACGGAAAGAAAATGGCACTGGATCAAAGGCTGATCAATCCATTACTACCCGATGATGAAAACAGCAAGGTAAATACTTGCATAAAAAATGTGTTTGCAATTTGGGATAAATATAGGAAAGAAAAAGCTACTCAACTTGTCTTTTGTGATCTATCCACACCATCCAAAGAATTTAATATCTATGACGATATGAAGAATAAGCTGATAGCTATGGGCGTTCCTGAAAGAGAGATTGAATTTATCCATAATGCAAAGAACAACAGGGAGAAGGACGCTATCTTTGATAAAGTAAGAAAAGGGGAAATTCGCATACTTCTTGGTTCGACGCAAAAAATGGGGGCAGGCACCAATTGCCAGGATAAACTGATAGCCATTCATGATTTAGATGTCCCGTGGAGACCTGCGGACCTTTCTCAAAGAGCAGGTCGTATTGTAAGACAGGGTAATGAAAACAGTGATGTTCATATCTTTAGGTATATAACCGAAAATACCTTTGATGCCTACCTTTTCCAAACTCTTGAGAATAAACAAAAATATATCTCTCAAATTATGACAAGTAAAACACCTGTACGTGTTGCAGAGGATGTCGATGAGGCAACTTTGAATTATGCGGAAATAAAGGCTTTGGCTGTGGGAAATCCGCTTATTCGTGAGAAGATGGATCTTGATGTTGAGGTAAGTAAACTAAAAATGCTGGAGTCTAATTTTAAATCCAATTTATATAAGCTGGAGGATAAGGTTATAAAGGTATATCCGAAAGAAATTGAAAGTCTGAAAGAAAAAATAGAACATTTGAAAAAGGATATAGAAAGAGTAGAGCCATATAGAGAAGAAAATACAGATAAGGTAGGATATATTCAGTCAAACTTGGAAAATATAGGAGAAAATTCAAAAGATATAGAGAAAAAGGCAGATAAAGAAACAGTGTCAAAATTCACATCCCTTATTCTTGACGGCAAAAAATATACAGATAAAAAGATAGCCGGAGAATTTTTGATTAGTAAGATAAAAAGCATAAGAAAGACAGATGGTTTTCGTTCTGAGGAAGTGAAAATCGGAGAGTATCGAAACTTTGAGTTGTTTGCATATTATGACAGTTTTTCCAATCAGTATAAATTCAATCTCAAAGGAGAAGAAAACCACTACGGAGAGTTTGGAACGGATGAGATAGGAAATATAACAAGAATGGACAATGTACTTGATAAAATGCCTGAGAGATTGGAACAGACACTTGGAAAACTTAAGGATACTGAAAATCAACTTGAAACAGCAAAGCTTGAAATCGAGAAGAAATTTCCACAGGCAGAGCTTTTAAAAGAAAAGACATTAAGGCTTGCTGAGGTAAATCATTTGCTTGATATGGGACAAAAAGAAGATGTAAAAGAGGATAAAAATCCACTTTTGGAAGAAGTGAAAGAAGAACTGATTCATTTTCTAAACAGGGAGTACGATGAAGCACATAGTATAAAGGATTTTGATACAATGTTCCCTGATTTGACAGATGTGGGCTTGGCTTATACGACTACACCGGATGAAAAGCATGAGATACAGACAAGCCTTGATTTAGTCAATTATAAGCTGAATACCTATGTAGATAATACTTTAATTGATAGTTTTAGTTACATCTATGATCCGCTTGATGCAAGTGATACAAGGGAACTTGTGCAAATAAAAACAAGCATAGAACTTTGGGATTTTAATGAACTTGTATATGTGAACGAAGAAAAATTGAAAGAGGTGCTAGGACTTGAAATTGATGACGATGGTAATTTCTATGATCCGCTCTCAAAAGATATGGACTTAGACGGTGTGATAGACAGATATGATGCCGATTTTCGAGATAGTAAGGTGCAAAGTATAGGTGATTTGGATAAAAGGGAAAGAACTTCAGTACTAGAAAAGTTGAAGGAATATAAGGACAAAGCGGAACAGGTAGAAAATAAAGAAGCAAAGATAGAGTGCTGCGAAAAGGAAAGATAGTATAACTATGATTTTGTAGATAAATTATACAGTAATTAAATAATAAGATTTAGAAAAAGAGTGCTTTGACAATTTGTCAGGTACTCTTTTTGGCTAGAAAGTTAAGGGTTAAAAAGCAAAAATATGAAATGGAGGAATATTCTATGAGTCTAAAAAAAGGCGATATTATTAAAACGGCATTAGGTGATGAAACAACCGTACTGGATGTAAAAGACAATCAGGCAGTACTATTTTCCGGAAAACAATTTGTCATAGCCTCAGGAATTAGGGAAAACAAAGAAGCCGGTAAATTTGAGTGGGCAAATGGAAGATATGCATATGATCTAAAAAGCATTTCCAATATGCAAAACAATAGCTTTGAAAGCATGAAGGAAACTTTATCATTTTTGGCAGAATATAACCACAGTGATTTTGTAAAAGGAATTATCTCACTTGAAACAGGCATAAATAATGAAGATGTACTGGAAGATGCCTATGATAATTATATGACTGATTCTACGATGGGATTAATTGATGAGAAGTTCATGGATTTTATTGATGAAGAGCTGGCAATAGCCCAAGATACCAAGATGAATGAAGTACAAAAAGAAGTAGATATTCAGGAACAAAATGGGCAAGAAATAAATGAAGGTGAACATGCTGAAATACAGGAAAATGTTGCAAAAGAAAAAACAAATACAACTGTGAAAGATAATAAGGATCAAGAAAAGCAGTATATCAAAGGCAATCTTACCATTGATGTTGAAGTGAAGGACTTAAAGTCAAATGAGGGGCAGGACTTTAGAGTGGCAAGCTTTTCCATTGCTCAAAATGATGAGATGGGCAATGTTAAGTTTACGAATTGTTTTGCTTATAATGAGCAGATTCAAGCAGTAGAGAGCTTTAAAAAAGGAGATTTTGTTTCACTTTCAGGAAAGGAAAAACTTACTACCGGAAAAAACGGAAAGCAGTATACAAGCTTTAGAATATATTCTGCGAAACTATTAAAATCCAAAGAGCAATCTCAGGATACAAAAGAAAAATCTTCTGCACTTGAAAAACTGAAAAGTTATAAGGGGAAAATGGACGGGAAGGCAATAGAGCAAGGTAATATGAAAAGTGAAAAAGATATAGAACGCTAAATGTAAAACAGGGGATAAACGGCTAAATAAGCTGTTTATCCCCTGTTTTTTCGCTGGTCTTCTTTCTAAAGTTAAAATAAAGATTTGCTAAAATAGAATAGGAGCGTTATATTTATAAGAAAAATAGAATGCTTTGGAAAGGATGATGAATATTATGATTGGCGTTTTTATCGTATTGATTATTATGTATATCGGCATTATCTTATTTGCAGGAGCAACATTTGTAAAAATAAGCTTATTTGCCATGGATAAGTTAGTGGTGTTTATAGCAAGTTGGTACTATACTCACCATTATTTTTCAGTAAAATTTTCATCTGGATATGCCGTATATTTTTGGGATGTGTTAGCAGCAATATTTGCGGTAGTGATATATACAGTCCTATTTAAAATCATTCATAATAAACTTGGAGTGATTGGCAAAATTCTTAACTTAGCTATTTCATTTTTCAGTTCTATGACAGTATATTGTATTTTAGTACATGGATTTATTACAAATGGAAAATCCTATTTTTTACCTCTGTTAAATCATGATTTGGCAAATCAGGTGGTCAACTATATCATAATCGCTATTATCTCCTTAGCTGTATGGAAAAGAAGGGAAGATTATCTTAGGGAAGCAGAAGGGGATAAAAAAGAATACTATATTGTAGAAAAAACAGAGGAATGATGAGAATTAAGCAGGCTTAAAAAACAAGGTGGGGGGATCGTTTTATCTAAGATTTAGATAAAAGTGATCTCCCTTCTTTTTATTTCTCCAAGTGATTATCAAGGTATAAATCTGTATTTTTCTTGGCTTGCTGCAATTCATGGAGCATAGAGTTTTTGGCAGTGTATTCCGACATAAAAGAAGCTTTTGATTGGTCTAAAGTACTGTATTTATCGGCTAAAAACTTAATATCTGAGGTTTGATACCCAGAGTTTTTAAGCTCTTTTAAGGCTATTTCATAGGCGATAATTTGAGGCTTATATTCTTCATAAAGGACAGCATCCTTTTTATTTTCCAAGTACATATCATAGATCAGTTGATTTTTATATAGGGTATTTTTATTTTCTATTGCAGAATATATGGATTGCATTTCTTTTTCTGTCTGTTTAATCTGATCCAAGATTTTTTGTCTATCTGAAGCAAGCTCTTTTAGTCTTAAATCCAATCCTTCATAAGAGTTTATGCCATACCTTCTCATTTCATTTAAAGAGGAAGCCATTGTTTTCATATTATGTTTATCAGCCCATACCTCATAGCCTTTAGATGATTTTACTTTTTTATTGTTCTTTATATCTACAATAGTATTCATTTTTTTGTAGGAGCGTTTTTCATAATGACATTCCTGATTAACATAAATATGCTGTTTATTCGGATCTTCTATTCGTTCTTTAATTCTTTCTTTCGTATAATCTTCTCCAAGTACACTTGCCTTTGCTCTTGTAAATCTGCCGATGTCTTTTTTATCTTTATGGCGGAATGAAAGATATTTGCCAATTTTAATTTCATAACCGAACTCCTCCATTATTTTCAGAAATTCTTCATAAGTATTGGACTTTAAAATCGCTTTGTCGATAGCAAGCTGTAACTTATTTTTCCAAGAACTTCCCCTCTTAAATTCGCTATATTCCATATAGCTTTTACCATTTGTAGAATATCTATTTTTGAATTTTTTATAGTGTTCATCAATAACGGATAAACCATTTTCTTTACAAAGTTCATCGCTGACCATTCTGATTTGATGATAACTTCTCTTATTGCTTTGATATGCTTTTCCAGATTCAAAGCTCACATTGTTGAATATAATATGGTTATGAAGATGCCCTTTATCAATATGGGTGGTAAGTACATACTCATACTTTCCTTGCAAGACTCTTTTGCATAACTCTAGTCCTACTTGATGTGCCTGTTCTGGTGTGGTTTCTCCTGGAGCAAATGCTTGGATTAAATGTCTTGCTAAGATTTTTGCCTTAGAATTACATTCTCTTTTTGTCTGTTCAAACTCAAGATGAGCCATTTTAGGATTGCAACCAAAAGAGGAAATAAGGATTTTTTCATCTGTTTTATCCTCGTTCATAATGTAGTTAAGAGCTAAGCATAATGTTTTTTCTATGGGGTGAATCTTGGTAACAGCCATTAGACTCCCTCCGTGTTTACGGTTTCTAAATTTCCTAACTCATATAGCTTCTTTCGCAAAGAATAAATGTCTTTTCCCTGTCTTTGAAGTAACTCTTTTATATCAAGAATATCCTCTTTATAAATCACACCGGTAGAGTTGACTCGTTTTGCAATCTGATTAATACTGCCTGTTATCCTGCCAACATTTGCAGACAGCTCTCGGAAAACTGTCATATCCAGTACGAAAATATCCTTACCTAAAACACACTTCATAATAAATTGACGCAAAGTTCTGCAACCGGAGAGCTTGTATTTGTTCTCTAAAATCTCTAGTTCATCATCTGAAAGCATTAAATAAATGCCATGTTTTCTCACTCTGTTTGTCATCCTAAAACCTCCTAAATTCATATAACATAGTAAAAAGACAAAAGAAAAAACCTGTAAAATCAAGTATAAAACTTGACTTACAGGTTTTGCTTTATGGTATATTTCCTCATCGGAAATCTCCTGCATGGAGATAAAATAGTTATATAGAATACAAGAACATTATATCATTTTTGCAAGAAAGATTCAATGAGGGTAGCTGAACTTTTCTAAAAGATAGTTAGGTAACGCCATAAATCAAGGATACTCACATAGGGGTTTGGGGATACTCCCCAACAAGCAAAACGGAAAAAAAGAAGCAGCGGCACTCTGACCTGCTTAGTCCGTTTTTTCGTAAGTGCATATGCACTTACTGTGCTTGCTCATATGGATATATTTTTTAAAATAGGCAATTTACACTTGCTTTTTTCAAAAGTTAGGTATATAATACAATAAAATAAACAGAAAAGTAAGAAGGATAATGGAAAATAGAATAAGGGATATTAGGAAAAGACAAAAAATAACGCAAAAAGAGATAGCTGAAAAAGTAAAGGTAACTAGACAATATGTAAGTCTATTAGAGAAAAGTGAAATTGAACCTTCTCTGAGGGTTGCACAAGGAATTGCAGAGTCACTCGGCTGTTGTTTATATTATGTTTTTGATATAGATGGAACAGGAAGATATGAGTGTTCGTATTGTAAAGTGTGATTAAAGAAGCTGCTGTGCTTTGGTCTTCTGCGAGGTGTTTCTATGGAAAATACAATAAATATTGAAAATTTGAATAAGAAATACAAAGATTTAACTATAGTTAAATCAATAAATATGTTTGTGAATAAAGGAGAGATATATGGTCTTCTAGGTAGAAACGGAGCAGGAAAAACTACTATAATGAAAATTATATTAGGATTAACGAAACCTACGAGTGGAAAGGTTACTGTGTTAGGAAAGGATACTAGTACAGTAGTTGGCAAGGACGTATTAAAAAAGGTTGGCTGTATAATAGAAACTCCTGGATTTTATTCAAATCTAACTGGGGCTGAAAATCTAAAGATTTTTGCCAAGTTGAGAAATATTGATGAAAACTTGGTAAAAGAAGTCTTAGAATTGGTTAATTTATCCTATAATGATAGGAAGCTTTTTTCAAAATATTCGTTAGGAATGAAACAAAGATTAGCGATAGCTAATGCAATTATGCACAAACCTGAGGTATTGATTCTGGATGAGCCGATTAATGGATTAGATCCGATAGGTATTGCTGAGGTGCGGAATTTATTTAAAATGTTTAGACAGTCTGGTACAAGCATTTTAATATCAAGCCATATTTTGTCGGAATTAGAAAATTTAGCAGATAGGATAGGTATTATTAATGATGGTAATTTGATTGATGAAATAGATATGGTGAAGTGGCATGCTCAGAATAATGGATTTATTAAGATATATGCAGAGGATAAAGAAGCTGTAGTGAAGGCTTTGTTTAGTGTTGGTTTAAAAGAATATGAATTAGAAATCACTAGTAATGAGATTGTGGTGAAAGCCAAGAATGTAACTGTTTCAGAATTGAGTAAAATTTTTGCAAATAATAATGTAGATATTTCTGGAATAATAGAAAATAAAACTACTCTTGAGGATTATTTTAAAAAAGTTACAGGAGGTCAGGGGATTGGGTAGGTTATTGATGACAGAATTGCAAAAAGGTAAAAGATCCAAATCGCTATACATATCTATTATACTTATTATTGCTTACTTGTCAGTGGTAATATTCTATACAGTAAGTGCAGTTGGGTTGTTTGATAATTTTATGTATTTGTATAAATTTTCTCTGAGTTATATGGATTATTTGATTTTACCAATGGTTTTGCTGTCGTTTTTAACAAGCAGTTTTTCTTGTGAGTACAAAAGTGATACTATTAAGCATATTTGGACTATACCTATATCAAGGAGAAAATATTTTTTATCTAAATTGCTGTATATATTTTTAGTGGCTTTAGCTCTTATGGGAATCGTTTTTGTAACAGTATGTTTGGCAAGTTATTTTAGCAGGTTTCGTGAGAGTATGACATTTGATTTGATAATAAGATTTTTAGAATTGTGTGTGTCCAGTTCGCTTTTTGTTACAATGAGTATTATGCCGATATCAATCATTACTATAGTTACAAAAGGCAATGGAGCTATTACTAACTTAGCTGGAAGTATTTATATAGTGATATCATTTTTTTTAATGAAGTATTTACAAGGATTTAGTCCGTTAGCAAGTGCGCCTCATATTATCTGGTATAAAAATTTTGAAGGGGTTCAAAATAATTCTAATGTAGTGTTTTTGTTATCTGATGTTATTTTGGTATTTTTTGTATATGTAGTTGTTTCATTGAAGGTATTAGAAGAGCAAGATATATAGATTTATCAGGAGGAATTTGAATGGTATATTTGGGCTTGGAAATGAAAAAAATGAAACGAAGGAAATTTTTACTGGTCTTGACTTTTGTTTGTTTCGTTACAGCTATTATACAATATGCAATGGGGAATATGACTTATTGTGGTGTGAAATATGGTTCTGAAGTTGGTTGGTTTTTTAAAAATGGACTAACAACCAATTCTTATTATTTGCTTATACCGATTTTCTCCTTAGTTGGAATGGAATTATTTTTGCTGGAAGTTCGTAATAATACGCTTAATAATTTATTGAGTATACCTATAAGGAAAGGTGATTTAATAAAGTCTAAGATGTTGTTATTGTTTATAATATCTGTTATTTACACAATGTTATTATTCTTGCTGATGTTTGTATTGGAGTTAAGCTTAAATATAAATTCATTAGATACTGGTATTGTATTTCTTTACATAGCGAGGTATTTAGTGCATGGAGTCATATGTTTTATTATCTCTGCTTTTATAGTTAGTATAATGTTATATTTGGAACAAAGCATTCAAGTAGCTGTTGTGACTGGATTTGTGCTTTCGTTTTTAGGAGTATTTATATCTCAGACAGAAATAGCATATATTTATTTTGTGAATGCAATGTTTTATATTTCGGGAGTTGTTGATTCTACAGTTTTTGAAAAGTTGATTGCAAGTAGTGTAGTGTTGTTTATTGCGGTGCTGGCTTTGTTTTTTTATGGTAAGAGTGTAAAACGAGAGTTCTAGGGTTCGATAAATAAAGTACGTGGTAAATCTTCGTGCTGTTATTTATAAATTTTTGAAGAAAGGAGGAAGCAAAGATGTCAAAGAAAATAGAAAACTGGAAGAAATCCATTTATCTCAAAAGTGAAAATAATGATAATCCAGCTGGAGATATTTTTCGTGAATTATCTGACAATGAGATTGATGGAATAATGGCAGGCGGAACAGCAAACTCATATTGCCATTGCTATTCAAATAAAGACTCTTGTGGTCATGGTTGCACAATAACTACAGAGTGTCCAGTCGCAACAGTAATTTGTTGCTAGTATGGGTGTTGCGAAACGAGAGGTAGGTGTTGCATCTGCCTCTCGTTTTGTTTATTTGTAGTAGAAATGCTAAAATTAAGACTCATTTGTAGTGAAGGAAGACTTGATAATGTGAATATTAGTAAAAACTTATATAACAAAGAAGATGTTTATAATAGACCATAGTGAAATTTGCAAACGAAATAAATTAGTAACAGAGATTGAAAATATGGGTGAGTTTAATCAATATGTTAGTTAGAAATTAACACTACTATAAAAATTGGAAAATACAAATTTATATAGTTTAAGAGAGTGTGAAAAAAAATAAATTTTTGATTAGAGAAAAAATTATTGTATAAGGAGAGTTAATATGAAATCATTAGAAGATTTTAAGAATGGTACTTACTCATTTGAAAGAAATAAGTTTGATGGGAATATAGATGTTAATGGGAAAAAAATATCAGAAATAAGAAGTAAGTATTGGAAAGATTTTCTAGGAAATGAGTTTGGGAATTATGAAAAATATTTATCTAAGGAATTTAATATTAAAAGAAATGATTTTGAACAAATTTTATCTGAACAAGGTTTTTCGATCAAGAAATCAGAAGAAATTATTATGTGGGAGGATTTTATTGAGTTACTACAATCTTGTTATTGTGATGATGTTCAACTACATAACTTTTATGTTGTAAATGAAAAAAGTGAGAGGGTAAAACCTTTATTCTATACATTTTATATTCCGTTTGTTAAAGTAGCTATATTTAAGCTAAAACGGTATATTAGAGATTATGATGTTACAGAAGATATTATAAATCAATTTACAGTTCAACTATTAGATAAATTGACAAATATTAGTTATAGAACATTGATCTTGGAATTAAATATTGCAAAAGAAGAGGGAGAATTAAAAGGAGAAAGTAAGGAAGACAGGTATCAATATTTTTTGGAGTATTGCCTTATAGAGAAGTTTTGGGATTATCTTGAAGAATATCCTGTAATGTTTAGGTTAATGGTGGAAACTGTGAATAACTGGATTTTATCAACATCTGAGTTTATAGAACATTTCTATAAAGATTCTTTAGAACTTAATGATGTTTTTGGTATTTCGAATAGAATAAAAAAAGTAGACTTAAGCGTGTCTGACTCACATAACGGTGGAAAGTCTGTTATTATAGTTCACACAGATAATAATAAACTGGTAGTATATAAGCCAAGAAATTTAGAATTAGATGAAAATTTTCAAAAAACACTAAAATTATTTAATGAGGTTATGGGTAGTGAGCTGTATTCTATAAAAATACTTAACAAAGGTTCATATGGATGGACAGAATATGTTATGCATGAGCCTTGTAAAGATGGATTTGATATGGAAACATATTACAAGGAATTAGGGGAATTACTATTCATTTTATATATTTTAAGGGGAAATGATATACATTATGAAAATATAATTGCACATGGAAAGCATCCTGTATTGATAGATTTAGAAACTGTATTTCACAACAAAACAAATGAATTTGAAAAAATGTCTGCTGCGGACAGAATATATGAAGTGATTGAAAATTCAGTAAGAAGAGTTGGCATATTGCCAAATATAATATGGGGTAAAGATGGTGATGTTGGAGTAGATGTGAGTGCTATGACAAATGAAGAAAATAAGGAAATTCCTATCGAAAGGGCAAGTATTTCAAGTATATTGACTGATGAAATGAGAATAGATTATAGAAAATCAATATTAAAGAAAAAAAGTAATGCTCCTTTTGTAAGAGATGTCCAAATTGATGTTTCTAAATACAAACAGAATTTAAAGTATGGTTTTATTAATAGTTATGAAAAATTTTTGACAGACAGTAATAAAATCAAGCTGAAAATTGATACAGAAAAGTACAATAATATTTATTCAAGACAGATAATGAGAGCAACACAGTATTATTCATCTATGATACAACTGTCTTTTCATCCCGATTTTCTGCGCAGTGGATTAGATAGGGAAATGTTATTTTCAAGATTATGGATTCAAGTTGAGGAAGAAAATAAGTTGGAAAGAATTTCAGGGTTAGAATTTTTATCCATGTTGAAAAATGATATTCCAATGTTTTTATCAAAAATTAATTCTTGTGACGTTCAAGATGGAAACGGAAAAATTGTTGAAAAGTTTTTTAAAAATAGTTCAGTTGATTTGGTTATAAAAAAGATAAATAATATTAATAAAAAGGATTTGAAGATACAATCTTTATTAATAACAACTGCCTTAAATTATGATCCAAAGTATAATTTTGCAGAAAATAAAGAAACAAAACATGAAAAAATATTAAAAATAACAAAAAAACGCAGATCTTATAATGATATAAAAAAAGAGTTCATAGAAATATCTAGAAATATAGCTAATTATTTAATTGAAAATTCATTTATTGGTGATAATGGGGATGTTAGTTGGATAGATATGAATATTGTTGGCGAAAAAACAAATGATTGGAATATGGTGCCAATAGGTCTTGATTTGTATAGTGGAGTTTCTGGAATATTAATTTACTTTGTTTACTTATATAAAGAAACTAATAATAAAAAGTATTTGAATGTAGTAAGACAATGTTATGAAAGCATAAGAATTTATTTTGATAGAAAAGATAAATATGATAGAGATAAAGATAAAATACTTTTTGGTGGGTTTTCTGGAGAAACTCCATTAATATACGCTCTGATTATCCTAGAAAAAGAACTCGGGGATTTATTTAACTTGGTTGAAATTGAATCAATGAGAAACAGTGTATTATTGAGTTGTGAAGAAAATCTCAATAAAAGTAAAGATCATGATGTGATAATTGGTTCTGCTGGAGTTATTGTAATACTTTTAAAATACTATGAGTTTACAAAAAAGAGGGAAATTTTAGATATTATCAAGGTTTATGCAGAAGAAATAATAAAAGGCTTTGTAACAATGGATAATGGAGTCATAGCATGGCAAGGATCCTTTGCAAAAAGACCATTAGGAGGTTTTGCTCATGGGACATCAGGAATAGTTTGGGTGCTGGCTAAATTGTATGAACTTACGAAAGATGATAGATACTTAGATATTATAGAAAGAGGATTAAAGTATGAAGACATACTCTATCGAGCAAATGTGAATAATTGGTCTGATCAGAGGGAAACTGATGATGGAATAAAATATGATGATATAGACAATAATATACCAGTAGCCTGGTGTCATGGAGCAAGTGGTATTTTGTTAAATAGACTATGTTTAAAAAAAATGGATATTCCGCTTTCATCAAAGAGAAAGCAAAAAATTGAAGTAGATATTTTTAATGCAATTGAAACTTGTTTAAAGTATGGATTGGGAAGAAGCCACTGCTTATGTCATGGAGATTTTGGTAATATTGAAATATTACTTTTTGCTAGTGAAATTATGAAAGATGAAAAAATAAAAGAAAAATGTGATACTTATATGGAATATATTTTGAATGATTTAAAAAATGGAAAATGGAAATGTGGAATACCATATAAGGATTCACCTGGAATGATGGTTGGATTATCAGGGATAGGGTATGGACTATTAAAATTATGTAATCCTAGTTTACCGTCAATTCTGTTATTGGAATAGGAGGTATAACTTGAAACAGGTTAAGTTTATACAACAATTATCTGAAACAGGATGTGGTGTAGCTGCTATTTGTATGATATTGGATTTTTATGGCTGTAAAACACACATTGCTGAATTGAACAAAAAAATAAATATTTCAAGAGACGGTGTTTCACTTAGGGAGCTTATAAAGGTTTCAAAAATCTATGGGCTAACAGCAAGAGCAATGCAATTGCAAGACAAAGAAAACATAAGGCAAATATACAATGAACTACCATGTATTTGTCTTAAGAACAATAATCATTATATAGTACTTTGCAAAATAAAAAATGATTTTGTGTCTTATCTAGACCCAGAGATTGGCAAAGTAACTGTGAGTATTGAAGAATTTAATAAATCTTTTACAGGAATAATGTTGTTGCTTACACCTAATAAGGAGTTCAAAAAAAGGAAGAAAAAGAATTATAGTTTTAGTTTATTAAAATTGGGTTTTCTTGATAAAAAAATGATTGTTTTAGCAATATTTTTGTCAGTTGTAATTCAAATGATGACTCTTTTTACTCCATGGATAACAAAATATGTAATAGATGATGTTGTAGGAAAAAGTGCAAATACAAACATATTTATTTTGTTTATATATTCTATAATATTTGCTTTTGCGTATGGGTTATTTTCTTTTATAAGGTATAAAATAATATCATTGTTAGAGAAAAAATATGTTTCTTCTTTAAAAAAAATAATTGTAGAAAAAACTTTTAAACTACCATTAAAGTTTTTTGATATTAGATCAGCAGGAGAAATTATTTCAAGAATAAATAGTATTGATGCGCTTCAACAAATTATAACAAATATTGTTACTTCTATCTTTATTGATTTTACAACAGTAGTGATAGTAGCTATAGTAATGCTTAGAAGTTCTGTGAAATTAGCTTATATAATTTTTGCAATGGGTTTTATTTTATGTGTTTTCCTACTATTTTTTCTTAAAACAGTAGATAAAAAAAATTTAAATTCTATTATGAGCAGAGAAAAAACTCAAAGTTACTTGATGGAAAGTTTTTCAAATATCACCATTATGAAGACATTAGGTGCAAATAAAATAGTTGTAGGTAAATGGGGTGAGTTTTATAACAAGCAAATTTCTTCAGAATATATTAGAGAGAAAACGTTGGGACTTTATCAAAGCTTCATGCTCTCATACAGATTATTACCAACTTTTGTAATATTATTTATAGGTAGTCTTTTGATAAATGATAAAGTCATGTCTATTGGAGAAATGATGGCTTTTATATCATTAACTAATCTTTTTCTAAATCCTTTAGCGACAATCATGCAAAATGTATTTGATTTTCAGTATTCAACATCTATTATTGACAGACTTACGGAAATAGTGTTTGAAGATGAAGAACCAGTGAATGATGGAAAATATATAAAAAATTTCGAGCAATTAGAATTTAATAATGTAGATTTTTCATATGATGGAAGGTGTGGAGAAAAAGTTCTTAATAATATTACATTTAATTTGAAAAAAGGAGATAGAATATCTTTTGTTGGTAGAACGGGGTGTGGGAAAACTACAATAGTAAAATTGATATTGATGTTATATCCATATTATAATGGGAATATACTTATAAACTCAGAAAATATAAATAAATATAATTTGAAATCATACAGAAAATTGTTTGGAATTGTGCTGCAAGATCAAATGTTTTTTAATGATACTATAAGGAATAATATTGATATTGCTCAATCGCATACAGATGATGAGGTTAAACAGGCTATAAAAATTGCTTGTTTTGAAGCTGACGTAGAAAAAATGCCTTTTAAAATGGATACACAAATTGGTGATAATGGACATAACTTGTCAGGAGGACAAAGGCAGAGATTAGCAATAGCTAGAATTTTAATTAATGAGCCTCAAATTGTTATTTTAGATGAAGGTACAAATCAATTAGATGCAATTACAGAGGATAGAATTATGAAGAATTTAAAAGAGAAAAATATATCATTAATAACAATAACACATAGGCTTTCAACAATAGTATCATCAGACAAAATATTTTTTTTAGACAACGGGAAGATTGTGGATAGTGGTGAGCATATAGAATTAAAAGAAAGGAATGAATCTTATAGTAGGCTTTTTGAAAAACAATGATACCAAATGTAATTAAGAAATGAGATTTAAATAAATTTTTATATGATAAAATTATTAGAAATTTAAGTCTAATAATTTATTTTTAGGAGGGATAGAATTATTTAAATTGGATTGTTAGAATTAATGAATATGGAGCATATTATGAAAAGAGTATTTTTATTATTAAAAGAGTATTTATTAACGAAGATATTACCTTTTTATAGTTAAAATAAATCAGCTTATTTTAGATAAAAGATACTTTTCGTATAATTTAAGAGGACTTTGCATGTCAAAATGCAGAAGTCCTCCTTTTTTATTTTCAAAACTTTTCGTTGTCAAAAAATAAAAAAGGAGGATTTTGCAAATGACAGATGATAGGAAGTATATTTATGTAAAAGGTAAAAAGATATATGTGTCAGATGAAATATATAAAGCATATAAGAAACAGCTCAATCATGAAGCTCATGTAAGTAGACTTGACAGAAAGCATAAGGTCTACGGTTTTGAAGATTACAATGTCAATATAGAGTCCATTGCAGATACAGATATAGATATTGAAAAAATCATTGAAACCAAGATGAGAATAGAGGAGCTGTATAAAGCACTTGAGAAGCTCAATGAGGAAGAAAGAAAAGTAATAGATTCTTTGTATTTCAAAGAGATGAGCATTCGTGATTTAGCAGAAGAACAAAAGGTGTCTTCAAAGAAGATATTTAACTTTAGAAACAAAATTTTAAAAAAGTTAAAAGTGCTGCTTAATCAGTAAATAACTGATAGGGAGCAGATGGGAGACGATTTGCTCCCTATCTAAAAGAATCTAAAAATTGGAAATAAAAGTCTATAAAAATAGAAATTATAGTAGTAAAAAGATATTTGTCTTATAAAAGTTGAATATATTTTGTAAGTATCAAAGTGCCATTTCTAGTAATTAAATAGAAAAATAATTAATTGTAAAATAAACAACTATATTACTTGCAAAATTAAATTAGTTAGGATACACTGACTATAGTAAAGAGTTATGGTGATTTCGAGAATAGAACTATTCGTTGATATAATTTTAGAAAGTGAGGTGATTGAGATGTTTATAAGTGGTCTTTAAAATTAGAGAGATGGGGATGGACATAGAAGGATGCTCCAAAATTACAATTTAATAAAAAAGATAGGTTGTATTTAAAGGAAGGATGGGAAATTAGATGTTAAAGAAAAAATCTGGATGGTTAAGTATAGTAGCATTAATGAGCATATTAATGGTAGTATCTCCCATGAATGTATTTGCTGCAGAAAGTGAAAATACAACAAGAGTTAATCAAGATGTTACAGTTGAAATTAGAGATACTAATGATTTAGCAACATTATCGGATGAGTTAGATAGATTTGTTCAGTTAAATCCGGATAGTACGGAAGAAGAACAGGACGCACATCTTATAGAGTTTATAAAAAATGGTGGTTTAAGCAATAATAGAATAGACTCAAGAGGTGTGGGTGATTATCTTCCTGGATATGGTAGTCTTAATCCTGCTGAAAGAAAATTAGCACTTGCACATCCTGTACAAGCTGTAAAGGTATATAATGCAGGAAAAACTGCTACCAATAAAACAATAGAAGTATATGGTCAGAATGGGTGGCAGGATAATTCAGATGCTTTTAGACATTGTCTGTGGAATGCTTTAATGAAACAATCCATAGGTGTGTCTGCAGCTGAAAAATGGGCTACTGCTCATGAGTATAACTCAAGTGGTGTAGATAAAGCTATGGATTTACACAACAATAGTATTGGTAGAGGAATTAATGTTTCAGGACAGTCAACAGCAAACATTGTAGATTCAGTAAAAGCAAAGGTAAGAGATGGATCTTGTAGAAGGATTATAAACGGTTCGTTGGTGGCTACTGATGGTTCCGGAATGAAATAGATAAATATATTAGATAGCGACTTTAAGTTTTTTAAAGTCGCTATCTTTAAAATTATGGAGGGAAAATGAAAATAATATCAAAAAAACATATTATTTTTGGAACGCTATTCTTAATATATATGATAATAGTTTTTTCTTACAGTTTTTTTCAAAAAAGCAATTTAAATAAGGTATTATCAACAAAGATTTTTTTATTGCATTTATATTCATTTTCGATTATATTTGGTTTTATTATCTCTATCATTTCAGTAGTAATTTTAATAGTTATGTTGTATATGAATAGATATTCTTATCAAAATATATTATTTATGGGTTGGATTGGGATATTGATTTTATCTGTAATACTTATAATATTCGGATCAGACACAAAAACAAAGGGTAGTACTTTAAATACAACACATACTGTTAAAATTGTTGAATGGAATACCGCTAATAACATTGACGGAAAAAACATTTACACGATATTTGGAGAATTTGATGCTGATATAGCTGTTTTACCTGAATTGGAAGGATATGAAAAAGGCGATATATCTCAACAAAGATTGAAAGATTTATTTAGTGCAGCCAATTTGGATTTTGGTAAATATGAGTCATTTGTCTCGCTTTCCACCGAAGGTAGCATTGCACCAGTGACTATAATTATCAAAAAAGGAAGGTGTCAATTTAGTAATAACAAAAAAGTACCTATGACTAGATTTGGGACAATATACTTAAAATCAGATTCAGAACAAATACCTAGTATTGTAGGACTACACACAGCTCCTCCATTGCCAGGTTTGATAGATATTTGGAAAAAGGATTTAGAACTAATTTCTTATGACATAGTTAAAGAACAGCCCGATGCTATAATTATAGGAGATTTTAATGCTACTATGAGGCATGGAGCCTTAAATGATATAATAACACATGAAGATGTATTAAATAGTTTATCTATATATAATAGAGGAACATGGAATGTGAAATTGCCATATTTTTTTAGAACATCAATAGACCATATTTTAATACCTAAAAATCAATATTTGGTAAAGAACATAGAGGTAAAAAACTTGTACAATTCAGATCATATGGCAATATTTGCCGAAATACAAAGAATAGAATAAATTTATAATATATGATTAAAAAATTAAAGGTTTATAGAACTAGTTTAACTTGGCGATTAAGAGAAAAAATCTTAATCGCCTTATATTTTTAATAAGTTTCAATTTGAACAAAGCTAATTCTTATAAACAAGTGAGCAGAATGAGTTAACATAACATTGTTATTTCTTTAATATTTAGAATACTTTGTATATTAAGGTATGAAGGAGCTATTTTTTTTTTTGAAAAATTTTCTAAAAAATGGAAACAAAAGTCCTTGAAAGTAAGGTTTATATATAGAGGGAGTTTTAACCTTGGAAAAATTAAATATATTTGCAGATATAAGAAAACAGTTCTTTGACAACTTCATAGACCAAGACAGGACGTTAACCATTTATAGAGCAGCTATCAACAAACGCCAGGAGCTTTCTGCTGAGGAATCTTAGATTTAAATTTTTTAGGTATTTTCTCGGTTTAAACGAATACTTGCAAAAGCAAAGGATAGAAGAAAGTGAGCGATAAATTTGAAGATAGGAAATAGGTGTGGCAGCCTATTGCGATGATATAAATGGGGATAATGATACTTCTACAGTTGTTGCCGGCTCATCTGGAAAAGAGGCGGAGGTGAAATTCCTATGTTGTGTGCTAATAGCCAACACACCTGTCAATGTCAAAAAACTTAAATTTATGAGAGGAGAATTTTCTTATGAAAGAAAATAAGGGAAATTCCACGAAAGATAGGGAAGTCGTGGGATTTACAGTTAAGGAGGCAAAAGAGGGGCAAAAGATAGATCAAATAGAAGGTATTAAAATTAAAGTAAGATTTTCAGATACAGGACTTCATTTAGAGCATTTAGTGACGGCGTACATTAAAGAAAAACTGCTTATGGTATAGGATGATGGTAAAGTACAATGAATAAGTTGTATAATTCCATCATTATAATCTGAAAATAAAAAAATATAGCATAGGTATTGCAATGAAATATGAGGAGCGTTATAATAAATGCGTGGAAGCCTAACCTTTATATTTGGTTTATTGTATAAATCAAATTGAAGGGGGCTTTTTTGTGTTTAAAAATAAAGCAGTAATGTATCTAAGACTATCCAAGGAAGATGGAGAAGCGATAGAAAGCAACTCCATTAGCAATCAGAGAGAAATCATTAGAGCATATCTTAAAAATAAGGATATTCAAGTTGTTGGAGAGTATGTTGATGACGGCTACTCCGGAGCTAATTTTCAGCGTCCTCAGTTCAGTCGGATGATAGATGATGCCTATGAGAAGAAATTTGACACCATTATTGTAAAAGACCTGTCCAGATTCGGACGGGATTATATCGGAGCAGGAAGATATATTCAGCGGATTTTTCCAGAGATAGGGATAAGATTTATATCCGTTAATGACAATTATGACAGCAAACATGCAGATATGAGCGACACGCACCTTATTCTTCCGATTAAGAACTTTATTAATGACAGTTACTCAAGAGATATTTCAAATAAAGTGAAAAGCTCACAAAGAGTAAAGCGACTGAATGGGGAATATATCGGTGCCTTTGCACCCTACGGCTATAAGAAAAGTGAGGAAAATAAGAACAAACTTGTGGTTGATGAAAATGTAAGAAATATCATTAAAGCTATTTTTGATATGAAATTACAAGGCTATTCGTCAAAAGCAATCGGAGATGAACTCAACAGCTTAGGCATAGATTCTCCGAAAATCTATAAAGAAAAGCAGGGTTTAAACTATAAGGGTGGCTTTGAAGCGGTGAAAGGCGGAAACTGGTCTGCAAAAGCTATCAATCGTATTATAGAAAATAAAATTTATATCGGCGTGATGCAGCAGGGTAAAAGTGCAACCATCAGCTACAAAAATAAAAAGCAATTAGAAATTCACCCGTCTGATTGGATAAGTGTAGAAGATACCCATGAGCCTATTATCAGTGAAGAAGTGTTTCAAATCGCAAATGTACTTTTAAAAAGAGATTTCAACACCAAAGTCAAGCAACAAGTGGAATTATTTGCAGGTATGCTGTTTTGTAAGGATTGCAACAGCCCTATGGTTCGTAGGACTGTAAAAACCAATAAAAAAACTGATATTTTCTATATATGCTCCAAATACAATAAAGAGAAGACCTGCACAAGACACAGCATTAAACTGAAAGCTTTAGAAGAAGCGATAACTAAGTTGTTAAAGCAATATGTTTCCTTTAACGAAAAGCTTTATAGTATTGTAAAAAATATTGATTTTAATGTGGATATTAAGGATAGTCAAATTGCTATCTTACAACGTGAAAAGGAAATGACAGAAAATCTTATTTCATCCTTATATACGGATTTGGAAGAGGATGTTATTACAAAAGAGGAATATCAACTTTTTCGGAAAAACTACCTTGAGCAACTTTCAAAGCTTGAAGAAAATATCAAGAATAGGTTGGAAAAGCAAAGAAACATCAAAGAAAGCATTCAAAAGAATAAGAATTGGATTATTGATATTAAAAAGTATAAAGAGCTGAATACGCTTGACAGATTATCAGTGGTAATGCTGATTGACAGAATCCTGATTGGAGAGAACAAAGAAATTGAAGTTGTTTTTAACCATGCTCAGAAATTAGAAATGATTGAAGAAATCACAAAAGAAAAAAGCAATAAGGATAGGGCATCTCTTTCTGAAATGGGAAACGTAAATAGGAAAGTGAGGTATGCCAGATGAAGAAAAATACAATATTTCTGAAGAATAATAAAAATGCGAGGTGGTACTATGGCAAGAACTAAAAAAAGATACTTGGAAACACCTCAAATAGAAGAAATACAGAAAAATAGTCCAATCATCTATCATGCCGGAATTTATGTAAGACTATCTCATGAAAGAACGGAAACCTATCGAAACAAAAGCAGTTCAATTTCTATACAAGAAGAAGTTTGTATAGAATTTGCAAAGGAAAAAGGAATTGCAGTTGAAAAAACATATTGCGACTATGAGTATACAGGTACAAATTTTGAGCGACCCGCTTTTAAGGAAATGATGCAGGATATTAGAAATAGGAAGATTAACTGTATTATTGTAAGAGATATGTCCAGATTTGGCAGAGAATATTTACAGATAGGAAATTATATTGAAAAGGTGTTTCCGTTTATGGGGGTAAGATTTATATCAGTAAATGATCGCTTTGATACAATAGACAGATCTGATAACAAAAAGAACTTTGAGATTGTCATAAAAAATCTGATTAATGATATGTACTCAAAGGACATTTCAACAAAAGTAAAAACAACAAAGCTTACTCTGGCAAAAAGTGGCTTTTTTATTGGAACAAATGCAGCCTATGGTTATAAAGTAAAAAAGGTTACAGGAGGCAGAAAATTAGAAGTTGATGAAAATACCGCTCCTGTGGTAAAGCAGATTTTTAAGTGGAGCTTAGAGGGAGATAATCAAATAGTAATTGCCAGGCGTTTAAATGAAATTGGCTATACAACAGCTGCCACATACAACAAGACAGGAAGAATGTATCAGCATAAAGGAGATTATCAGTGGCGAAAAGGCACCGTAGATAATATTCTTGTTGCAAGAGTATATACAGGAGCTTTGGTTCAAGGTGTTAAAAGCCAAAGCTTATCTCAAGGTAAAAATCAGGAGATATTGCCAAAGGATGAGTGGATTGTCATAGAAAATGCACATGAAGCCATCATATCTGAAGAAGATTTTGAAAAAGTGCAGCAAGAAAGATTAAACAGAAAGCAAAAAAGAGAGGAGTTAAAAAGAGAAAAGAAACTTCATTCAAAGCTTAAAACTATAACAGGTATAGCACCGGAAAATCGCTATAAAAATCTTATATTTGAAAAAGCAACAGGATTTCAAATTCCAAGACATCCGGAGAGCAGTGGTGTCATTCATAAACGGATCAGCTATGTTTTTGATAACAACCGCTCGAATGGTCAGATATATGATTGTCCTAAAATTCGTTTAAAAGAAGAAACACTCGATCAGCTGATTTTACAGTTAATCAGGGAGCAGTTGCAAAATATATCTGGAGTAGAGAAATTTAAGCAAAAAATAGAGCTTCAAGGGATAATACAGCTTGAGAAGTATCAAAAGGAAAAAGATAAGTTCTATGCTTCATTGGATAAAAAGCAGTTATTTATGCAAAAGCTATATGAAAAATATGTAAAGGGCGAAATAAAAAAATCAGAATATCTTTCTTATAAAGACAATTTAATTTCTGAAATTAAGGTGATCAAGAAAGATATTTTTCAAAATGATACGAAAGAGAAAGACCTCAAATATAAGAAAAAAGAAGCTATAAAGTGGATAGAACTATTATATTCCGCTTCAGAGAAAGTGAAACTTTCAAGAGAGCTGTTGGTAAGGCTGATAGAAAAAATAGAAGTAGGAGAAAACAATCATTTGGATATTAAGTTTAGGTTTACTCCTGCTGGCTTAGATAGATTTGGAGGTGATCTGTTTGGAGAATAATATTGCTTTTTACATGAGATTGTCGGTTGATGAAAAAGAAAAGTTGGAAAGTGAAAGTATATCCAATCAAAGATTACTTTTAAAACACTATATCTCTCTTGATAAGGATTTAAATGCCTTCAATATCAAAGAGTATGTAGATGACGGTTATAGTGGAACCTCATTAAACAGACCGGCACTGCAAAGATTATTTGGAGATGTAAAAATTGGGAAAGTAAACTGCATTATCGTAAAAGATATTTCAAGGTTTATGAGAGACTATATTACACTTGGAGATTATCTTGAAAATATCTTTCCGTTTCTCGGCATCCGCTTTATTTCAGTAAATGATGGCTATGATAGCCAAAAAGAGTCAGACACTGGAATAGATATAGGTATTCAATTTAAGGGACTTCTATCAGATTTTTATGCAAAAGAAACTGCTGAAAAAGTAAGAAATAGTCTTCTTGCCCTGAAACAACAAGGTAAATGTATGCAGGCAAATCCCCCCTATGGATATATCAGAGATCCTGATGAAAGAACAAAAATCATGATTGATGAAAAAACCGGAGAATATGTAAAAAGAATGTTCGGTATGATACTTGAGGGGTATTCCACAATCCAAATAGCGAGGACATTTAATAAAGAGTCTGTTATTACACCAAGTGCAAGGAAAAGGGAAATTACAGGTCAAACCTATAAAGAACGTAGTATTTATACCGAAAATCACACAAAAACAATCTGGATGAATTCAAGTGTTTGCAGGATTTTAAAAAATGAAATGTACACAGGCACCTTCATATTTAATACTGTAAGGAAAACAAAGCTATATGGCGGTTTAACGACAAAGATCCCACGTGAAGAATGGGGGCGTATTTATAATCACCATCCACCATTAATCAGCTATGAGGAATTTAATCAAGTACAAAGCATTTTAGCCTCAAGAGCAATTAAGCATGTGTCAAGCAGTAAAAAGAAAGAAAAATCAGCATTGCAAGAGGTGCTGTATTGTAAGGATTGTGGACATTCACTTGTAATTATGCAACGCAAAGAAGCTAGGAACTTGGCTTGTTCTACCTGTATGATGAAAGAGATAAAGACTAATTTTGAAAAAATAGAGGTCATTGAAAAACAAGTTTTACAACTTCTTCAGGAGAAGATAGATGTGCAAGAAAGATACGTAAAGGGAAATATTCAGGAAATACATTCATACAGTTTGGAAATTGAAAAGCTGGAGAAGGAAAAAATAAAAAGTTTTGAAAAATACAAGGCGAATAAAATCAGTAGGGAAGATTTTATCAAGGTAAAGAATAAGATAAATGATAGAATACTAAGATTGAATCAATGTATTCATGACACAGATCCGGAGAATGTAGATAATGAAGATATTTCTATCTTAACAAAAGAGTTGGTAGAAAAATACATTTTAAAAATACTTGTACACCACAATGGTGGATTTGAAGTACAATATAAGTAGGTGTAAAAATCTTAAAAATTTTTTATCATTCTCTTGACATCAAAGGGCATGGGTAAGACAGAAGCTGGACTTCTATGGATAGGAGATAATAAGGGTTTTTTTACACTCCCACTTAAAACAGCTATAAATGCAATGTATAAAAGAATAATAGAGAAGATAGTCAGTGATGATTATGAAAATAAAGTAGGACTTTTACATTCAGATATTAAAAGAGAATATTTAAGTAAAAAAGAAGAAATAGATTTTGATGAATATTATAATAAAACAAAGCAATTATCATTGCCTCTAACCGTTTGTACAATGGATCAAATATTTGATTTTGTATATAGATATAGAGGATTCGAGCCAAAACTTGCTACCCTAGCATATTCTAAAGTAGTAATAGATGAGGTACAAATGTATACGCCAGATTTATTAGCATATTTAGTTGTCGGATTATCATATATAGACAAAATAGGTGGAAAATTTGCTATATTGACAGCAACCTTACCACAGATATTCGTAGAATTATTAGAAAAAGAAAATGTAAAGTTTCTAAAGCCTGAACCTTTTACAAATACAAGAATAAGGCATAGTGTAAAGGTAAAACATGAAAAGCTAAATTCAGAGTTTGTTAAGGAAGTATATAATGATAATAAAGTTCTAGTTATATGTAATACTGTAAAAGAGGCACAAAGAATATATAGAGAACTATCAAAAGATGAGGAGATTGTACAAAATATAAATTTATTTCATAGTGGATTTATAAAAAAAGACAGAAAAAGAAAAGAAGATGAAATTTTAGAGTTTGGAAATAAGGAAAAAGGATGTAAAGGAATATGGATAACAACTCAAGTAGTAGAAGCATCTTTAGACATAGATTTTGATATTCTTGTTACAGAACTTTCAGACTTAAATGGACTATTTCAAAGATTTGGAAGATGTTATAGGGATAGAGACTGGGATAAAGAAGGATATAATTGCTATGTATTCGATGGTGGAGATTTTAAATGTAGTGGTGTTGGAAATGTTATAGATGAATATATATTTAAACTTTCCAAGGAAGCTTTAGACAATGTAAAAGGAGCTATTACGGAAAATGAAAAGATAAATTTAATAGACAGTATATATACTATGGAAAAACTAAAGGACACAGAGTACCATGATAAATTAATAGACGCTATACAATATTTAAAATTAATAGATCCTTATGAAATGTCTAAGAAAGAAGTTATGGAGAGATTTAGAAATATAGAATCTAAAACAATTATACCTAAGACTATATATGAGGATAATAAAGTTAGAATAGATGGATATATAAAGATATTAAAACAAGAATACGATAAAGATGCTACTTTAGAAGAACGAAAAAGGATGAAGGAAGCAAAATTGGAAGCTAGAATTAGCTTGGATGATTTTACTTTATCTATACCATTATATCGAGCAGAAAAACATCTTTTAGAAAAGAAAGATATTAGCAAATATGAATTTATAGAGATATTTGAGTGTGATTATAATGATAAAGTTGGGATAATATATAAATCTAAAGATTATGTTGAGAAAGAAACTAGAAGTTGTGAAGGTAGAATCTTTTGAGTGAAAAGGTGATAAAGTGAAGAAAATAACAGGGGTAATGATATATTATTATTTCATATGTAAAAGAAAGCTATGGTATTTCAATAATGATTTGAATATGGAGTTTAATAGTGAATTAGTAGGAATGGGGAAGTTAATAGATGAAAATTCCTATGGAAGAGAAAAGAAGAGTATATTAATAGATGAAACCATAAATATTGATTTTTTGAGAAACTGGAAGGTTATACATGAAGTTAAAAAATCTAGAAAATTAGATGAAGCTGGTAAATGGCAACTTAAATATTATATTTGGGTTCTAAGAAGTAAGGGAGTTAACATAGAAAAGGGAATACTAGATTATCCCCTTTTAAGAAAGAGAGAGGAAATATTTCTAACTACTTCAGAGGAAGAGGAGTTGATGGAGGTATTAGAACAAATTCAAAATATAATCAATATGGATTTGCCTCCTGAAGTTATTAATAAACTCTTTTGTAAGAAGTGTTCTTATTATGAACTTTGTTATATATAGGAGGTGGAGTATTGGGAGAAGCATTCTATATCTTAAAAGATGGAGATTTAAAACGGAAGGATAATAATGTAGTAATAACAAATTTAGATGGTGAAGAAAAGAATCTGAAAGCTGAAGTTACTGATGAAGTATATTTATTTGGTGAAGTAAGTTTAAATACGAAATTACTAAATTTTATATCCCAGAAAGGAATTATACTACATGTATTTAACTATTATGGATTCTATAGTGGTAGTTATTATCCTAGAGAGGCAAATATAAGCGGATATTTACTTGTACAACAGGTGAAAGTTTATGACAATAAGGAAAAAAGACTAAAGATTGCTAAAGAAATATTAAAAGCTGCATCTTTTAATATTTATAGGAATTTAAGATACTATAATGGAAGAGGTGTTGATTTAGAAGAACCAATGAGAAAAATTGATAGCCTGATTAAAAAATTAGATTATGGAAAGTCTATCAATGAAATTATGGGCATAGAAGGTAATATTAGAAAAACATATTATTCAACTTGGAATGATATTGTAAAACAAGATATACAATTTGAAAAGAGAGTAAAAAGACCGCCAGATAACATGATTAATTCTCTTATTTCATTTATAAACAGTCTTATTTACACAACAACTTTAAGCGAAATATATAAAACTCAACTAAATCCAACAGTAAGTTTTCTACATGAACCAGGAACAAAAAGATTTTCGCTGTCTTTAGATATTGCAGAAATATTTAAGTCTTTAATTGGAGATAGGATGATGTTTTCTATGCTCAATAAGAATCAAATAACAGAGGAAGATTTTGAAAGAGAATCAAATTTTTTATATCTTAAGGAATCTGGTAAAAGAAAAATACTTATGGAATATGATAAGAGATTGGAAAGTACAATATCTCATAAAGAATTAGGAAGAGATGTTTCCTATAGGTATCTTATTAGACTAGAGTGTTATAAGTTGATTAAACATATAATTGGAGAAAAAGAATATTCTGGATTTAAAATATGGTGGTGATATAATATGTATGTGATACTTGTTTATGATATTTTGGCAGATGATAATGGTTCCAGAGTATCTAGAAATACTTTTAAAATTTGTAAGAAGTATTTAACTCATATTCAAAAATCAGTATTTGAGGGAAATTTGACTGAGTTGAATTATATGAAGTTGAAAACTGAATTAAATAAACATATTAGAAAGGATAAGGATTCTGTATTGGTATTTAAGAGTAGAGATGAAAGATGGTTAGAAAAAGATTATCTAGGAATAGTGGATGAGAAAACATCTAATTTTTTTTAAATTATATCTTGTCGACCTATAATAGTGCAAATATTGTAGGACATTGACAAACAGTTATATTTAATAAATGAAAGTGATTATTTGAAGATTTCAGTAAATAAACACACTAATATAACAAGTAAAATTAGAGATCGACAAAGATGATATATTAACATCAGCAAAATCAATGAGTTGAAAGAAACGCCCTTTAATAGAACTAGAGTAGAATGTAAATGATTTAAAAAGAATAGTAATATCCATAGATCCTAATCCTTTAATAGAACTAGAGTAGAATGTAAATTCTTTATAATAAACCTCTTTGACTTTAATAGCTTGTCCTTTAATAGAACTAGAGTAGAATGTAAATGAGGGAGTATATGTATTAAGGCGTGCAAGCAAAGAACCTTTAATAGAACTAGAGTAGAATGTAAATTTAGAATTAGAATTTGCAGATGGAACGATTAAAGAAGCCTTTAATAGAACTAGAGTAGAATGTAAATACATTGTCAGTTAGTGAATCAGATATAAATCTGTATCCCTTTAATAGAACTAGAGTAGAATGTAAATAAGATTAATTTTAAAGTAGAAGGGATGGATAAACTTCCTTTAATAGAACTAGAGTAGAATGTAAATCCCAAAAAT
>NZ_FQTY01000012.1 GCF_900128955.1 Tissierella praeacuta DSM 18095
CTGCTTAAAATGAATATACGCCAATCATAATGAAATGGTTGGCGCACAAAGTTTTTATTATTTTCACTGTCTACTTGACAGGGGCATGTTCATATATTTCATTCTTGTTTTTTATAATAATCTCTCTTGCCTAATTATCTGCTAGTGCTTCTTCCATATTATCTAGGGGTTCGTCTATATCTTTACTTTCATTTGGTAAAATATTATTCTCTTTATTTGTAAAAGAAGTTATAACATCTGTTAAATCTATACCAGTTATATCCTTAACTGTTTGAAAACCATTTGTTGTAATATCAGTGATTAACTTTGTTAGTTTTGCTGCACCTTCCCTACCACCATTATCTATTATAGTTATCTTATCTACTTGCTCCATTGGTTTAGCCACTTCTGCCATTATTTCTGGTAACTTGCCTACTACTAATTCTACTATAGCTGCATCACCATATTTTGCCATAGCTTCTGCTAATCTGTCCTTAGATTCAGCTTCAGCTATACCCTTTGCCTTTATTGATTCAGCTTCAGCTATACCTTTTGCCTTTATTGCCTCTGCCTCTGCTATGGCTGCAATCTTTAGGGCATCTGCTTCTGCCACTGCCTTAATTCTTATAGCTTCTGCCTGTGCCTCAGCCTGTTTTATAGATCTTATTTTCTCTGCTTCAGCATTTACTTCTGTTTCATATTTCTTTGCATCTGCTGGTTTCTTTATTTCAGCTACAAGTCTCTCTTCCACTACTGTAGCATTCTTCTTAGCCAAAGCCGCTTGCTGCTCTGCCACTAAAGACTCATTTTCGATCTCTTTCAATTTATATGCCACGTCGGCATCTGCCTTTGCTCTGTCCTGTTCTGCTCTATAACTCTCTACCTTTATTGATTTATCTCTTTGACTTTCTGCTATTTCCGTTTCAGCTAATAGCTTAGCCCTTTCTCCTTCTCTTATTGCATTTGCAGTACGTATTTCTGTATCTCTTTTTCTTTCAGCTGTAGCAATATCAGCATCTGCCTTTGCAGAAGCAATTTGAGGTATAGCCCTATTCTCTAAGTAACCTCCTTGGGTAGATATTCTAAGAATAGAATATGATATAAGTAACAAACCCATAGAATGTAGTTCTTCCCTAATATCATCTTCTATTCTTTGCTCAAATGCTGCTCTATCTTCATTTATTTGCTCTACAGTAAGAGTTGATATTATCCCCCTTAGCTTACCTTCTAAAATTTGTTCTACCATACTACTAATAACGCCTACTGTGTTCTTTGCTCCGCCATTGCAAAACTGCTCTACTGCTTTAAGTATGCTATTCTCTTCATTATTGACTTTTACTATGGCTGTACCTATTATGTTTACAAATATCCCTTGTTTAGAAGGTGCTTCATTTACATCTGTAGTCATACTAATATTTTCTAAAGAAATTGTACAAGAAGTTTCTAAAAATGGAATCATAAATCCGCCTTTACCAGATAGAACCCTTTTCTTTAAACCTGTGATTACCATTGCCTTATCTGCCGGTACTTTTCTCCAGAATAGTAGCAGAAGTATTAAAAATATTACTACTCCTCCTAATATAAATATATACTGCATGGCAAAACCCCCTTTTTGAAATTATATAAATTTAATAATCATTATATACCTTTATGCATTTATGTTAAACAATATTTTAACAATTGTAATGTTTTTGTAATACAATATATAAAAAGAATCCTTTAGAACTCTTTCTTATGGATTAATACATTAATAAATTTCAATGTAATTTCCATTTTCAATCTCTCTATAGGATTCTCTAAATCAATATTACAAATTTGTTGTATCTTTGCAATTCTATATCTTACTGTATTACTATGAATAAATAATTTCTTTGCTGCAATATTACAATTTGATTCACTTTCTAAATAAACTTTTAATGTAGATATTAATTCTTCCCTATCGGGCTCTTCTAGTAATGGATATACCTGAATAAAATTATTATTAAAATCTTTTCTCTGAATATTCTCTAAGCGAAATAAACCAAAGGGTCCCAAATCCTCATAGGCTATCATTTCTCCATCTGTATAAATATAAGATCCAATGTCTACAGCCTTTAAAGAACCAACATAACTTTCCCTTATACGACAAATATCTTCTACCATATCACCTATACCTAATTTTATTTCTCTATCTTGAAAATTATTTTTTATTTCTTTGAATATACCAGCAAAATCCTTTTTTACATTCATAACAATATCTTTATTATAGTCTTCCACATCGTATATAAGTATTATGGTATTGTCATCTAATATACCAAATATAGATTTATCCTTTGAAAGATTTAACAAAAATGTAGTAGATATTTTTTCACGATCCTTATAAAAAGATGGATTATTTTCATTTTGCTTTATACATATACATATAAATTTATTTTCTATATTCAACTTAAAATCTTGAATACTATTTATTGCTTTAATTAAACTTTGTTTAGAATCTAATTCCTCATTTATCAAGGATTTAATTAAATCATCGTAAAAACGTCTTTCAAAAGAGTTCATAAGATAAATCTGTTCATATATCTCTAAAAGCAAAGTATAACTAAGTCTTAAAACAAATAAATCATAATAATCAATTTTAGCATTATGTTCCCATACCATTAGCTTTGATACTGTTACACCCTTTATCACTATAGGCATTATTATAAAAGGACATTTTTCTTTATCTTCTATATTTGTTATTCTATATATATTTAATTTATCACACAATATTTCTTTCTGATAATTAAATGAAAAATCATCTTCTTTATTAAAAGAAATATCATCTTTCAAAAAAGGTTGTTTCTTAGGATAATCAAAAATTCCCTTTTCCAAAATATCAACTATTGATAATGGAGAGTTCAATTCTTCCGAAAGACATATTATTGTTTTTTCAATCTTCTTATGAAAATCATCACTTCTCAGTACCAGTTTATCTGCATTTTTTTTATCAATAATATGCGTTATATATCTATTCATAACAATTGAATTTACAGCATTTATTATATCTATCCAAGCTACATCATTGGGAACATTAATTAGTGGAAATCTCAACTCATCACATAAATCTATTATTTCCTTTGGAATATCTCCCAAATATCTATTAATTTTCACCGCCAAACAAGTGGAATTTTGTTTAGATAGAAATAATATTACTTCTTTAAAAAGCTCAATATTATCCTTGAATAAATAGCCTGAGGAAAGCATAAACTCCTTACCTTTAACCCATTTATATCCATCTGGAGCATCAAAAAGTGATACAGCTTGTATTTCCCTATTTAGTCCTTCTTTTCCTGCAATTAAATAATAGTCTCCAAAAAATTTTGTTTTCAATACTTCCCCAACTGTTACTCCCATCTTCCATTTTCCCTCCTTATTTAGCCTATTATGATTCTATTTATTATATTATAGCATATAATAGACATTCTTCGACAATGTCAATAAATAAATAACCTCCTAATTTTAGGATTACCTATTAAAATTAGGAAGTTATCTAATATTATAATACGTTTATATCTTTTCTAAATAATCCATTGCACCTTGGATAAGTAATGCTGCACCTTTCCAAAGTATCTCTTCATTTATATCAAACTTAGAATTATGATGAGGATAATATTCTCCATTAACTGCTCTAGGAGTGCTCATGAAGAAAAAGGTACCTGGAACTTCATTTAGAAAATATGCCATATCCTCTCCACCCATTGCAGGCTTTTTCATCTCAACTATATCCTCTTCAGGAATAATTTTCTTTGCAGATTCTATGAAATCCTTGGTAAATTCTTTATCATTTACTAAGGGGGGATATCCAAAGACATATTCATATTCATAAGTTCCCCTCATAGTTTCAGAAATACCCTTTGCAAAATCTTCTATTCTCTTAGCTATATTTTCTCTTACTTTTTGGTCTACTGCCCTTACAGTTCCTTCTAATTCTACACTATCAGGAATTATATTATATGCAAATCCTCCATTAATCTTTCCAATGGTAACAACTGCTGGATCAGTTGGACTTAATTCCCTGCTAATTATAGATTGTACATTGGATATAAAATATCCTGCCATAGCAATTGGATCTACTCCTGTTTCAGGATAAGCACCATGACAACCTTTGCCTATTAACTTTAATTTAAACCTATCTAAACAAGCCATCATATTATTATAGGATATCATGATTGAGCCTTCTTTACTATTTTCAGTTAAATTTCCCACATGAAGTCCCATAATGGCATCTACTTTTGGTTCTTTCAAAGCACCATCTTCTATCATTGGTTTTGCTCCACCAGGTCCTTCTTCTGCAGGCTGGAATATTAATTTTACATTTCCCTTTATCTTGTCTTTATTTTCATTTAACACTTTAGCCGCTCCTAAAAGAATTGCCGTATGAGCATCATGACCACAAGCATGCATATTGCCATTCTTTGATGCAAATGTAAGTCCTGTTTCTTCTTTAATAGGAAGGGCATCCATATCCGCTCTTAACGCTATTGTTCTTCCTGGTTTCTCTCCCTTTATAAGTCCTACTATACCAGAAACTCCAATGTTTTTTCTATATTCAATTCCCATTTCTTCAAGTTGTTTAATTACATATTGGGAAGTTTGTTCCAAATTTAATCCTATTTCAGGAATTTGATGTAAGTCTCTTCTCCAATTTATAATGCTCTTTTCTACTTCCTTGGCAGTTTTAATTATATCCAATCTAATTCCCCCTTATATTAATAAATAATGATTTATAATACAAGATACCTTTCTATCATAGCTATATAAAAATGAACTGATTCCATTAGACTATCTATTGTTATATACTCATTTGGCTGGTGAGCCATAGTTGAATCTCCTGGTCCATAAAATATACAAGGTATTTCTTTAGCCGGTAAAAATATTGATGCATCTGTATAGAAATTTACTCCTTGAGCTTTAACCTCTCTACCAAACTCTTCTTTAATAGTTTCTTCAGCTAATTTAACAAATGGATGATTTGGTTTAGTTTCCACAGCCGCCCTATCATTTAATATTTTAATATCTGCTTTAAAATCATCTATTTCTGTAGCTAATTTTTCAATTATTCTTTCAAAATCCTTTGCAATTTCACTATGAATCATACCAGGTACAGTTCTCATATCTATGGTAATACTACATTTATCTGGTACAACATTGGTTTTTACTCCACCATTAATAGTAGAAATATTCATTGTAGGATGACCAAGAGTTGAATTCTCTTCATATTTAAATCTATAGCTTATTAACTCAGATAATAAGGCGTTCATATGAGTCACTGCATTAATACCTTTCTGAGGAAAAGCACCATGGGCAGTCTTTCCATAGGTAGTTATCTCCACCCAAAATGCACCTTTTTCTGCAATATTTATTTTACCTGCACTTGGCTCTCCAATAATTATTGCCCCTACTTCGTCTAATCCTCCATCTTGTACAAATTTTACTGCACCTATACTGTCTATTTCTTCTCCTGCAGTAGCAGAATAAATAAAGTCACCTTTCAATTTCCATCCTGCCTCTTTTACGGCTTTAAGTGCTATAAACATTGCTGCTAATCCACCCTTCATATCAGCAGAGCCTCTACCATAGATTTTTCCATCTACTACTTTTCCACTATATGGATCATAATCCCACTGAATATCTCCTGGAGGAACAGTATCTAAATGCCCATTAAATAATAGTGCCTCTCTTTCACCAGTACCTCTTAGCCTTCCTATTACATTTCCTCGGTTATTTCCCAAATCATCAACTACTGATTCCAATCCAATCTCATCTAGCCTTTGTTTTATAAATTTAGCTAGAGGCAATTCATCTCCTGGCTCATTTACAGTCCTAAATCCTATCATCTTTTGAAGTAAATCTATTGCTTCATCTTTATCAACTAATTTTAATATGTTACTATCTTTCATTACGTCCCCCTCCAATGCCTTATTATTTTTTATTGTTCTTGCTTTGTTTTCTTTTTATATGAAGTTGTAGCAAAAATTATTGTACTAAATACACATAAAGGAATTAAAATATATACTGGTAATATCTTTACAACTCCTAAAAGGAATAATGTTAACCCTATGGCAAAAGCCCCATATTTTGGATACTTAACTGCGAACATTGCAAACATTGCTCCAAATATTGACGGCAATACAAATTCAAAAGCCTTTAGTATTACTGGGGGAAATAATTTCATCAATTCATTCCCAGCAATTGCTGCTATTGTAACTACTACTAGATTTGTAATAATTGAGCCTGCAATTCCTAATGTAGCTACTATTTCTGCCTTCTCTGAACCCGGTTCAACTTTTAAAGCTTCTTGAGCCACTGCTGCACAAGGCACCCTCATATTACCTATGTTTCCTGCCAAGAAAGACATATATGTTCCTGCCACTCCTAATATTGGGAAATATGATATAGGTTCAATAAAATAATAAGTGCCGTAAATTGATAATATTAAAAACCAGCCTGTCATTATTGCACGAAATGGTGGTAATGCTCCGTATCTTATCCATAAATAAATTGGTGGTAAGAAACACAATGCTACTGCAAGAAGCAATGTCCATTTTCCTGTTCTAATTATGGGTTTTGTAAAACTTTCATAATAATCTTGATTTTTATTATTTTCCATTTCTATCCCTCCTAGTATCCTACATATGCTACTGCTGCAATCATTCCTACAACCATTGCTAATCCTAAGTTATATTCTGTAATCTTAGGATATTTTTCTCCTAATTTCCCAAAGATTATCATTGATATTCCTGCTGCTAATGCTGCTATTAACCTTCCGCTGCCTGCTATTAAATGTCCTCCAACTAAATATGCCATTGCACCTAACATAGCAGCTCCACTTATTTCACCTGTAAGCTTTGGATCTCCTTTTGAGACCTTATGTCTCAAGCCCTCTAGTTTATGAGTAAATAACCCAACGAATAAAAGCCAGCCAATACCATTTAAAGTCATTGTCCAAACAGAGTTAGCATATTCTAATGCTCCATAACCTTCTCCACCGAACTCTACACCCATAGCCTTTGCACCCATAGTGGATGCTGCTAATTCTGTTGGTGCTGCTCCAATTATAGCTAATCTTATCCAAGTCATTGGTCCTCCTACTACTGCCATCATACCTAGCATTACTACAAACACTGCTACAGCAGGTCCTATTGCTGATACTGCTCCTATTCTAAATGCATCCTTTGCTTCTTTTTTAGTAAGTTTTACAATACTAGCTGTTTGAAATGCCTTTTTAGAAAATATAATTGCTTGAATGGCTACTACTATTACTACTGGTAAACACATTAGCCATAGTATTGGATCATTAGCTACCTTTAAGTATTCCTTCATGTTTATTGCCTCCTTCATATTTTAATTTGTATTTTTATATTACTACATTCCTCATCAATAAAATTTGTGAGTATTTAAGATATTAAATATGGATTTTGTAGCTTTGTATTTTTTTATAAAATATCTATTCTTTTTGTACTTTTGCACTTTTATACAAAAAACATAATATTCTTGTCATATTTACATAAAAAGAACTTCCTTTTGGTGAATCACCATAAGGAAGTTCTTTTTAACTACTATTCTTTTAATTATCTTTTATATTCTATGATTTTAATTTATACTGTAAACTTTGAAACTACTTTTAATAAAGATTCTGATTTTTCTTTTGCCAACTTTGCCAACTTAATAACATCATCTGACATTTCAGTTATAACTGATGTTTCCTGTGCTATACTTGTAGCCCCCTGTGCTTCTTCATTAGCAGCAATTGCAATTTCATCTATTGCTCTTACCATATTTTGCATTGAAGCTAAGAGTTCTTCAGACGTAGCACTAAATTCATTTACCACATCATTTATTCCTATAGAATTTTGACCATATTGTTCACTGGCATTAACCAGATCTTCATAATCATTTAATACCTTCTTATCAATAAAATCTATTATTTCACTGGAATTAGATGAAAGATTATTAACGGCTTCAAATATTACTTTAGTTACTTCTTGTATTCTAGAAACCGTATTCTTAGAACCTTCTGCTAATTTCCTAATTTCATCTGCAACAACTGCAAATCCTTTACCTGCTTCACCAGCCCTAGCAGCTTCAATAGCAGCATTCAATGCTAGTAAATTAGTTTGTGAAGTTATCTCAAGAATTGCTTCAGACAATTCATTGATTTGATTAACTGCTTCTGATTGTTTAATGGCAGTCTCTAAATCAATTTTTGTATTTCTATATATTTCAATGGCAGCTTCTCTTGAAGATATTGCCTTTTTCTTCATTTCTTGACTCATATTATTTATTTCATTTACCATAATTGCACCTTCCTGTGCCTTACATGCAGTAGATTCAATAGCCCTTTCAATTTCTGTAGATGTGGCACTCATTTCCTCAGTAGATGCGGCATTTTCCTCAGTTCCTGCAGATAATTCTTCCGTGGTTGCCGAAATCTCTTCTATGCTTTTATTAAGTTGCCCCATATTTTCATCAATACTTATAAGCATCTGACTTACATTAAAGGATTCTTCAGCTACCTCTTTTATAATATCTTTTACAGATTGCTGCATAGTATCAATGGCATTTGCTAAAATACCCGTTTCATCCTTCATTTCCATCAATTTTATGGGTACTGCTCCTGTAAAGTTTCCAGTTGCCACTACATTTAAATAATCGGAGGCTTCTTTTATAGGATTTGAAATACTTCCTGCTATAAAGAAAGTAATAACTAAACCAATAAGAATATAAATAATTGAAATAATTAACATTGAAACTGCTAAACCATTTACTTCTGACATAACTTCTGACTTTGGTGCAGTTATGGCTAACAACCAATTAGTTCCTTCTACTGGAGCAAACCCCATATATTTAGCAATACCTTTATAAATATATTCTCCAACTCCATCTTCTTCTTCAATCATTCGCTTCTCCATTTCAGCAAAAGATTGTAACTCAGGATCATCTTTAGCATCTTCAATAATATTATCCATTTCCATAACAAGGCTTCTATCTTTATTAGCTATAGTTGTCCCTTGCTTATTTATCATAAAAACTGCACCATTTTCCCCATATTGCATATCACTGGTGAAATCACTTAAAACATTTCCATCTCGGTTAGCTATTAGTACTCCTTTTATAGTACTACCCTCTTTAATAGGAACTGCATAGCAAATCACTACTTTATTATCAGTCTTGCTTACAATTGGATCTGAAACTACTACTTTACCCGATAGTGCCTCTATGTAATAATCTCTATCTAAAATATTAGAACTTATTCCATTGGTATTTCTCGAATTGCCATTGATATCTGCTATATTCATATCTATATGTCCACTTCGTTTCACTTCAATATTTAATAAATCTAACTTTTCATCTAAGGTTAATTCATCACTTTTTATCCAATGACTCTCTGCCAATGCCTCTAATGCATTAAACTGAACTCTCATTCCTTCTGTAACAACCTTTGCATCTTCTTTTGCCATTTGATAAAGTGATTCATTAATACTTTTTGCCAAAGCTTTTGATGCTGTTTTATAAGATATAAGTCCAAGACCTATACAAACAACAAACAAAAGTACTCCATAAGATAAAGTTAGCTTTGTTTTAATACTCTTTAATTTCAAATATACCCCTCCTCAGTTAGCATAAAATATAAAATAATGTATTTTTTTGTAGTTTATTGTATAATTATATATTAATATCTGTATTAGTTATACTATGTGGATATCAAAGTCATTGCCTTGGTTGTGACAATTTTATACTATCTATATCCAATATGATAATATAAAATTATTGTCAATTATTTTAAGGAGGGAACCCTTTGACAACTAATGTGAAATTTGGTGAATGTCTATCCTTTTTACTTTCCACTTTGGATATAAGTATGAGTCAATTAGCAAAAGCTATAAATGTAGATAGTTCACTTGTCAATCGTTGGGCTAATGGAAAAAGAATTCCCGCATATAATACGGTATATATTGAAAGTATTACTGAATACCTTTCAAAAAATATTAAGAATTCATTTCAAGAACAACATATAAATGAACTTTTTATGAAAGTGTGTAAGAATGATGAGTTTAATGGTAATATAATAGAAAAAACTAGAAAGGTATTGTTGGAATCCCAAGGATATTCCATTGAATGTAAAAAAAAAGAGCAAAAACAAAAGAAAGAACAATCAATTAATGAAAAACAAACTTCTAATCTTTTAGATATAAAGCAAATTCATTCTCATAATCATGATAATATTAATTTTTCAAATCAAACTATAGCTTTATCAGATGAAGACAAAATAATTTTCGGAATTGAGAACATTGTTTCTGCTCGTATTTCCTTACTTGAAATTGCAGCCAATCAAGAACATGAAGATAATAAGATAATTTATATCACTTATAATATGAATAAAATAAATACTTGTTATAAATTAATTTATTGGCGAAAGACTTTGTTAAAAGCTATAAATAATGGATGGGAAATAATTGTCTTATTAAGATTGGATAATAATATTAATAGAATAATGGAATTCATAGATTTTATATATCCAATTATTATAACAGGAAAACTGAAAATATATTATTTTAATAATCATGACACTTATTTAACAAATAGAGAAATATATGTAATTTCTGGAATTGGTGCATTATCTTGTTTCCCAGAAAACCTTGGTTGGGAGATGAACTGTGGTTTTTATTTAAAAAATAAATCTGGAATAGATATTCTCAAAAACTACTTTAACAAATTTCTTGCAGATCATGCCCACCCTATTGTGAAATATTATTCAAAACATACAGAATATTACAATGACTTAGTAGAATTTGAAGAAAATATAGGAAATCGCTTTCAATATAAATATTGTTTTAGTATGCTTATGCTAACTAATAACCTGTTCCAAAAATTTCTCAAGAAAAAAAAGGTTCCCAATAATGAAGGAATTATGGCCTTAAATATTCATAAGAAAAGATTTAATACATTTCTATCAAATATACAGTACTATAAATATACAGATATATATTTAACTAACTCTATTAAATATTTAATTATAGATAAAAAATTTCATTTTGACTACTCTACTGGTACTGAAATAATTAATTTAGAAATTGAAGATATCATTGAAATTTTACAAAATATAATATATCTTCTTGAGACATATGACAATTTCAATATAGCCTTTATGCCTCAAAATGCTGTTACATTATTAAAAAATCCTAATTCATATTGTACAGTTAAAGATAGACATTATATATTATTTAAAACCTTTAATTCTCCAGAAAACATATCAGAAATACAGTTATCTATTGAAGAGCATATGATTGTTAAAACCTTTAATGAGTATTTTAAACAAACCTTGAAACAAATTGCCCCAGTTAATAAGGAGAAAAGCCAAATCATTAAAATGCTACAATATCATATAGATATATTAAATAAATAAGTAATAAAAATGGTACCTAGTACCATTTTATTACCTATTTATAAAAAATCCTTTACCTGAGATAAATATATAAATTCAATTCCTTGGTCTTTTAACTTTTTAGACATCTTATCTATTGTATTTATTGTTATCTTACCTCCTTGACCTCCTACATGACCAATTCCTATTGCATATCCCTTATCTAAAGCTATCTTACTAAGTTCCTCCATGGCATTTGATATATAATGTTCAGTCCTTTCATTATCTAAAAAAACATTTCTTTGAAAATATACTACTCCTAGTTCTTTGCTTATTTCTTCGCAAATATTAGATTCATCTGTTTTACTATTTAAGAAATAAATATTTTTTTCCTTAGCTATGTTTAAAATTTCCTTCATAATAATTTCATCTTTCATAATTTTAGACCCCATATGATTATTTATTCCCTTTGCCCATTTCAATTGTTCTAAGGCATCATAAACAATCTCTTTAATTTCATCATTACAAAAATTTGATCTTATTGCCCTAGGACCTAACCACTTCGGATCACCTTTCTCTGGCTCCATTGGTAAATGTAATATTATCTCCATTCCAGCTTCATAAGCTTTTTTTGCATCTATCTCCGTGTATTCAAGAAATGGCATTACAGCTGCAGTAATAGGTATATCAAGTTTAGTTAGCTCGTCTATTCCTTCTCCATTATTTCCTAAATCATCTATAACTATGGCAATGCATCCTTTAGAACCAGTACTTGTTTCAATAGACTTTTTCATGAAAGTAAATTTAATAATACAAAAAAATATAATAATTACCAGAAAGAAAATCTTTAATGTTTTCTTATTTATAACAATAAGCATAAAAAACCACCTCTAATTTATTAGAATTTAATCCATATACTAATATATGAACTATATGCTAATACTATTAAAGAAGTTAATATTTATAATGATAATAGTATTACAAAAAATATAAAAAAGAAGCTTCTCAAAAATTCACAGAATTAATGAAAAGCTTCTAATATTACCAAAATGTTAGCAAGTCGGCTTCATAACTTTGCATACCTATTGATTTCAATGGTTTTGCAATTTTATTACATCATGCCGCCCATGCCACCCATGCCGCCCATACCTGCCATAGCTGCCATTGGGTCTTCTTTTTCTACATCTGCTACTGCACCTTCTGTAGTAAGTACCATAGCTGCTACAGATGATGCATTTTGTAATGCTGATCTAGTTACCTTAGTTGGATCAACTATACCAGCTTCAATCATATTTACATATTTTTCATTTAGAGCATCGAATCCTATTCCATCAGCTTCTGCTCTTACCTTTTCAACTATAACAGAACCTTCAAGTCCAGCATTAGCTGCAATTTGTCTAACTGGTTCTTCTAATGCTCTAACTATTATACTAACTCCTGTTTTTTCATCTCCATTGGAGTTTTCAAGTAATTTAGCCACAGCTGGTATAGAATCTACTAATACTGTTCCACCGCCAGGTACAATACCTTCTTCTACTGCTGCACGAGTTGCTGCAAGAGCATCTTCTATTCTAAGTTTTCTTTCTTTTAACTCAGTTTCAGTTGCAGCACCTACTTGAATTACTGCTACTCCACCTGATAATTTAGCAAGTCTTTCTTGAAGTTTCTCAGCATCAAATTCTGATTCAGTTTCTTCAAGTTGAGCTTTAATTTGTTTAACTCTATTTTGAATTTCTTCTTGACTTCCTTCTCCATTAACTATTACAGTATTTTCTTTGTCAACCTTAACTTTTGCTGCTTTACCTAACATTTCAATAGTAGCTTCTTTTAAATCATATCCTAATTCTTCAGATATTACTTCTCCACCTGTTAAGATTGCTATATCTTGTAACATTTCTTTTCTTCTATCTCCAAATCCTGGTGCCTTAACAGCAACGCAGTTAAATGTTCCTCTTAATTTATTAACTACTAATGTAGCCATTGCCTCTCCTTCAATATCTTCAGCAATAATTACAAGTGGTTTTCCTAGTTGTACTATTTGCTCAAGAATTGGAAGAATTTCTTGGATATTGCTAATCTTCTTATCAGTGATTAATATATATGGATTTTCGTATTCTGCTATCATTTTTTCAGTATCTGTTACCATGTAAGCAGATACATATCCTCTATCAAATTGCATACCTTCTACTACATCTAAAGTAGTTCCCATAGATCTTGATTCTTCTACAGTAATAACTCCGTCATTTCCTACCTTTTCCATAGCATCAGCTATTAATTTTCCTATTTCTTCATCTCCAGCTGAGATTGAAGCAACTTGAGCTATAGCTTCTTTTGATTCTACTTTTTTAGAAAATCTTTTTATTTCTTCTACTGCAGTGTTAACAGCGGATTTAATTCCTCTTTGAAGAATCATTGGATTTGCACCTGCTGCCACATTCTTTAATCCTTCTCTAATTATTGCTTGAGCTAATAAAGTAGCAGTAGTAGTTCCATCTCCAGCTACATCATTAGTTTTAGTAGCTACTTCCTTAACAAGCTGAGCACCCATATTTTCATATTTATCTTCTAATTCTATTTCACGAGCTATAGTTACACCATCATTTGTAATAAGTGGTGCACCAAATTTCTTATCTAATACAACATTTCTTCCCTTTGGTCCTAATGTAACCTTTACAGTATCAGCTAATTGATTTATTCCTCTTTCCATAGCACGACGTGCATCTTCGCCAAACTTAATTTCCTTCGCCATTTATATACACACTCCTTTATTCAATTTTCAGTTAACAACTAACAATTGAGAATTATTAAATACTTAGAATTTTAATATTTTAATTGTTATTTGTTTTTGACAATTATTAATTGTCATTATTCCACTATTGCTAAAATATCAGATAATTTTAGAATTGTTAATTCTTCACCATCTACTTTAATTTCTGTTCCTGCATATTTTGAAAATATTACTTTGTCTCCAACTTTAATTTGATCTTTTTTCTTTTCGTCGTTTGTAATATCAGCACCAATAGCAACTACTTCTGCCATTTGTGGCTGTTCTTTAGCAGTACTTGGTAAAACTATACCGCTCTTTGTTTTTTCCTCAACTTCTACTTTTTTAATTACAATCCTATCACCCAATGGTCTAAGGTTCATTTTATTACCTCCTTATGTTAATATTAGTTTTTTCTTTCATTTTATTAGCACTTACTGTTATTGAGTGCTAATCTTTACAATATATATGTTACTTAAATGAAATCATGTAATCAAGTCCCAATTTAGACTGTATTAAGGTATTATTTGCTAAAATATGGTTTTATATCCATCATTCTTATGTTTTCTCTAATTTTCTATTTTTATCTTATTAAATCAACTATTTTTACTAATATGTCCTAACTAATAGAAATAAAATTAAATGAGAACACCTCGAGGTGTTCTCATAATATCACTCATATGTGCCTTTTACAAGTAATTCTTCTCCATCTAGCATCAATCTCCCCCCGGAGATTACTGATACTAAATTCATATTACTATCTAATATTAATAAGTCTGCATCTGAATTTTCACCAATATATCCCTTTTTAGGATATAAATTTAATGCCTTAGCTACATTTATAGTAAAAAATTGTAATGCCTTTTCTAGTTGAAAGCCAGCTTCTAATACCATATTTTGCATCTCAGCAAATAAACTGGTTACAGAAGAAGCTCCTATTTTTACTAGGTTTCCATATTCATCGTATTTAGACCAACTACCATATCCATCGGAACTAATAGTTATATTTTCTAAAGGAACACCATTCTTTTCTGCCCTTAAAATAACATTAGTTGGAGATAGCTCCTTATATATTCCACAGGTTAAATCTATTAATCCACCTCTTTTAGCATAATGAAAGGACTCTACAAGTAATTCTTCCTTTCTATTTACATGGGTTGGTCTTATGGTTCTAATAGGAATTTCCGTTTCTTCCAGAACTTCATTTATTAGACCTAAACCTTTTCTTCCATTTCCCATATGAGCCACAACTATTCCAGCCTTTCCAGACATCATACCTGCTACTCTTGCATCTGATGCAAGTCTTGCCAATTCATACTTTGATACACTAGGGGCTCTATGATCAGATAATGCAATTTTCACCCCTATTATTTCATCTATAAAAACTATGTCCTTCTTCACTGAATCTGTTAATGTTATGGAAGGATAGCCATAGGAACCAGTATGAATATATGCAGATATTCCTTCTTCTTTTAAAGATTTTGCCTTAGCCAATAGATTTTCTATATTCCTTGTAGTTCCATCAGTTCCTAAAAGCCCTACTACAGTAGTGATACCTCCTTCTATTAATTTAGATAAGGTAATTTCAGGTACTCTGGTTTTGAAACTTCCCTCTCCACCACCACCAGTAATATGAACATGATTATCTATTAAACCTGGTATAAGTTTCTTGCCTGTCCCATCAATTATCTTAACTTTATGACTAAATGATTCTATCTTATCTTCTATTAAAGCTATCTTTTTACCAATTATTAAAACATCTTTTATCCCAATATTTTTAGGACAAAACACCTCTATATTTTTAATTAATAACATAATTACACCTCTTCTTGTATCCTTTTTTTGTCTTCTGGACTCAATTTTGCAATTCCAAAACCTGTAAATGCTAAGATTATTGCAAATACTATTCCCATATAATTTAGTATGGCCCAAGGTAAGTATTCCATTGTAGAAACACCTAATGTAGTTGACATATATGCCCCCGCTGCAGACCATGGTATAAGAGGTACTAATACAGTTCCTGAATCTTCCAATGTCCTAGAAAGATTTTTTGGATGAAGATTTCTCTCAACATATACATCCCTAAATAATTCTCCAGGTATCAATATAGATAGATAAGAATTCCCAGTAACAAAAGCTACAGTAAAACAAGAAGCAATAGTAGACAATATTATACCAGCTGTAGTCTTAACTCTTTTTAATAATTCTTCCAATACTACATCTAACATTCCAGATATACTAATAATGCCTGCAAAACCCATGGCACAGAATACAAGCACAGTAGTACTAGTTACTGATACAACTCCTCCCCTATTAATCAAAGTTGTAACCATAGTGCTAATTTCCCCTTCATATCCTGTCATGCTAACATTGAAACCTTGAATCAAGGATATAAAACCATTTTTAAGAGTAAATCCTTGAACTATCATACCAATAATTACTGAAAAAATACTTGTTCCCAACATTGTAGGTATAGTAGGCAACTTTAGTAATGACCCTGCAATAATAAACACTACAGGTAATAATAATAAAATATTCCAATTAAACATACTATCCAGTTGACCTTGCAATAAATCTACAGTTTCTGGTGTACCAACTTCTCCAGATGTTCCCATGCCCACTATAAAATATACTATTAAAGATACTATAGTAGCAGGTATAGTGGTATAAAGCATATGTTTAATATGTTCATATAGTTCAGAGCCTGCTGCCAATGGAGCTAAGTTTGTAGTATCAGAAAAAGGAGACAGTTTATCACCAAAATATGCTCCTGCTACGACTGCCCCTGCTACTGGAGCAAGAGGTGCTCCAAGTCCTCCAGCTATACCCATTATAGCTACTCCTATTGTCCCTGCTGATCCCCATGATGTACCAGTAATAGTAGATAAAATAGCTGAAATTATAAATGCCGTTACTAATAAGTACTTTGGATTTACAATTCTCACTCCATAGTAAATAATCATAGGTACAGTACCTGAAAACATCCAAGAACCAATAAGTAATCCTACACTCCATAATATTAATGTCGCTGGCAATGCCCTTGCTATTTTTTCAATTACTCCAGCCTGCATTTCTTCCCAACTATAACCTAATCTCCAGGCTATTATTCCAGCAACAAAAGCCGATATGATGATAATAGGCTCTGTCCTAATCTTTAGCACACCTACTCCTAATGTCAGAGATATTACCATAAATAATATTGGAAAAAATCCCTGAATAAAAGTTGGCTTTTTCTTAACTCTTTCTTTCTTTGACATATTATATCCTCCCTTAAAATATTATTAATTCAATATTATATATTGCAATTTTCATGCCTAAATTAAAATATTATAAAGATTTATTAAAATATTCATACAAATTACTACTTTGCTTTATCGAGATAACTTCATAAACTATAATCTTCAAATATATAAATATATCTACATTTAATTCCATGGACAAAATAAACCATGACATGGTTATATATGACCATGTCATGGTTTATAATTCTTCCAAAATTTTTCTTCCACTCTCTGTTATCTTAGAACCCATATTTCCTATTGACTCTATCAATCCATAATTCTCTAAGGTCTTGAGTATATTCCTAATTTTTCCTTCCCCTATTTTTAGGTTCTCATTAATTGCTAATTCAGCAAGTTTAGTTCTGCCTAGAGGAACTCTATTATGTATTTCAAATTGTTCTAAAATCCATACCTCTTCTTTAGATAAATATACCCTTTCTTTTTTAGACTCAACATCCATCATATAGCTATGTAAAGATGATAAACCTAATTTTTCTCCATTATAAATCAAAGTTAAATATTCTACTAAATTTATAAGCTCTCTAACATTGCCTATCCATTCATAATTATTGAGAAATACTATTGTTTCTTTTTCAAAAAATTCCTCTAAACATTCTATCCTTCTATGTTGTAAATTAATATTAATAAAATATTTTAGCAGATATTCTATATCTTCCCTTCTTCTACGAAGTGGTATAGTATGCAATGGCAAAATATTTAATCTAAAAAACAAATCTAGTCTAAATTGCCCTTTTTCTACTAATTCTAATAAATTTTTGTTTGTGGCAGCTATAATCCTTACATCTATTGGAATTTCATCAACTCCACCTACTTTTCTAATACGCCTTTCCTCTAAGACTCTCAATAGCTTAGCTTGAACATCTAAAGGTGTATCCCCTATTTCATCAATAAATACAGTTCCTCCATGAGCCATTTGGAATAAACCTATTTTACCACCCTTAAGAGCACCAGTAAATGTACCTTCTTCATATCCAAACAACTCACTTTCCAAAAGGTTAGATGAAATAGTAGCCATATTAACAGGAACAAAGATACTATTATTTCTAAAAGAATTCATATGAATTCCTTGAGCTAGTATCTCTTTTCCTGTACCATTCTCTCCCTCAATTAAAATAGTGGAATCTGTTTTCGAAAACTTCTTTGCTATTCTTATGATATCCAATGCATCTTTGTTTATAGTTAGATAATCTTTGAAACTATGCAACTTTCTATTGAAAACTTTATTATCAGTATAATTTATTCCCTGCTCTATCTTTGAAGTATGTCTAAGGGATAATATATATCCTGTTTTCCCATAAATCTTAACTTCCCTATATTGAATATATACATCTCGATTTTCAATTTTACCTGTATATGCTCCGTTCCCATTTAGATTTGTATTTTCAAAAGGAAGAAAAGCATCAATTCTTCGTTTAATAATATCCTTCCTTTTAACTCCTAAGATATGTTCAAATTTAGGATTCAAACTTAATACTTCACCTTCATTATTTATAAAAGCAACTCCATAGTCAAGTCCATTTATTATGGTTTCTAACATTGTCTGAGACTCTAAACTTTTCTTTCTGCTTTCATCTATGGATTTTGAAATCTCCACTATATCCCGTATATAGTTTATTACCAAACTATCATTTAAGTATTTTTCCAAATCTAATATTCTGCCTATTTCATGAATAGTTTGTATATCTAAAATTCTTGTACCAATATCTATCAATTTCTTAGGTTTATATGGTGCTAATTGACTTTCCCCAGCAGTAATTGCTGTTTCTAAACATGGGTAAGAAGTACAGTCTGGATAATAAGAATGATATTTGATATGGTCTAATCCCAATTCTATAAGCTGCTCTATAGCTTCGCTAGCCGATTCATAACAATCATTAATAAATAATACATCTTTACCCTCTTCTATACTTATTATTTCACTTATATTCTTATGATCTATAATTCTTTTGGATATTATATTTGGAATATCAGAGGGAATATACCTAATTCCCCTTTTTTTTACATATATACTTGTAAATAAAACAAGGTCAGCATTTACTTCTGAATATTTTAGTTTTGAAACTAAAATATTTTCTGTTTTAAGATGTTTTTTTAACAAATCATTCATCTGTTCTATTAATCTTGTACCAGTATTTTTACTTTCACTTATTATCACTAATTTTTTCAATATATTCACCTTTAATTTTTAAATATAATAATTCTTACTGTATTGTTACTATTAGTATAGCATATTTTTCATATGGAATTAACTTACAATAGAGAGTTAATCTCATATTTACTACCTACATATTATTTTCACAAGGATATTAAAGAAATTATCCCACTTAATTATCCAGCTTGTTTTCTATACCAATAACTTCTCCTATTATACTTCCCAATACTACACTGCCTATTACTAAAATAATATTCTCAGATTTAATACCTCCCATTATACCAATAACTATAACTGAAAGACCTATTCCATCCATTATTGTATTTTTGTAATCGTCTTTAATTCCTTTTCTAATCCCTATTCCAAATAACGCTCCCATTATAATTGCCAAAGCATTAACTATTGTTCCCAGCATAGTTCAGTCCTCCTATTTTAATTAACGATTAACCATTAAGAATGAATATATTAAAAAATAATAAATCATCCTATATTTTTATTATTCTTATAAGGATACACTATTTTAACAAATATTGCTACAAAAAAATGGAGTTCTGAAAAGAACTCCATTTTATAAACTATTCATCACCAATTATTGACTATATTTTCAATTATATTTCACTTTTCTTATATACATTATCCTTATTATAATAAAATAAATCATCTGAAATACTAAATATCCAAATGCAACTACAAGTCCATTTGTAAAGAGATTTTTTTCAAGTAAATTAGAAAGAGATTTCAGTGCAAATAAGGAATGTGTAGTACTAACTACAAATGGTAAAAAGAATATAATTCCTATTTGCTTTGTAATTATTTTATTTATTTCATTTTCTGTAGCTCCAATTTTCCTTAATATATCATATTCTACCTTATCTTGTTTTACTTCATTAAATAATTTGAAATATATTATACTCCCTGAAGCTATAAAAAATAAAAATGCTATAAAGAATCCTATAAATAATGTAAGCCCAAAGTTATTTCTAATATCCTTATATGGAATTGATTTAGCATAATAACTTCCTTGATATTTGTCACCTAACATATCTCTTATTTCTACTGATGCATCAAAGGAGCTTTTCCAATTATCTAATTTTATTCCATTATATATAACAATATTATCTTCTTTAGCTCTTTTCAATAAATGGTTATAGTCTTTATCATTTAATATAAACGCATCAAAATATCCTAATTTACCTAATGCCATAAGACTATGATGGATTTCATCATTTACTTTATATTCTCTTACTTCTCCATTTAAACTTAATTTTGCTGTTTCAAGAGGATATCTTTTTATCTTCTCTGGTTTACCATTATATCCAAATACCTCATAAGGAAAATTATATACTGCTTCATTTTCTTTTACTATAATTTTCTCCTTATTTTGAGAAACTGCTAATTTATTATAATCTGTATTAGACATGATTAAGATTTCTTCTTTAATATGAGAATTGTCCTTGTTAGCTTCATTCTTAACCCATATATTCTTCACTGTATAAATTCCTTTAGTTTTTAAGTCATGTTTTTCTAATATCTCTTTTATCCTATCTATACTATGAATGTCGTCTATTGTTTCTCCTTTTCGGATTATTGCAATATCCTCTGGTGTATCAATTCCTGATATACTTGCTATTTCTGTAAAGAAAGAATATATCGTCTCTGTAGCAGTGAATGTAATTGCACCTAAAATAGCTGCTGCAAATAGAACCTTGGCTGTATCCTGCAATTTAAATATCATTTGAGAATATGATATTAAATTTGTTTTCTTATAAATTATATCCTTGCTCTTTAAAATTCTATTAGCTATAGCTATACTAAATTGAGTAAATGTAAAGTAGGTACCAATTATAACTATAAATATAACTGGCAGCATAGCCAAAGGTACAAAAGCTCCTTTTACAATCCAAGCTATACCATAACCCAATACTAATAAACCAACACCAAGAATTGATTTTATCTTTGAAAATTGTGGTATTTCCTTAGGTATTTTACTACTTTTAATTTGTTGTATTATTTCCTTGTTCCTTATTTTAAAAAGCATTAGAATACTTACTGTTTCAAATAAGACAAAGAATACTAAAATTGTAAGTCCCAATGACTTAAAGGATATATTAAACGGAAGATTTATATCCATAAATGCTTCCATTGCCATAAGAAATAGTTTTGAAAACACTACTCCTGACAATATACCAGTTACTATGGAAAAAGCAGATATTATGGTATTTTCTATAAATACATATTTCTTTATTTGTTTATTAGTCATTCCATATAGAGAAAGAAGTCCAAATTCCTTTCCCCTAGACTTTAAAAATATGGAGGTAGAATAACTCACAAATAATATTGAAAATATTACTATTATAACTTGGCAAGCTATCATACTATTAACTACACCCATTAAAGATACACTGCTGCCGCCTATATTCTTTATTTTTAATGAAGGATGAAATACAAAATTAGAAAATATAAAAAATGCCGTAACGGCAAAGGAATTACTTAAATAATACATTATATATCTATATAAGTTTCCTTTAACATTACTAAATGCCATATTAGATATCTTCATTATATCCACCTCCTAGAAGAGACAATGCATCTAATATTTCTTTAAAAAATATCTGTCTATTAGAACTCTTAACTATTTCGGTGAAAAACTTTCCGTCCTTTATCATTATTATTCTCTTACAAAAACTTGCGGCAAAGGCATCATGAGTGACCATAACTATAGTAGCCTTCTTTTTTTCATTTATATTTTCTAAAGAATTCATTAAATCAAATGATGCTTTAGAATCTAAATTTCCAGTAGGCTCATCTGCCAATATAATAGCAGGATCGTTTATTAATGCCCTTGCACAAGCAGTTCTCTGTTGTTGTCCTCCTGATATCTCATAGGTTCTTTTATCTAAAATATTCTTAATATTTAATACTGATGTTATTTCATCTAATTTCTTTTCTATTTCTCTTTTTAGATAGCCTTCCAATACTAAAGGCAGTATAATATTTTCTTTTACTGATAATGTGTCTAGTAAATTAAAGTCTTGGAATATAAATCCCAAGTTTTTTCTTCTAAATATAGCCAGTTTATCTTCTTTTAATCTATAAGGATTTTCTCCATTTATTAAAACTTCTCCAGAAGATGGAGAGTCTATTGTTGCAAGGATGTTTAACAACGTAGTTTTACCACTGCCAGAAGGTCCCATTATCCCTACAAATTCCCCTGCTTTTATACTCATATTAAAATTATCTAGAGCCTTTACAGATATACCTTTGCCTTTGCTTCCATATATTTTAGATAGATCTTTAGTTTGTAATACTGTCATTTCTTTACCTCCTAGTTTGTTTTTCTGTATATATCATAATAAATTAAGGGAAATCATCATATTGATTTCCCTTTCAAGCTTTAATTATCTCTTACAAAATTGTCATATTAATTATTTGTTAAATTATAAATACTTTTGCCACTATAAAATATAACACTAACTGTAGTTCCTTCTCCTTCAATAGATTCTATATTTATACTATGCCCTAATCTATTACATATATCTTTAGATAAATACAATCCCATTCCTGTAGACTCTAAATATCTTCTGCCATTTATACCTGTAAAAAAAGGATCGAACACCCTTTCCAAATCTTCCTTTGGTACTCCTACACCATTATCTTTTATGGAAATTATAGTATTCTCATCTTCTTTATAAATCTTTATTATTATATCCTTATCCTTACTTTCCTTTACCTTTGAATATTTTATAGCATTAGATATTATTTGACTGATAATAAACTTTACCCATTTTTTATCACTCTTTACAAATATATCATCTCGTGAAAGTATCTTAGGATATATAGAATTCACTATAAATGCAGATTTGTTCTCATTAATTACATTTCTTATTATTTCCAATAAAGATATATCTTCTACTTTAAAATCAAGCTCAAAATCATTTATCCTAAGAGTATATAAAGCCATCTCTAGACCATGAGATAATTTTTCTATTTCTTCTTCTATACTTTCATAACTTCTTCTAGTATTTTCATCTATATCTTTATCTTTCTCATTTTCCAGCATAAGTCTTATTACGGAAACAGGGGTTTTCATCGCATGAATCCATATATTATTAAAATCCATTTGAGTCTTTGTAGTCTTTTTATATCTTTCCAATGTATTTACATAAATAGTATAATCTCTAATTAAAATTTTCTTTAAAAAACTATATTCATTACTGATATTATCAGGAATATTATATATATATTGTAAATCTTCATCTTTTTCTAAACCATAATTTATTGGAGTATAAAATCTCTTTTTTTTAATATACTCTATTGATATTGATATGCCCAATGCTATAGATCCTAGAATAAAGCCATAGATAATATTTACTATATTTAATCTTTCTTTTCTGATTATAATGTCCAACATCATTATAGTTATAACCAAAGATATAGCAATAAAATAAATAACAATATATAAGAGTCTATCTTTTATATAATCTTTAAATTTCAATTTTATCTACTCCCATGTGTTAATCATCTGCTAAATCACAGATATGCCCCCCTACTTTTCATTAAAATAAAATCAAACAATACAACAATATAGTAAATTTACACTATGAACTATATTCTAAATCCATTCTATAATTAGAATCCTCAATCAAATTTTCACCAAGATAAACTATATTATCTAGACAAGATATATTATAAATTTCTTCCATATTCTTTTTCATAATATCTAATATTTCCTGATTTTTCATTATAGATTCCAAAAGTTCTTTAATAAAATCCACCTTAGGTACATATAAGGCTAGTCCTTGTCTAAGCAAAAAATCAAGATTTTCCTTTTCCTGTCCTGGAATATAATAGGGAATAATCATAGGAAGTCGCTTTGCCATTGCTTCAGAAATAGTCAATCCTCCAGGTTTTGTTATGATTATATTAGAATTTTCCATAATAAATGGAATGTTATTTGTAAATCCATATACACTAAGTTTGTTACTTTCTATTAATTCTCTATATTCTTTCTCTATACTTGCCTGTAACTTTCTATTTTTCCCACAAATTGTTACAATATTATAGTCACCATCTATTTGAACAATGTTTTTCAATACCTTTTTCATTCCTTTGAGACCTAAACTTCCTGCCATGAGTAAAATTTGGAAAGAACTAGATTTCAAATTCATCGACTGAAATCCTTTTAAAAATTCTTCCTTAATAGGTATACCATATGAAAATATTTTCTCCTTTGATATTCCTTTTTTTATTAATGTTCTACTTGTATAATCACTACCTGCAATATAGGCATCTACATTTTTATCTATATATGCCCTATGTGCTTCATAATCTGTTACTATTGAAATAAAAGGTATGTCAATTAACTTCCTTTCCTTCAAAGAGCCTACTACTCCAACCATAAAAGCATGAGTTGATATGATTAAATCAGGATTTTCTTGTAAAATTATATTATAAACTTTCTCTCTAGAAATACTTGAAAAAGACTGTTTAATTAACTTATTGGATTTCTCCTTGTTGCTAATGCTATATAAACTTCCATATAATTTAGGAAAATTATTAATTAAAACCTTGCAAGATCCAATTATAAAAGCATCTAATGCTTTATTTATCTCCAATAAAGCATCTATTTTTTTCACCATAAAACCATGTTTTTTAAACTCTCTTTCTAAACAAGATGCAGCCTCATTATGACCGCCACCTATAGATGCAGTAAATATCAATACTTTTTTCATATATTTCCCTCCTCTACTGCCTAACTCAAATAATATGTCATAGATATAACGAAATTTAAATACATACTACTGCATTTTAATTTATTTAATCTCTTTATCTATACTATATAAAAATAAATAGAGGTTATCTATTGATTTTTCTTTCAAGTCAAAAATATATCTTACAATAATGTCAGATTAAATTTAAAACCATCTAATCCCATGTTTTTATCATAGAATATCCTTGCCCTCTTTTAGTTTGAATACTGTCTTTTATTCCAATATCTTCTAGTCTCTTCCTAAGTCTTGTAATATTCACTGATAAGGTATTATCATCAACAAAATCCACATCATCCCACAACTCTTCTAATAGGATTTCTCTGGATACTATTTTATCTATATTAGACATAAGAATATATAATAATCCGAACTCTTTCTTACTTAACTCTATTTTCTTTCCTTGCCATTCAACTGTTGACTGGCTTTTATATAAATATACCCCTTCTACTTCATATATATCCTTAGAAATATCCCCTGCATATTCTCCATAGGTTCTCCTTATTACTCCTTTTATTTTTGCTAGTAATAAATCAAAAGAAAAAGGTTTTATAATATAATCATCTCCACCATTTTCTATGGCCAATACTTGATCCATATCTGAAAATCTAGCTGATATAAATATAATAGGAACTTTAGATATGCTTCTCAATTCTCTACACCAAAAAAAGCCATCATAATTAGGTAAATTTATATCTAGAAGAACTAAATGAGGATTTTCTGCTATAAACTCTCCTTTTATATTGTTATAATCCTTTACTGTAACTACAGTGTAATTGTATCTCTCTAATTTATCTTTAATAAGCTTTAAAATCTTTTCATCATCTTCTACTACAAATATTTTATACATTTCCTCACCTCTTAATTAATTGTTTATACAATTATATATTTAGAATATCCCATTCAAAATAATTTTTCCACATAAAAAATGGAATTCCATAAAAGAATTCCATTTTTTATTAATTTAAGTCAAAAATTCAAACTATGCCAGTTCTTTATTTAATTTATTTTTACTTCCTAAAAACATTATTAAAAATTGAATTAATACATAGCCTATTATGGCAGTGGTTAAATAAATTTGAAATCCAGCTAATTCTTTAATTGCAATGGATAATTTCTCATATCCAAGTCCTATTACAAACTTAGACATTTGTAGAGATGCAACAATTCCTATTGCCATTGGAAATGTCATTCCTGCATAACTTGGTACAAAATCAAAGGAGAAAAATCTTGGCAATTTATAAACTACAAAGATTAAGGAACAAAGAACTGCAAAATAAAGACCAAATACCAAATATAGATTAGGATTTTCTATGTTATTCAAATAACTTACTAAACATAAACTACATGGTGCCAATAAAATTGCCATTGTATGATAAGCTGGTGCTTTAATTTCTACTTTTATTAATCTATTAAGTATGAAAGGTAAAAGCAGTAGATAAATAGCAATACCATAATAAACAACTATTTTGCAGATAAATGGTTCTTTCATTGCTCCACCAACTACGGCAGAAACCATAATCCCGTTGTAAGTAACAAACCAACTAGGTAAAAAAGTTTCCTTATTGAAATTTTTAATTATATTTCTATAAGTAAATATAAGAATATGAATTATATGAAGAATTAATCCTATTACCCAAAGACCTTTCCCAATAACTTGGTTAAATCCAATATAATAACTACCTAAGAGCATCATAACCATTGTAAAACCTGCATATAAACTACTTGGAACCGTAGTAGAATATTCTTTTTTAAAGGTTTTAGGATATTTTAAAATCTTTATTAAATAAAGAACCCAGATACAAGTTCCAAGCCACATAAAACCATGTCGTATTCCAGTAAAACCTAACCCTTGATATACATTGGATAAAGTTAAAGCTCCAACCATAGTAGGTAAAATAGGTACTGGCATATTTTCCAATCTTTCCATAAATGATTTATCCATGATTATCCTCCTATTCATAACTGAACTCAAAATTATCTGTAATATTGAAGAAATCTGAGTAATCGATTTTAAAAATTGGTTTCTTTACTTTAGAAATATCTATATTCTCTCTAATTAACTGTGTTAGTACTCCTGCATAGGATAGATCTCCTTGAAGAATAGCTCCATATATCTTTCCATCCTTGTGAATTACCTTCTTATAATTTCCCTTAATATCTTCTTCTATCTCTACTGAATAGCTACTATCTAATGGCTCATTTATTCCCAATGACATAGTTGGAATACCAAAAAAATTCATAGTAGATTTACTTGTAAAAAAATCTGTCATCTCTCTATGAACTCCAACCATATTGCTGCCAGCAATAACTCCTTCCTTTACTGCTACAGGCCATATAGGTCCTCGACCAGTAACATCTCCTGCACCATAAACATCAGAGTCATTAGTTCTTCCACTTCTATCAATAATAAGACCTTTTTTATCTACTTCAATTGTAGAATCCTTTAAGAAACCAATATTAGCACGAACTCCAGCAGTTACAATAAGTAGTTCACAAGGGATTTCTTCTCCATTACTTAAAGTAAGACTTTTAATATTATCTTCCTCATGAAGATTTAACTTTTGAGCACCAACTCCAAAATAAAAATTTACTCCTCTCCTACGAAAGGCATCTTCATAAGTCTTAGCAGCTCTTTTATCTAATTGAATAGATAATAATCTATCCTGCATTTCTACTAAATACAGATTTTTTTTGGAGTCTATTAATCCTATAAGGGCATCAACACCTACTAATCCTCCACCCATTATAACAATATTGTCTAACTTATCTATTTTCTCCATGATTTCTATACAATCATCTATATTTCTAAATCCCAAAACATTTTTAGCCTTATTCATATTCTCAATAGGTGGAAAGAAGGAATTTGAACCTGTTCCTATAAGGAGCTTATCATATCCAACAGTTTCTCCATTAGATAGATATACTTCCTTTTTCTCTGCATTTAAACCTATTGCCTCTGTACCTCCAACCCATTTAATTCTATAGCGTTCAAAAAAATCCCCTTCTACAAATCTAAGTCTATTCATTGTACGATGTCTAGACATATAATGATGCAATATACATCTGGAATATATAGTCTCATCTTTAGAAATCATAATAATTTCCCCATTAGGGTCTAGTTTTCTAATCTCTTTTGCACCATTAACACCTGCTGCAGATGAACCTAAAATTACATACCTCATACTTATACCTCCTCTAAAGTAATTGCATGCATTGGACATTTTTCAACACACATTGGCTTCGGCGAACCATCCTCAGTACTATGAACACACATATTACATTTCATAATTAATTCATGATTGATTCTATCACTTTTAAGAACTCCATAAGGACAGGCCATAATACACATATAACAACTAGCACATTGCTCACTATCATATTCTACAAATCCAGTTTCCGGGTTCTTATGCATTGCACCAGTCATGCAAGTATAGGTACATTCAGGTAAATCACAATGACGACAGAAAATAGGTGATGCTTTTGTTTCACTATCTATTACAACACGATTTCTTGCATCATCACTTTGGTGAGATACTACGCAAGCAGTAACACAGGTTAAACATCCAATACATTTATTTCTATCTATCTTTATTCTTTTCATCTCTATCCCTCCTTAGAGTTTTTCAAAATAGATCGGTGTCGCCTTATAGGATGGCTCCTTTGAATAAGGGTCATAAAGCGAAGGCGTAAGTTTATTACATTCAATATAGTGTATTGGTGCATAAAGCTGTTCATATCGTAAATTATCCGTTATTTTTACAAAGAAATCTGCATATTCTCCATTAATAGAATAAACACGTATAAAATCATTTTCTTTAATTCCATTTTCTAAAGCCAGTTTACTATTCATATAAATATATGATTTTTTAATACTAACATCTTCAATAAATTGTACCTCTTTTGTACGAGTCTGAGTATGCCATTGTCCCACTGTACCTCTTCCTGTATTCAATACATAGGGAAATTCTTCTGTAGTAGGAAGCGGGTTTTCTTTTGCATCTTCAAATATAAATTTTGCTTTTTTAGATGGAGTGTAAAATTTTCCATCTTCATAAAGACGTCTTTCATCTTCCTTCAATTCTTCCCCTTCTCTAAATGGCCATTGAATACCATTGGAGCCTTCAAGACCTTCCCAAGTTATACCTGTTATATCACAAGGCATTCCCCTAGAACATTCTTTCATAAGCTCAAAACAATCTCTCGGTGTTTTCCATTTATCTAAAAGAGAACCCATACCTAAAGCTTTCCCTACTCCGTAGATAATTTCATAATCATTTTTTTCATTTTCACCTTTTTCCAAACAAGGTCTCATGGCAGAAACCCTTCTCTCAAGATTTATATATGTTCCTTCCTTCTTGATACCAGAAACTGCTGGGAAAAATACGGTACAATGATTTGCACTATCTGTATCATCATAAATATCCTGAACCACAAATAATTCAAGTTTCTCAATTGCCTTTGCAAAGGTTTCATTATTTGTCCAGCTATGACGTGGATTAGTACATAAAATCCACAACCCCTTAATCTTACCTTCATTGATACCTTCAATAATTTGATTATAGGTTGCCGTTGGCTTTTCTGCTAAATCCGAATCCTTAACTCCTAAAACTTCTGCAATACGTTTTCTCCTATTAGGATTATTGAAATCTCCCCCACCAAAGAAACAAGCAGTATTACTATAGGCTCTAGAACCCATTGCATTACATTGTCCTGTAATAGAATTAGCTCCCGTACCTTCTCTTCCAATATTTCCAGTCATTAAAGCTAAATTGATAATAGCTTGTGCAGTACGTACTGCCTCATATCCTTGATTAACTCCCATAGTCCACCAGAAGGATACTCTTTCTCCACTATGAATTAATTCTACAAGTTCTAAAATTTGTTCTTCTCTTAACTCTGTAATCTCTATAGCCTTATCTAAGGTATAGGATTTCACAAAGGACTTAAATTCTTCAAATCCCTCTGTACTCTTCTCTATATAATCTTTATCAATATAATCCTTTTCAATTAAAATATTTGCAATTGTATATAATAAAACTAAATCAGTCTTTCCTTTTAAACCATACCAATAATCAGCATTTTGAGCAGTTTCTGATCTTCTAGGGTCAATTACAATTAATTTCTTATTTTTGTTCTTTAAAATACGTTCCCATAGAATTGGATGGGCAACCACTGGGTTTGCCCCAATTAAAATAATTCTATCAGATAACTCAATATCCCTTAAAGTAAAACCAGGTGCATCAAATCCAAAGCTTTGTTTATGTGCAACAACGGCAGTTGCCATACAAAGTCTTGTATTACCATCTACATTGGTTTTGAGGAAATTTCTCATAACATGACCGAATATGGCAAATTCCTCCATAGTAAGTTGTCCTGTACTAATTCCTGCAACACTTTCTTTTCCATATTTCTCTTGTAATTCTAATAATTTATTTGCTACATATTCAAATCCTTCTTCCCATGAAACATATTTAAAACTTCCGTCAGGTTGTTTGATTTTTGGCAAAGGCGAGCAATTTACTGTAGTTTGTTGCTTATCTAAAGATAATCCCTTAATGCAGGAAAACCCATTGTTAACTGGATATCCTTTAGTTGGAACAACTTTTACAACTCTATTATCTTCTACATAAAAATCAAGATTGCAATCTAATGCACAATAGTTACAGGTTGATTGTACCTTCTTCATATTCATCCCCCTATTAATTTTATTTTTATTGTTACCAGTAAATATGCTCCGCCACCTTTGCATCCTTTGGCAATTCCACATCCTTCAATGCCCATTTTTTAAACTCTTGATATCCTGTACGGTCTACAATGTAACCAACATGTTCCTTTGGAAGAGTACGGTCTATATATTCATCTACATAATCATAGGTGTTTTGAATGATTTTAATAATAGATGCTTCGTCAACACCTTGAATAAAAGTCTGTGCTAAACGTGGTTTTTTCTTTCCAGTTCGACCCATGATTACTAATTTATATCGTTTTTCTTCTTTTCTAGACCATGCCTGCATAGGACAAGTTAAAACACATTCTCCACATTCTATACAAATAGCTTCATTTCTTACTACTTTGCCATCTACCATCTCTAAGGCACCAACAACACGTTTCTTACAATTTTTCACACAGGCCTCACAACCTACACAGTGATAAGCATCATATTGAACACCTGCCATTCCTATTATTCCAAAATCTTGCATATGAGCCTTGATACAATCATTTGGACATCCAGTAGTTGCTATTTTAAAATGATGATCATGGGGAAAAACTGCTGCCTCTATTCTTCTTGCAAACTCTGTTGTATTGTAATTTGCATAGGGACATACTCTATTTCCAATACAGGAAGATATATTTCTAGTTCCTGAAGCAGGATATCCTTCCTTTGGATTGTGGATTTCAACTCCATAGGACAATTCTAACTTCTCAATTATTGGACTTATTATTTCATTGACTTTATCCATATTAGCAAAATCAATCCCAGTTATTTCAAATCCTTGTCTTGAGGTAATATGTAGCTTACCATCTCCGTATTTTGTAGCAATCTCATATAATGTAGGAATAATTTCTGCTGGTAATTGTCCACCAGGAATTCTTATACGTATAGATGTTTTATTTCGTTCTTTTGTAATTCTAAATGCATTCTTTTTAATTTTTTTTGTGTTTAAATCTAACATCCATTTCCCTCCTTAATCTATTAATTTAGAAGCCTTATCATATCTAAATACTGGACCCTCTAAACAGACATATGTTTCGTCAATTTTACAATGTCCACATTTTCCAATTCCACAAGACATCTTCCTTTCAAATGAAACCCAAATTTGTTCATCTTTAATACCTAATTTTGACAATTCAATTCCAGTAAATTTCATCATGGGCGGCGGTCCCACCATGATTACACTGACATTTTCTATATTGGGAAGATTAAGTTTAGCTACATGCTCTGTTACAAATCCTGTATTTCCCCTCCAACCTTCTTCTGGTCTATCAATAGTCAGACAAATATCCATATTCTTTTCCCATTCCTTAAAAGAATCTTTAAATAGAATATCTTGTGAGGATTTAAATCCACTAATTAATTTAAAGCTATTTATTTTATCTAAATTCCTATGAAAATAATTAATTACACTTTTTACAGGAGCGAGACCAGTTCCACCTGTTACCATAATTAAATCCTTACCAAAATGGACTTCCGATTGAAAATTATTGCCATAGGGACCACGAATTTGCAAAAAATCTCCTATCTCTTTATTAAAAATCCCATCTGTTACACGACCGACTTTTCTTATGGTTAACTCCATTAATTCATCATCAAAATCACTGATGGATATAGGCACTTCTCCAAATTTAGGAACAGATACCTGAACAAATTGCCCTCCTTTAACTTCCATAATCTTTTCAACAAAAAATGTGTAATCAATATCTGTATGTTTGATGATTTTCTTTATTTCTGCAGGATAAGTCATATATGGATTCATTATTTCTCCTCCTTATTTTCTTCATTAACCTTTTCTGAAACTAAATTAATGCAACGTGCAAAGGATATATACTCTGGACATCTATCATCACATCGCCCACAGCCAACACACATTGTTTCTCCAAAACGTTTTTTAAAATCATAAACCTTATGCATTGTCTTGAAACGCATTCTTGACCCATAATCTCTCCTAAAGGAATGTCCTCCTGCCATGTCAGTAAATTTATCTACTTGACAACCTGCCCACACACGGCGTCTTTCTCCATTATCTTGATTTTCTTTATAATGAATATCTGTTGTTGTAAAACAAGTACATGTTGGACAGGAAAAATTGCAACGACCACAGGCAATACATCTGTTTTCATAATCCTTCCACATTTCATCATTAAATAAAGAGAAATCTAATTTTTTCACATCAGGAACTGTAACATTATAATGATTTTCTAAGACATAATCGGGAGTAAATTCAACTTCATTTTCCCCTTTAAACTCTTCTTGAAATATTGGGTCTTTGACTTCAATATAAACCTTATCATCAAAAAACTTAATTCCCATAGAGTAATTATCTGTTTTATTAGTTTCCATAGATACACAGAAACAGTTCTCAAAACTATTATTACATCCCATTAAAATAAATTTAGTATTTTCTCTTCTTCTTTTGTAATAAGGATCTTGAAAACTTCCATTTTTTAAAAATATATTATCCATTCTATCTATTGCATGAATATCACAGGAACGAAGAAAAACTAGATATTTCTTATTCTCATAATTTGGTTCACTAAGTCTTTCTTCTTGAATATTGAAAATTGTTTCTGTTACTGGAAATAATACTTCCTTTGCAGAAAAAATAGATTTTTCTTTATACTCAATATCTTCAATGTTTTTGATTTTTTCATAACGTATATTATCCGTATCAGAAAACCTTCCTCCTCCTAGTATTCGAACAGGCCCATAGATTTCATAATCTTTACTCCATTTTTCAAGATAGGAATTAAATTTATTATTTCTTATTTCATAACTCATTGAGCACCCTCCTTGCTAATTATAGTAACGCTTTAACCAATTATATATTATATAAAACAAACAGACTGTGAAATCTATCACAATTATGATAGAATAATAAAATAAAGTTAAAATACATAGTTGGAGGTATTGACTATGATTCAGTTAGATAATTTCAAGTCTTGGAGAAATATATCAAAAGAAACAAAGGAAAAGTTTTTAAAAAATTCCACCTATATGGAATATACTAAAGGAACTGTTATTTACTTAGAATCAGAGCAAAATCCCCTAATCTATCTTATTTCCTCTGGATATATAGTATTGTCAAAAACATCTATAGAAGGAAAAGAAAAATATTTATATTATCTTTCAACTGGAGATTTTATAAATCAATGTGCTATTGATGGAAAACTTACTGCAACTACTGCAAAGGTTGTTAGTGATGCATCTTTAATTAGTATAGATAAAGATATTTTGCTTAAACTTATGAAAGAAGATTTTGAGTTGAATCTTCTTATTCTTACTTCCCTAACACATATAATACGTAGAAGTCAAAGGCAAATCTTAAATCTTGGAATCTATAATACCAGTCAAAGAATAGCCTCTAGGCTATGGAAGTTATCAAGGGATTATGGCAAAAAAATAGATGATTATACTTTAATAGATGCACCTATAAATCAAACGGATCTTTCTAATATGGTTGGAGCTTCTAGAGAAACTGTTAATCGCTTTTTAAAAGAGTTAGAAAATAAAGGTATTGTTATTCTAAAGGGTCATAGTATTATAATTATAGATAGAGATAGACTTTTGGACTATATAAATTAAAAACATGCTCAATATTGAGCATGTTTTTAATTATTCATATTCTGGATAAGGTATTTCTCCTTTTCCTTCCCTTATAAAAGAATTTGTCCATTCAGGCATAGGTGGTTGTTTATCTTCCTTTATGAGTTTTTGCCATTTTTCATCTGTTAATCTTTCATTAGATATAAACTCATGATAACTAAATACTGCACCTCTTGTAAGATATAGTTTCCCTCCTATAGGTACTACTACATAAATTTCATATGCCGAACCTACTCCTGTTTCCATATATCCTCCATCACTCTGAGGATTTGGTGCAATAGTGTGGAAATCTGCTATTACTGCCATATTCTTATCGGTTTCAGAAGTTATTTCAAACCATCGTAAATAATCTCCAGCAAAGGAAGCTGTTAAACGTTCTAGTCTACCTCCATATACCTCAATTTGAAAATACTCTTCATTTGTCAACTCTTCATTTCTTAATTCTTTTATGGAACAATTGATTAGAAACTCTAGAATTTCTTCAAATTCTCCCATCTTCATATCTATGCCTTCTATGGCTAAGCCCCTAGCAGATAAGTTTTTTCTTGAGAATTTAGTTAACCATAGTAATTTTTCATATACTTCTATATTAGGCTCCACATATCCTATTACTTCTTCAAATCCTGCACCACCACATTCTGCACCAGATTGTTTACCATAAAGAACAGTATCATGTTTTAACTCTGACCAAGAACCAAGCGCTGTATTTAAATTTTTATCCACCCATGCCTCATTAGTCATAAAAGACGGATAACCCTCTCCAAAGGGTTCAAGAAACCCAAATAATGTCCAAAGCCATCCTTGGTACATATTTCCCATCCATTCCTCTTCAGATAGCCTTGAAAATTCATTCCTTAATTTTTGAAATTTAATAGGATACTCTTCCCAAGATTGATCATTTTTAGATAGTTGAATTTCCTTTGCTCTTTCCGAGCCTAATACTCCCATTATATCTAACCCTGAAGGTATTGGTCTAATTATAGGCTCTACTAATTCTTGAATAATTTCAGAATCCAAGATATACCTTTGCCCCATAAATCTAAACTGTTTTCCTACTGGAGTAGTTACAGTGGTATATTTTGCTTTTATCCTTGGTTCCGGCAATTTATCTGCTTCTTCATAAAATTCATCTAATTTTTTCTTATCCTTTAATTTATTTAAATTTGGAGTTTTTCCATATATGCTAAATAATAATTCTCCATATTGATAAACACTTAAATCATCACAGCTTCCAACAAAGAAATTAGTTGGTTCATATATATTTTCCCATTTATTATAATTCTCCTTATTAGAATATAAACTATAGGTAATTAAAAGAGCCTGTAAAGTCTGCTCTATATTTCTCTCACCATTATGAAAATATAATGGGAATGGAGCTTGCCCATACCACATCATAGCCTTGAAATATCTCTCAAAATCTTTTGATCTAGTATAATGTCCCCTAATAGTAAATTGACTATAATCTAGGTCATATGGGAATAAACTAGATTTCTCAAATCCAGAATGTGCATTAATTTTCTCTAATTCTTCCAAGGCTATCTTTCTTGCCTGTTCTGGTACTTCATTTGGAATTTCCTTTTCTAATGCGAGCTGTGCAGTGGCAAAAAAACCAATATTCTTTAATTGAATATCCTTAATTTCTTTATTATTTAGTTTATTATAAATATTAATAGAGTCCATTAACATACTATCTGTCATTTCCTCTACTAATCCCAATAATTTATCATTCTCTAATGTTCGTAGTGTATAATCATAAAATATATGATATACTTGTAAAACTGAATCTGTAGTGATAAATGATGGTATGTTCTTATATTCATTATCTTCGTAGATATAAAATAATTGCTCTTGTTTTGTAGGATTTACTACAAAATTATTTTTCACTATAAGCTCTAATTGCTCCTTAGAAAACTCACCAAACTTCGTCAGATTTTCAATATTAGATAAATCAGATTTCACCATATAAGGCTCAACTTTTATTTCAAATTTTAAGGGCTCATAGGGAACTCCTATATTTATTAATCCATGGTTTATTTCCTTATTAATTTCTTTATCATTTTTAGTATCTCCTGATACATCAGTAGTACATCCAGTCATCAAAATAACTGCTGCCAAAATAAATGAAGTAATTGAGCAGAATGATTTTCTTTTCAACCTAATCCTCCCTTTCTATTATTAAATTATTATCTTTTAATTTTACTACCCCCAAGTATTTATCTCGTCCTTCTTTAATTCCAATATTTAATCTTTCATTCTCTATAGTTAAGTCTTTTAAATCTTCATAATCTTTAGACTCTAAGTATCCCTCAAATCCAAATCCTTTCCATTTATATGTATTAATAATCTTTCTATTACTCTCTAATATTTCAACTGAAATAATTTCATCTATACTATCTCCATCTATATCATAAAAATCATAATCAGTAAAGGGTTTTGATAGTCTTGAGCCTCTCCATTTAGGTTCCAATCTCCCATTCTCAAAAGAATATATAAATGGTCTTTTTGCCATTACTTGATGAAAGGGAGATTTTTTATACATACCAACAGATACTTCGTCTTTTCCATCTCCATCTATATCTCCTATGGCTATTTTCCAAGGTTTAAATTCCGAGAAATTTCTTCTATATATTTCTTTCATATCTTTTAGAGAATAGATAATTACTTCCTTCCCGAATTTTCTCCCCCTTGATCCTGTTAATACCACTAAATAGTCTATATTATCTCCATTGATATTTCCTATGGCATAATCTACGACTTTATCTTTTATTTCTATAGGAAGTTTAACTTGATTAGATGAAAAAAATAAAAACAAGGCAAGTAAGATTATAGAAATATAGAGAAGTATTATTTTTGCTTTTAATCTACGCATTTATTCACCACTTTATCTTATCTCTTTACTAACAGTATAGCAATATTATACAAAGAATAAATTACAAATAGTTTACAATACGAAAATAACCAGTGCCTAATAGACTCTGGTTATAACTATTATTCATTATTTAAATTGCCAATTCTTCTATTTGCCTATTCCCAACTCCCTAGCATAATAAAATAAATATTGTTGGGCAAATCCTGCAAGGTTTCCAAATATTCTAGCACCATGTGTTCCTATTAGCTTCACATTAGTATCTTCTTTTAAATAAAAATGTTCCATAACTCTTTTTACCCATACATCTACTGGAAAAGCATCATCTTTATTAAAGGCAAATAACAAAATACAGTCACTAACCTTTGGTCCTACTCCTGGTAAAGTCATTAAAAGCTCTTTGCCTTCATCTCTTGTTAAATTATAGATTGAGTTTAAGTCTAACTCGCCATTTGCTATAATCCTTGCTGTCTGTACAATTCTTTCTCCTCTAAAGCCTACTTTACATATTTCCTTTAAATCTTCTGGTTTAGCATTTGACAAGTTTTCTGCTGTTGGAAAGCTATAGTATTCCTGTTCTCCTGGCACAATTTTTTCTCCATAATGTTTAGACATTAACTCTATGGATCTTTTTATTCTAGGTATTTGATTATTAGCTGATGTTATAAAGGATATTACCATTTCAAAGGGTTCTTGGTTCAGTATTCTAATCCCTTCTCCAAATTTAATTGCTTCATCTAATATGGGATCCTTGGATAATTCCTTTTTTATCTCATCATAATCTCTATCCAAATCAAAATAATTATACCAAATATTATTAAAGTCTTCTATATTTGTGTTAGATAGTATAATATCATCATTTTCTTTCTTTACATTAAGTACCTTCCCATAGGCTACTGTAGTGTAGGATTTATCTTCTTCTACTTTCCATCTAAAGGCTTGCCCACATTCAAATATATGTTTAGGCTCAAAATTTTTTATATCTTTTAATATTATCTTTCCTTTTTCTTCAATTATATTATATTTCATAATACTCTCCTTTCCCTTAGTATTTTACCCTTATTTAAAATAAAAAAACTGGCATAAGCCAGTTTTTTATATATTAATACCATCCTCTTAATTTCATTACTTCAGCAACTTTCTTAACTGAAATCATATAAGCTGCTTCTCTTACTGTAACATTATATTCGTTTTTAAGTTTCCAAATTGCGTTGAATGCCTTAACCATTTCAACTTCTTGTTTCTCTTCTACTTCTTTTTCTGACCAATAGTAGCCATATAGGTTTTGTACCCATTCAAAGTAAGAAACTGTAACTCCACCAGCATTTGTTAAAATATCTGGAGTAACTGTAATTCCTCTTTCTTTTAATATAACATCTGCACCTGGAGTAATAGGTCCGTTTGCTGCTTCACATATTAATTTAGCTTTTACAACTTTGGCTACATCTTCTGTAATAGCATTTTCCAAAGCTGCTGGAATTAGCATATCTACATCAAGTGTCCAGAATTCATCTAATGAAATCATTTTTGCCTTTGGATAATCTACTAAATTTTTATGCTCATTGAAGTAAGCTTCCATATCATAGAAGTCTAATCCATCTTCATTATATAATGCATAAGTTCCAACTGATGGTGCCCATTCAGCTATAGCTACAATTTTTGCACCTTGACGTTGTACATTTTTAACTGTATATCTACCTACGTTTCCAAAACCTTGAATAGCAACTGATATCTTAGTCATATCCATACCTAATTCTCTAGCTGCTTCTCTTGCTATAACTGCAACTCCAAATCCTGTAGCTTCATTTCTCCCTTGTGAGCCACCCCATTGAACTGGTTTACCAGTAAGTACACCTAAAGCCATATTATCATTATTTAACTTAATATATTCATCTACCATCCAAGCCATAATTTGACCGTTAGATCCTACGTCTGGAGCTGGAACATCTATTTTTTCCCCTAGATATTTATGAAGTCCTTGAACATAGCCTCTAGCTAATCTTTCTAGTTCTCCTTGTGACAATTGAAGTGGATCAACAGTTATTCCACCTTTTCCACCGCCGTAAGGAACTCCCATAACTCCACATTTAAATGTCATCCAAATTGATAATGCCTTAACTTCATCTGGATTAACCCCTGGATGGAATCTAATTCCACCTTTAGCAGGTCCAATTGCTGTATTATGTGATGCCCTATACCCTTTGAATACTTTTATGGTTCCGTCATCCATTTTAACTGGAATCGAAATCTCAATTATTCTTTGTGGTTCTTTAAGTAATTCATAAACTGCTGGCTCTAGTCCTAGCTTATCACAGGCATGCTTAACTTGTAACTGAGCACTTTCTAATGGATTTAAACTTTCTTTTGACATTAAACAAAACCTCCCTATAATTTTAATAGCGAAACTTTATGCTTAATCGTATATCATTTCACTGAAATTATAACACAATGGAATTTTTTTGTAAACATTTCAGAATTTTTATATAATTAGCAATTATCGGTTAAATTACCAATTATAAATAGATTAAATCTATTTATTTAAACCTTTAAATGCCTCCATTATATCATCAACATTATCTAAAGCTTCTATAAGTTCTGGTAATACTTCATAAACATCTCCCACTATACCATAGTCAGCAATCTTAAATATAGGTGCATCTGCATCCTTATTTATAGCTACTATTACCTTAGAATCTTGCATACCAGCTAAATGCTGAATAGCTCCAGAAATACCACAAGCAACATAAAGTGAAGGTCTAACAGTTTTTCCTGTTTGCCCTACTTGATGTCCATGCTCTATCCAGCCAGCATCAACTGTAGCACGCGAGGCACCTACTACTCCACCAAGCTTTTTAGCTAAATCTTCAATTAGCTTAAATCCTTCTGGGTTTCCAAGCCCTCTACCACCAGATACTATTATTTTAGATTCTTCTAATTGTACTTCTGCTTTACCACCCTTAACTACTTCTATAACCTTTGCTCTTATATCTTCATCCTTTAGGTCTGGAGTAAATTTAACTATATTACCCTTTCTACTTTCATCATACTTAGCCTTTTCCATAACTCCCGGTCTAACTGTAGACATTTGTGGTCTATGGTCTGGACATATAATCGTTGCCATTAGATTACCACCAAATGCCGGACGTGTTTGCATAAGTCTTCTGTTCTCTAAATCTACATCTAGTTTAGTACAGTCAGCAGTAAGACCTGTGTGTACTCTAGCAGATATTCTAGGTCCTAAATCTCTACCAATATTTGTAGCACCTATTAACATAATTTCAGGCTTTCTTTCCTTAATTAAATCATAAATAATCTTAGTATATCCGTCAGTTGTATAGACATTTAATAGAGGATGATCAGCATATAAAACATTATCCGCACCATATTTAACAAGTTTTTCAGCTAAATTATCTACATCTTTACCTAATAATACTGCAGTTAGTTCTGTTTCTAATGCATCGGCTATCTTTCGTCCTTCTCCAACTAACTCTATAGCCACATTAAGTAATTCTCCATCTCTTTGTTCTGCAAATACCCAAACACCTCTATATAGTTCTACATCTACACCGCCAGCTCTAAATTTTTTCTCTTCTTTTTCTATTGCCTTTACAGGACAAGCAACTACACATTGACCACAAGCCGTACATTTTTCATTTATTTTAGCCTTTTTATCTATCATATCAATAGCATCAAATGGACATACTCTAACACATTTACCACAGCCAATACATTTCAATTCTATAACCTTAACAGCCATTTAAATTTCCCCCTTTATCCAATGATTATATTAAATAAGATGTTTTTCTTTCAATTTAACTATTAACTCTCTAGCAGTTTCCTTTGCATTTCCTTGTAGTATTTCACCTACACCAGATCTTCCTGGTGGTGTAAAGGATTTATTTACTTGAGTAGGAGAGCCATCTAATCCTAAATTGCTAAAATCAGCCTCTATATCCTTGGCAGATAAAACTCTTACTTTGTCACCTTTATGAGCATCATATATGCCCTTAATCGAAGGATATCTTGGCTCGTTTAATTCTTTTATAGCTGTTAAAAGAACAGGCATCTTTGATTCTATAACAAAATATCCATCCTCTAATGCCCTTTTAGCTATAATCTTATTATCTTCAATCTTTAATTCTTCAACATAAGTTATTTGAGGTAAATTTAAATGCTCAGCAATTTGAGGCCCAACTTGTGCCGTATCTCCATCTATTGCTTGCCTTCCGCATAAAATAATATCATAATCCTTTATATTTTTAATTCCTGTTGCTAAAGCTGTAGATGTGGCCCAAGTATCAGAGCCAGCAAAAGCCCTATCAGATAATAATACAGCTTCATCTGCTCCCATGGCTAAGGCTTCTCTAAGAGCAACATCTGCTTGAGGAGGTCCCATACTTAGTACTATTACCTTTATATCCTTATTTTCATCCTTGAGTCTTAGGGCTTCTTCCAAAGCATTCCTATCATCTGGATTTATAATACTTGGTACTCCTTCACGAATAAGAGTTCCACGAACTGGATCTATTTTTACTTCATTAGTATCTGGTACTTGTTTTAAACATACTATAATATTCATTTTCTTCCTCCTATACAAATTATTTTAATACCTGAGCTGCTATAACCATTTGTTGAACTTGAGATGTACCTTCATATATTTCAGTAATCTTAGCATCTCTCATCATTCTCTCCATAGGATAATCCTTTGTATATCCATATCCACCAAATAATTGAACACATTTAGTAGTTACATTCATAGCACAATTTGCTGCAAATAGTTTAGCCATAGCTGCTTCTTTGTTATATGGAAGATTATTAGCTTTATTATATGCGGCTCTATAAACTAAAAGTCTAGTCGCTTCAATCTCTGTAGCCATATCTGCTACCATCCATTGAATACCTTGGAACTTAGATAAAGGTCTACCGAATTGTTGTCTTTCTTTTAAATATTTTACCGTTTCATCTAATGCACCTGCTGCAATACCAAGTGCCTGAGAAGCTATACCAATTCTGCCGCCATCAAGGGTAGACATGGCTATTTTAAATCCTTCTCCTTCTTTCCCTAATAAATTTTCCTTTGGAATTCTGCAATTTTGAAATATTAATTCTGCCGTAGCCGAAGCTCTAATACCCATTTTTTCTTCAATCTTGCCTATACTAAATCCTTCACAGTCTTTTTCAACTATAAAAGCAGATATTCCTCTAGTTCCTTTGCTCTTGTCTGTCATAGCAAATATTATATATGTATCTGCTTGTCCCCCGTTTGTAATAAATATTTTTGAACCGTTTAATATATAATTATCTCCATCAAGTATTGCTGTAGTTTGTTGTCCTGCAGCATCAGTACCAGCATTAGGTTCTGTTAAACCAAAAGCACCTAAATGTTCTCCTTTTGCTAAAGGAATTAAATATTTTTGTTTTTGTTCTTCTGTTCCGTATTTATATATTGGCCAACATCCTAAGGATGTATGGGCTGATAATATAACTCCTGTAGTAGCACAAGCCTTTGATAACTCTTCAACTGCTATGGCATAGGCTAATTCATCTCCACCTGCTCCGCCATACTCTACTGGAAAAGGTATACCTAACATATTGTATTTTGCCATTTTGTCTACGGTTTCTCTCGGAAATCTTTCCGTTTCATCAATGTCGGCAGCAATAGGTTTTACCTCTTTTTCAGTGAATTCCTTCATTACATCTCTTACCATTTGTTGCTCTTTAGTTAAATTGAAATTCATATATTATTTCCCTCCCTAATATATTGGCTATCCCTAATTTCATTATAAGCCATTTATTTTTTTATTTCCACTAATATCGTTAAATTTTTGTCTTTAATTTAAAATATAAAAAACCCAACTAATCAGATTAAATGTAAATTAACTGATTAATTAGGTTTTTAAATTGATTTCTCACTTATTTTCCTTATTCTTTTATAATTCTTGTCATTCCATTAACAACTAAATCTCTGCATACCTATCCTTTAGAAAGTAAGAAAGCGTAAATAAACTTTCATTTAAACGTACATTCTCTACTATCATATCTTCGGGAACATTTAAATCTATTGGTGCAAAGTTCCAAATACCTTTAACTCCTGCTTTTATAAAAGCATCTGCTATTTCTTGAGCATTATCTTTTGGAGAAGTAATGATTCCTATGTCTACATTATTTTCCTTAATAAAATCAACCATAGTATCCACATCTCTTATTTCAATATCTCTAATTCTTAGACCTATAAGTTTTGGATTTTTATCAAAAAGTGAAAGTACTTTGAAACCAGCATCTTCAAAACCTTTATAATTTGCTATGGCCTGACCTAGGTTTCCTGCACCTGCTATTACAGCCTTATATATAGTTTCTAACCCGAGTATTTTAGCTAATTGATTATGTAGTTCTTCTACATTATATCCATAGCCTTGTTGTCCAAATCCACCGAAATTATTCAAGTCCTGCCTTATTTGAGAAGCTGTAAAGCCTGTCATTTTACTTAATTCCTGAGATGAAATCCTATTAATACCTTTATTTAATAAATCTCCCAAATATCTATAATATTTAGGCAATCTCCTTATAACTGTTATGGAAACCCTGCTGTCTCTGTCCATTCTGTAATCACCACCTAATAATATTTTACAGACTATTATAACATTATGATATTAATATGTCAATTTGCACATATAATGTTTTTTGAATATTTAATTACCTTTTTTGACATAATAATCTCTGAAAGGAGTGTTATAATGGCTAGTAAGGAGCAACTTAGAAAAATAGCTTTATACTGCAATGAATATGACCCTTCAAGAAACAATCTAGTATCAAGCAGTTTAACATCTTCTGTTCGTGCTTATGAAGATAAATATGAAAATTGTATAAATTGTATTCATTATACTAAGGAAGGTAAATGTAATTTAAATCTAATTGATCAAATTCTATCTTCATTATCAATGGAATTAGATTTAAAGTCTTAAAATACTCCTAATATTTATAGGAGTATTTTCTTTATTTAATCACAAAATTACACCATCTACATTTAAAGACTTTATCCATAGTATCTTATTTAGACCAATTTTTAATGTATTGTTGCGTGCTCTAATATTAGGAGAAATATATACATCTATACCTCCTACTTTATACATAGTAAAAGAACTTTCATTATAGGGTTTTCCCATCTTCACTGATGGTTGATAACTTATGCATCACCCTCCTCCTACCTTTTCAACTATAATCTGTATAGAATTATTTTGGGACTTATTTTTTATATGATTCTCTGCCTTATCAGTAATATATATTTCCATTTTTCTCCCTCATCAGATAATTTTATTTTATTTTACCATACGGGGGTATCAAAGGCAATGGAAAAGAAACATATTTTTTGGTACAATATAAGAAAAGTTTCTATAGAAATATTAAAATTAAAGAAGTTTTTCTTAAGATTTATTGAGAAAAAATTCTTTATATAAAAATTAAAATAGGACTTTTACATTGATTATAATTCAATAATATTTAGGAGGAAATAAAATGTTAGTCCTTTCATGTAGCAATATAATTAAAACTTATGTAATAGATACTATTTTAGACGGTCTTAGTTTTACTGTAGAAGATGGGGATAAAATTGGGGTAATTGGGCTAAATGGTTCAGGTAAAACCACCCTTTTCAATATCTTAAGCGGTGAAGTCCATCAAGATAGTGGGGATATATATATTCAAAAGGATGTAAAAATTGGATATTTGAAACAACACACAAAAATAGAGAGCAATAAAAATGTTTTTGATGAATGTTTGGAAGTCTTTCTTCCCTTAATAAAAATGGAAGAAAATTTAAGAGAACTTGAACATAAAATTTCATTGGAAAGTGAAAAAGGTACCACTGAAAAGTTAAATATCTTAATGGATGAATATGCTCATATGTCAGAAGAATTTTTATCTTTAAATGGGTATGGATATAAATCAGAAATTAAAGGTACACTTAAAGGCTTAGGTTTTAATGATGAAGATTTAGAAAAACAGGTTAATATCCTTAGCGGCGGACAAAAATCACGTTTATCACTAGCCAAGCTACTTCTTGAAAAGCCAGATATTTTATTATTAGATGAGCCGACTAACCATTTAGATATAGATGCTATTGAATGGCTAGAAAAATTTTTAAAAGATTATAAAGGAGCTGCCCTTATAATATCCCATGATAGATATTTCTTAGATAATGTTGTAAATAGAATATTTCACTTAGAAAACTTAAAATTAAATATTTACAACACCAATTACACTAATTTCATGGATAGAAGAAAAAAAGAACTAGAATTATATAAAAAACATTTTGAAGATCAGCAGAAAGAAATAAAAAGGCAAGAAGAAATAATTCAGAGATTTAAAGCTTATGGAGGAGAAAGATATCATGGTCTTGCCCAATCCAGACAAAAAATGCTGGATAAAATGAAACTACTACCTAAACCACCAAGTGATCAAAAAAAAGCAAGAATTAAATTTGAACCAAAGATAAAATCAGGTAGAGATGTTTTACAAGTAGAAAACCTTGAAAAATCCTTTGGAGATTTAAAACTTCTAAAAGATATACATTTTAATATTTACAGGGGAGAAAAAGTTGGACTTATTGGTGCTAATGGTATTGGAAAAACCACTTTATTTAAAATAATCCTAGGGCAAATTCCTAAAGATAATGGAAGTATAACCCTTGGTCATCATGTTGTATCTGGTTACTTTGACCAAGAAATGGATAGACTCAATCTAAATAAAACCATTATAGATGAAATATGGGATGAAAATCCAAACTTTGATCACTACCAAGTAAGGACAATCCTTAGTCAATTCATGTTTATAGGTGATGATATATTTAAGGAAATCTCAGATTTAAGTGGTGGAGAAAAGGGAAGACTTTCTTTACTAAAATTAATGTTATCCAATGCAAACTTTCTATTAATGGATGAGCCGACTAACCATTTAGATATAGACTCTAAAGAGGTTTTAGAAGAAGCAATACTGGATTATGAAGGTACATTATTTGTAATATCTCACGATAGATATTTTTTAAATAGGGTAACAGATAAAATTTTAGAATTAACTGTAGATGGGATTAAGGAATATTTAGGAAATTATGATTATTATTTGGAAAAGAAAAATGAAATAATATATGTAGAAAATGAAGATGATGGCAAGACAAAGACTCAAATAAAACTAGAAAAAAGAAAAGAAAAGGAATTAATACAAGAAGAAAGAGCTAAGAAAAAGAAAATAACTAATTTAGAAGAAAAGATAAATGAAGAAGAATGTAAACTTGAAGAATTGGATAATCTTCTTTGTAACCCTCTAATATATGAAGAGCCTGAAAAAATTGTTGAATTAACAAAAAAAAGAGAATTAATTCAAATTACATTAGATGAGTTATATAATGAATGGATTTTATTGACGGAAGGATAACTCCACATATAATTCACACCTTATACACAATACCCACAAGTTTATCCACAATCTAAGGCCTTTATTTTAAGGTTTTCCATATATTATTCACATTGTCCACAGTTTATTGTAATAAATCATCTTATTATCTGTGGACAATATGTGGAATAATTTGTTAAAAAATATCAAATTAGGTCTAAACTTGGTACAACATTTAGATATAAATCCGATTTCTTACCTTCTTTATAGTTAAAATATGCTGCTGCACCAATCATTGCTGCATTATCTGTGCATAATATCCTAGAGGGGTAAAGTATCTTTATATTTTCACTTTTTCCTCTCTCTTCCATCATATTTCTCAGACCTTGATTTGCAGCTACTCCACCAGCTATAACTATTTTGTTAGAATTTCTTTCATGAGCAAGCCTAAAGGATTTATCCACAAGCACATCTAATACAGCCTGTTGAAAAGATGCTGCTACATCTTCTACTATAATATCCTGACCTTTTTGTTCCCTTTGATTTAAATAGTTTAGTACTGCCGTTTTAAGTCCGCTAAAACTAAAGTCATAGGACTTTGGCTCTAACATTACTCGTGGAAAATTTATAGCATCTTTATTTCCACTTTCAGATAATTTGTCTATAACTGGACCTCCTGGATAAGGAAGTCCCAAAGCTCTAGCTACCTTATCAAATGCCTCTCCTGCTGCATCATCTCTTGTTCTGCCTATTAATTCATAGCTAGTATAACTATTTACCTGTACTAAATAAGTATGTCCACCAGATACTATTAAACAAGTAAAAGGTGGCTCCAACTCCTTATGCTCAATATAATTTGCACAGACATGACCTTCTATATGGTTTACTCCAATAATAGGTATATCTAATCCATAGGCTAATGCCTTAGCAGTTGATATACCTATAAGTAAGGCTCCTACTAATCCTGGTCCTTGAGTTACTCCTATTAAATCTATATCATCAAATCCAATATTTGCTTTATCCAATGCTTCTTGTATAATAGGGTTTATACTCTCTATATGCTTTCTTGAAGCTATTTCTGGTACTACACCTCCAAATTTCCTATGAATATCTATCTGAGAAGATATTATATTAGATAAAACTTCCCTCCCATTTTTAATCACAGCAACTGACGTTTCATCACAGGAAGTTTCTATGGCTAATGTCAACATACTATACACCTCTTAATTCTATAATTTTTTCCACATAATTATTGCATTTTCATTATCATCTGCATAATAATTTGGTCTAATTCCTGATTCAATAAACCCATAATTTTTATATAAATGTTGTGCTACTATATTAGATTCTCTTACTTCTAAAGTCATCCCACCAATATTTTGCTTAATACACAAGGAAATAAGAGCTTCTACTATGGCTTTGCCTGCACCTATATTTCTATATTTGCTTTCCACTGCAATATTAGTTATATGTCCTTCATCTAATATCAGCCATATACCACCATATCCCACTACTACATCGTCTATTTCAGCCACAATATATCTAGCTAATTGATTTTTAGTTATTTCAAGTAAAAAAGCTTCCCTTGTCCAAGGAGTAGTAAAAGCATCCTTCTCTATCTCCATTATTCTATCTAAATCTTCTTCTTTCATTTTACGGATAATAATACCCATTTTATCTTTGCTCCCTTTCTCTTAATTCCCTTTGAGCTTGTGATTCCCTTAAATATTCTGGTACTAAAGTAAAATAATCATCCTTAATTCCTTCATTATATTTAATAATTGCTAACTCTCCTATGCTAGTAGCTCTGCAAAAATTGTTACCAATAGTTGAAAAAATAACTTTTTCCTTTAACCTACCTTTAATCTTTTCTTTATGTAGAAGAGAGCCATCTCCATTTACTAATACTTGAGCATAGCATTTGTCAATAATATCTAATAAATCATATATATTAAGTACATCTGGCTCCATTATTGTTTTAATCTTACCGTCTTCCCAAGTATATACGCCTGTATAAACCCTATCTCTTCTTGCATCAATCATTGGAATAATTGTTTCTCCATAAGGCAAATTAAAGGCTAAGGCTTCTAAAGTAGATATACCTACTACTGGTTTATTAAATAAATGGGCAAAGGCCTTTACTGTTGCCACACCAATTCTAAGACCTGTAAAAGAACCAGGTCCTATGGCTACACCATAAAGGTCAATATCACTAACCTTTAAATCTAAACTACCTAAAACTTCCTTAACCATAGGTACTAATTTTTCAGAATGAGTTTCCTCTTGATTTAAAGAATACTCTCCTAATACTCTATTTTCATCTAATATTGCACAAGTTGCCATCATAGTTGATGTATCTAAAGCTAATATCTTCAATTTTTCTCCAACTCCTTAAGTATCTCTATATATCTATTGCCGGATCCTTTTATATTTATTATCCTTTCATCTAAAGCTTTACCCTTTTCTATATCTAATATAACTCTTTCCTTAGGTAATAATCTTTCTATTTTTTCTGCCCATTCTATTATACAGACACCTTTACCATAAAAATATTCGTCAAAACCTAAATCATAAATTTCCTCTACATTCTCTAATCTATATACATCAAAATGATAAACTGGCACTCTTCCATTATATTCGTTTATTAAAGCAAAAGTTGGACTGGTTATGTAATCAGTAACTCCAAGACCTAAACCTATTGATTTAGTTAATGTAGTCTTTCCAGCACCTAGTTCACCATTTAGACAAACTATATCTCCACTCTTTAGGATATTGCCTAATTTAATTCCCATCTCTTTTGTTTCTTCTAATCCCTCTAATCTTATTTCCAAAAATATCAACCTTTCATTTGTATGCTAATATTATATTATAACATAGGATAATAAAAATTAACAATTCCATAAATAAAAGAAACGGTTGATAATACTACTGTGCCGAAGGTTGAGTTGAAGAAAAGTTGAATTTTTATTAAAATAACTTCCCATCTGTCTTATTCTTTTATATTTTGACTTTTCTGTATAAAAATAATCTGAATAATAAATAAAACAAAAGCAACTAAACTTAAAATAAACATTTTGTTTCCCCAAATCTTAAAATATTTGGATGACATGTCAGCAAATACTCCATGAAAAAACATCCCACATCCTAACCCCATACCAGCTAGTATGCTTAAAAGCAAGTCCATGTTACTTGAAAAAACATTTGACACCTTAGATTTTTTAATAGAATAAAAATTTACTATTGCCTTAATACAGTTTATAAATACTATAAAAACCAAAATATAGTATACATTAAAATTTATATGATAGTAATGCATGAGTTCCTCAAATGCGCTATATTTACCATCTACATAGAAGTTCATATTATTACACCTCTCAAATTATTTTCTTTGTTTATGGGTATCTTATCTATAAATCCATTACTTTAATTACTCCTCCTATCTATTCAAAAAATGAATTTAATGTTTCTTCATAGCTTGGAATATCAGTAATCTCCAAATCTACTTCCCTTCCAAATAAATCTAACATTATCTTTTTCATATGATAAATTAACTTCCAAGGTGCTAAATCATTTCTTTTATTAATAAATATATCTGCATAATAGGAGGATTCTCCTTTATTATTTTTTATATCTAATAAACAACCTCTCTTATACTTAGGAAACATTTTATAACTAACATTGTCCCCAGATATTTTAGTAGGATAACGAATAATTGTTACTAAGTGAAATTCTAATCCATTTAAAAGTTTCTCATGAGCTTCTAAAAATTTATTATATTCCTTATCCTCTTTCTCTATATAAAGATTATTTCCTATAAAATATTCCATACAGTCCAGATCCATTAAATCAAAATGAAATACTATATCTTCGCCTTCTAAATCCGTTGTTATATCAAATTCAACTTCACTAGGAAATTCACAAAACCCATATATACCAAACCAATAATCCCAATGACGAATACTTATATATCTTTTCATTTAATCTGCCCCTTATAAATTATTTTTAGCCTTTACTTCCATACCTAGTGATTTTTTACTTAAGCTAAATTCTTTAAATTTAAAAATCCATCCTTATCTATATAATATTCTAGTATTTTAACATATCCATATTATTATCTTAACGCAAAAATCTTTGATTAATAATTGAAGGTATACCAGTTAAACCACAACATATATTATTAAGATGGAATTTGTAAATGTTGTTAAATACTTTTATTGTTTTCTACTATAATGAATATTCCATATAATAAAATTCATCTTTACCATCAAATGTATCTCTAATATATTTATCTTTAATCTCAAATCCAACATCTAAGTAACATTTTATGGCTCTTTTATTGAAGGATCTTACTTCAAGTGTCACCGGATATTGAGGATATCTCTTCCTAGACTCTTTTATTAATAGCTTCATTATATCTTTACCATAACCTTTTCCACAAAAAGTAGGCTTCAATCCTATACCAATAATACTTTTACCACAATCATTTGTAATCCTTCCATATCCAATTAACTCATCATTATAAAGTATGCCTATAAATTCATCTTCCCTCTTTTCCTTTATTGATAAACCCCATCCATTTTTAACTACCGTATCATAATCTGAAAAATTATAAACAGCATATTCTTTCTCATATTTCCAATTACAAATTTCTATTGCATACTCCTCAGTTAATTCTTTAATAATATAATTATTCATATCTTTCTCCTTCATAATAATTATTTCACACAATCCTATATATACAACTGCCTTTCAATTTAATCCAATACTTTAATTTAATCTTTCCCCCTTGAATTGTTCAGCTAAAAGCTCAAATTTTATTTTTTATTGTTTGTTTTTAGCATAGGAATTGCTACAATATTACTCCATTTAGCTAAGTTGATTCTCCTATGAATTACCTCTTTAAAAATTACTTCTTAAATATAGTATATACTATATGTGGACTATTACATATAGAAATACATTATAATATGTATTTACTATATTTTTAGACAAAGCTTTAATACCCTTGATTTATCTCTGTTTCATTCTGATGTCATTGTTATATGACCTTGAAATTCTGAAGAATAACATAGAATTAATTTATAGACATAATTTTAGAGAGGATTGGTTTACTGGTTAATCCTCTCTAGTGTTATTTTTTAAACTATTTTATTGTATTTTTATTCTCATATTATTATTTAAAGATATTTTTGTTATTATCTTGGTACAAATAGTTTTAGTTAGTAACAATGGGTATTCTAGTATCATCTATAATTATAGCTGTAACTTTTGTAACATCAATAGGAGTTTCTATATCCCAATTTAAATTAAAAGTATGATTTGCAGGATTTCGACTTCCTCCTCCACCTTTCAATTGAATAATACCATCTACAGTTTCAACTTTAATTATCATCTCTCTAATATGCCAATCATCCTCTTCATAGGTACCCATTGCTTGTAATCCTAAAGGACTTAATGTTATATATTCAAAAACATGTCCTTCAAATGAAATATCATTTGTCCAAGTGAGAATATTTGGGTTTGAATTATTTAAATTTGCCACAACTCTCCAATTACCTTCAACGCCAGAATGAACTGCACCAGTATAGGAAAGAGTATATTTGCTAAGGTCTTCTAAATTTATAGAAAATATAAATTCTTCATACTTATATATAGCATCACCATAATCATTTCTTTCGAAGTCTAGAAAATTATTTTTTCCATCTGCAAGTAAAACTAAACTATAGTCATAGGATATTAAATTTCCATCTTTATCTTTTATATCAATGGTTGGGTCACTGGTGCCAAATTCTTTATTAAAAATCTTACCTGTCTGAACATGTAATTTTCCATCTATAATACCTATATTAGAAATCCATTGGTCTTTTTCACCATGAGGCATACTGGCATAATTGCCTGGTAAAAGTGCTTTTGTATATAAACTATAATTGTCTGCCACATTTCTACCACCCCAAACTTGTACTTTATCAATAGTTACAGTATCTTTGTCTTTAATTGTTGAAAGACATAAATTTATTGGTTCTTCTTCATAAGCTGTTTCATCAAAATAAATTAGTGAACTACCAAGCTCCAATGGATCTGATAATGGAGTATCTAAGTCAGTAGTTATATTGAATTCATAATAAATAGTATTAGTATCTGAATCAAAATAAATCATTTTTTGTTTCCAGGAAAATCCAGACAACAAAGAATCCTTAGTTCCTAAGAATTTATCTGGAGTTCGCTGATTCATTTTAACACTAAATCCATCTCTAAAGGCAGTTTTTTCTGTCAATCTATTCTCACCTGTCATATCTTGAAGAGATAGATATACAATTGCTCTATTGTCATATTTTTGTGCACCAATTACCTCCATTTTAATGCCCTGATCCTCACTATAGACTCCAATAGGTTCTACAACTTTGCCAAAACTTGGATTAAATTTCTTCATAAACCATTGGAAATTTCCCAATACTGCAGCAGTTGCACTAACAACTAAGAACATGGATAACACCATAGCTACGATTATATGCCTTAGAAATAGTCTATGTCTGCTAGTTTGTGTTTTAGTATATGTTTTTTGTAATCTATTTTTCACTTGCTTTGTAATTTTGCTTGAATCAACAGTAATTTGAGAAAACATATCATATATTTTTTGCTCATCAATATCTAATTTACTCATGTTCAAACTCCTTTCTACTGTATTCAATATTTATTTGTTTTGCCAATTTCTTCTTTGCTCTTTGATACTGCTTTCGTAAGGTCGATGGAGAAATACCAGTAAGCAAAGATAGTTCCTCATAACTTTGATCCTCCATTATCCTCCCATATAGTAATGCCCGCTCCTTAGGTTTAAGTTTTCGCAAAGCTCGAAGTGTTTCATCACTTAGTCCTTCGTCTTGCTCCCCCAACACTGCTTCACTATGAATTTCACTAAAATAAAATATCTTATGTCTTTTTAGTTGATTTAAACTGCGATTATATGTGATTTTATATAACCATGCAGACAAATTTTCTCCATCAAATTTATTGCGATTTTCATATGCCGAGAGGAAACTCTCTTGTACTACATCTTCTGCCTCTTGATAATCACATAAAATTGCTGTTGCATAGCGGAGGAGCTTTTCACCATAGAGATTAATTACCTCTTCTAATATAGCCTCTCCTCCAGTTGCAAATCTTTTATCTATATCTTCCATGGCTTCACCCCTTTCTTTTTTCCAGTCAACTGTACCCTTATAACAATTCAAAATTAGATTTTGTGACATATTTCCAAAATTATAATAAAAATAGATGAAGAAAAAATGATTTCCTCATCTATATATAAAACAGTCTGATTAAATTTGTTTTAATAATTATAAGTTTAAGACAATTAAAATCTCAAATAATTAATTCAACTTAGTTTAGCAGCTAATGTTCACCAAGTTCTATACATTTAAATTAAATTGTATATTTGAATTTTTTACAAAATCAAGGTTTACATCTGTAAAAGTAAATATAACTTCATCTGCTAATTCAAAGGTTCTTTCACTTTTATTTTTGTTAATAATCATATATCCATTTGGCATATCATATTCATTTAGACCAAGTTCTTTTACCCTTGCCTTGTCTTCCCATTCAACAATTTCAACTTCGTTAAAATACAAAGTATTATCCTTTATTACTATATATCCAACTAACCCTTCAGGTTGATTTTCCTCCATACTGTTTTCAATCAATATTTCATAAAATTTCTTAAAACGTTTCTTATTTTTAGCTATTTCTGAAATCCTATATCCTAATGCTGACATAGTTAGACTATCAGTAACCTCTCTAGTTATATAAGATACAACAATATTTCCGTCTCCACTATCTATGGCATACTTAATATAATCTAAGTTATCAATAAGGGAGAATAAAATTAAAGACTGGGCTCTCCAAATGTAGTCGGAACTCATGGCTATATATTTCATCTGTGTTTCAGCATGAGCCTTAAAATTAACTTGGAGTCCATAGGGTTCTTCCTTAGTAGATAATTCCATTCCACTGGGAGTTAATTCTTCAGGAAAATCCAAGAGATTAAGTATATTACCAACTTTTGAATTATTGCCTATTTTAGTTCCTTTCAGTTTATACAACTCATTTATAATGTTTTGACTTTTATCCTTTTCTTTATATGAATATACTTCCTTTCTATTTAAAAATATATCCATACCTTTTTCTGTATCTATATGACCATAGAGTCCAAAGGGGTAATTGTCACTTCCACCACTAAAAATAATATTATCAACTATCACATTTTCTTTCCCGTTGGTCAGTTTTATTAAACTATAATAATCATTGCCCTTATATCTGCTAAACAATATACTATCTTCTGATACACTGATGGGCATAAAGTCGAAATGCTCTCCTTCTGTTATCTTTTTAACACTTGATGTTTTCATATTATATTCATAAATATTGTGTGGTTGACTTTCCCACTCATTATATACCTTAGTAAAATTAGTTGCCCTAAAATCCTCTAAATTTTTAGTTGCTGAATATAATAAATTCTCCCCATCTAATGTAAAACTTGGAGTCATAGCAACTAAATCCTTATCCATAAATTTAATTGTTTTATATGTTTTATCTTCATCTATAGTTAATAAAACAATTTCCTTGTTTAAAATCATTTCCCTATAACCGCCTTCTATTAATCCAATTAAATTATTATTCTTTGGATTTATAGATAAATGATTTTTATAAGCTAATGTTGTTATGTCTGTAAATTCTATATGTTCCTTTTTCTCCACATCATATATTCCAATACCTATGCCATCAGTGCTTAATGAGCCTGAGGCAGGTTTTTCCATTATATAAATGTATTTCCCATTCTCTGTTATATCCCATATAATAGGATTATATCCTATCATTTCATCTGTCGTTTCTCTGGATTTTATTATAGTATTTATGGCAAACACCTTGTTTTTTGAATCATAGTTTTTTAAATTTATCTCAACTACACCGTTATTAGCAGCATAATCTGTTCCTTCTGATGTCCATTTACTCCTTTTTATACCATAAATAGTGTCTTTATTTGCTGCTCTAAGGTTATCATAATAAAATTCGTCTAAATGCTCTTTTTTTATCTTTGTATCTACATTATATATTGTAAACCCAGGATTGTCTGTAGAATATACTATAGTATCATCATCTACCCAGTCATAGGAAATATAATAATGTTCCATATTATCTGCTATTTCTTCATATTCTTTATTTTTAATATCATATATATAAAATCCTTTTCCTTTAGTATAGGCTATATATCTTCCTCCTCTAGAAATAAGCGGATAAATAAATTCTTTCCCTTCATGGATTTTAATCTCTTCTCCGCCATTTAAATAAGAATAATAAAGTCCATCTTCTTTGATATATACTACAAAAGTGTTATTTTCTTCTATAGTCTTGTTGGGTAAAATACTGCAAGCTACGGTAATTCCTGATATAAGCATTAGAACTGATATAAACAAAGAAACTATATGTCTTTTTCTAGATATTTTAAAAGAAAATATCATATTTTCCAGTCTAGACTTTAATTGATTCCCATTACTTCCCATAGCTGTTGTAAAAGAATTTTTCTTTGTCATGGAATTGCCTATTAAATTCAAGATAGTTTCTCCATAATATTTTCTGTCACTAATATCCATTTTTTCTACTACTTTTTCATCTATGGAGTATTCAATATATTTATCCATTTCTTTTAACAATATATATATTATTGGATTGAACCAATGAACTGCATTTATAATAAGTCCAAAGAATTTTACTACAATATCTTTTCGTTTATAATGGTTTAATTCATGTAAAAATATCATTTTTAATCTTTTATAATCTTCATTACTATTTGGAATTAATACTATAGGATGAAATACTCCTATTAACATTGGAGATCCAATAGTATCACAAATTCTTAAGTGTATTCTACTATTTATATTTAATTCATCTTTACATAGATTAAATAATTCTAAAATATCTTTATCTTCAACTTCTATACTTTTTTTAAGAATTGCAGATTTAAATCTAATATAGGGTATGATTTTTGATAGAAATAAAATAATCATACACCCTAACCATATATATTTAATTATATTTATATAATCATTGATGTTAAATTTTATATCTTTAGATATATGGTTTTTTACTTTTATTGTATTAACTTCTTTATCTTTTACTTCCTTTTTTATTTCGTGTTTAGGTTTTTGATTTTTTCCATTCTCAATATTTTCCATGTCCTTTGTTGCTTGATTTTTAATTATATTTTCCAATCCTCTAGACTCTTGAATCTCTAAATTAGAAATATTAGGTATTGATTTTATAGGTAGTTTTATAAAATTACCTACTGGTAGGATAAAAAAGATTAGGATTAAAACAAGCATTTTATAATGCCAGGATGAGTTAAAATGTTTCTTAGTTAAAGGTTTTATTAGCAAAAATATGAAAAATATTATACTTCCAGTAATAGACATATTCAGAACTGTATTTAGAATTTCCATATTACAACCTCCTAATCCAGTCTTTTAAATCTTTTAAATCCTTTTCATCTATCTTTTTATTATCATATAATGAAGCCACTAAAGACTTTACACTGCCGTCATACATATCCTCTATAAAGCCATTAGCCTGATATGATTTATATTCATCCTTACTTATATTTGGAGAATAATAATTAACTCTTTTTTCCTTTCTTACCCTTAGTACATTTTTATCTACTAATCTTTTAGCTAAAGTAAGTATAGTAGTATGTTTCCAAAAATTATCTTCCCCCAGTTTTTCAATTATATCTGCTGTAGTAACTTCTCCTTCCTCATTCCATATGATTTCCATTATTTCATATTCCGCATCTGAAATTTTGATTATATCCAATTAAATCACTCCTTGAATTTCTACATTGTGTAGTATTGATTTTATTTTACACCATGTAGAATATAGAGTCAAGAATAAAAATCTAAATATGTATCCAGTATCTTTCAAGGTATACATCATCAGGTTCACAGTAAATTGTACTTTCATATATTCCACCATTAGCCAAAATAGTACCTTTACTCCCTTCATTTCCTTGAATACAAGTTATCAAAACCTTTTCAAGACCATATAATTTACAAATATTAAGACAATCAGCAAGCATCATCTTAGCATAACCTTTTCTTCTTTCATCTGGTCTAACAGAGTATCCTTTACGAAAGTCTTGAATATCATCTTTAAAGGAAAGATTTGGTTTAATTAACACGCACTTATCCATATAAATTCCTCCTGATTTTCTTTTTTTACATATTATATTGATAATCCCTCCACATATAAATTCTTTATTACATTATATCAATAATAAATCTAATATGGCAATTACGCCTTGATATTACACCTTAAAAATTATAAAATCATCTTGGAGGTGTTTCTGTGAATATTTATAAGGCTCTTAAAGCTTATTTTGGATATACAGAATTTAAAGAAGGTCAAGAAAAGTTAATAAATGGAGTTTTAAATAGTAAAGATGTCTTAGGCATTATGCCTACAGGTGGAGGAAAATCTCTTTGTTATCAATTGCCAGCTATATTATTAGATGGAATTACAATAGTTATTTCCCCTCTTATATCTCTAATGAAAGATCAAGTAGATTCATTAAATGAAATTGGAATATCTGGTACCTTTATAAATAGCACCTTAGATGATAGTGAATATAATTATAGAGTACAAGAAATAAAAGAAGGTAAATATAAAATAATATATGTAGCCCCAGAGCGTTTAAATACATTTTCTTTTATTAATTTAGTAAATGATATAAAGGTATCTATGGTAGCTATTGATGAGGCACACTGCATTAGTCAATGGGGTCATGACTTTAGACCTTCATATAGGGAAATTCCACGATTTATTAGAACCTTTTCCAATAGACCAGTAGTTGGTGCATATACTGCAACAGCTACTAAAGAGGTAGTACAGGAAATTAAAGAATTAATAGAACTTAAAAATCCTGTAGAATCAATAATAGGGTTTGATAGACCAAATTTATTTTATCAAGTTATAAAAGTAAGCAATAAATATTCTTATTTAGTTAATTATATAAAAAATAACTTTGAAAATGAATCAGGCATTATCTACTGCTCCACAAGAAAAACTGTAGAAGCCTTAAGTGAAAAACTAAATAATGAGGGCTTTTCTGTAGTTCCTTATCATGGAGGGATGGATGCAAATACTAGACAAAGAAACCAAGATGACTTTATATTTAATAAAGTACAAATAATAGTAGCTACCAATGCTTTTGGCATGGGAATAGATAAGCCAGATGTTCGATTTGTAATTCATTATAATATGCCTCAAAATATGGAAGCATATTATCAAGAAGCTGGACGTGCAGGTCGTGATGGAGAGCCTAGTCATTGTACTCTTCTATATTCTCCATCAGATATAGTAAAACAGAAACTTTTGATACAAAATAATCCAATATCATTGGAACGAGAAACTATTCTCTATAAAAATCTTCAATATCTTGTTGATTACTGCCATACAAATAATTGTTTAAGAAATAGTATATTAGATTATTTTGGAGAAACCATCAAAAATCCTAATTGTAATAACTGTGGAAACTGTTTAGATAAGTCGGAAATGGTAGATATTACCATAGAGTCACAAAAAATACTATCCTGTATATATAGAGTGCAGGAAAGATATGGCTTAACCATGGTTATTCAAGTTCTTAGGGGTTCAAAGAATAAAAAATTATTAGAGTTTGGGTTGGATAGTGTTTCCACCTATGGAATTATGAAAGAGTACAGTGAAAGTACATTAAGAGAAATTATAATGACTTTAGTATCTAGAGGATATATCTATATAACAGCAGATAAATTTCCCGTATTAAAATTATCACGGACTGCTGGAGAAGTATTGAGAGGTCAAGTTAAAGTCTATCATAAAAAACATCTATTAGAAACTAAATCATCTAGTGAGAAAAAAGGACTATCCACAAAAGATATGATAGAAAACTTTGATGAAGATTTATTCCAAGAATTAAAATCCCTGAGATTCTTACTATCTCAAGAAAAGGGACTAGCTCCATTTATGATATTCCATGATTCTACATTAATAGAAATGTCATCTTATTTTCCTCAAAACAAAGAATCTATGCTCATGATAAAAGGAGTAGGAACCAAAAAATATGAAAGTTATGGAGAAAAATTTCTTCATGTAATAAAAAACTATTGCAATGAAAAAGAGATTAATTCTATAGATATTAGAAAAAAAGAAATTATAAGGGAAGATTTAGTAGACAGATATCAATTAACTTATGATTGTTATTTGGAAGGTTTATCATTAAAGGAAATATCTGAAAAAAGAAATTTTACTATAAATACTATAATTGAACATCTATCAAAATGTGAAGAACATGGACAAAATATAGATTGGTCAAGATTTATAAATGACCCTGCAAAAGAAGAAAAAATATTATCAATAATAAATCAAATAGGTCTAGAAAAATTAAAACCAATAAAGGAAGCTTTGCCTGAAGACATCAGTTATGAAGATATTAAAATAATTATTGCTAAAAATGGATTAAGGAATAGTTAATAACAAATAGTGAATAGTTAAAATACATATCTTGCATAAAACTATTCACTATTTATTGATTTTATTTATGAAGTATTGGTGATACTCTTTTATATATTAATAATGTCAAGGCTGTCACCATAATTCCTTTCAGCAAATTAAAAGGTATTACTGCTATTAACATCATAGACCTTAAATCTGTAATATTCTTATTTATTTTTGTACCCATATCTACAAATACTTGTATATCTTGTCCCATTAACTTTGCATATAGAGGAAACATTACAAAGTAATTTGCAAGTGTAATAACTATAGTCATAACTATAGTTCCTAAAAACAATCCTACTACAGCTCTTCCAAAGGTCTTTTTCTTATAATAAACAAAACCTGCTGTATAAGCAAATGCTGACCCCACTACAAAATTAGCAAATTCTCCTACGCCACCAGTTGTAGTTCCATCAATTAAAAGGTTTAAAATATTCTTTAAAAATTGGATAATTACTCCTGCCATAGGTCCTATGGCAAAAGAGCCGATTAATGAAGGTAAATCCGAAATATCAATCTTCATAAATGGTGGTGCTAGCCATGGTAATGGCAATTCAAAAAACATAAGGATAAATGAAATCACTCCAAGTACTGAAATCTTTACCATGGTTTTAGTATTCCATGTTTCTTTACTTAATGTATACATAAAAAATCCCTCCAAATTTTTATTTTCTCGGGATTTTAAAAAACCCCGTAGAAAATCTTCGGGGTTCAAAAATAGACTAGCTAAATAATTTAAGTCTACTACATCTTCTTCCATCCAGACTATAACTGTCGGCCTTGGAATCTAACCAAGTCAACCGAATTTCATCGGCTCGCGGGCTTTACCGCCGGTGAGGACTTACACCTCCCCCTGAAGATATATCTTAATTTAATTATATTCATGGATATTAATAATGTCAAGTGCTTTTAAAGTAAAAATCTCCTACATTTATTTTACTGATTTCAAGTAAGCAATATCATAGGTATTTTCCATCCTTACTTTCTCAACCTTATCAAATTTTTCTTTTAGCTCTTTATCCATGTTCTCCATCATCTAGATATGATTTATCATTGTCTTATTTATAATAAAATTTATAGACCTTCTACTTTTTCTATAGATTCTGAATAATAGGTATTTAACACCTTCATATATCCATTAAACATACTATTCACTTCTTCATTTCCTGTATCAACTAATAGCGGTCGCCCTTCTAAAGATAATATCTTGTTCTTAGGTGCAACTATCCTAATATTTTCTTTGCCTACTCTTTTAATAACTTCTGCACTAATTTGTTGATTACCTCTTCCAAAAATATAACCCTGGCCTCCTATGACAGTTACAACTATTTTAGCTTTGTGTCCCTCTATTATGTCTAAAATCTGTCTTTCATTTACATCTGAGGCAATCAATTCTTTACCCTTTACTATATCTATTCCTAATAGAGTATTGGGTAAACCAAGATTCTCCATTATTGGACGTGTAGATGTTCCTGAGCCTATTATAAAGAAAGTATCTGGCTCTTCTTCCATTTCCTCAATAATCCTATCAGCAATTCCATTTAATGCCTCCTCCTCAGAACCTAAACCACCACCTGATTTAGTTGTCTGGATTAATTGTGGTTCTAAGGGGATTCTCATATATCCATAGAGTCTTGCTGTAACTATTCCTTCTCTAAAGGCATCCTCATCTATATCCATTACTTCAGCTTCTATTGTTTCCATATGGTCATCTTGAAAATATTTTAATGCAATTTCTCCCGCCGCCTTTGGATGATTTGCATAGACTCCAGAGTGAATTTTAACTCCTGCTGGTATTCCTACAACTGGTACTTTTGTACCAATGGCAGAATAAATATTTCTTGCAGTACCATCTCCACCAGCAAAAAGGATTAAATCCACTCCCTTTTCAACCATTTTCTTTGCAGCTTCCTCCGTATCTTTAGGATAAAATTTATCTTTTCCATCTTCTAATACTATTGGTTTAAATCCTACTTCTAATGCCTCTTCCTCACCCATACTGCCTGGATAAGTGTAAATTTCTAATCTATCTTTAATAGACAATAACACTTCTAATGCCTTTTTTGCTTTATTTGGAGATTCTGGTACTGCACCAAGACTTCTAGCTTTCTCCAAAACCTCAAGACCATCTGTACCCTTTAATCCTACTCTACCTCCCATACCTGCAATAGGATTAACTATAAAACCAAGTTTCATAAAATCACCTCATTATCTTCTATAAACTACTTTTCCGTCAATTATTGTAACAAATGTCTTAGAATCAATATCTTTTATTGGATTGCCGTCAAATATAACAATGTCTGCATCTTTCCCTACTTCTATACTTCCAATCCTATCTTGTAATCCTACTATTTCAGCAGCATTTATTGTAATAGCCTTTAATGCATCCATTTCAGGAAGTCCTGCATTATATGCAAGCCCTGCACATAAAGATAAATGTTGTAGAGGGATTACTGGAGAATCAGTAATAATTGCTATTTTAACTCCTGCTTCATTTAATATTCTAGGTGTATCAAAGGATTTATTTTGCAATTCAAATTTAGACCTATTTCCAAATGTAGGTCCTACTATGGCAGGCTTTCCTTCCTTTGATAAATGTTCAGCTATTAAATGTCCTTCTGTGCAATGATCTAATGTAATATCTAAATCAAATTCCTTAGCTATCCTAATAGATGTAAATATATCATCTGCCCTATGAGCATGAGCCTTTAAAGGAATTTCCTTCTTTAGCACTGGTATTAAAGCTTCCATCTTTATATCATAATCAGGCATCTTTGAAGGATCTTCTGCCTTCTCCTTCTTTTCTAAATAGGTTCTTGCTTTAAATAAAGTATCTCTAAGTATTGCCGCCGTAGCCATTCTAGTCATAGGAGATTTCTTTTGAGAATCGTATATTCTCTTAGGATTCTCACCAAATGCTATTTTCATAGCAACAGGGTTCTTTATTATCATATCATCTATTCTATTTCCATAAGTTTTTATAGCTACAAAAGTACCTCCTATTACATTGGCACTTCCAGGACCAGTAACAGCAGTAGTTACTCCACCTTGATATGCTTCTTCAAATGAAATATCCATAGGATTTATACCATCAATCGCCCTCATATGAGGAGTTACAGGATCTGTCATTTCATTTCCATCACTGCCTTCAAATCCTATTCCTTCTTCCCACATACCTAGATGGCAATGAGCATCTATAAATCCTGGAGTCACCATTCTACCTTCTGCATCAATTACTTCTGCATCTAATGGAGCAATAATATCTCGCCCTACTTCTATTATCTTACCCTCTTTTATAAGTATTGAACCATTTTCTATTATATCTCCTGCCATTGTATATATTCTGCCATTTTTAATAAATATCATATAATCCCCTCCATTTATTTCGCAACTCTAAACAACATTATATCTATAATATTTTGATTATTCAATAATTATTTATGGTGTTAAAATCAGGCGACCATAGGTCGCCAATTAATATCTTTATTATCTTTGTAAATTATCTATACTTCTTTCATGCTCAATGCTATTCTTCCTCTTTCCATATCTACTTCCATTATTCTAACCTTAACTATATCTCCTACTTTAACAACTTCTTTAGGATGTTTAATATATCTATTAGAAAGCTGAGATATATGTACTAATCCATCTTCCTTTACACCTATATCTATAAAAGCACCAAAATCTACTACGTTTCTTACAGTTCCATTTAAAACCATATCCTTCTTTAAATCTTCTATCTTAAGTACATCCTGTCTTAAAATAGGCTTTGGCATCTCATCTCTTGGATCCCTGCCTGGCTTTTCTAATTCCCTAATTATATCTTCAAGAGTTGGAATACCAATATTTAATTCCTCAGATATTTTTTCTATTTCTCCCTTAGAATAATCTATCTTCAACAACTTTTCTGCTACTTCATAGGATTCGGGATGAACTCCTGTATTATCTAAAGGATTATCTCCTTCAGGAATTCTTAAAAATCCTGCACATTGAATAAAAGTCTTTTCTCCCAATCCTTTTACTTTAAGAAGTTCTTTTCTATTTCTAAACTTTCCTTTTTCTTCTCTATGATTAACTAGATTATTAGCAACCCTTGTAGATATTCCAGCCACATATTTTAAAAGAGAAGGACTAGCAGTATTTAAATCTACTCCTACACTGTTTACACAATCTTCTACAACTCCAGTAAGTGCTTCATCAAGTTTTCCTTGATTCAAATCATGTTGATATTGTCCTACTCCAATATGTCTTGGCTCAATTTTTACAAGCTCTGCCATAGGATCTTGAAGCCTTCTTCCAATAGAAACTGCTCCACGAATGGATACATCTAAATCTGGAAATTCTTTTATCCCTACCTCTGATGCTGAATAAATTGATGCTCCTGCTTCACTAACTATTATATATGATACCTCTCTGTCTATTTCACCAAGCATTTCTGCTACTACCATTTCAGTTTCCCTAGATGCAGTTCCATTGCCAATAGCTATTATATCTACATTAAACTTATTAATTAATTCTTTTAATTTCACTATTGTTTCTTTCACTTTATTTTGAGGCTCTGTTGGATATACTGTAGTGAACTCCATCATTTTTCCTGTTTCATCTACAACTGCAACCTTACACCCAGTTCTAAAGCCTGGGTCAATTGCCATTACAGTTTTACCTTTAATTGGTGGCTGCATAAGTAAGGGCTTTAAGTTTATGGCAAATACTTTTATTGCCTCCTCTTCTGCCCTTTCTGTTAAGTTGTTTCTTATTTCTCTTTCTATTGAAGGAAATAAAAGTCTTTTATATCCATCATCTATTGCCTTTTCTATGTATAAAGCTGTATCTTTACTTTTATCTTTTATTAAACGAGTCCCCAACAATTCTATTATATCAACATCATCTATATTCAATGTCACCTTTAACTTTTTATCTTTTTCTCCTCTGTTTATGGCTAATATCCTATGATTTGCAATAGATTTTACTGACTCCTTATAGTCATAATACATTTCATATACAGTTTTTTCTTCCTTATCTACTCCCTCTACTACCAAAACTCCCTTGTCATTAATAATCTTTTTAATCATATCCCTATTGTCAGCATCATCAGATACTATCTCTGCAATAATATCCATAGCCCCAACTAATGCTTCTTCTTCATTGTTAACTCCCTTTTCTTCATCTATAAAGCTAATTACCTTATTTCTAAATTCTTCCTTATCTAAGGATTGATCAATTATAATTTCAGCAAGAGGCTCTAATCCCTTTTCTTTTGCAATAGTTGCCCTAGTTCTTCTCTTTGGTCTAAATGGTCTATATAAATCATCAATTCTTTGAAGTGTTTCTGATTCTATAATCTCCTTTTTTAGTTCCTCTGTAAGTTTGCCTTGCTCATCAATAAGCCTTATAACTTCTTCTTTCCTCGTCTCCAAATTCCTTAAATAAGTTAATCTATTGGATAATTCTCTTATAACAATATCTTGTAGCTCTCCTGTCTGTTCTTTTCTATATCTAGCTATAAAAGGTATTGTATTTCCCTCATCCAATAATTCCACTGTGTTTTTTACTTGATAGGGTTTTAATTTAAACTCATCAATAAGTGCTTTTAAAATATCCATATACATCTTCCCTTCAATTTATTATTGCAGTCTTGAACCTTCTCAATATATTATTCTACAAAAAATCAAAAATCCCTTTTTTTAAAAAAATTTAGCCCTTTTTACGAAAGGGCTTTTTGTTTTAAATATTCATTTATAAAAATATCAATATCTCCATCCATTACTCCATATACATCGCCAACTTCTGCATTGGTTCTATGATCCTTTACCATACTATAGGGATGAAATACATAAGATCTTATTTGTGCACCCCAAGCAATTTGACTATAACTACCTTGCAAATCTTCTATTCTTTCTTTTTTTTCTTCTTCTTTTAGTTGAATTAATTTTGCTTTTAACATATTCATAGCCGTTTGCTTATTGGTAATCTGAGATCTTTCATTTTGGCATTGCACAACTATTCCCGTAGGAATATGTGTAATTCTCACTGCTGAGTCCGTAGTGTTTACATGCTGCCCTCCAGCACCACCAGATCTATAGGTATCTATTTTTAAATCTGAAGGATTGATTTCAATATTTACTTCATCATCTATCTCTGGATATACATCAATACTTGCAAAGGAAGTATGTCTTTTACCTGCAGAATCAAATGGAGATATTCTAACTAATCTATGAACACCTTTCTCGGACTTCAAATATCCGTAGGCATTATAACCCTTTATAAGCAAGGTAACGGATTTTATACCCCCTTCTGTATCAGCTAAAATATCTAGTGTTTCCACTTGAAATCCTTTTCCTTCTGCCCATCTTCTATATAATCTGAGAAGCATTTCAGCCCAATCCTGAGCTTCTAGTCCTCCTGCTCCAGAATGTATAGAAAGAATAGCATTGTTTTTATCAAACTCCCCAGATAATAAGGTACTTAATTTAAAATCATCTGCTCTTTTTAATAATTTCATAAGTCCTTCTTCTACATCAGTATACATATCATAGGCTTCTTCTTCAAGAACCAAGTCCATTAAAACTTCAAGTTCTTCTATATCTTTCATTAAATCATCATATTCTTTTACTTGGTTTTTTAAAGCCTTGATTTCCTGCATAATCTTTTGAGCCTTATCTATATCTTTCCAAAAATCCTCTTCATAGGACTGTTGCTCTAAATCAAGAGATTTATCCCTAAGCCCTTGAATGTCAAAGTGAAACACCCAATTCTTTAACAGTATCTCTTATTTCATGAAGTTTTTCTTTGTCTAAGTAAATATCTTGCAATATATCACCCCATCTTTTTCAACTTTAATTGTCTTGACCACAGCATTTCTTGTATTTCTTTCCACTGCCACATGGGCAAGGATCATTTCTTCCTATTTTCTTCTCTTTATTTACAATAGTTTTACTTACTTCATCAGCATTGGTAGCTATAGGTTCTGCCACCCTTTTTCTTTGAATCTTTTCTGGATTTACGACTTGATATAAAAATCTTACAGTATCTTCCCAAATGCTATGAGTCATTTCGTTAAACATATCAAATCCTTCGTTTTGATATGCACGAACTGGATCTTCTTGTCCATAGGCTCTTAATCCAATACCTTGTCTCAATTGATCCATAGCATCTATATGATCCATCCACTTACTATCTACTACTTGAAGTAAAACTACCCTTTCAACTTCTCTAAATCTTTCTTCTCCAAAATCTATTTCCTTAGATCTATATTTTTCTTCTGCTTTTTTTAATATCTTATCTATTAAAATTTCCTTTGTAAGGCTTTCTATATTATTAAATGATAAAAATCTTTTCTCAATACTTAATAGGTTCATTACATAATTCTCTATGCTTTCTAAATCCCACTCTTCTGGATATTTACTTTGGGTATACATTTCAACATTATCTGTCACTAAAGACTTGACCATCTCTTGAATATGAGCTCTTAAATCTTCTCCTTCTAATACCTTTCTACGTTCTCCATAAATAACTTCTCTTTGTTTATTCATTACATCATCATATTTTAATACATGTTTTCTAATTCCAAAATTGTTTCCTTCAACCTTCTTTTGAGCATTTTCTATGGCTCTTGTAAGCATAGAGTGCTCTAAAGGTTCATCCTCAGGCATTTTTAGATTATCAATTAAATTAATTATTCTTTCTCCACCAAACAATCTCATCAAGTCATCTTCCAAAGATATATAAAATCTAGAAGAACCAGGATCTCCCTGCCTACCAGCACGACCTCTAAGCTGATTATCAATACGTCTTGATTCATGTCTTTCTGTACCAATTATATGAAGTCCACCAGCTTCCAATACCTTTTTATTTTCCTCATCAGTTTCTACCTTATATTTATCATATAAATCCTTATAAACCTTCCTCGCTTCTAGTACCTCTTTATTATCAGTATCATAAAAACTATCAACTAAGGTTAATATTTCATCGCTATACCCCTTCTTCTTCATCTCCTGCTTTGCAAGAAATTCAGGATTACCTCCCAATGCAATATCTGTACCTCTACCAGCCATATTGGTAGCTATAGTAACTGCTCCAAACCTACCAGCTTGAGCTACGATTTCCGCCTCTCTATCATGGTGTTTTGCATTTAATACTTCATGAGGAATTCCTTCCTTTTTCAGCATATTAGAAAGTATTTCTGATTTCTCAATAGTAATTGTACCTACCAGTATAGGTTGACCTGTTTTATGTTTTTCTTTTATTTCTTTAACTACTGCCCTAAACTTAGCTCCTTCATTTCTATAAATAACATCTGCTAAATCCTGTCTTATTACTGGCTTATTAGTTGGTATCTCAACTACATCCATATCATATATTTCCCTAAACTCTGATTCTTCCGTTTTTGCAGTACCAGTCATACCAGATAATTTAGTATACATTCTAAAATAGTTTTGGAATGTAATAGTTGCTAAAGTCTTTGATTCAGATCTTACATTTAATTTTTCCTTAGCTTCTATTGCCTGATGAAGACCATCACTATATCTTCTCCCCTGCATAAGTCTTCCAGTAAATTCATCTACAATAATTACTTCTCCATCTTTTACTACATAATCAATATCTCTCTTCATTATAGATCTAGCCTTCAATGCTTGATTTATATGATGAGCTATTTCCATATTTTCCATATCAGATAAATTTTCAATGCCAAAAAAAGCTTCCGCCTTTGCAGTACCCTTTTCAGTAATAGAACAAGATCTTGCTTTCTCATCTATTACATAATCAACAGTTTCCTCTTTAAACTCACTATTAAATGGATCAATTCTTTCTTCACTTGGATCCATTATTCTACTGGTTAATGTTCTTACAAAATTATCAGCCATTTCATAAAGTTTAGTAGATTTATCACCTACTCCTGAAATAATAAGAGGAGTTCTAGCTTCATCGACTAATATACTATCTACCTCATCCACTATGGCAAAATAAAGTGGTCTTTGAACCATATCTTCTTTATAAATCACCATATTATCTCTAAGGTAATCAAACCCAAATTCATTATTAGTACCATAAGTAATATCACAGTTGTAAGCTGCTTTTCTATCTGCATTACTTATATCATGAATAATGCATCCAACTGTAAGACCTAAGAACTCATGAATTTTACCCATCCATTCCTTATCTCTCTTAGCTAAGTAATCATTTACTGTAACTATATGAACCCCTTTACCTGTTAAAGCATTTAAATATGCAGGCAAAGTAGCTACTAAAGTCTTACCTTCTCCTGTTCGCATTTCTGCTATTCTTCCTTGATGAAGTATTATCCCACCAAGTAACTGAACCCTAAAATGTTTCATGCCAAGTACCCTATAGGCTGCTTCCCTTACAACTGCAAACGCCTCAGGTAAAATATCATCAAGAGTTTCTCCATTGTTTAATCTATTCTTAAATTCAAATGTCTTTCCTTTTAACTGTTCATCTGTTAATTTTTGCATTTCTCCATCTAAGGATTCTATTTTATCAACTAAATGTGTAACTTTTTTTAACTCTCTATCACTATATGTGCCAAACAGTTTCTCAAATAAGCTTGCCATTGATTAACCACCTTTCAAACTTCAATATCATAGCTATCATATTATTTTATCATTTATTTACACTCCTTTCAACCATAAGATTGACATTAAAAGGGCAGGATATAATCCTGCCCTTTTCACAAATATATATATTAAATTTCTGGTTCTATCAATCCATAATTTCCATCTTTTCTTTTATAAACAATGCTTACTTCATCATTATCTGAGTCTAAAAATACGTAAAAATTATGTCTAAGTAACTCCATCTGCAATATTGCTTCTTCTGATGACATTGGTTTTAATCCAAATCTTTTTCTTTTCACTAATTTTGGTTTCTCAGAATCATCCTCCACTGGTAATGGTACTACATTTTCAAATCTAATGGTTTCATTATTTTTATATCTTTTTTGTAACTTTGTTTTATATTTCCTGATTTGTCTTTCTAATACATCCACTGTCTTATCAATGGATACATACATATCATCTGTTGATTCTTCAGCTCTAATAATTGTACCAGGTAGGTTTATGGTTACCTCAATTATCTTCCTATTTTTTTCTGAACTGAAGGTTACATTACCTTCAATATCTTTTTGGAAATATTTGTCCAGTTTCCCTAGTTTTTTCTCTGTTACATCTCTTAATGCGTCTGTTATTTCCATATTTTTTCCAGTAAAATTTAATTTCATAAACCCAGCTCCTTTCATATAAGCATTATATCTAATAGCTTATACTATTTGTTATATATATTACCCTAAAAATTAATATAATAACATTATATTAAATATTTTTTAAATCTGAACTGGAATTTATAGTTAACAATCCACAATTAATCTTGAGGATTCTGTGGATAATGTGTATAAGTCTGTGTAAAACTGTTAATAATTTAATTTTATGCATTTTTACTTGTGGATAACATATGGACAAGTGGTGGATAATTTTTACCATTATTTTAAAAATGAGAAAACATCTGGATTTTTTCCATCCAGTATTGTCTTGACTCTGTCTCCTATAATCTGATTATATTTAGGATGAGTTAATATATAAAATTGTTCTTCTTCAATAGCCTTAAACACGCTCATTCCTACACTATCTATAGGTATACCTGTTCTTATAACAAAATGTGCTCTTTCTAATCCTGCTTTGTATTCAACACTTGAATAATATGGCTCATTATTATCTATCTTAAATCTTTCAGGTCTTCTTAAATCACAGTTATCAAGATCTGTTTGAATATATCCAGGACAAAACACAGACATTTTAATCTTAGAACCTATCTTCTGTAATTGATAGTTAACAGATTCACTTAATGCAACATTGGCATGTTTTGTCATATGATATGTTGGCATATTTGGAGTAGTTAAAAGTCCTGGAACAACTACTCCAGCATTATTAAAAAACAAATCTACTTTCCCAAATGTTTCAATAGTTTTATCTCCTAAAGCCTTCACTTGTTCAAATTCAGTTACATCCACTTTAATTGAAAGTACTTCTGCCCCTATTTCAGCCACTTCTTCTTCAACCTTTTTTAGATATTCATAATCTATATCTGCTAATACAAGATTCATACCTTTCATAGCTGCTTCTTTTGCCAAAGCATGACCTATTCCATGAGCTGCACCTGTAATTACAGCAACCTTTCCTTTGAAGTCTTTCATATTCTTATCCCCCTTACTCTAAAATATATGCCTTTTCAAATCCAGTTTGAATTGCATCTGCTATTCTCCCAGGTTTATTAGAATCTCCAAGGACTTTTACTACTGAAAAATTCTTTTCAAGTTCCTCAACTATTTCATTGTTTGGTCTTACTCCAAGAGATAAAACAACTTGGTCTGCTTCTTTATAAATTAAATTACCACTTATCATATTCTCAGCAGTAATTCCATTTTTATCTATAGAAACAAGCTTCATACTTGGCAGCATTTCAACACCATATTTTTCAAGTCTGGAAATTACATCATATAGATTTGAACGATATATACCTGTACCAATTTTATTCATCATCTCTATTATTGTTACTTTGTTTCCCATTTCAGCAAGAAGCTCTGATGTTTCTAATCCTGTCATTCCCGATCCTATAACTACAATATTTTTATCCTTAATGCAAACTCTTTCTTCAAGTACATCTACAACAGTACAAACATTTTCTCCCTTTATTCCTGGTATTGGTGGAATTATAGGTAATGAACCTGATGCAACATATACAGCATAGGGATTTAATACCTTTATATCTTCGATAGTTGGTTTTGTATTTAATCTTATATCCACATCTAGCTGTCTAATTTCATATTCAAGATTGTCAAGAAACCAATTTAACTTTTCTTTTAATGGTGGCTTACTTCCAAGATATACACTTCCTCCAAGTACGTCTTTAGCCTCAAATAATATTGGTTTAAATCCTTTCAATGCAAGTACTCTTGAAGCTTCCATACCTGCTGGCCCACCACCTATTACTGCAACAACTCTTCCCTCTCCATTTTTCTCAAAGTTTTGAAACTCAAGTTCTCTTCCCATCCTAGGATTAACTGCACATTTCGTAGTTGTTCCAAGGCTTAACTGTTCTATGCAATGTAAACATGATATACATTGTCTAATCTCCTTTTCTCTTCCCTCCATTGTCTTTTTACCCCATTCTGGATCAGCTATTTGTGCTCTTCCCAAAGCTACAAAATCAACTGTTTTCTCTTTAATAAGGCTTTCTGCGAACTCAGGTTTTCTAATTACCATACATCCTATTACAGGTATATTAACAGAATCTTTTATTGCTTGAGCTAAATATCTTTTCCAGCCTTGATCATAAGATATTGGTTCAATAATAGTTACTCCCGATTCATATGTTCCTGAACTTATATTTATTGAGTCAATACCTATACTTTCAAGATATCTTGCAGCCTCAACTGCTTCAGATAAAGTAAGTCCTCCTTCTACAAACTCATCTCCATCCATTCTTACAGATACTGGAAAATCCTTTCCACAAATATGTTTTATTCCTAAAATTATTTCTGTTATAAATCTCATCCTATTTGTGAAATTTCCACCATATTTATCTGTTCTTAAATTTGTTAAAGGGCTTAGGAACTGACCTATTAAATATCCATGAGCTCCATGGAGTTCAACTCCGTCCATACCAGCTGTTTGTCCTATCTTAGCTCCAGTTATAAACTTTTTAACTAAAACTTCTACTTCTTCTGTCGTTAATTCTCTAGGCATTTCACCAACAGTCTTACACATAACTGGACTTGGAGCTACAATCTGTCTTCCTCCCATAAGCATAGAATGTCCTTGTCTTCCTGGATGATGAAGCTGTATAAATATTTTACTATCATATTTATGTACAGCCCTTGCAAGTTTTTCAAGCCCTGTAATCTTATTAACATTTGTAACTGATATTTGGTTTGCAAGCCCCACTCCTTCTACATCATCAACTCTTGCTATTTCTGTAATAATAAGACCACAACCACCCTTTGCTCTTTCTTCATAATATCTTACAAGTTCATTTGTTACTTCCCCAGTAGAACTAGCTAATCCTGTTCCCATTGGTGGCATTACTATTCGATTTTTCATTTCTAGCTTTCCTATTTTTCCCTTTGAAAAGAGATTTTCATAATCCATATTACATCCCTCCAATATAATTTGTCTAAAATATAACATTTTAAACAATATAGTAATATGTATATACAAATCAAAAATAATTGTTTTATTGTGCTTAATGCACTATAATAAAAAAGAGGTGAATATAATGAAAATCAGTTTTCAACAGTTATGTAACCATTTTTCTTCTAAAATAATCAATTTATATTTTAATAAAAATATTAACCAAGAATTCAAAGATATAAAATTTATTACCAAAAATCAAAATTTATTTTCAGAAGAAATATTATATGTGGGAAAGACATCTATATTAATTGAAAGCACAAGGACTTTAGAAAATATTAACCTACTTTTAATCAATGATAATAATTTTGCAATATCTGATTTTTTTATTAATGATCTTAATATCATAGAAATGAGTATTAATGAGGACATCTTTGAAATATTCAATCAAGCTAGAGATTTATTTTCTAAAGAACTAGATGTATTAAATAGTTCTGCTGCTCTTTTGAATTCTATAATAAAGGGAAATGGAATAGACAATATAGTAAAGGCTGCTGCTGAAATCTTAGATAATCCTATTATTATAATAGATGCAAGTTATAAAATACTTGCTTATTCAGATGCTTCAAAAATTACAGATCCTTATTGGAAAGAAAATATAAAGAGAAGCTACTGTTCATATGATTTTATTGTTGCAGTGAAAAAAATGAAAAGCATACAGCAGGGACTTAAAACCCATCATCCCTTTGAAATTGTATGTAATGGAAGCCCTATAAAGAAAATGCTTTATAAAATAGAAATTGATAATAAACATGTTGGAAACGTCATTGTCTTAGAATGTAACAAGCCTTTCACCCAAAGAGATGAAGAATTAATTGTATTAATAAGTAAAGTCATAGCTAAAGAAATGAAAAAAGAAAATATCTATAGAAATGCAAATGATTTGGTATATGAAAATCTTCTATTAGATTTACTTGATAAGAAAATAAAGGATCAAAACACAGTAAAAGAGAGAATACAAGATGCTGGAATTCGGCTAGATAAAAAGTTTGTAATAATAGTTTTTGATATTTCAAAATATAATTCAAAAGGAAAATACTCTGGATACTTATCTGATTCTATCCAATCCCTATTTACAGTTAAAGGCTCAGTCTACTATAATGACTATATTGTAATGTTATATAATATTGATTATGAATTTTCTATTGAAGATTTATTCAACAAAAACATTGAGGACTTTTTAAATAAAAATCATATACTCATAGGAGTAAGTAATGAATTCTATAATATTATGGAATGTCATAAATACTTTGAACAAGGGGTAAAAGCTATAAAATTTAACCATATCCTTAACTTAAATAACCGTATAAGTTTCTATAACAAAATTCAATTATATGATTTAATCTCTTTAACTTCAAGCAAAATTAATTTTAAAGAATACTTCCATCCAATTGTATTAAAACTAAAAGAATATGACAAGTCTAATAACAGTAATCTATTTGATACTCTTTTTGTATATTTAAAAAATAACCAAAATATCCAAAAATCTGCTAAAGAATTATTTATCCATAGAAATACTGTGAGATATAAAATAAATAAAATTATTGAACTTACCAAAATAAACTTATTGGATCATGAAGAGACATTCCATATCTTGCTATCTTATAAGCTTATGAATTATATAGAAAAGTCAAAAGATATACAATAAATAAAAAACAATCTAATATGAACATGCCCCTGTCAAGTAGACAGTGAAAATAATAAAAACTTTGTGCGCCAACCATTTCATTATGATTGGCGTATATTCATTTTAAGCAGCTGAATCTAAAAGATAACGCCTGTATTCTATTGGAGTCATGCACTGTAATCGTTTTTGATACCTATGATTATTGTAATAATTTATATATTCAATAACAGCAGATTCTAACTCGGAATATGTGCAGAATTTTTTAAGATAGTACATTTCTGATTTTAACATTCCCCAAAATGCTTCCATTGGTCCATTATCAATACATCTTGATACTCTGGACATGCTTTGTATCATATCTGCATCATTT
>NZ_FQTY01000014.1 GCF_900128955.1 Tissierella praeacuta DSM 18095
CACGAAGCCCCCCTCAAGATGAGATTTCCCACTTTTAAAGGTAAGACTCCAAGAAGACCACTTGGTAGATAGGTCTCAGGTGTAAGAGTAGCAATACTTTAAGCTAAGAGATACTAATAAGTCGAGGACTTGACCTAAAACATGTTTAAAATGCAAAAGTAGTTTTCGTCTGGTGACGATAGCAAGATGGACACACCTGTACCCATACCGAACACAGAAGTTAAGCATCTTAACGCCGATGGTACTTGGGTGGTAACGACCTGGGAGAGTAGGAAGTTGCCAGGCTACATAAAATTAATAAAAAGCTCTATTACGTTGGTCGTAGTAGGGCTTTTTTATAACCTAACTTAACAGAGATTAATATATACCATCCTAGTAAGTAAATGAATTTGAGTTGCGAGACGTTATAAATTTACGATATGAGGTGATAGTATGAGATATGAAGGTTCATTATATAGACCACCTAGCGAAGCCTATAGTCTAATAGTTCAAGCTACTATAGGATGTACTCACAATAAGTGTACATTTTGTTCTATGTATAAGGATAAAAAATTTAGGATTAGAAATACAGATGAAATAATAGAGGATTTTAAAATAGCAAGGGAAAAATATAAATATGTGAAAAGGATTTTTATTGCAGATGGAGATGCACTAGCAATAAAGACTAAAGAATTAGTAAAGATTTTTTCTTTTGTTAAAGAGTTTTTTCCAGAATGTGAACGAGTAGGAATATACGGTTCTCCTAGAGCCATATTATCTAAAACTAATGAAGAATTAGATAAACTAAAATCTTTAGGATTGGGAATTATATATCTTGGGGTAGAATCCGGGTCAGATAAAATATTAAAAGATATCAAAAAAGGTGTTACTAGAGAAGAGATGGTTAGGGCAGGGAAAATGGTAGTTAAATCAGGTATAGAACTTTCCATAACCCTTATTTCTGGAATAGGAGGACAGAAGGACTCCTATGAACATGCAGTAGAGTCTGCTAAAATAATTAATGAGATAAATCCTAATTATGTAGGACTTCTTACTTTGTTAGTTGAGGAAAATACCCCTCTGTATGAGGATGTAAAAAATGGGCAATTTACCCTCTTAACTCCTAAAGAAGTTCTTCTAGAAACTAAAAAAATGGTCGAAAATATTACTGTAGAAAATTGTATTTTTAGGTCTAACCACGCTTCTAATTATGTAGCATTAAAAGGAACTTTGCCTAAGGATAAAGATATAATCCTATCTCAGATAGAAGAAGGATTGAAGATAGCTAATTTAGATGAAAAAGATTTATTTAGAAGACTATAGTGATACGATACTTCCAAAGTAGACAGTCTAATTAATTAAAAATTAGATTATCTATTTGGATGTATTTTTTATGGAAATATTTCTATAAAAAAACATTGTATAATTAATCAAACAATGATATAATAGCTGAAGGAAAAATTACCTAGCTTATTGAGTTGAGTCTACTAAAGTTTATTTGGGAACTAAGTTAGGTCATAAAAACTTTTAAATCAGTCCTGTGAGGCTGGAAAGGAGAGAAAATAAATGGTTGATAACGTAATTAAGAAGTCTGTTACTTCAACAGGCGAAGAAATGTCATTATTAGGTAATTCAAAAAAGGTAATATTAGCACTTCAACATCTTATAGCTATGTTTGGGGCAACAGTTTTAGTTCCTATAATAACAGGATTAGACCCATCAATAGCTCTATTCTCAGCAGGTATCGGTACACTTATATTTCATGCTTGTACAAAGGGAAAAGTTCCCGTATTCTTAGGCTCATCCTTCGCATTTATTCCAGTGATTTTAACCGTAAAAGAACTTTATAATGGAGATTTATCTTATGCTCAAGGAGGAATGGTTGTAGCAGGATTAATCTATATCCTTGTATCTTTCTTAATAAAGAAAATAGGTGTAGAAAGAATACAAAGATATCTTGCTCCTCAAGTAGTAGGACCTATGATTATAGTAATAGGTATGAATATGTTACCAGTGGCTTTTGGTATGGCAAAGGAAAATCTTTTTATAGCTGCTATAACATTAGGAACAGCGTTGACTATAAATTTTAAAGGAAAAGGATTTATAAAACAATTAGCAATTTTAATAGCAGTTATAGTTGGATATACAGTTTCATATAAAATAGGAATAGTAAATACAGGAGCAATTCATAAAGCATCTATACTAGCAATGCCAAGTTTTAGATTACCTAAATTTGATTTAGGTGCTATAGCAATTATTGCACCAGTGGTACTGGCAGTATTTATGGAACATTTAGGAGATATAACTACTAATGGCCAAGTGGTAGGTAAAAACTTTATAGAAGATCCAGGTCTAAATAGGACGTTATTGGGAGATGGATTAGCTACTACAGTAGCTACTTTAATAGGTGGTCCAGCAAATACAACTTACGGAGAAAATACAGGGGTACTTGCCATAACTAAAAATTATGACCCATCGATTTTAAGACTTGCGGCAGTATTTGCAGTAGGGTTAGCTTTTATAGCTAAAATAGGAGCTTCCTTATCGACTATACCAACTTCTGTAATGGGTGGGATTTCTTTGATGCTATTTAGTATGATATCCTTAATAGGAGTAAAGACTATAAGAAATCAAGAAGTTAAATTTAACTGGAAAAATATTATTGTAATGGGAACAATACTTACTTTAGGCTTAGGCGGAGAGTATTTATCTAAAAAATTAGGAATTACAATAGGAATTCCAATAAATGAAAATGTAAAGATTGCAGGACTAAGTTTTGCAGCATTAATTGGTATAATAATTAATGCAGTATTGAATAGAAAATAGAATTTAATATATTATATATTAAAATTTATAAAAATTCCTCTCTAAAATAAGAGAGGAATTTTTTTAGTTTAGAATCTTTCCTATATGAGTTTAAAAAGATATTTACTGAGGTGACAAATAATTTTTCTATCTTATTCAGATAGTTTAAAATGAATATTATATAAGAAATTTTTAATGAAACTATTTTGTTAAAATAGACAAAATCACTAATAAAGTATAAAATAGATAACAGAGTAAATTTGAAAAAGGAGTTTTTCTATGAGTAAGAAAATAATAATTATTGGTGGTGGAGCAGCAGGAATGATGGCGGCTTTATCTGTAAAGAGAAATGGTGGAGATGCTTTAATACTGGAAAAAAATGATAGAGTAGGAAAAAAACTTTTAGCCACAGGAAATGGAAGATGTAATTATACAAATAAAAACTTAAATATAAATAATTATCATGGAAACAATCCAAAGTTTGCATACAGTGCATTATCTGAGTTTGATGTAGAAAGAACTATAGAATTTTTTGAAAGCTTAGGTATAACACCAGCCGTAGAAGATAATGGAAAGGTTTTTCCTTTGTCTTTTCAAGCTTCATCTATGTTAGATGTACTGAGATATGAAATAGAAACTCAAGGAATTGAATTAATTACGGAAGCCCAAGTATTTGAGATAAAAAAGAAAAATCAATTTACTGTAACACTTAAAGATAAACGAATATTTGAAGGGGATAGGGTAATTATAGCAACAGGTGGTATGGCATTACCATCTAGTGGTTCTGACGGTAATGGATATAATCTATGTAAGAAACTAGGGCATACAATTACAGAGATATTTCCTGGTTTAGTACAATTGAAACTGGAGAGTAAATTTCTTAGAGCATTAGATGGAGTAAAATTTCTTGGAGTAGCAGGGATATATATAGATAATAAGTTAATATTAGAAGATAGTGGGGATATTCTTTTTACTTCCTATGGTATTTCAGGACCACCAGTACTTCAATTGAGTAGAACTGCTTTAGATTATATGAATAAAGAAAAAAATGTAGAGTTAAGAGTATCTATAATTCATACTAAAACCCAAGAAGAATTATTGGAATACTTAGTAAATAGATTTAAACTTATGCCAAATAAAACTATAGAAATCGCTCTAATAGGACTAATAAATAAAAAACTTATTATTCCCCTACTTAAGGAAACAAATATAGATAAGAATAAAAATGCAGCATCTTTGTCTAAAGATGAGATGAGAAAGCTTTCAGAAATACTTACTTCTTGGAGTTTTAAAGTTATAGGATCTCAGTCTTGGGGAAATGCTCAAGTAACAGCAGGTGGTGTAAATACTGCGGAAGTAGATAATAAAACTATGGAATCAAAAATTGTTAAAGGACTATATATAGTAGGGGAATTGTTAGATATAGATGGAGATTGTGGAGGATTTAATCTTCAATGGGCTTGGTCATCAGGCTATATTGCAGGACTAAATGCAGCTAAGAACTAAGAAAGTGAGGAAACTAAATGCTAAATTTAAATAATAAATTGAAAGAACTACATGAGAATAATAAGCATATAAAAGTATCAATAGTTGGTGCAGGACTTATGGGCAAGGGAATGGTAAGCCAAATGATGTTAGTAAAAGGTATGGAACCTTCTTTAGTTGTTAGCAATCAAATATCTGATGCCGTAGAGGCCTATACTTTAGCAGGTGTATCTAAGGGAGATATTTTAATAGCTAAAACCCTTGATGATATTAATATTGCTATGGAAAATAATAAATATGTTGTAACAGATATAACGGAGTATGCTACTAAGGCAAATTTAGTTGATGTAGTAGTAGATGCTACAGGTGTGCCAAATGCAGGTGCAAAGATAGCAATGGATGCAATAAAAAATAGAAAGCATACTATAATGTTAAATGTTGAAGCAGATGTAGTAGTAGGGCCTATACTCAATAAAATGGCTAAAAAAGCAGGAGTAGTATATACAGGTACAGCAGGAGATGAGCCAGGTGCAGTTAAAGAAATCTTTGATTTTGCAGAAGCCACTGGATTTGAAGTATTAGCAATTGGTAAAGGGAAAAATAATCCAATAGATTATGATGCAACTCCTGATACTGTAAAAGAAAAGGCATTAAAATCAAAACTTAAACCTCTTAGACTAGCTTCCTTTATAGATGGAACTAATACTATGGTGGAAATGGCAGCAATGGCAAATGCTACAGGATTTATACCAGATATACGAGGAGGTTATGGACCAACAACTGAAGTAAATAATTTACCAAAGATATATAGTCTTAAAGAACATGGGGGAATATTAAACAAATATAAAATAGTAGATTATGCCCATGGTATAGCTCCAGGAGTATTTGTCATTGTAACTACATCACTTCCCCAAGTTCATCATGAAATGCAGTTTTTAAAGATGGGATCGGGACCAAATTATGTACTTTATAGACCATATCATTTAACGAGTTTAGAAACACCAATATCAATAGCAAAGGCTTATTTTTATAATGAGGCTACAATTGCACCTATTTATGACAGACCAGTAGCCGAAGTAATTACAATGGCTAAAAAAGACTTAAAGAAAGGTGAAAGTCTAGATGGCATAGGTGAATATACAGTACTGGGAAGTATAGACATATACGAAGTAGCAAAAAAAGAAAACTTAGTACCAATAGGTCTTATAAATGACAATGCAATAGTTAAGAAAGATATTAAAAAAGGTGAATTTATTACTTATGACATGGTGGAATTAGATACATCTACAGATATATATAAATTAAGGAAGATGCAGGAAGAAATATAACTCTAAGTTTGACATAAACTAATATACATGGTAACATGATGACTGTAATTTAATAATCAAAAATAGGTTCTACGGACTGTTGGTCCATAGATTAAAAGGGAAGATGGGTATAAATCCCACACGGTCCCGCCGCTGTGATAGTGTAGTCTTTTCCATATACCACTGGGAAACTGGGAAGGTGGAAAAGATGCTAATGCTTAAGTCAGAATACCTGCCTATTTTTAATTACTATGACTTTACGGAAGATAAAGAGTAGGTCAAAATTATCTGTTTATAAACAACCCTATTACTATCTAGTTAAAGGGTTGTTTTTTGAATTAGCAGGAGGAAAAAATATGGAAATGAGTAATTGGATATGAAAAATGATTTTGGGAAGGAAGTTAAACAAGGATTATTTAAAGGGCTGCCTGTTTATATAGGTGTTTCTACTATGCTTTTTATAGTATTAATATTTTCTATGTTGTTATCTATAGCTATGGGTTCAGTTCATATTTCCATAAAAGATATATATAAGATTATAAATTTTAAGATATTCTCTATAGGAAACCAAAATGAACTTCCTAGCAATGCTATAATAGATATTATATGGTTTATAAGACTTCCACGAATTATATTGTCTATTTGCATTGGTATGGGTTTATCTATATCGGGAATAGTGATGCAGGCTATAGTCAAAAACCCATTGGCAGATCCTTATATTTTAGGCATATCTTCTGGTGCATCTTTAGGTGCAACTTTAGCTATTATGTTAGGAGTAGGTATTTTTCTTGGGCCTAATTATGTTGGAATATGTGCTTTTATAGGAGCCTTTACTATATCTATACTGGTAATGATTATGGCTAATGTCAATGGAAGATCTAACTCAACAAAACTATTATTATCGGGTATGTCTCTTAATACATTATGTTCGGCTTTTTCTAGTTTTATAATATATTTTTCTAAGAATAAGGAAGGCATAAAAACTATTAGCTATTGGTTAATGGGTAGTCTTGCAGGAGTTAAGTGGGAGGACATAAGATTGATATTGCCTATAGTAATACTTGCTACTATTTTTTTTATGACCCAGTATAGGACATTAAATCTAATGCTTCTTGGTGATGAGGTTTCTATTACATTGGGAAAAGATTTACATAGATATCGACTTGCGTACTTAATTATAATATCCTTAGTTATAGGGTTGACAGTATATTCATCAGGAATTATTGGATTTGTAGGGCTTATTATTCCGCATATTGTTAGAATATTATTTGGAACAGACCACAAAAAGAATATTTTAATTACTGCTTTAATAGGATCAATATTTTTAATATGGGCTGATATTTTAACTAGGACAATAATACCAGGTAGTGAGTTGCCAATAGGTATCATTATATCTATGATAGGAGCTCCAACTTTTATTTATTTAATTATTAATAAGTCATATGGTTTTGGGGGTAAGAGATAGTGGAACTTAACTCTAAAGGATTAAATGTATTTTTAGGTGGCAAGCAAATATTAAAAGATTTAGATATGTATATAAGTAATAAAGAATTTGTTGGGATAATTGGACCTAATGGATGTGGTAAAAGCACTTTACTGAGAACCTTTTATCGTATATTGAAACCTAAAGGGGGAACTATATTAATAGATAATAAAAATATACATGAACTTCCACTAAAAGAAACTGCAAAAGATATTGCAGTAGTTTCGCAACATAATGATCATGACTTTGACTTTTCAGTGTTGGATATGGTTTTAATAGGCAGAACACCCCATAAGAGATTCCTAGAAAAAGATAATCTAGAGGACTATGAAATAGCTTTGGATTGCCTAAGGAAAGTAGAGATGCAGGATTTTATAGATAGAAAATATAATAGCTTATCTGGTGGAGAAAAACAGAGGATAATTTTAGCTAGAGCCTTAGCTCAAAAAACTAGATGCTTAATTTTAGATGAGCCTACAAATCACTTAGATATAAAATATCAGCTACAATTTATGTCTATAGCAAAATCTCTCAATATCACAATTATATCGGCTATCCATGATTTGAATATAGCTGCCTTATATTGTGACAAGATATACGCTATGAAGGATGGTAAAGTAGTCAATTATGGAACACCAAGAGAGGTTATAACTGAAAAATTAATAAAAGAGTTATACGATGTAGATTCAAAGGTATCTATAGAACAAGAAACTAATAGGATAAATATAATGTATAAGCCCTTTTATTTAAAGAAATAATTTCTCTTGACAGATGGCTCAGTATTGAGTATATTAATATACAAGTGAAAATATATGCTTTGATAAGGATAGTAGCAAAATAAGTTTATTAAAGAGAGATAATCATTTGGTGTGAGATTATCATAAATAGTTTTGTGAAGATCACCTTTGAGCATAATACCTGAACAGAGTAGGGTATTACGTGAAGACGTTATACTTATTAAGTGACAAGAAGTATTTTTACTTTTTGTAATTTGGGTGGTACCGCGGAAATTTCGTCCCTAAGTCAAAGACTTAGGGATTTTTTATGACCTAACACAACGAACGGTAGTGAGTTTGATGTAGGTCAAACGCAATGAGCACCAAATCTATGCGAGCGTAGCGAGTAAATAGATTTGAGTTGCGAAACTGCGGGAAATGACCTAACACAACGAACGCCAAATTCATGAGAATGATAATGAGCAAATGAATTTGTGCTTCCATATTGTTGTGATTTTATAATGAAAGGATGAAAAAATTGAAAAGGTTTAATGAACTATCAAGTGAACCTGTAAAGGTTAGAGAGCATAATATTAATAAGTATTGGCAAGAGATAGATTTACTTCATAAGTCAGTTACTTCAAGGGATAAAAAGAAACCATATATATTTTATGAGGGGCCTCCCACAGCAAATGGGAAGCCTGGAATACACCATGTAATGGCTAGAACATTAAAGGACTTAACATGTAGATATAAAACTATGCAAGGATACCAAGTAAAGAGAAAAGCAGGTTGGGACACTCATGGACTTCCTGTAGAAATTGAAGTAGAAAAGAAATTAAATTTAAAAAACAAACATGATATTGAGTCCTATGGTATAGAATCCTTTAATAAGCAATGTAAAGATTCGGTTTTTCAATATGAGAAACTTTGGAGAGATATGACAGAAAGAATGGCATATCTAATTGATTTGAATAATCCATATATAACTTTAGATAATGATTATATTGAATCCGTATGGTGGATATTAAATAAATTTTTTAAAGAAGGTTATATATATGAAGGACATAAAATATTACCATACTGTTCAAGATGTGGTACAGGATTAGCATCTCATGAGGTTGCACAAGGATATGAAGAAATAAAGACAGATACAGTAGTGGCAAAATTTAAACTTAAAGATAAAAATGAGTATTTCTTAGCTTGGACAACAACTCCATGGACACTTCCATCTAATGTTTCTCTAACAGTAAATGCATCAGAAACATATTTAAAAGTCAAGCAAAATGATGAGATATATTATGTAGGAAAGGTTTTAGCGGATAAAGTATTAGGAGAAGATTATGAAGTATTGGAGGAAATGAAGGGTAAAGATTTAGAATTTACTCCTTATGAGCAACTAATTCCATTTATAAATGTAGAAGGAAAAGCATTTTTTGTAACTTGTGCTGATTATGTAACTACTGAAGATGGAACAGGGATAGTTCATACTGCACCAGCCTTTGGTGAGGATGACTATAATACTGGGGTAAGATATGGTTTACCAGTTATTCAACCAGTATCAGAAGATGGAAAGTTTACCCAAACTCCTTGGGAAGGTAAATTTGTAATGGATGCTGACTTGGATATTATAAAATGGTTAAAAGAAGAAGGAAAACTATATAAAAAAGAAAAGGTAGCTCACAACTATCCCCATTGCTGGAGATGTAAAACACCATTATTATATTATGCAAAACCATCTTGGTATATTGAAATGACAAAGTTAAAAGATAAACTTGTAGAAAATAATAATGGAGTAAATTGGTTCCCATCATTTGTAGGTGAGAAGAGATTTGGAAATTGGTTAGAAAATATTAATGATTGGGCAATATCTAGAAGTAGATATTGGGGGACACCACTTCCTATATGGAGATGTAGTGATTGTGGTCATGTAGATAGTGTTGGCTCTAGGCAAGAACTGGTTGAAAGGGCAATAGAAGATATAGATGAAAATGTAGAACTTCATAGACCATATGTTGATGAAATACATTTAAAATGTGATAAATGTAATGGTACTATGACTAGGGAAAAAGATGTAATCGACGTATGGTTTGATAGTGGAGCTATGCCATTTGCACAACACCATTATCCATTTGAAAATAAAGACATTTTCTTTGATGAACTTTTCCCCGCTGATTTTATAAATGAAGGAATTGACCAAACTAGAGGTTGGTTCTATTCCCTTATTGCAATATCAACATTTGTAACAGGAAAATCACCGTATAAGAATGTATTAGTAAACGATTTAATACTAGACAAGGATGGGAAGAAAATGTCTAAGTCTAGAGGAAATACAGTAGATCCTTTTGAACTGTTTGATAAATATGGCGCAGATGTTTTAAGATGGTATTTAATTTATGTATCTCCACCATGGGTTCCAACAAAATTTGATGAAGATGGACTAAGGGAAGTAGAAAGTAAATTCTTTAGATCTATAAGAAATGTATATAATTTCTTCTCATTATATGCAAATACAGATGGTATAGACCCAAGAGAATTCTTTATCGAATATAAAGATAGACCAGAAATTGACAGATGGATACTTTCAAAATATAATACATTAGTTAAAGATTGCAATAAAGATATGGATGTATTTGAATTAACAAAAGTAGTTAGGGCAATCCAAGAGTTTGTAATAGAAGATTTATCTAATTGGTATATTAGAAGGAATAGAAGAAGATTTTGGTCAACAGAATTAGATGATGACAAGAAAGCTGTATATAATACAACTTATGAAATACTTGTAGGATTATGTAAAATGGTAGCTCCATTTGTACCATTTATTTCCGAGGAAATATATCAAAAGTTGACAGGAGATGAATCAGTACATTTAGCATACTATCCAAAGGTAAATGAAGAATTGATAGATAAAAAAATAGAAGAAAAGATGGATTTAGTAAGAAATTTAGTGGGACTTGGTCGTGCATCTCGTGAATCAGTAAAGATAAAAGTACGACAACCACTTAAAGAAGTAGTAATAGACGGGAAATATGAAGAACAAATAAAAGACTTAGTGCCATTAATTATGGAAGAGTTAAATGTTAAAGAAGTAGTATTTGAAAAGGATTTATCTCAATTTATGAACTACTCCTTAAAACCAAATTTTAAAGTAGCAGGTTCAATACTTGGAAAGAAGATTAAATCATTTGGTAAAGCATTAAATGAATTAAATGCCCGTGATACTGTTGAAAGATTAGAAGCAGGTGAAAAAATAGTTCTAAATCTAGATGGAGAAGATACAGAAATAGAAAAAGACTATGTATTGGTTACTATAGAATCTAAAGAAGGCTTTGATGTAGCTATGGAAAACAATCTATTTGTAATTTTAGATACAACTCTAACTCCTGAGTTAATTAATGAAGGCTATGCAAGGGAGTTTGTATCTAAGATTCAACAAATGAGAAAGAGTAATGGCTATGAAGTTCTAGATAATATCAATATATTCTATGATGGTTCTGATGAAATCAAAAAAGCTATAGATGAATTTGAAGAGTTTATCAAATCAGAAACTCTAGCTAAATCAATAGAAAGAATAACAGATGAAAACATAGAAAAACAAGATTTAAATGGTCAAATGACAGGAATAAGACTGGAAAGAATAGAATAGAAATTAGAACAAGGTAGATAGCAGCAGTTATCTACCTTGTTTATAACTAACAGGAAATTTTTATTTTTCAAAAGCAATTTAATTCTAAGTGTTTTCATAAAAGATAATGTGTACTTATATAAGCTTTTAAAAAGGGGGAATTACCATGTTGATACCATTTGATAAATTCTCAGATATTTTTGACACTAAACCATTTATAACAGAAGAAGTTAGGTTCAATTTGATGCACCGTATCAGGGAGTCGGAGAATCCTATTTTGATTAAAAGCGAAAATGGAAAAATTATTATTGCACAATCTTCACCACAGTACCCTGCATGGATATGGACAAGTAAAGATATAGAAGAACAAGAATATAAAGAGTTAGAAGATGGTTTCTATAATTTATTTAAAAAACAAAGTAATTTAAAGTTTATTGCAAAGCCAGAAATAGCCGAAATTTTGGCAGATAATTTTGCAAAGAGAAAGAATATAACTTGGAAGATATCAATGTCTATGGAATCCTATTATTGTCCAAGTATAAAATTTCCAATGAATATCAGTGGCTCAATTGGTAAACCATCTTTGGATGATGTGAATATTATATCTGAATTCTTTGTAGGCTTTATACGAGATTGCTTTGGTATAAGCACCACAGTGGATAAACAATTTAAAGCCGCAAGCTCTTATATACTCAGTGATAATTTCTATGTATGGAGAAATGGTAATGAAATTGTGTCAATGGCTAATATTGCTCATCGTTCTTCTAGACATGGGAGAATAAATGAAGTATATACTTCCCCATCACATCGTAGAAAAGGATATGCAGGGGCATTGGTTAGTGAACTAAGTAAAATTATATATAAGGAGAATAAAATACCAATGCTTTATACGGATTTGTTAAATCCAGCTTCAAATAAGACATATAAGAAGATTGGCTTTGTAGAATGTGGAATAGTAAATCAAGTCAGTTTTGAAGTTTAAGTAATGGGGAAAGATTTATATATTTTTATGAAACAAGGGGAATGGTGAAAACTATTTGCCTTGTTTTATCACTAAAAAGTATTTAATGATAAAAAAAGGAGTTTAGGAAAATTTGTAGAATAGTATTATTGGAAGAAAGTGTGTGAGGAAGTAAAGGGGAGAAAAGGTTTTATAGTGCTAAAGAATGGGGGTTGATTGCAGTAGCACTTAACAAAATATTACCAATCACTATGCATGCTCATACTTTGCAGGAGTCGGCAACTAGAACTGTTATAGTATATCTTAATATAGGATTTAAGTTTTAAGCTGAATTGCTAGGAGGGAAAGATGATGGAACGAGTTAGATTTAAAAACTCAAGAAACTTAAACTTAGTTGGGCACCTATACCCATCTACTTCTGAATCAATAATTATAATGTGTCATGGCTTTATGTCGAACAAGTATTCAAAGGGACGTTTTGAAAGGCTTGCTATGGCATTTAATGAATCAGGTTACAGTGTTTTACTTTTTGACTTTAGTGGCTGTGGAGAAAGTGATGATGATATTCTGACTGTTGAAAAAGAAGTAGATGATCTAAAGTCTGCAATTCAATTTGTAAAATTAAAAGGATATAAAAAAATTGCACTGTATGGTCATAGTCTTGGAACTCTTATTTGTTTGAAAAATTATACTCCTGAAATAATAACAATGGTTTTATCAGGCGCTGCAACTGATTCTATGAAGTATAACTGGTATGAGTTTTTTACAAAAGAACAAATGGAAGAACTGGAGGAAAAGGGATATTTGATACAGTATACGCCAGAAGAATTTCGAAAAAAGACTATAATTGATGAAAGAATTCTAAAAGATTTTGAGTTGATTAATCAGAGGGAGCTATTAAAAGATGTTAATTGTCCAGTTCTAATAATTCATGGCAATAATGATGAAGAAGAAAAATTACTCTACGAAAGATCCAAAGCAGCAATGTCATTACTTTCAAAGGACTCAAAATTAGAAGTTATTGATGGAGCAAATCATAGTTTCCTTGAACATTTTGATATAGTAGTTAAATTAGCTACGGAATGGTTTAAAAAACATCTTTGTTAATATTGCGGGATATAAGTTTTCGTGGGCTAAAGCATCCTATAACAATGTATTTGTGCAAGAGTGCATTAGAGTACAATTTTAGGGCAATAAGTACAATACACTGGTATAGAAGCTACGTTGAAGGTGTTAATCAATCTTATAAATTATTGAGTGGTATGATAAATGAACTGAAGATGCTATATAAAGAATAATTTTAATAATTACATGTTACTTTTATGCTATACATCAAATTATTGAATAAAGAATGAGGATTAGCTTTGATAGTAATTTATTATATAAAGGGCAGAAAGGTAGATATTTATGGCTAAAGTTATCTTATTTAGGGGTAAAGCAGGTGTAGGAAAGACTACATTATCATCAAGGTTAGCATTCCTGTAGTTCGGAAAGATGATGTATACGATTCGATAGCTCATTACATAGAAAATTATGAAATAAGAAATAAAGCTTGCTATGATATTTTATACAGAATTATTGGAACAAATTTATCAAATGGTATTGATATAATAGTTGATGCTGGATTTCATGATATAGATCAGGTATTGCAGTTCAAAAGATGAGTTAAAAGTAAGAAAGGATATTTTATCTTAATATTATGTATATGTAGCAATGAAGAAATTTGGGAAGAAAGATTTAATAAAAGAAAATTAAATTCGCAGTCCAACAATTTAATAACAGATTTCCACAAGTTTAAAATACATTATAAAGATTTAGAAACAGAGCTTTTAGAGAATGAAATAATATTAGATTCTATTGATGATATCTATATATTAATTGAAAAAACATGCAAAGAGATAAATGTTGTTTTAAGTAATAATAGGAATTAGGATAATAATGAAGTTGAAAAGGTAGATAATATCTTTGGAAAATCAATAGCTAAAGTAAGGGGAGGTTATAAGATGAGATATCCATTGTTCCAGACAAAAGAGAAATCACAAAAGATAATTGTTTTTTAGATGAAGAAAAGATAGACATAGTTATGGGTGAGGTTGTAAAGATAGGTAAATATTTTAGGCAGTACATTAAAAGATTTCAAGAAGAATGATAATCAATTAATATTAAAAGATAAAGATTACCAATATGCTTTATAGGATTGTAAAGTATAGTATAATATAATAAAATAAAAAAATTGTGTTTATTGAGAAAATCTAAAGAATATAAGTCTAAGAACCGAATTATATGATATGGTTAACAATACTACAATAGAGAGGAGTGTTAATATAGAAGCAGTAAATATAGAAAGACTAAAAATATTATCTCCTATAATAGCTAGTATTCCCCACGGATCATCTTGTATTACATCTGAAATGGAAAATATCATGATACAAAATGTATTACTTACAAATAATGATTGGTTTTTAAATGAACTTTATGATTTTTTAAATAAGCTAAATATTACAAGGGTATCAGCTAATTATAGTAGATATATAATTGATGTTAATAGAAACATTAATAAAAAAAGTATGGAAGGAGATTATACAGAATCTTTAGTTTATCATAAGACTACATTTGGTAAAAATATTTATGAAAATTCTTTACCAAGTAAAGTAGTTGAAAATAGGATAAAAGAATTCTATGAACCATATCATACTTGCTTATTAAATGAAATAAATAGTAGTTTAAAACAATGGAATAAAGTATATTTATTTGATTTACATAGTTTTTATGCACAATCTACAGCAGATATTGTACTAGGGACGTCTGGTCGAAGTACATGCTCACATGAGTTTTTGGATCATGTCTATAAATCTTTTGTTGATGAAGGTTTCACTGTAAAGATTGACGAAAAGGGTCTTAAGGGAGGATATATAGTATCTCATTATAGTTCTATAGAAAATGTTGAAGCTATACAAATTGAGATACGATATACTACCTATATAGAGGATAGATACTTTGGAGAAGAAGTAGTATATTATAAAGATGATATATTATTTAATAAAACAAAAGAACGTTTAACCAGAGTTTTCAAAAATATCGTAAGGATTGTTGAAGATTGACTAAGTATAAATTGTTGAAAAAACACTAATTAAGTGGAAATGTTTTGAGACATAGATGCATTATATATTTTTACATAATAAAAAATCAAATAATTTAAAGAGGTGTAAAAATGAGACCAATTGATATGCATTGTGATACAATATTAAAGTTAATGGATGATAAAGAAGAATTAGGATTATATGAGAATGATTTAAGTATAGATATTAAGAAACTGAAAAAGGCTAAATCATTAGCTCAATTTTTTGCTATGTGGGTAGATTTCAAAGAAGAAATCAATCCCCTAGAAAGATGCCTTGAGATGATTGATAAATTTCATATAGAAATTGATAAAAACTCACATATTATTTCTTTAGCAACTAATTATAAAGATATAATGAGAAATGATAGTGAAGGTAAAATTTCCGCTGTTCTTACCATAGAAGAAGGGGGCACCATTAAAGGGCAAATACATAATTTAAGGAACTTCTATAGATTAGGAGTAAGAGCAATAACCCTTACATGGAATTCAGTAAATGAAATAGGGTTTCCTAATATAAAAGAAGAATATAGAAGCAGAGGATTAACTAGTTTTGGTGAAGAAGTAGTGTATGAAATGAATAAATTAGGTATACTTATAGACGTTTCTCACCTTTCAGACAAAGGGTTTTACGATGTATCAAGATTAAGTTCAAAACCATTTATTGCATCCCATTCAAACTCTAGAGCCATGAAAGAACATTTTAGAAATTTAGATGATGATATGATAAAAGTTCTGGCAGAAAAAGGTGGGATAATGGGTATTTGTTTTGAGAGGGATTTTTTAGGTGAAAGTGAGAATGCGAGAATAGAAGACATGGTAAGACATATTAAACATATTAGAAATGTAGGAGGCATAGATGTCATAGCATTAGGTTCCGACTATGATGGTTCTCACCCAAATTGTGAAATAAACAATATAGGTGAAATAGAGAAGCTCGCATTTGCATTAAAAGATAATAAATTTCATGATGATGAAATAGATAAGATATTTTACAAAAATGCATTAAGAGTAATTAAAGAAGTATTATAGTCTATTATGAATAGTCAATTATTTTGATTCATTGGAAAAATCAAGAAAATAAAGAAATCTTGATTTTTTCTGTTTATTTTCATTAAATTGATAAAGGAAAGTATGAAAATGATTCAGTTAATGTATTTAATAATCAAACTTATATTTACAAAATTAATAATGAAAAACTATGGTTGATCAAATATGATCTATCTCAATATTTAGAATAGAGTAAACGTGGTAATACTTATATTATCTATATAACTATAGACATAAAATAAGGTTTTATATATACTAATAGACGAGGTGACTTGATTTGAAGCATTATAAAAAGATGTTTTTTGTATCTTTTATAGTTGCATTAGCATCACAAGTTAATATAGGTTTAATAAATAGTGACTTTAGAGTTTCAGCAGGTATAATATTTTTTGTAGCATTTCTTTTTTACTATCATGAACTACAGCCAGTTCAAACTGGAATATTGTCAGGAATAATGGTTTATATCTTAAGGTTAATGGTTTACTATTTAACAAATGGTGATGTAAAGGGTGTAATAATTTCATATCAATTAGAAATATTGTTTTATGCGTTTTATTCTATTATTTATTGTTTACTAATAAATCAGGGAAATAAAAACAATATAAATTTTATATTTTTTATTATGGTTATTAGTGACTTTGGTGCTAATCTTATAGAAGTATTAGTAAGAACAACAATAGATACATCCCCTTCTCCATGGAAAGTTGGGACTACATTATTTTTTGTAAGTATAGTACGTTCTGCTATAGTTTGGCTTGTATTAAATACTCTTAAATATTATAGAATGCTTTTAATGAAAGAAGAGCATGAAAATAGATATAAAAGGTTATTATGGCTAACATCTCAATTGAAAACAGAAATGTACTGGATAGAAAAGAATATGGATCATATAGAAACGGTCATGTCGGAGTCATATGAGTTATTTGAAAAAATCAATCTTAATGAAGATAGAGAAAGTTGGGCAAATAAAGCATTAAACATTGCTAGGGATGTACATGAGATAAAGAAAGAGAATGGTCTAGTAATACGTGGAATAAAAGAAATTACAGAAAATGAACTAAAGGATAAAGGTATGGATTTTAAAGATATTGTTAGCATACTTTTTGAAACTATGAAAAGAGAAATAAAAGGATTAGATAAAGATATAAATCTTGAGTTTATTATAGGAGAAAACTTCTATACTTCCAAACATTATTATCTTATGTCCATGCTGCGAAATCTTATAATGAATGCTGTGGATGCAATACCCAAAATGCAGAAAGAAGCTAAAATTAGTGTAAGACATAAGCTTGATAGAGATCAACATTATTTTATAATCTCCGATAATGGCATAGGTATAGATGAGGAAGGACTAAAGTATATTTTTTCACCTGGATTTTCAACTAAGATAAATTATAATACAGGAGAGGTTAATAGAGGTCTTGGACTTAGTATAGTTCAGTATATAGTAGAGGAACAATTAAATGGTAAAGTAAGTGTTACTTCTATTTTAGGAAATGGAACTAGTTTTCATATATACATTCCGAGAAATGTATTGGAGGAAGATTAAAAATGAGAATATATATAGTGGAAGATGATCCGAATATTATTAGAATTTTGGAAAGAATAATAATGGATAAAAACTTAGGAGATGTAATAGGCAGAAGTGATAATGGATTAGATGCTTTAGAAGAAATACAATTATTGAAGCCAGATATAGTATTAGTTGATTTATTGATGCCTGGTAAAGATGGAATTAGTTTGGTGAGAGAATCTAAGATAAAAAATTCTGATACTCAATATATTATGATTTCACAGGTATCATCTAAGGATATGATTTCTAAAGCATATCAAAGTGGAGTAGAATACTATATCTCAAAACCCATTGATGCTATTGAAGTACAGACTGTAATTAAAAAAGTTACAGAAAAAATCAATATAAACAAGAAATTATTTCAAATTCAGAGTTTGTTTTCTGATGAAACTAAAAATGTTAAAAGAGAACAATCTAGTATAGATGGTATTGAAGGAGTAAAAGCAGTGATGCAAAGAATTGGTCTTATTGGACAATCTGGTAGCCAAGATATTATAAATGTAGCTAAATATTTAATTGATACAAATAAAACTATGGCGGATTATACTATAAAAGAACTCTGCAGTCGCTTTACAGATAATCCTAAGACTATGGAGCAGAGAATTAGAAGAACAGCTACTATCGGTATGGTTAATCTTGCAAATATTGGAATAGAAGATTATATGAATGAGATATTTACTGAATATTCAAATGGACTTTATAATTTTGAGCAGCTAAAAATGGAAATGGATTTTATTAGAGGGAAAAGTAAAAAAAGAGGTAAGGTGAATATAAAAAAATTCATAGATGGAATAGTATATTATGGAAAAAGACAATAAAAAGCTATATAAGAGTTAAATTTAACTCTTATATAGCTTTTTATTATTGACAAAATACTACAAAAAAATCATAAATTTTTATTGTAATTTGAAACTTTCAAAAACTATTTGAATATTGCAGGTTATAATCAATTTATAAATTATAGGACTAATTTATATGTGTGTAAGTGTCAAAAGAATATCAAAAATACTTAAGAAAACAGGAGGTTATATTAATGGATTCAGTAAGAGCAGTAGTTAGTTTTGTAAATACTATTCTATGGGATTATGTATTAATATTTGGACTTATAGGGGTAGGAATTTTTATGACTGTAAGACTTAAGTTTCCACAATTTACAAGATTATTTCCCGCATTAAAGAAAATGATTGAAGGAATAGTTAAAAAAGAGGCAGTAGAGGAAGGGAAAATGTCTCCTTTTCAAGCATTATCAACAGCTGTGGCAGCTCAAGTTGGTACAGGAAATATAGTAGGTGTAGCTACAGCAATAGCAGCTGGAGGTCCTGGAGCCGCATTTTGGATGTTAATATCGGCATTCTTTGGGATGGCTACAATTTTTAGTGAATCAGTTTTAGCACAAAAGTATAGAGAAAATAAAGATGGAGTATTAGTAGGTGGACCTGCTTATTATATAAAAAATGGTTTAAAATCAAAGTTATTAGCAACAATTTTCTCTGTATCATGTATTATTGCATTGGGTATAGTTGGTATCATGGTACAGTCAAATTCAGTAGCTGGCTCAGTTAGCAATGCTTTCGGAGTACCAGTAATAGCAGTTACTATTGGACTTGCAATAGTAGTGGCACTTATATTAATGGGTGGTATGGGAAGGATAGCTTCCTTTGCTGAAACAGTAGTGCCAATTATGGCAGGTGCTTATATATTAGGAAGTTTAATTATTATTGTAATGAATATTGGTAGTTTTATTCCAGCATTAAAAAGTATTTTTATTGGAGCATTTTCACCAGGGGCTATAGGTGGAGGTGTACTTGGTATAACTGTTCAGCAAACTGTAAGGTTTGGTTTAGCAAGAGGACTTTTTTCTAATGAAGCTGGTATGGGTTCAACGCCACATTCACATGCAGTTGCTGACACTAAGCATCCAGCTGAACAAGGTTTTACAGCAATGATAGGAGTATTCATATCAACATTTTTAATTTGTTTATCAACAGTTATGGTAAATATTACATCAGGTGCCTATAATTCTAGCATATCAGCTGTTGAAATGACTCAAAACGCAACTGTAATGACACAAAGTGGTTTTACTGCTGGATTTGGTACCTTTGGAGGAATGTTTTTATCAATATGTTTATCATTTTTTTCACTTACTACAATAGTAGGATGGTATTTCTTTGCTGAATCAAATGTAAAACATATATTAAATACAAATTCAATTATTATCAATGGATTTAAAGGTATAGTGCTTACGGCTTTAGTAGTTGGTACACTAATAGATGCTACATTTGTATGGGAACTTGCTGATATGTCTATGGGAATAATGGCTGTACCAAATATCATAGCATTATTCTTATTATCTAAAGAAGTTAAAAACATACTTGATGATTATGATTCAAAGGTATTAAAAGGAGAACTTCACTGGGAATATGAATATCAGAATCTTGATAAAAAGAAAGATAATAGAAAAGCTATATTAAGAAAAGGATTGAGTACTACTTTATTAAAATAATAAATTTTATGATACATTAGGACACGCAGGGATAATCCCAAATCAGTCAAGGTAGATAGCTAAAGCTGTCTACCTTATTTGTATCTATATATTAGATAGATGATATATAAATTTTTATAATAAAAATATTTTATGAAAAGAGTTAGGGATTTAATGTAATATATGGACATGTTATTAATTAAATGTTACAATCAGCATAATAAAACTTTAATGGGGAGGTACTACTCTAGTATAGAAATGGTTGAACTTGAAACAATGAAAATGGATTTTGAAGTTACTAAGAATTATAATGTGGATTGCATAGTAAATGAAGTTATACAGTATTAACTAAATTATATTATATACAATAATAGTCAGATCTACATAGGGGATTAGAAATAGTAAGTACTTGGATAGTAGAGTTAGAAGAAAGTCAACTCAAGAATAGATTACTACCCATACAGAAGGAGGGAAAATATGAGATTAACAGAAATAGAACAATGACCTATTTACGACTAAAGATAATGAACATTTCTATGAAGAAAGTGGAATTACTGTAAGAGGAAAAGATGATATAAAAAGAATTGGATATTGTACAAACTTAAATCTTGATATCATAGAAGAGGCAAGAAAAAATCATGTTGATTTAATAATAACTCACCATGATGCTTGGGAGTTCGTATATGGACTGAAAAAGGCTTGCAAAGAAAAGCTTTTGGAATATAATATATCACATTATTTTAACCATCTGCCATTAGATGACTGTGATTTTGGAACGAATAATTCTTTAATTGAAAAGTTAGGATTAGAAATTATTGAAAGAACTCATGAAGAGAACGGATTCTTTTGTGGGAGAGTAGCAAAATTTAAAGAAGAAATAATATTTGAAGAATTGGTTAAAAAACTAGAGGATATATTAGAAGAGCCAGTACAATCATGGAAATTTAAGGATGGAAAAATAAGAACAGTTGGTTTAGTCTGTGGAGGAGGAGGTTTTACTACAGATGTTCGGGAAGCAGTTGAGCGAAATTGTGATGTGTATATAACAGGTGAAAAGGTGCTATATACTATTGAATATGCCAAATTTGCAGGGATTAATTTAATAGTAGGAAGCCATACCTTTACTGAAGTATTTGGAATTGAAAGCCTTGCTATGAAAATAAAAGATAAGTATAAAGACATAGAGATAATTAAGCTAAATGAAGAACATCTAGAGGTGTTTCATAGTCTAATAAAGGGATAATTAAAGTATATATGACTTTTTAGTATAAATTAAAGAGATTACTTATATTGCTTATGCTTCCTAACCATAGAGATATGGTTGGGAAGCATTTTGCAGCATTAATACTTAGAATTAAGGTCTATTCTAACAGGATTACCTATTTCTATGCTATTATTTTTTATAATAGAATCATAAGCTAATATTTCAACACCATTTTCACTTGCAAGTTTAACAGCTTCAGAGAATTTACTATCCATTTGCCAATTTAATCTAAAAAGCTTTGGTCCCTTCATCTGTATTAGAAAGAATATAGTTCCTTTATATCCTTGTTTTACTGCTTCAATCATTTCCAATACATGTTTAGTTCCTCTTTCTGTAGGTGCATCTGGAAACATGGAAATATGATTATTTTCTAATGTTGCACCTTTTACTTCAATAAAACCCTTTTGCTCCTTAGATTCAAAATATATATCATATCTAGAACTTCCAAAGGTAACTTCTCTTTTTAATCTTGTTAAATCTTTAAATCCTTTAATTTTATTTTCCTTAAGGGCATGGTAAACTACTGCATTAGGGATTTGAGAATCTATATTAACTAACATATTCTCCTTCCAAACAGATATAATTGAGTATTTTGTCTTTCTATTTAGGTTATGAGTGCAATCTTCTAAAATAACTTTAGCTCCAGGTATTAATAATTCTTTACATCTTCCAGTATTTTTCACATGGACTGTTTCTTCTTTTTCATTTATAAGTACTTGTGCAATAAATCTATTTGGTCTTTTTAGAAAGATTCCTTCTATAATTTTTTTATATTCCATAATTTCTCCTTTTTATAACAATAATTAACTTATTATTTATTGTATCACTAGGAGAAATATATATCAATTTTTCAATAATAATGAAGTTTATGAGAAGTTGAGGAAACTTCTGCTTATATGTTTAATATAATATCTATAACTATTAGATCAGAGGTGAATGAAATGAAATATATGTATATTGTAGATTATGAAGATGGTTCTACAGTTAAAGGAAAAGTTAATGAGTGGATAGCTGAAAATGAAGAAAACATATTAGAAATTGTAGATATAGAATATAATCAGGAAGGAAATTTATACTTTGCTATAGTTTCTTATTTAGAAAGAGAAAAATAAAGATTAAAATATTTAATAAAAGAAGGATTTGACAAAAAAATGTAGAATATTTAATGTAGTATATAAATTAATTTATGCAAAGGAGATTACAATGGAAAGGTTTAAACAAAATAGAAATTTTATGAAATCTGGCTTTACGGAGCATATATTGTCAGATCAAGAAAAACAATTACCTCAACCACCACTACAAAAACCATATGACAATAATTTTGAAATAATTGAGTTGCCTAGTATAAACCAAGATATCATAGTAAAACAACATATACATAAGTGTATATCAGATAGGAAGACCAATCGTGAATATAGTAAAAAAGCTTTGACAATACGTGAATTATCTTATCTTTTGTGGGCAACTCAAAGTGTAAAAGAAATAAGGGGAGATAACTATGCAACAGTTAGACCTGTACCATCAGCTGGGGCAAGACATCCTTTTGAAACATATTTAGCTGTCCAAAATGTAGAAGGACTAAAAAAAGGTGTTTATAGATATCTTGCACTAGAGCACAAACTTTTATTTTTATATGAAGAAGATATAGAGGAGAAAATAATATCCGGAACTCTAGGACAAAAATTCGCTGGAACTGCAGCAGTTAACTTTATTTGGTCTTGCTTACCCTATAGAGGGGAATGGAGATATGATAAACTTGCCCATAAGGTGATGCTTATAGATGCTGGACATGTGTGTCAGGCATTATATATTGCTTGTGAAGCACTTGGATTAGGTACTTGTGCTATAGCCGCATATGATCAAAATCTTATGGATGCCATGGTAAAAGCAGATGGGGAAGATGAGTTTGTAGTATATATGGCTCCAGTAGGCAGAATTTAATAGTTCAGGCTTTTTATTATTCTACATCCCTCAAGTGAAGTGCTTGGGGGATAATATTAAATCATTTAAAACTTATATTCTAATTGGTATAGGGAGTGATTATATTGAATATGAAAGAAATAGAAAAAACATGTCCCCTTTGTGGAAAAGATAATAATTGCCAACATGGTGAAGAAGAGTGTTGGTGCCATACTGTTAAAATACCAGCAGCTATATTAGACATGATTCCTAAGGAGAAAAAAGGTAAAGCTTGTGTATGTAAGGAGTGTATTAATAAATATAAAGAACAATTGAATAGATAAATATAAATTTATAAAAAGAAAATATTTTACTTTAATATAGGTTGTTATTATTGTAAGATAGTGGAGAAATTTTGAAAAAGGTATTGCATTTAATCATATTCATATGTTATTATAAGACAATTTAATTTGCTAAAATTTAAATATAAGAAACTTAAAAATGCTAAATTCAATTAAATATGACAAAATTATAAATGTATTTATATCAAAAGAGGTGTAAAATAATGACAGATAAAAAAATAAGAGATTATGGAATTAATATAGGTACTTTTGCAACAGGAAATAACAACTCTATTACCGATGTAAAAGGTGTAAAGGTAGGTCATACTACAATAAATGATGGGGTTATAAAGACAGGAGTAACTGCAATATTACCACATGAAGGTAATATTTTTAAAGACAAGCTAATAGCAGCATGTCACGTAATAAATGGATTCGGTAAATCTACGGGGCTTATACAAATAGAAGAATTGGGTACTATAGAAACACCTATCATTCTTACCAATACACTTAGTGTTGGCACAGCTCATGAAGCCCTAGTAAAATATATGCTGAATCATAATGATGACATTGGCAATACAACTGGTACTGTGAATCCTATTATTTGTGAATGCAATGATGGAGAGATAAACGATATTAGAGGACTTCATATAAAAGAAGAACATATTTATGAAGCTATAGAAAAATGTGATATTGATTTTGCTGAAGGAAATGTTGGTGCTGGGACAGGTATGATATGTTATGGATTAAAAGGGGGTATTGGTTCATCATCTAGGATTATTGAGCTAGGAAATACACAATATACATTAGGAGTATTAGTTTTAAGTAATTTTGGTTCATTGAAGGATTTTGTCTTAAATGGGCAGCAGTTAGGTAATAAGCTAAGTGATAAGATAAAAGATATTAGTATAAAGGAGGACAAAGGATCTATAATTTTAATATTAGCTACAGATATTCCTTTATCATCACGACAAATTAAGCGTATAATAAAAAGGGTTTATCCTGGAATATCAAGAACAGGCAGTTATACAGGTAATGGAAGTGGAGAGGTAGTTATAGGATTTTCAACAGCTAATGTAATTGAGCATTATGAAGAAGAAGATATAGTTAATATTCAGGTGATTAATGAAAACAAGATAAATAAGGTTTTTAAAGCAACCGTTGAAGCAACGGAAGAAGCTATATTGAATTCCTTAATATGCTCTCATACTTCTACTGCTAGAGATGGGAAACCAGTATATTCTTTAAAGGATTTAATATAAATTTTAATTGGAGGAAAAATAGATGTTTGAAATTAATAAGATTTATCATGGATTTAAATTGATAGAAGAAAGTAAGGTAGAAGAATTACAGTCAGTTGCAAGGATTTTTCACCATGAAAAATCCGGTGCTAGGTTACTTCATCTAGAAAATGATGACGATAATAAAGTGTTTTCCATAGCATTCAGAACACCACCAACTGATAGTACAGGTGTGCCGCATATATTAGAACATTGTGTATTATCAGGCTCAAGAAAATACACAACCAAAGAACCCTTTATGGATATGTTAAAAAGTTCTTTGCAAACTTTTATTAATGCTATGACTTTTAGTGATAAGACTTTATATCCTATAGCTAGTAGAAATGAAAAAGATTTTTTTAATTTAATGGATGTTTACTTAGACGCAGTTTTTTATCCTAAGATATACGAGTTACCTAGTATTTTCATGCAAGAAGGTTGGCATCATGAATTATTTAATAAAGAAGATAAAATAACTTATAAAGGTGTTGTATATAATGAAATGAAGGGAGCTTATTCATCACCAGAGGAAATATTAGAGGAAAATATAGCTAAATCACTATTTCCAGATACATGTTATCAGTATTCATCAGGTGGAGATCCAGATATAATTCCTGAACTAAGCTATGAAGCCTTCTTAGATTTCCATAGAAAGTTTTATCATCCTTCCAATAGTTATATATACATTTATGGTAATGGAGATATACATAAAGAACTTTCATTTATAGATGAAAATTATTTATGCAGTTTTGATGAAATTAAAGTTGATTCCTATATCGAAAAACAAAAACCTTTTAAATTAAAAAATGAAATAAAAGATTATTATCCAGTTTCAATTGATGATAATGATAAAAACCGAGATTATCTAAGTCTGAACTTTGTTTTAGGAGATAATTCAGATTTAGAAAGCTATTTAATGAATAAGATTATCGGGCAAGTATTAATAGAATCACAAGCAGCACCTATTAAAAAAGCGTTGCTTGATGCTGGAATTGGTGAAGATATATTTTCAGCTGATGTTGGAGGATTACAGCAGGGTTTTGGTATAGTTGCAAAAAATACTTCTATAGACAAAAAGGAAAAATTTCAAGAGATTATATTTGATAGTTTAAATAAATTAGTTGAAGAAGGTTTTGATAAGAAGTTAATTGAAGCTAGTATAAATATAGTTGAATATGATTTACGAGAAGCATCTAAGTTTCCAACTAAGGGTATTATTTATAATATTTTATCCTTAAATAGTTGGCTCTATGATGGTAACCCTATAAGTCATCTTCAATATGGAGAAGTTTTAGATAAACTTAGAGAGAGTATAAGTACTAGTTACTTTGAAAATTATATTAGGGATAATCTTATTAATAATTCCCATAGCTCACTTGTTATAATACAACCTAAAAAAGGCTTAGGAGAAGAAAAAGAAAGAGATATAGAAAAGAAATTAGATAAATATAAAAAATCTCTTAGTGAAGAACAGATAGAAGCTTTGATTTTAGAAAATGAGAAACTTAAAGAAATGCAATTATCTGATGATACAGAGGAAGCTAAGGCAACAATACCTAAATTAGCAATATCTGATGTAGACTGGAAAGCTGAGATTGTCCCTCAAAGGGTTATAAAGGATAATGAAATAACTATACTTTTCCATAGTATATTTACAAGTAAAATTGCTTATTTAGATTTATATTTTGATACATCTATGGTAGAAGAAAAACTTATTCCATATATAAATTTATTAGCCGGATTATTAGGAAAATTAGATACAAAAACAAAATCCTATGGTGAATTATCAAATCATATTTATGTAAATACTGGAGGAATTGAATTTGATACTACTGCAATTATTAAAGATGAGAAAAATCATAGGTTTAGTCCTAAATTTATTGTAAGTGGTAAGGCATTAGGAGATAATATTCCTAAGTTAATACAATTGATTGCAGAGTTAATAAAGGAAACAAAACTGGAAGATCATAAGAGAATTAAGGAATTACTTCACCAAATAAAATCTAGAATGGAAATGAACATATTTAATAGGGGTAATGTTGTTGCCGCTGGAAGAGTAAGTTCCTATTTTTCAGCATCATGGAAATATATGGAGAAGTTAAAGGGCTTGGATTTCTATTGGTTTGTATCAGATATAATTGAAAGATTTGATGATAATAAGGAAGAAATAATATCTAATCTAAATAAAGTCTATAGTATGATATTTAATAGAAATAATTTAATTATCAGTTTCACAGGAGATGAAGAAGATTTATTTATTGTAAGAGATAATGTACAAATAATAACTGAAATATTATGCAAAGAAGAATTTATAGAGAAGCAATATGGTTTTACTGAAGAAAGATTAAATGAAGGGATACTTTCATCTGCCAATGTTCAATATGTGGCTAAAGGATATAATTTTAATAAGCTTGGCTATGAGTATAATGGTAGTATGAAGGTATTGGCTACTATATTAAATGGAGATTATCTGCACAATAGAGTTAGAGCCCAAGGAGGAGCTTATGGCGTTGGTATAAACTTTGAAAGAACAGGACATATGACTATCTTTTCTTATCGTGACCCTAATCTTAAAGAAACTATATTTGTATATGATAATATACATGAGTATGTTGCTAATTTAAAATTAAATGAATTGGAACTAACTCAATTTATTATAGGAACCATAAGCAGATTGGAACCAGCTATGACACCTCATATGAAAGGACAATTACAAACTATTAGATATATATCAAATATCACTAATGAAGATATTCAAAAAATAAAAGATGAGGTACTATCAACTAAACTTGATAATATTAAATCATTTGCTCCATTACTTGATTATACAATGAAACGAGATTATCTATGTGTATTAGGCAATGAAAATAAGATAAAAGAAAACAAAGAGTTATTTAACAACTTAGTAAGATTAATGAAATAAAGATAAGGGGACATGGTATATATACCATGTCCTAGTTTGAAATTAATAAGATAAAAAAATCTATAGGAGGTGAAGTATATAATGGATACTATTGGAATTATGGGAGCCATGGAGCTGGAAATAGAATTACTAAAGAATAAGCTAAACATAGATAGAAAGGAGAATATTGCAGGATTTGATTTTTATATAGGCTCCATAGATGGAAAAAATACTATAATAACTTGTTGTGGAGTTGGAAAGGTAAATGCGGCTTCATGTACACAAATTTTAATTGATAGATTTGGTGTGGATGGTATTATAAATACGGGCATTGCCGGAGGATTGCATGAATCAGTTAAAATATGCGATGTGGTAATATCTAATAATGTTACCCATCATGATGTAAACAAATTTCAGATGGAGAAATTTTTCCCCTATAAAAATTGTTTTGAGGCAGATGAAAGATTAATAGAAATTGCTAAAAATACATGTGAGCTGTATAAAAGTGAGAATTGGAATTATCATATTGGAAGAATAATTAGTGGAGAAGGCTTCATTAAAGATAGTGAAATAAAGAGAGGTTTAATTAGAGATTATTCACCACATTGTGTTGAAATGGAAGGCTCTGCAATAGGACATGTGGCTCATATAAACAAGATACCCTTTGTTATTATTAGAAGCATATCGGATAATGCTGACAATGATGCTTCTAATAGTTATAATGAATTTGAAACTATTGCAGCCAATAAATCAGCAGAAATAGTTTTGAATATGTTACAAATGCTATGATGGATTAAGGATTAAAATATAAATATAATCTAAATTGAAAATAAGTTATAAAGGAAGGATTAGTATGAAACTTAAATTCGGTAAATGCTCGGTGCAGTTTATAAAATCTGATAGCAGATTGTGCCGAGCAAATTAGTCAGTTATCAGTAAACTGCACTTTTAAAAATCATTTAATATATTTAAAAGGAGTGTAGTTTTATGAATTTAAAGAAATTAAAAGAAATTTGGAAATATGAAGAACAATATTCATTTAAAGGCTGGGATTTTTCTCATATAAATAATCGTATGGAAGAAGAAGCATTGCCATGGGATTATAAAAAAATAGTTAAGTCATATATTAGAGATGAAAAAATATTACTTGATATGGGAACTGGTGGAGGGGAGTTTCTTTTATCTTTAAATCCTGCACCAGGAAAAACTTATGTTACAGAAAGTTATTTACCTAATATAGAACTATGTAAAGAAATATTAACTCCCTATGGGATTGAAGTAAGACCCGTTTTTGATGATAGCCACTTACCATTTGATGATGATTACTTTGATATTGCAATAAATAGACATGAATCATTTTGCTTATGGGAGATTAATCGTATTTTAAAGCCAGGTGGATTATTTATTACTCAACAGGTTGGAGGAATGAATAATAGAGAAATATCAAAGTTTTTATTAGGGGAGTATCCTAATATAACTGATATTGACCTAAACCTTGATAAAATATTACAAGAAGCAAAAAATACTGGAATGAAAATTATTGATACAGGAGAATATTTTCCAAAAACATATTTTTACGATATAGGAGCATTTGTATTTTATGCAAAAATAATTGAATGGGAATTTCCAGGCTTTTCAGTAGAGAGATGTTTTGATAAACTTATTGAATTACAGGATAAGTTAGAAAAGCAAGGACATATAGAAACATTAGAACATAGATATTTTTTAATAGTAGAGAAACAATAACTTAGGAAGAATAATATGAGTTTTAAAGACTTATGTTAATAAATTTAAGGGATAGCATGATGTATGAGATATAATTTTAAAAGAACTAGGTGATGATAAATGAAATTGGTTTTAATATTTGGACCGCAAGCAGTTGGTAAAATGACAGTTGGACAGGAGCTTGAAAAAATAACGGGACTAAAACTTTTCCATAATCATATGACAATTGAATTAGTATCTCATTTTTTTAGCTATGGCTCAAAAGAAGGGAAAAGGCTAGTTAGTTTGTTTCGTCAGGAAATATTTGAAGCGGTAGCAAAAAGTGATTTGGAGGGGCTGATATTTACTTATGTATGGGCATTGGATATGCAAGAAGATTGGGATTATGTAGATAAGGTATGTAATATTTTTGAATCAAAAGGTGGAGAAGTATATTTTGTAGAACTAGAAGCAGAGGTAGGGGAAAGATTAGAACGTAATAAGAGTCCCCATAGATTAGCACATAAACCAACTAAGAGGAATATTCAATTTTCAGAAAGAGATTTAATAAGCACAATGGAAAAACATAGGTTGAATTCAATAGATGGTGAAATTAAAAAGGAAAACTATATTAGTATAAATAATACAGAGTTAAGTCCATCAGAAGTAGCACAAAGGATTAAAGAAAGATTTAAACTATAGCTATGTATGCTATCTATTGTATTTTAAACAGAGGATGGAAGGCAAATGATGATATACATTAATGGAGCATTTGTAAGTGAATAGATAAATGTGATTTAGTTGTTATTGATTTAACTGAAAAGGGAGTAGGTCTAGGTATTGAAGCAGGATATGCCTTTGCAAAGGGTATCCCAATTATTACCATAGCCAAACAGGGGTCAGATATTTCTGAAACATTGGGAGGAATATCTAAAAGAGTACATTTCTATGATGATATTGAAGATATAGATGTGTGTTTAATAAATTTTAAGTAATGGGGGAATTTAATATGTATTATGGAGAGAAAGTAAAATTAAGAGCATATAAAAAGGAAGATGTTAAATTAGCTTATGAATACATGAATGACAGTGAAGTAAAAAGGCTATTAGTAAATAAAATACCTTATCCAATGATATTGGAACAAGAAGAAAAATGGTTTGAGGGTCTTATGGATTTTAAAGATACCTATAACTTTGCAATAGAAGATTTAGACACAGGAAAATATATTGGAGGATGTGGAATAAATAATGTAGATTGGTTAAATAGGATAGTAACCATAGGTATATATATCGGAGATAAAAATTATTGGAGTAAGGGCTATGGTACAGATGCAGTGAGAACTTTAAATAAATTTATATTTGAGCAAATGAATATAAATAAAATAAAATTAAATGTATTTTCATTTAATGAAAGGGCAAAAAAATGTTATGAGAAATGTGGATTTAAAGTTGAAGGAGTTTTAAAACAGGAACTTTTTAGAGATGGTAAATACTGTGATGAATATATTATGGCTATATTTTTTGAAGATTGGTGTAAGGAGAGCCAAAGGAAATAACATTAAGATAAAGATAAATAAAGAAACTTGGAGGGAGAAAATGTTTTTTGTATTTGGAATATCTACAAAGGAAAAAGATATTGACTTTGTACAGACTATTATATGTCCAAGTTGTAACTCCTATGGACGGTTAGAAATGTTTATGACTTATACATATTTTAGCTTGTTTTTTATCCCTGTTTTTAAATGGAATAAGAAATATTATGTAAGAAGTACTTGTTGTGATAGTATATATACAATAGATAATAATCTAGGACAGGCTATTGAGAGGGGGGAGATGACAAACATTAAAGAATCTGACTTACATCCTATAAATATAAATTACCATAAACAACAAGTTTGTCCAAATTGCAATTATTCTATTGATGAAGACTTTGAATATTGTCCCAAATGTGGAAGAAAACTTTAAAAAATTTATTGTATGAGATAAAATGGAGGGTTGAGTTTGAAAATATATATAACTAGACATGGAGAAACTCAATGGAATAAGGAAGGAAGACTTCAAGGATGGAAAAATTCTAACCTGACTGAAAAAGGTATTAGAGATGCTAAAAAGTTGGGATATAGATTAAAAGATATTGATTTTGATTATATATATTCTAGTCCTCAAGAAAGAGCATTAAATACGGCTAAGTATATTAGGGGAGATAAGAATACAAAAATAATTACATTAGATTCTTTGAAAGAAATGGGATTTGGAAAATGGGAAGGAATGGAAAGTAGTGAAATAGAAGCACTATATCCAATAGAATATTTTAACTTTTGGAATAAGCCTCATTTATATAATCCAGTGGAAGGAGAAAGTTTTGATGAGTTATTTAGTAGGGTAAAAAATACATTAGAAGAAATAATAAATAAAAGTGTTGGAGAAAATATTTTAATAGTATCTCATGGAGTTGTAATTAAAGCAATTTATTCAATTATAAAAAAATATCCACTGGAAGAATTATGGAATTCCGTCTTTATAGAAAACAATTCATTAACTATAGCAGAAGTAGTAAATGGCAATATTAATTTTGTATTAGAAACTGATACTTCTCATTTAGAATAATAATATTTTTATATAGGAGTTGATAATATGACTATAGAAAAATTAAAAGCAATCATAGATGATAGTGACAATATCGTATTCTTTGGAGGAGCAGGAGTATCTACTGAAAGTAATATACCTGATTTTAGGTCTGCAGCAGGGCTTTATACTACATCAAAGAACTCTAAATTTCCTCCAGAATATATGCTAAGTCATACATGTTATAAAAGAGATACTAAGGATTTCTTTGAGTTTTATAAAACAAAGATGATTTATACAAAAGCGAAACCAAATCTGGCTCATATTGCATTAACAGAATTGGAGAGGAAAGGAAAACTTAAGGCTATAATTACACAAAATATTGATGGGCTTCATCAAATGGCAGAGTCAAAGAATGTGTTAGAACTCCATGGTTCAGTACATAGAAATTATTGTACTAAATGTAGTAAGTTTTTTACTCTTGAGTATATATTAGAAAATGAAGGAATCCCAATATGTGATGAATGTGGTGGAATTGTAAAACCCGATGTAGTACTATATGAAGAGAGTTTGGATATGGATATATTACATAAGGCTATAGAATATATTCAAAAAGCTGATGTGCTAATTGTAGGGGGAACATCTCTAATGGTATATCCAGCTGCAAGTTTAGTAGAATATTATAAGGGAAATAAGTTGATTTTAATCAACAAATCAGAAACTCATTATGATGAAAGGGCTTTACTAACCTTCAATAAAAGCATAGGAGAAGTATTAAATAGTATTTTATAAAGAAAGAATACATTAAAGTTCTTGATTAATCAAGGACTTTAATGTATTTTTAAGTAGATAAAACTAAACAATTGCAGAAAAATGCCGATATAAAATAAAGATACATGTACATAAAATTACACAAATCAGTGAGAAAGAGGGGACAAAATTGAAAAAGATCAGTACAAGAATTGTATTAACTGTATTAATTTGCTCCATAGTAATGTCTTTGTTAGTAGGAATTACTAGTATTTTTAGAAGTAAACATGTAATCGAAGAAGAAGTGAAGTCTGCTATTAATTATAGGACGCAGCTTTATGCAAGAGACTATAATGAAAGTCTAGATTTTTATGAAACTGTAGGAGAAGCTATATATCAAAATATTGATGCTACCATTGATACAAAAAGATTGTATGAGGAAGGATATCTTTCTAATTATAGTGATAACTTTTTAGATCCAATGATAAGTAGAATGACTAAAGATGCTAAGGATTCTCTTGGAATATTCATAGCATTTGACTCTAAATATACTGGAAGAACAGAGGGTATATGGGCTTCTCTTGATGATAATGGAAATATAAATAAAGCATTACCTACTGGATTTACTAGTAAGGATGAAAACAATCCAAAATTTGCTTGGTATTTTGATTGTGTAAGATTAGGTAAAGGAATATGGAGTGATATGTATATTAGCAATGCTAATTTAAATGTGATTACATATTCAAGACCAGTTATAGTTGATAATATACCTATTGGAGCAATAGGTATTGACTTAAATGTAGAAAAAGTAGTGGAGAATATAGAAAATATAAAATTATATGAGACAGGCTATGCCTTTCTTCTAAACAAAGATTATGACTTTTTAATTCATCCTGAATTTGATAGTAGTAATAATTTAAGAAATATAAATGATGGAGAATATGGTTATATAGCTGATGAGATGGAAAGTAATGATATTGGAATAGTAGATGGTAATTTTACAGGACAAAGAAAAATCATGATATTTTCAAAGTTGCAAGATGGTAAGATTATAGTTTTAACTGTACCAAAGGCTGAAGTATTAAAAAATATGTATATGACTATTTATATAATTGTAGGAGTTATTATTATATCTGCCATATTGGCAGCTGTTTTATCTTTAATTTTGGGAAAACGGATTTCCAACCCAATAACAATGGCTACTGAAATCCTAGACAGAACATCAAAGTTAGATTTAACTCATATTGAAGATAGTAAAAAAATAGAGAGCCTTATTAATAGAAATGATGAAGTAGGTGCTATGTTTAGAGCAACCAAAGTTGTGAGAGAAGAAATGGGAAAGATTATAAAAGCAATAGAGCTGACTATGACAGATATTATAGAAAGTACCACTACATTAACTACTGCTACAAATGAAACCACTCAATCTATAAATGATATGGCGAAAACCGTGGAAGAATTAGCACAAGCCTCTATGGGACAGGCTGAAGATGCAGAAACAGGTTCAGAAAGATTATATAGATTGGCTAATGAAATAAAGGAAGCAGTAGAGAACGGTGAAATAGTAGTAGAAAACTCAACTAGAGCTCAGAAAATAAATGAAGAAGGTTCACAGGCAATGGAAAACATGGTTGAAAAGTTTAATACTACAAATAAAACTACTCGAATAGTTGCCAAAAACATCAATTCTTTATCAGAAAAATCTAAATCTATTGTTAGTATATTAAATACAATAATAAATATTTCAGAGCAAACCAATTTATTAGCTTTAAATGCAGCTATAGAAGCAGCTAGGGCTGGTGAGGCAGGTAAAGGATTTGCAGTAGTGGCAGAGGAAATAAGAAAACTATCTGAGCAAACAGGAGAGGCAACTAAGAGTATAGAAGATATATTAAATGATATTCAATATGAGGTTGAAACTACAAGAGGAAGTATGGATGAGTCAGAAAAGGCTTTAATGGATGCAGACAATACTTTAGTACAAGTTAAAAATAACTTTGACGAAATATATAGATCTATATTGGCATCCATAGATGCTATAAAAAAATTAGATGAAAGGTTGGAAATGGTCAATAGTGAAAAAGAAGATGCTATATTAGCTATTCAAAGTATATCTTCTGTAACAGAAGAAACAGCAGCTTCAACAGAAGAATTATCAGCTTCTATGGAAGAGCAGGCTGCGACAATGGAAACTATATCTAATAATACAGACAATTTAGCTAAAACTATAGAAAAGCTGAATGAATTAGTTAGTAGATTTAAATTATAATGATAAAAGCTGAATCAGTGTGTTCTTTCACTGACTCAGTTTTTATTTTTTTATGACTATATTAACATTTAAGATAAGAAAAGATTTAATATTATTATGGCATTTTCTGTGCTATAATAATATTAAATCATAGAAATAGCAGAATATATAGGGAAATGAAAAGTTTAGAGCGATAGTTGACAATTAATATAAGGAGATTTTTAATGAATGAAGTTGTGGAATTATTAAATGAAATTATTTTGAATAATGAAATTACATATGGAGTGCTTAGCAATCTTAGAATAAAGGATGAAGAGAGTTTTAGTAAGGTAATCATTAAACCAGTACTTATACAAAAGGAAATAAGGCTGCAATTTGCCTATGAATATAGAAATAAAGTGTTACATAAAAATCTTGAACCTTTATCTTCTATTAATGAGATAGAAAAACTTTTAACACATAAGTTTAAACAAGGTATGATTTTTACAAAGGAAGCAGATTATCAATTGCTAATAAATAAAAAGGGTGAAGCTTCTATTTTAAAAAAGAAACCTACAAAAAAGCAGTTGGATTTCTCACATAATAGGAAAAAGTCATATATAATTGAAGAGGGAGAGCCTGTTGATTTTCTCATAAGACTTGGAGTAATGAATGAAAATGGCAAAGTAGTTTCTAAAAGATATGATAAGTTTAAACAGATAAATAGATTTCTAGAGATGGTATCTGATGTTATTCAAAGAATGAATAAAGATAAGACATTAAATATTGTAGACTTTGGATGCGGAAAGTCTTATTTAACTTTTGCACTATATTATTATCTTGTAAATGTTTTGGGTTTGGATGTAAATATAATAGGTCTTGATTTAAAACAAGATGTAATTGAATTTTGTAATGAGGTGGCACTGGATTTAAATTATGAAAGATTAAAATTTATACATGGAGATATAAAGGATTATGATGGATTTCATAAAGTAAATATGGTGGTTACCCTTCATGCATGTGATATTGCTACTGATGCAGCATTAGTGAAAGCTATAAATTGGGAAGCGGAAGCAATTCTTTCAGTACCTTGCTGTCAACATGAATTCTATGATAAAATCAAAAATCCAGTGTTAGAGCCAATGTTGAGCCATGGAATAATAAAGGAAAAGTTAGCATCTTTAGTGACAGACAGTCTTAGGGCTAATATATTAGAGATATTAGGTTATCAGGTACAATTATTAGAATTTATAGATATGGAGCATACTCCTAAAAATATATTAATAAGGGCTATGAAAACTAATAATAAAAATAAGAAGGAATCTATAAACAAATATATTGAATTTAAAAAATTTTGGGGGTTAAAGGATTTATATATTGAAAAAGAACTAGGTGAAAAAATAATTAAAAAATTAAATTAGAAAATGACTATATATTCGCTATAATATACTTTGCTTAATAGGTAAAAAGTCAGAAAAGAGGGGGAAAAAATTGAAAAAAATTAGTACAAGAATTATATTAATAGTCTTAGTTTGTTCTATATCAATGTCTTTATTGGTTGGTATAACCAGTATGTTTAACAGTATAAGAGTAATTAAGAAAGAGAGTAAAGAAAAACTTCTTAATACAGCAAAGATATACTCTGGAAAATTTAATGAAGATTTAGTTCTTTTTGAGGGAATATTAAATAATATAGATAAAATAGTTAGTGGATCTGTAAATATGTCAAGATTAAAAGAAAATGGATACTTAGATAATTATAGTGAAACAGTTCTAAAACCCATAGTTAAGGAAATAACTAAAGAAACTAGAAAATGTGCTGGAATATATATAGCCTTAGATCCTAAATATACAGGGAGGACGGAAGGGGTTTGGATTAAATTAGATGATAATGGAACTTTAATGCAATCTCTACCTGTAGAAATATCAGGTAAAAAAGAAGACGATCCATCGGTATCATTTTATTATGATGCCATAAAATCTGGTGTTGGAACATGGAGTGATCCTAGATTCAATAATGCTAGTTTCAATGTAATGACTTATTCTGCACCTATTGTTATTGATAATGAAATTCTTGGTGTAATAGGAATAGACTTACGGGTAAAGGATTTAGTTAAAGCTGTAGAAGATGTAGAAGTTTATGATACTGGATATGCTTTTATACTCAATAAAAATTATGACTATATAATCCATCCTACTTTAGATAGAAGCAATAATTTAAGGACTATAGATGATGGTAAATATAATTACATTGCCGAAGAAATGGAAGAAAATGAAGCAGGAGTAGTAGATACTGATTTTGGTGGAGAAAAGAAAATTATGGTTTTTTCAAAGCTACATGATGGTAAGGTCATAGCTTTAACTGTGCCAAACAGAGAAGTATTGAAAGATATGTACAGAACCATTTATATAAACTTTGGAGTTATAATTGTAGCAGCAATATTAGCCATAGTGGTAGCTTTAATTGCAGCAAGAAGAATTTCTGAACCAATAAACTTAGTATCTGGGATTTTAAGTAAAACATCTAATTTAGATTTAACGCATTCTGAAGAAACTAAGGAAATAAAGGCTCTTGATAAGAGAGAAGATGAAGTAGGAGCAATATTTAAAGCCACAGCAACATTACGAGGTGAAATGAGAAAGATTATAAGTGAAATTGAAGAAACTACTTTAAATATTGTAGAAAACACTAATAGTTTGACTACGGCTACAAACGAAACTACTCAATCTATAAATGATATGGCAAAAACTGTAGATGAGTTAGCACAGGCTTCTATGGGGCAGGCGGAAGATGCTGAAACTGGCTCAGAAAAACTATATAGATTGGCTAATGAGATAAAGGCAGCAGTGGAAGATGGAGAATTAGTAGTTGAAAGCTCTATTAAGGCTCAAAAGATAAATGAGGAAGGCTCAAAAGCTATGAATAATATGGTGGAGAAATTTAGTATAACAAATGAAGCTACTAGAGTAGTTGCAAAAAATGTTGACTCTTTATCAGAAATGTCACACTCCATTGGAGGAATATTAAATACTATAATGGATATTTCTGAACAAACTAATTTATTAGCATTAAATGCTGCTATAGAGGCGGCTAGAGCTGGTGAAGCGGGCAGGGGATTTGCTGTTGTAGCAGAGGAAATAAGAAAATTGTCAGAGGAAACTGGGCATGCTACTAAAAATATAGAAGGAATATTAAATACAATTCAAGTTGAAGTGGAAGCTACGAAAGGAAGTATGGTTGAATCAGAAGAAGCACTAGATGATGCTAATAAAACTTTAGAGCAAGTTAAAAATGGATTTGAAGAGATATATAGGGCAATATTAATATCAATAGGAGCCATAGAACAATTAGATGGAAGGCTTGAAGTAGTAAATAAAGACAAGGAAGATGCCATATTAGCTATTCAAAGCATATCTTCTGTAACAGAGGAAACAGCAGCTTCAACAGAAGAATTGTCAGCTTCTATGGAAGAACAAGCTGCGACAATGGAAACTATATCCAACAATACTGATAATTTAGCTAAAACTATAGAAAAGTTAAATGGATTAGTGAATCGATTTAAGCTGTAATTTCAAAAGATCAAGTCAGTGAATTATTGACTTGGTTTTTTTTCGCGATTTTTTTCCTTAAGGTAATATGATATAATAAAGAAAAATAGGAGGGGAGGTTGTATGTATATGTTCGATATGTTTTCATTTATGGATGTTATTTTTCCATTATTTTTTATATTTGTTTTTGGCATGATTATATTTACTATTATAAGAGGAATTAAGGAATGGAATTCAAATAATAAACAACCAGTCTTAACTGTAGCAGCTAAAGTGGTTACTAAAAGAACTAATACTTCAAGACATCACCATGAAAATCATTCATCTGCCAGTACATCTTATTATGTTACTTTTGAAGTTGAATCTGGAGATAGAATGGAATTTCATATCTCAGGAAAGGAATATGGATTGTTGGCGGAAGGAGATATTGGGAAACTTACATTTCAAGGCACAAGATATCACAACTTTGAAAGGGTAGAATTGGAACAATAATACATTAAGTAATGAGAAAATGGAAAAGATAAGACAACATAGTTTTGAAAGGATGTTTTCATGAGATTGACTAGGGAGTTTTATGAACGAAATACAATATTAGTTGGAAGGGATTTACTTGGAAAGATTTTAGTATATAAAGATGGAGAAAATATATACAAGGGAAAGATAGTTGAAACTGAAGCTTATATAAATGCAAAGGATGATGGGGCTCATTTTAATAAAGGATTAACTGAAAGGACAAAAATAATAGATGAAGTAGGAGGACATATTTATATCTATACAATATATGGTATGTATCTATGTTTTAATATTGTGGCTGAAAAAAAGGGAGTTCATGGAGCCGTATTAATTAGAGCAATAGAGCCAATAGAAGGGATAGAAAAGATGTATGTGAATAGATATAAAAGAACCTATGATAGTCCAACAAGAAAAGAAATCACTAATCTAACAAATGGACCAGCAAAATTTATTATGGCATATGGTATTACTAAAGAACTCTATGGGGCTGATGTAGTCACCGATTCAAGAATTTGGATAGAGACTGCACCTAAGTTATCATTAGACCATATTGTAAGAAGTAAAAGAATTAATATAGATTATGCGGAAATGGCAAAAGATTATTTGCTAAGATTTTATATTAAAGACAATCCTTTTGTATCAAAAAAGTAGGACAGAAAGTTCTGCTTTTTTTTACAAAACTAAAGTAGTGGATTCTACCACTTTAGTTTTAATTACTAAAAGTATGGGTAAAATACTTAACATATTTAAAGCGTTAAAAGATAAAATAAACAGGGGTGATCTTGTGGAGAAAACTTTTATTATGATTAAACCTGATGGGGTGAAAAGAGGACTTATAGGGGAAATAATAGGAAGAATTGAAAGAAAAGGTTATAAAATAACAAGGGCAAGGATGTTTAAACCAAGTAGAGAATTAATAGAAGAACATTATATTGATCATAAAGGAAAGCCATTTTTTGAAGAGCTAATTAACTATATTTCAGAAGAATCTGTTATGGCTATGGAAATAGAGGGGCAATCTGCTATAGATGTCATGAGGATTATGATAGGTGACAAAGATCCTAAGGTAGCCATGCCAGGCACTATAAGGGGAGATTTTGCTAATTCTATTACTGAAAATATAATACATGGCTCAGATTCAGTTATAAGTGCAAAAAGAGAATTAAATTTGTGGTTTAATTAAAACAGTTTTTGGGTTGTTTTTTATATGAATAATAAATTTTCCATCATTCAATAAAAAAGTTCACATTACATTAAATATAATTTATAATAGATAGTGGCAAAAGTCATGATATATGAATAAAGATATAATTATACTATAGAAATTTAATGGAGATGAATATAATGAAGATAATTATTCAAAAATTTGGTGGAACTTCTGTAATGAATGATGAGCGAAGAAATTTAGCTATAGATAAAATTGAAGCAGCAATAGATAAAAACCTAGATCCTGTTGTAGTAGTTTCTGCTATTGGAAGAATGGGAGATCCGTATGCAACAGATACATTGATAAGTCTTATTAAATCTACGGGAATAGAACCTAACCCTAGAGAATTGGATATCTTAATGTCTTGTGGAGAAATTATATCTGCAACAGTTATGGCGAATACTTTAAAAGCAAGAGGACATAAGGCAGCTGTATTTACTGGAGGTCAAGCAGGAATTATAACAGATGATAATTTTTTAGATGCAAAGATATTAAAGGTAAGTCCTGAAAATATTCTCAAAAGTTTAGAAGAAGGGGTAATTCCTGTAATTACTGGATTTCAAGGGATGACGGAAAATGGAGATATTACTACACTAGGAAGAGGTGGATCTGATGTAACGGCATCTATTATAGGAGAAGCTTTAAATGCTGAATTAGTAGAGATATATACAGATGTAGATGGAGTAATGACTGCAGATCCTAAAATAGTACCAGATGCAAGGGTAATGGATACTATATTTTATAATGAGGTATTTCAAATGGCAGAATACGGTGCCAAAGTATTGCATCCTAGAGCAGTAGAGATAGCTATGAGATCTAATATACCTATAGTTATTAGAAATACAAATTCAGACTACAATGGTACACTAATTACTAATTATCATAGAACTAGATCTTATATAGAGGAAGATATGAAACTGATTACATCAGTTGCACATATAAATAATAGAACTCAAGTTAAGATAACGCCTTCTAAGTCTAACTTTGAAAGTAATGAATTATTATTTGATAATATAGCGAAGGCAGGAGTGAGTATTGATATGATAAATATATATCCTGAGCAAATATTTTTTATCATAGATGAAAAACAAGATATATTATTAGAAAAGGTATTGAAGAAATTAAATTATGAATATAGTTTAATACATGATTGTACTAAGGTTACCATTATTGGAAATAGGATGAGAGGTATACCAGGAGTAATGGCTAAGGCTGTTTCAGCACTATCTAAGGAAAATATAGAGATATTACAGACATCAGACTCTCATACTACAATTTCTTGTTTAATAGAAAGTCAATATACAAATAAAGCAGTCAATGCATTACACAATTATTTTGAATTAGGGAAGTAATGAAGTAATATAGAACGGTTAATAACCGTTCTATATATTTTTCTTGTAAATATAATGAATTGGTTATAAAATGAAGTAAAATAATAATTATGGAGGTAAAGCTTTGAAGATTAATTGGAATTCTAAATATACGACTATATCCATTTATTCATTTTTTGTAATTTGTGCCAGTATTATTTTTTATTTGATCGCATCAGAGATAAATTTGTTTCAAATCAAAGTGGGAGAAGCAATATCGATATTTATGCCCTTTATAATTGGATTTACTATGGCATATCTTTTTAATTTTATTTTAAAATTTTATGAAGAAAATTTATTACATTTTAAAATTTTTAATAATTTAAAACCAAAAATTAAACGATTAATTGGATTGGTTTTAACTTATACAACAGTAGTATTGGTAATTTATAGTTTTTTGAAGTTTATATTTCCTCAAGTTTTATCAAGTATAATGGGATTAGTAAATGATATTCCATATTACGTAAGCAAAATTACTGTTTTAGTTAATGATTTTAATAGTAAGTATGAGATACAGGAAGAATATTATAATTTTATAGTAGAGAAATGGACTCAGTATAGGGAGAGTATAATAAAATTTGCAACAGATCTTATACCTATATTAGGTAATACAGTTAAAAATATACTATCAAGTATATGGAATATAGTTCTTGGGCTTATTATATCTATTTATTTACTAACGGATAAAGAGAAGGTTATGGCATTAAGTAAAAAAGTGACAAGAGCTTTGTTTTCTGAGGTAAGAGCAAATAGATTAATAGAGTTAGTTAATAGAGGGAATAATATATTTGGGAAATTTCTAATAGGGAAGATATTGGACTCTTTCATTATTGGTATTTTAACCTTTGTTGTTGTAACTATGGCTAAAATGCCTTATACAATTTTAATATCTTTTATAATTGGTATAACTAATATAATTCCATTCTTTGGACCATTTATTGGTGCTATACCTTCAGCAATTATTATATTATTTATATCACCTGTTAAAGCATTTTGGTTCTTAGTAATAGTACTTGTAATTCAGCAAATAGATGGAAATATTATAGGACCAAAAATATTAGGAGATTCTTTAGGAATTTCTGCATTTTGGATTTTGTTTTCTTTGTTAATTACGGGAAAACTATTTGGATTATTAGGAATGATTATTGGAGTACCTTTATTTGTATTTATATATTCTATTATTAAAGAAATTGTTGAAGACAGATTAAAGAAAAAAGGACTGCCATGTGAAACTGATAAATATATATAAGTAAATCAGGTGAGAATTTTTTCTCACCTGATTTTTAATATATAAGTTAAAATTTAATTGTTCTTATAATAATACTTCTTTTAATTTTTCAATAAACAAAGAATTTTCTTCCATGGTTCCTATGGAAACCCTTATAAAATCTCCCTTCATAGGTCTTATAATAACACCTCTTTTTTGTAACTCTAAAAATACTTCTTGTCCATTTCTGCCTACATTAACAAATATATGATTTGTCTCTGATGGGGCGTAATTAAATCCCAGTTTATCAAATTCACTATAAAGATAGTTTTTTCCTTCTAAATTAGCTTTATAACTCTTTTTTAGAAATTCAGTATCTTTTATAGCTGCTATTGCAGCAGATTGTGCTAATATATTTACATTAAAAGGTCCTCTAACTTTATTTATATTTTCTAAAATATCTTTATTCCCTATGGTATAGGCTACTCTAATGCCAGCTAATCCATAGGCTTTTGAAAAGGTTCTCATAACTAAAAGATTAGGATGTTTTTTTGAGAGTTCAACAGTATTAAAAGGATAATCATCTCTAGTAACATATTCTCGATATGCTTCATCAGATATAACTAAAACCTTAGGGGGAACATTAGTAATGAAGTCTACAAATTCTTTTTCTGTAATCATAGTACCTGTTGGATTATTTGGGTTACATATCCAGATGATTTTAGTTTTGTTGGTAATTCTTTCTAAGATTCCTTTTAAATCAAATGTAAATTCCTTTAACGGAACTATAATTGGAGTTCCACCCATCATTTCTGTAGTTTGTATGTATCTTGGAAATGTAATATCAGCCATGATTATTTCATCATCTTTATCAATATATGTTTTTGCTATTAGATCAATCATTTCATCGGAACCACCACTTGGTAAAATTTCATTAACATCTATTCCAAGAGTAGAAGCTAAGGTTTCTTTTAATTCTGTAGAATTTCCATCTGGATAAATAGCCAATTCATCTAAAGTATTGATTATAGCTTCTTTAACTTTTGGAGAACAACCTAAAGGATTTTCATTAGATGCAAGTTTTATGACTTTGTTAAGATTGTATTCTCTTTTTACATCTTTAATAGGTTTCCCAGGTCTGTATGGCTCTAAATTCCTTATCTCATTCCTAAAATCAATTGACAATATAAACAACCCCTTTCTTGTTATAAAGATATCAGTATATTAATTGTAACAATAGACTGACAATAAAAAAAGACTATGATAATAATATACCTTATGATATAATCAAAGGGGTAACTAATATTCCGATTTTTTTGAATAATAATTTACTAAAAATTTTGTGAAATGTGTAAAATAGGTTATGAAGATTTTCAATAAAATCTTTTAAATAAATATGCTGGTTAAGGGGGAAATGTATAATGAAAACATATTCAGCTGATAAAATCAGAAATGTAGCTTTACTAGGACATAGTAGTAGCGGGAAAACAACTTTAACTGAAGCAGTACTATTTGCAACAGGCGTAACAAAAAGACAGGGAAGAGTAGAGGATGGAAACACTGTATCGGATTTCGATAAAGAAGAAATAGCACGTAAAGTATCTATTGGTACAACTGTTATCCCTGTGGAATGGAAAGACACAAAATTCAATTTATTAGACACACCAGGATATTTCGATTTTATTGGTGAAATGTATGGTGCAAAAAGAGCATCGGAAGGCTCGGTATTACTAGTTGATGCTTCTTCTGGTATCGAAGTAGGTACAGAGAAAGCGTGGAAAAATTTAGAGAAGTATGTAACTCCAAGGATTATATTCCTTAATAAAATGGATAAAGAAGAGGTTGATTTTGATAATTTATTGTCTAATTTGAAGGAAACATTTGGTGATAAAATTGTGCCTTTTACTTTACCTATTGGTGTATCTAATGGTTTTAAAGGCTTTGTATCTGTAATAGATGCTAAAGCTTATGAATATAATGGAATTCAAAGAAAAGAAGTAGAGATAACAGAAGAACAAAAAATTGAGGTAGAATCTATAAAGGAAGGCTTAATGGAAAAAGTAGCAGAAACAGATGAAGCCTTAATGGAAAAGTATTTTGAGGGAGAAGAATTTACTCAAGATGAAATAGCTAAAGGACTAAAAACGGCAGTTATAAATGGAGACTTAGTACCTTTGATAGTAGGTTCAGCAGAAAAAGCTATAGGTTGTGATTTCTTATTAGAAATTATAGAAAGATATATTCCTTCTCCAAAAGAAATTGGAATTGTTAAAGGAATGAAAGAAGATAATGAGATAGAAAGAAAAATAGATGTTAATGAACCATTTTCAGGGATAGTATTTAAAACTATTATAGATCCATTTGTAGGGAAATTGACATTGTTTAAAGTAGTGTCAGGTAAAATAACTAAAGATATGGAATTGTATAATTCTACTAAGGATAAGGTGGAAAAATTAGGAGGATTATTTGTTCTTAGAGGAAAAAACCAGATTGAAGTTTCAGAAATCCAAGCTGGAGATATTGGAGCTACTGCAAAACTTAACTTTACTAGAACAGGTGATACCTTATGTTCAAAAAATAATCCAATACTTTACGAAGAAATTAAATATCCTCAACCAACACTATTCCTAGCTGTTGAACCAAAGGCTAAAGGAGATGAGGAAAAGATAGGAGTATCCTTACAAAAATTAACAGATGAGGATCCAACTTTTATAGTCCAAAGAAATGCGGAAACTAAACAACTTTTAATTGGCGGACAGGGAAATATGCAACTAACAGTTATAGTTGATAAATTGAAAAATGCCTTTGGAGTAGAAGTTAATTTAACTAATCCAAAGATTGCTTATAGGGAAACTATTAAAGGAACAGCTTCTGTACAAGGAAAACATAAAAAGCAATCAGGTGGTGCAGGGCAATATGGAGATGTTCATATAAGATTTGAGCCATGTGAAGAGAAATTTGTATTTGCAGAGGAAGTATTTGGTGGTGCAGTTCCAAGAAATTATTTCCCAGCAGTAGAAAAAGGGCTTGTAGATTCTCTTGAACATGGGGTTTTAGCAGGATATCCAGTAGTTAATATGAAAGCAACCCTATTCGATGGTTCTTATCATCCAGTAGATTCTAACGAAATGGCATTTAAAATCGCAGCATCATTAGCATTTAAAAAGGGTATGGAGGCAGCAAAGCCAATACTACTTGAACCTATAATGAAATATGAAATATCAATACCTGAGGATTATATGGGTGATGTTATGGGAGATATGAATAAACGTAGAGGTAGAATACTAGGAATGGAACAACAAGATGATGGTACACAAAAAGTTAGTGCGGAAGCTCCACATTCTGAGATGTTCGAATATGCAATAGATTTAAGGGCAATGACTCAAGCAAGAGGAAGTTTTACAATGGAATTTGCTAGATATGAAGAAGTTCCTTCTAATATTGCAGAAAAAATTATTGCAGAAGCAAAAGCTGAAAAAGAATAAATAAAATAAAAGTCCAGCCAATTTTGGCTGGACTTTTTATAAATTATCTATAAATCTATTGTAAAGAATATAAAATATAGATATAATATAATAATAGAAAGGGCAAAGAAAGTCAAAGTCAAAGGAGGATTTAAATGCCTGGAATAAGCAATACTATAGAGCGTTTTATTAAATCTATGATAGATATGGCAGAAGATAGGACTATAGAGATTCAGAGGAATGAATTAGCAGAAAAGTTTGATTGTGCACCTTCACAGATAAATTATGTATTAACCACTAGATTTACTCCTTATAAAGGTTATTATATTGAGAGTAGAAGAGGCGGTGGTGGGTATATTAAGATTATAAAAGTAGGAATAGATGAGAATGAAGATATCAATACTATTATATTAGAGACTATTGGTGAATCAATTACGAAAAACAAAGCATATCATATAATTGATGGGCTTTTAGAAGAAGATTTTATTAGTAGCAGAGAAAGAGATATTATTAAAGCTGCAATAGGAGATAGAGCTTTAAATAGAGAAAATGCAGCTATAAGAAATGAATTAAGAGCAGATATTTTAAAGAATATTTTATTGATTCTTGTTAAATAGGGGGTGTTATTTTGTTATGTCAAACTTGTCAAAAAAATAATGCAACTATTCATTTTACTAAAATAGTAAATGGTAGTGTTGAGGAAATGCATTTATGTGATTCCTGTGCTAAAAAAAATAATGATTTAGATTTTGATTTTGATTTTCCTTTTTCTTTTCAAAAGATTTTCACAGGACTTATAGGCTCAATACAAGAAGGAAAAGAAGAAGTAAAAAATATTGTTTGTTCAGAATGTGGTTTAACTTATAAAAAGTTTATGGAAATAGGTAGATTTGGTTGTGCAAATTGCTATGAAACATTTAGAGAGGATGTAGATTCCTTGTTAAAGGGAATACATGGTCACAATGAACATATAGGAAAGGTTCCTACGAAAGCAAGTGATAGAGCTATACAAAAAAAGGCAATGGAATCTTTAAAGATCCAATTAGAGGAATCAATAGTTAAAGAAGATTTTGAGAGAGCTGCATTTCTAAGGGATGAAATAAAAAAATTAAAAAGCAAGACCGATAGTTATGAGGGGTGATAAACTTGATTAAATGGTTAGATGGTATAGGGAATGATGAAGATGTAGTGGTTAGTACAAGGTTAAGAATTGCCAGAAATATGGTAAATTATAAGTTTCCCAATTTTATGACTATGGATGAATCAGAGTTTGTTACAGAAGAAATCTTAAACGCTATGAAAGGTAGAGAGGATATATATAGATTTTATAGGATTAAAGATTTATCTGAACTAGAAAAGGCTGTATTTGTTGAAGAACATTTAATAAGTCCCAATCTTGCACAAAGTACTAATAATGGCAGCTTTCTTTTGAGAGATGATGAAAAGGCGACTATAATGATAAATGAGGAAGACCATATTAGAATACAAGTATTGCTACCAGGCTTAAATATAGAGGAAGGTTGGAAGATTTCTTCAATTATAGATGATAATTTAGAAGAAAAGATTGAATATGCTTTTCATGATAAATTTGGATATTTAACATCTTGCCCTACTAATGTAGGTACTGGGCTTAGAGCATCTGTAATGGTTCATCTTCCAGCATTATCTATTACAGGTCATCTAAATGCTATAATAGATGGATTAGGAAAAATTGGACTAACTGTGAGGGGACTTTATGGTGAAGGATCTAAAGCTTTAGGTCATTTATTTCAAATATCTAATCAAACTACATTAGGAGAAAGGGAAGAAGATATAATTAAAAAATTAAATAAGGTCATATACCAAATAGTTGAAAGAGAAAGAAGTACTAGGGAATTTCTTTTAGATAAGAAGAGACTTCAAATTGAAGATAAGGTATTTAGATCTTTTGGAATTTTGAATTATAGTAGACTTATAACATCTAAAGAGGCAATGCTTCATTTATCTAATGTTAAATTAGGCTCTGATATGGGAATAATAAAAGATATAAAACCAAAAGATATTATGAGATTAATGATAGATATACAGCCAGCCAGCATACAGACAAACTTTCAGAAAGATATGCTAAAAGATGAAAGAGATATGTCTAGAGCACAACTAATAAGAAATAATTTAATTAATATGGAGGGGTAGTAAATATGGCTATGTTTGGAAGATTTACTGAAAAAGCACAAAAGGCAATACTGTTGTCTCAAGAAGAAGCTAAGGGTCTAAAACATAACTATGTAGGAACAGAACATTTATTATTAGGGCTAGTGGCAGAAGGAGAAGGAGTAGCTGCAAAAGCCCTATTACAATCTGGAATTACATTGGATAAGGTTAGGGAAGAAGTTATTTCAGCCATAGGAGAAGGGCAATATGGTGCAGATATTTTGGGATTTACGCCTAGAACTAAAAGGATATTTGAGTTAGGATTTATTGAAGCGAGAAATTTAGGACATAATTATGTTGGCACAGAGCATTTATTACTTGGATTATTGGCTGAAGGTGAAGGAGTTGCAATTGTTGTATTGAAAAAATTAGGAGTAGATATAAATAAACTTGGAGAATTAATTCTTAGTATGGTGACAGATGTAGGACCAAAACAAGGACAAAATATAGAAGGTAGTAGCCAAAATACTCCTAATTTAGCTAAATATAGTACTGACTTAAATAAATTAGCAGCTTCAGGGAAAATTGACCCAGTAATAGGCAGAATGAAGGAAATAGAGAGAGTGATTCAGGTCTTAAGTAGAAGGACTAAAAACAATCCAGTGTTAATTGGCGAACCGGGTGTGGGAAAGACAGCTATTGCAGAAGGTCTTGCTCAAAAGATAATAGAAGGTCAAGTGCCAGAGATTATAAAGAATAAAAGAGTTCTTACATTAGATTTACCAGGAATGATAGCAGGAGCAAAATATAGAGGTGAATTTGAAGATAGATTAAAATCTGTGATGCAGGAATTAAAAGAAGCAGGAGATGTGATACTCTTCATAGATGAATTGCATACAATAGTAGGTGCTGGGGCTGCTGAAGGTGCAATAGATGCTTCAAACATATTGAAGCCAGTATTAGCTCGTGGTGAATTGCAAATAGTTGGAGCAACAACCATAGATGAATATAGAAAATATATTGAAAAAGATTCTGCCTTAGAGAGAAGATTACAAACTATTATGGTAGAAGAACCTAATGTGGAAGATACTATAAAGATATTAGAAGGTTTAAGAGATAGATATGAAGCTCATCATAGAGTAAAAATAACAGATGAAGCTATAAAAGCTGCCGCAGAATTATCAAGTAGATATATAACTGATAGATTTTTACCTGATAAGGCTATTGACTTAATAGATGAGGCTGCTTCAATGATTAGAATAAACTCTTATGTTGCACCAGATGATTTAAAGAAATTAGAAGAAAGACTTGAGGAACTATCTCAGGAAAAGGAAGAAGCAATAAATACTCAAAATTATGAAAAGGCAGCAAAGATAAGAGATGTAGAAAGACAAGTAAAAGAGGAGCTGGAAAATAACAAAGCAAGATGGGAACAGGAAAAACAAACTTCCAACATGGTAGTTAATTATGAGGAAATAGCTAAAGTTGTATCTAATTGGACAGGTATACCAGTTACAAAAATGACCACAGAAGAATCTGAAAGATTATTAAATCTGGAGCAGATATTACATGAAAAAGTCATTGGACAAGAGCAAGCAGTAAAGGCAATATCTAGTGCAGTAAGAAGATCTAGAGTTGGACTTAAAGATCCTAAAAAACCAGTTGGAAGTTTTATATTTGTAGGACCTACAGGTGTAGGAAAAACTTATTTGGCAAAATCCTTAGCAGAAGCTTTATTTGGTGATGAAGATGCTATGATAAGGATAGATATGTCAGAGTATATGGAGAAACATTCAGTTTCTAGATTAGTAGGCTCTCCTCCAGGATATGTTGGATATGATGAAGGTGGACAGCTGACAGAAGCTGTAAGAAGAAAACCCTATGCAGTGGTTTTATTTGATGAAATTGAGAAGGCACACCCAGATGTATTTAATATGCTTTTACAAATATTAGATGATGGTAGACTTACAGATTCAAAAGGAAAAACTGTTGATTTTAAAAACACAGTTATTATAATGACTTCAAATGTTGGTGCTACATCTATTAGAAAGCAGAATGTATTAGGGTTCTCTATAGGTAAAGAAGAAAATAAAGAAGAATATGAAAGAATGAAAGAAACCATAACTGAAGATCTGAAGAGAACTTTTAGACCTGAATTTTTAAATAGGCTAGATGAAATTATAGTCTTCCACAGCTTAGAGGAAGAACATGTAAGGGAAATTGTAGAAATTATGATAAAAGATTTAGAGAAACGTCTTTTGAAAATTGGGGTTAAGATACAAGTGTCAGAAAATACAAAATCATATATAGCTAGCAAAGGATTTGATCCAGTATATGGAGCAAGACCTCTTGAAAGAACTATAAGAAGAATGATAGAAGACCAGCTTGCAGAAGAAATATTAAGAGGCAATGTGTCTAAGGATGATGACATAATCATAGATTATGAAAATGACAAATTAGCATTTAAAAGATAGGGGATGATTAATATATCATTCCCTAATATTCTGGGGGAAAAAATGAAGAAAAAAACTATGTATATATGTGAAATTTGTGGATATAGAAGTATTGGGCATTTAGGAAGATGTCCAGAATGTAATTCTTGGGGGAGTTTAAAAGAAACTATAATTGATGATAAAAAAGGAAATTTTAATTCTAGCAGAGGTTTAGAAAAAAAGCCTATTAGAAGATTACAAGATATAGTTGCTACTAATAGTGATAGAATAATAACCAATATAAATGAATTTAATAGGGTAATGGGAGGTGGAATAGTTAAAGATTCTATAACAATACTTTCTGCAAAACCAGGTGCTGGAAAGTCCACTTTGCTTTTACAGGTAGCAAATGATTTGGCTGAAATGGATTATAAGGTTTTATATGCATCAGGAGAGGAAAGTGAATCCCAGATAAAGAATAGAGCAGATAGGATTATAAATAAGGTTGATTCTAATGTATGGGTAATGTCTGATAATAGTATGGATAATGTTTTGGATAATATAGAGGAGATTGATCCAGATTTAATTATTATAGATAGTATTCAAACTTTTATTCTTGAAGAATTTTCCAGCTCTAGGGCAGGTTCACCAACTCAAACTATGGAATGTGCAAATGCTTTAGTCAAGATAGCGAAAAATCAAGACAGACCTAGAGCTGTTATTTTAATAGGGCAGATGACGAAAGAAGATGAAATTGCAGGAGTACGAGCACTAGAGCACTTAGTGGATGCTGTACTTATTATAGAAGGTGAGAGTGGTGAAGAATTAAGAACATTGCTGACCACAAAAAATAGATATGGCTCTACAGGAGAAATGGGATTTTTTTATATAACTGATAAGGGAATGATTTCCATAGATAATCCCTCTGAATATTTTATGACATCAAGGGAAGGAAATAGTATAATGCCAGGGTCAGCAATAACTGTAGTTAGAGAAGGAACAAGACCAATTATCTTGGAAATAGAATCTTTAGTTTCGGAATCCTTTACTCCATATCCTTCAAGGATAGGAGAATGTTTAAAAAGAGAACAATTAAATACTTTAGTATCAATAATAGAACAAAGAGGTGGAATTAGGTTTTATGATAAAAACGTAGTTATAAAGACTACTGGAGGAATAAAACTAAAGGAACAAGCATCAAATTTAGCTGTGCTTATGAGCATTATATCCTCAGTAAAACATAAGGGGATACCAAATGATACTGTATTTATATCAGATGTTGGATTAACAGGAGAATTAAAAAGAGTTCCATCTTTAGAATCAAGACTCAGAGAATTAGATAGAATGGGATTTAAAAGAGTATATGTAGCTCCTAATAGTGGAAAAGGAATAAAGACGTTAAATCTTAAGATTATAGAATTAGAGACTTTAAGAGATGTAATTAAAGATGCTTTTGATTAATATATGAAAAGTAGGCTAGAATTAATTCTAGCCTATTTTTCATATATTTAAAACTCAAAATTAGCAAAAAATATTTTATTTTAAGCTAAATACACCAAGAGTTTTAATAGTATTATATTCCTTTTTTAATATTTCATCCATATTCAAGTCTAGAGAATTACATAGAGCAGCTAGATAAAAGAGATAGGAGCCTATTTCCTCATTAAGAACTTCTTTACAGCCATCACAAATATTACCTTCAACATGAGTCTTAGTAGAATCTAGCATTTCTTCAAAAGTTTCTTTGCTGTAGTCTTGTTTAGTGGCGTTAATAGAAATACATCCACAAGAAGTTACAGATTTTGCAACAGCTCTATTAATTCGAGCGTTATACTCATCTAATTTTGTCATCATATCTAATATACTTTTATGCCTAATAAGAACCTTAGAAACTTGTTCTTGAAAATTTTCACATGTTGAATTCATATCTGAATTTATAATATTGTCATTCATATTCTCCACTCCCGTCAAAAGATTATTTGCTATAGTTCAATTATACTTATGAAGACAAGCAGTTGTCAAATATTTCTATTAATTATTCATAAAGATTTATTTGACTAATATTTGTATAGAGATTTTTTGAAATACAATTAAAAGGGGATTGACAATTGAAATGTGTCTATGATAAAATATAAACTTTACAATTCCAGCATTTTAATGTATAATAAAATAGAAAGGTAGATAGGAGGTATTCAGATGTTCAATATTGGAGATAAGGTAGTATATCCTATGCATGGTGCTGGAGTTATTGAAGGCATAGAAGAAAAAGAAATTTTAGGAGAAAAAAGAAAATATTTTATTATGAGAATGCCTATTGGAGATATGAAGGTGATGGTTCCTGTAGATAATATTGAGGAAGTAGGTGTGAGAGAAATAATAAATACATCTGATTTAGATAAAGTGATCTCAATATTAAAGGGTAATAAAACTGCCATGCCACAAAATTGGAATAGAAGATATAGAATAAATATGGATAAGATAAAGTCTGGAGATATATTTGAAATTGCAGCTGTTGTTCGAAATCTTTTAATGATGGATATGGAAAAGGGATTATCTACAGGAGAAAGGAAAATGTTAGGTTCAGCAAAGCAGATGTTATTATCTGAAATGGTTTTAGTTGCTGATTCAGATATTGATAAAGTTGAGGAATTAGTATTAGAAGCAATAAAATGTGAAGAAGAAATAGATACTGAAGAAATTTAATATGTTAAATCTGGATATAGGGTTTATTTTTATAAAAAAGTGGTAATAATTATATTAAACTAGGAGGTGAATTGATGATTGATAAAATTTTAAAAGGAGTCATTGGATTAATAGGGGCATTGATGGGATATAGTATTTTAACTCTATTTATCAATCTAGAGATTATTCAAATGTCTAGAGGAGGATGGCTTAATTTAATATTGCATTTAGGTACTTCAATTTTATTTGGAATTATATTTTTTACTTTATCATCAAGAATAATTGAGAGAGGTAGAAGATTAGTAAAGTTAATTGAGAATGAATTGGAAAAATTCTCCGTATATGATATTGCTATATCTTCTGTTGGACTTATTGTAGGATTACTAATAGCATTTTTATTATCCCAGCCACTTAACAGCTCTGGTATACCCTATGTTGGAGTTATAGCATCAATTATGCTTTATAGCATATTTGGATATTTAGGATTGACTATTCCCCATAGAAAAAGGGACGATATATCTTCGACTTTAGGTAATATAAGGAAAAGTCCCAAAGATAGAATGAAATCACAAAATCGCTCATGTCCAAAAATATTAGATACATCTGTTATAATTGATGGTAGAATAGCTGATATTTGTAAGACTGGATTTATTGAAGGACCTCTTATTATTCCAGAGTTTGTATTGGAAGAGTTACAACATATAGCAGATTCCTCAGATTCTTTAAAAAGAAATAGAGGAAGAAGAGGACTGGACATATTGAATAAAATACAGAAAGAATTAGATATTGAAGTAATTATAAATGATAAAAAATTTGATGATGTTCAAGAAGTTGATTCAAAGCTACTAAAATTAACTCAGTTACTTAAAGGGAAAATAATAACTAATGATTATAATTTAAATAAAGTTGCAGAAGTTCAAGGTATATATGTACTAAACATAAATGAACTTGCTAATGCAGTAAAACCAGTAGTGCTTCCAGGTGAAGAAATGTTGGTACAGGTAGTAAGAGACGGAAAAGAGTTAAATCAAGGTCTTGCATATTTAGATGATGGTACCATGATTGTTGTAGAAAGTGGAAGAAAGTTTATTGGGGAGACTATAGATGTAGTAGTAACGTCAGTTCTTCAAACATCTGCTGGAAGGATGATATTTGCTAAACCAAAATCAATGGTGGATAAAGCAGTTTAAGACCCAGATGGGTCTTTTTTCTTTTTGGATATAATAAATATAGTTTATTGTTTTAATATACTGTGCTATAATATTTTAAGAGGTGAATAGGATGTATGAGAACTACTATGTATCTGTTATTATTGCTGCAGCAGGAATGAGCAATAGAATGGGAAGCAAAATTAATAAACAATTTATAGCTGTAGGTGGAAAGCCTATACTTGCTCATACAATAGAGAAATTTGAGAGATGCAGATACATTGATGAGATAATCTTAGTAGCTAAAGAGGAAGAAATTGAGTATTGTAGAAAAGAGATCGTTAAAAAATATAAATTTAATAAAGTAGCTAATATAATTAGAGGTGGAAAGGAACGACAGGATTCTATATATAATGGAATACTGGCATTGAGTGAAAAAACTGATATAGTTTTAACCCATGATGGGGCTAGACCTTTTGTAAAAATAGAAAATATTGAAGATGGAATAAAAGGAACAATTGCTCACGGAGCTTGTGTAATAGGAGTTCCTGTAACAGATACAATTAAAGTAGTAGGGGAAAATAAAACTATAGATAATACACCACAGAGGGCTTTGCTTTGGGCTGCTCAGACACCACAATGTTTCTTTAAACATATACTTATTAAAGGATATGAAAAGGCAATAGATAATGGATTTGTTGGAACAGATGATAGTTCTATAGTTGAGAGAATAGGTTATGATGTTAAGATGATTATGGGTTCTTACGAAAATATTAAAATTACTACTCCTGAGGATATAATCCTTGCTGAATCTTTGTTTAAAGATAAGGGAATGATTTTTAGGAGGAGAGAGTTTGTTTTTCAAAGTAGATAATATAGATAGGTGATAATATGAGAATAGGATTTGGTTATGATGTTCATCAACTTGTAGAGGAAAGAAAATTGATTATAGGCGGAGTAGAAATCCCTTTTGAAAAAGGATTGTTAGGTCATTCAGATGCAGATGTTCTTATTCATGCAATAATGGATAGTATATTAGGGGCATTGGCTTTAGGTGACATTGGAAAACATTTTCCAGATACAGACAATAAGTATAAGGATATTTCTAGTGTTTATCTTTTATCTCAAGTATTTAAATTAATGAACGATAAAGGTTATAATATAGGCAATATTGATGCTACAATTGTTGCTCAAAAACCTAAATTAGCTCCTTATATAGAGTGCATGAAGATTAAACTTGGAGAAACCTTACATACATCTATAGATAATATAAATATAAAAGCTACAACAACAGAGTGGTTAGGTTTTGAAGGGAGAGAAGAGGGAATTTCAGCATATAGTGTATGTTTACTTCAAAAATAAAATAATTGACATAATATAATACTATTAGTATAATGTGGATATATTATATAGACTAAGATAGGAAATAGTAAATATTATAGGTCTTAGAGAGGAAGTCATATGGTGAAAGACTTCTGTCCTCCCTAATATTGAACCTGTCCTGGAGTTTTTAAGCCATAAAGCTTAAACGGTGGTGCGTTATAACTATTGAGAGAACCTTTATTAGGTTTATTAGAGTGGTACCGCGGAATTCAACCTTTCGTCTCTAGAGCAAGAGATGAAAGGTTTATTATTTTTGTAATCTTAAATAGTTGAGGTAAGATAAATTATAATTTTAAAATAAGGAGAGTGATTTTTATGAGGATGTCAAAACTTTATATACCTACTTTAAGAGAGATGCCAGCAGAAGCGGAGATAGCAAGTCATAAATTACTTTTAAGATCAGGTATGATGAGAAAATTAGTTAGTGGAGTATATTCTTACCTTCCAATGGGATATAGGGTAATAAGGAAGGTTGAGCAAATAGTTAGAGAAGAAATGGATAGGGCAGGTTCACAGGAGTTATTGATGTCTGCCATTCAACCAAAAGAAATATGGGAAGCAACAGGAAGATGGGAAAACTTTGGACCAGAAATGTTTAGATTAAAGGACAGAAATGATAGAGAATTCTGTCTTGGACCTACACATGAAGAGTATTTCACCAATTTAATAAAGGACGAGGTAAAATCTTATAAACAACTTCCGCTAAATCTTTATCAAATTCAAACTAAATATAGAGATGAGAAAAGACCAAGATTTGGATTAATGAGATGTAGAGAGTTTATAATGAAGGATGCATATAGTTTTGATGCAGATGAAGAGAGTATGAAAAAAGCTTATGAAATAATGTGGGAAGCATATGATAAGGTATTTACCAGGTTAAAATTAAAATATAAAGTAGTTCAAGGTGATACTGGAGCTATGGGAGGTAAGATATCCCATGAATTTATGGCAATGTCCGAGGTAGGTGAAAGCCTTGTAGCGTATTGCGACCACTGTGATTATGCTGCTACTGATGAAAAGGCAGAGGTAATATATAAAGTTAGGGAAAACTTGTCTGAAGAATTAGAGCTAGAAAAAGTCCATACTCCAAATATAACCACTATAGAAGCATTGGTAGAGTTTTTTAATGTAGAACATAGTAATTTTGCAAAGGCATTAGTTTTTAATGTATCAGGGAAACCAGTAGTTGCTATAATTCCTGGAGATAGGGAACTAAATGAAACGAAGTTCTGCAATTATTTAGGCGTTGGTGAACATGAAGTAGAGATGGCAGATGAAAATATGATATTAGATATAACAGGTGCTAATAAAGGCTTTACTGGACCTATTGGCTTGAAAAAAGGAGTTAGACTTTTAATTGATTCTAGAATTACTAAAATGAAAAACTTAGTAGTAGGAGGAAATGAAACAGATTATCACTTGAAGAATGTGAACTATGGTAGAGATTTTACTGGAGAAGTAGTAGATGATTTACTTTTAGTAAGAGAAGGAGATATCTGTCCAAAATGTGGTAAGTCATTAAAGATGGATAGAGGAATTGAAGTAGGGAATATATTCCAATTGGGAACAAAGTATTCTGATTCTTTAGGGGCTAATTTCCTAGATGAGAATGGTAAAGAAAAACCATTTATAATGGGATGTTATGGTATAGGTATTTCTAGATCTGTAGCAGCAGTTGTTGAGCAATATCATGATGAGGATGGAATTATATGGCCTTTAGTTGTAGCACCTTATCATATAATTATAACTGTTGTAAATATAAAAAATGAAGAACAAATAGACTTAGGAGAAAGTTTGTATAAAGAATTAAACTCAATGGGATTGGAAGTTGTTTTAGATGATAGAAATGAAAGAGCAGGGGTTAAATTTAAAGATAGAGATTTAATAGGAATTCCAATTAGAATAACTATAGGGAAAAAGGCAGGAGAATCAATTGTGGAATACTCCATAAGAGGAAAAGATGAAAAATTGGAGATTGGTGTAGATGAATTAACATCTTTAATAAAAGATGAATTTAATAAAGCGGGATTAAAAATATAAACACAATGGAAAAGTAAGACTAAAGTCTTACTTTTTTTTATAAAAAAAGAAGGAGTTTTTAAACAAATGTTGAATATATATAATATAGCTAGTTATAAGCTAGATAAAAAGTACCTAATATTATAGTTTATAATTTATAATAATTAATAAATTTTTCTAAAAAACAATTGAAGCAATGAGGTGATGAAATACTGATATATTATATAATTAATGGAGGGTTGCTATGTTAATAGAATTAGAAACCGAGTTAATTACATTATGTGAAGAAATTATAGACATTTTATATGAGTTAAAAGAAAAGGAATTAATAACTGAGGAAGAATTTAATATTCATTCAAAAAAGAAACTTAATTTTATTGAGAAAACAACAAAAATACTTACAATGCAATAATAATTTTTTTAAGGGAAATACTATATTGAAATCTTAATGCTTAAAGATTTTAATATAGTATTTTTTTATAGTAATAGAAAATTTCCACCTTAATATTTTAAATATAGAGTTTTGTTCATAAAATCTAAGAGAAAGATTCTTTGATTTCCCTTTAATAGAATTTTTTATTATAATCTATAGTGAATAATTTTTGTAAATGTAAACTTAAATCAAGTCTATAAATGTATTAAAAAAGAGTTAAATAATTTATTATTACTATAATAGAAGTCCTTTTATTTAAAGTGAATAGTTTACACTTAAAGATTAGTGAGATATAATAGAAGGTAATTAATTCAGGAGGTGTACATTTTGAGAGAAGTTAGAGTAAGATTTGCTCCAAGTCCTACAGGGTATTTACATATAGGGGGACTAAGGACAGCTTTATATAATCATTTATTTGCCAGACATAATAATGGTAAGTTTATTTTAAGGATAGAAGATACTGACCAGACAAGATTTGTAGAAGGTGCCATAGAAAATTTAATAGAATCCTTGCATTGGGCTGGTGTAGACTATGATGAAGGAGTATTTGTAGAAGATGGTAAAATTGTACAAAAAGGAAATCATGGTCCATATATTCAATCTGAAAGATTAAATATATATAAAAAATATGTAGATGAACTTATTGAAAAAGGGTATGCTTATTATTGTTTCTGCTCTAAAGAAAGACTTGAACAAGTCCGTGAAGAACAAAAGATTAAAGGATTGGTTCCTAAATATGATGGATTTTGTAGAAATATATCCTTAGAAGAAGCAAAGAAAAGAATTGCTAATGGAGAAGAGTATGTAGTTAGATTAAAATTACCTCAAAATTATGATGTGAAATTTCATGATTTAGTTAGGGGAGATATAGTAATAAATACTGATGATGTTGATGACCAAGTTTTATTAAAATCTGATGGATATCCAACATATCATATGGCAGTAGTAGTAGATGATCATTTAATGAATATAACTCATATTGTAAGAGGAGAAGAGTGGTTACCATCTACACCGAAACATATTTACTTATATGAAGTGTTTGGATGGGAAAAACCTATATATGTTCATCTTCCAACAGTATTAAATAAAGATAGGAAGAAACTAAGCAAGCGTCAAGGAGATGTGTCTGTAGAAGATTTTAGAGATAAGGGGTATTTGCCAGAGGGATTAATTAACTATTTAGCATTAGTAGGTTGGAGTCCAGAAGACAATCAAGAGATTCTTTCCATGGAAGAGTTAATTGAAAAGTTTTCTTTTGAAAGGGTTTCAAAAACTGGTGGAATATTTGACAAGGATAAATTAAATTGGGTAAATGGTCATTATATAAGATCCTCATCTGTTGAAAGAATTACGGACATGGCTATTCCATATTTAATTGAAGCAGGTTTTATTGATGATGAATTTGTTCAATATAAATATGAATGGTTAAAATTATTAATCCATACAGTTCAAGAGAGCTTAGATACAATGGCAGAAGTAGTAGAAAAAGTAGAATTTATATTTAAAGAACATATAGAAATAATAGAGGAAGATGCTCTAGAAATAATAAAGGGAGAGCAAGTAAGTACTGTTCTAGCTGCTATTAAAGAAGAATTAAAAAATATAGAAGAGATAGATGAAGAATATGCTAAAGGATTTATGAAGCTTATACAAAAAGCTACAGGAGTTAAAGGTAAAAATTTATTTATGCCAGCTAGAGTTGCTTTAACAGGAACAGCCCATGGACCGGAGTTCGTAAATATATTGATTTTATTAGGTAAAGAAAATATATTAAAAAGAATTGATTATGTAATGAAGAACTATATTAATTAATATATAAAATCAGTGAATAACTAAGGGTGAATAGTTGTTCACTATAATAAAAGGAGGGACATATGGAACTTTATAATACTTTAACAAGAAAAAAAGAAAAATTTGTACCCATAGTAGATGGACAGGTAAGTATGTATACTTGTGGACCTACGGTCTATAACTATATACATGTTGGAAATGCTAGACCAATGGTAGTATTTGATACATTGAGAAGATTTTTTATATATAAGGGATACAATGTTAAGTACATTGTAAACTTTACAGATATTGATGATAAAATTATAAATAAAGCTAATGAAGAAAATACTACATTTAAAGATATTGCAGATAGATATATAGAGGCTTTTTTAGAAGATGCCAAGGGATTAAATATATATGAAGAGAAAACAATTCATCCTAAAGCAACAGAGTTTATTGAGCAAATGATTCAGTTCATAGAAGCTTTAATAGAAAAGGGTGCAGCTTATAATGTAGATGGTAATGTTTATTTCAATATAGAGAGTGCAAAAGATTATGGTAAACTATCCAAGAAAAATATTGAAGATTTAATTAGTGGTGCTAGGGTTGGGGTTAGTGAAGAAAAAAACAATCCTATGGATTTTGCATTATGGAAGAAAGCAAAAGAAGGAGAACCTTCATGGGATAGTCCTTGGGGTAAAGGACGACCAGGATGGCATATTGAATGCTCTGTTATGTCTAGAACCTTACTAGGAGATACTATAGATATACATGCAGGGGGAGAAGACCTTCAGTTTCCCCATCATGAAAATGAAATTGCACAATCAGAAACCTTGACAGAGAAACCTTTTGCAAATTATTGGATGCATAATGCTATGTTAAATGTAGATAATCAAAAAATGTCTAAATCCTTAGGTAATTTTTTTACGGTGAAAGATATTGCAAAAGAATTTGATTTAGAAGTTCTTAGATTCTTTTTATTGTCTGCACATTATAGATCTCCTATAAACTTTACTAGAGAAGTAATGAAACAGATAGAAAATGGTTTAGAAAGATTATATAATGGAAAGAAAAACTTAGAATATTTGCTTGAAAAAACAGAAGACAGAAAATTAAGTGAGGAAGAAAAAGAGATACTATCTATTGTTGAGAAATATAAAAATGAATTTATCGAAAGTATGGAAGATGATTTAAACACAGCAGATGCTATAGCGTCGTTATTTGAAATTGTCAAGTTTTCTAATTCAAATTTAAATGAAAGAGCATCTAGAGAATTAGTTGAAAATGTTTATAATATTTTATTAGAATTAGCCAACGTACTTGGCATATTGCATAAAAAAGAAGAAATTTTAGAAGAAGAAATTCTAGAACTTATAGAAAAAAGAACAGTAGCAAGGAAAAATAAAGACTTTAAACTAGCTGATGAAATTAGAGATGCATTAAAAGAAAAAGGAATAATTTTAGAAGATACCCAAGAAGGGGTGAAATGGAAACGTATATAGATTATGGGAGAAAATAATTTATTTAGAAAGATGAATACAGAATTAAATGCAGAGGATATAACTATGTTATCTCCTCTGCAACTTGCATACATAGGTGATGCAGTATATGAATTATTTGTTCGCACTTATTTGCTTGAAAAAAAGCTATCGGTTAAAGAGCTTCATAAATCAACTATTAAATATGTAAGAGCGGAGGCCCAAGCTAATATAGTGCATATTTTGGATGATGTACTTACTGAAGAAGAGCAAATAATAGTTAAAAAAGGTAGAAATGCTAAGACTAATACTATGCCTAAAAATGCCAATATGATAGATTATAAATATGCTACTGGATTTGAAGCTTTAATTGGTTATCTCTATTTAATGGGCAAGGATAGTAGAATAGAAGAATTATTTGAATTAGTATCTAATATAGAAATCAATAAGTAAGGGAGGGATTGGAATGGTTAAAGTGGAACTTTTAAGATATACACCAGATGGTGAAAAGCTAATTGCAGCAGCTGCTAGACTTTGCTATTCTCCCATAGGCGTAAATGAAATAGAAGAGAGTTTAAATGAAGAGAAGGTTGAATCATTCTTATCTCTTTTAATGGATTTAAATCATGAAAGTCCTATTGAACATGTTACTTTTACCTTTGGAGTTGAAGGTGTATCTCGTACCCTAACCCACCAATTGGTTAGACATAGAATTGCCAGTTTTTCTCAACAATCACAAAGATATGTAAAACTTGAGCAATTTGAATATATAATTCCCCCAGCTATTGCTAATAATAAAAGAGCTAGGGAAATATTTGAAAATGCCATGAAGGAAGATCAAAAAAATTATAATGAAATATCAAACTTATTATTTAATGAGTATTATAGTAAATATATAAACCTTAATTACAATGAAAAAGAAGCAAGAAACAAAGCTGAAAAAGAATCTATTGAAGATGCAAGATATATTTTTCCGAATGCCTGTGAAACTAAAATAGTATTTACTATGAATGCAAGGTCTTTGATGAACTTTTTCAAACTTAGATGTTGCAATAGAGCTCAATGGGAAATAAGAGAACTTGCTATTTTAATGTTAATTGAAGTGAAAAAAATCTATCCTACATTATTTAAAAATGCTGGGCCAGGCTGTATAAATGGACCATGTCCAGAAGGCAAGATGACCTGTGGGAAGATATCTGAAGTAAGGGAGAAGTTTATGACCTAACTTAGGGAAGGCTAGTAAGCTTTAGTAGGTCAAAGGCAACGAAGGCCAAATTCATGGGAATGATAATGATAAAATGAATTTATGCAGTGAGACTGTGGAATAGTAAATAATCAAGAGCGAAAATATAAATATGGTGAATATCTATTAGTTGTTCACTAGGTTTGCAGAAAGGTGTGATAGGAATGGATTTTCAATATGTAGTTGGTAGAAATCCTGTCTTAGAAATACTAAAGGCAGATAGAGAAATAGAAAAACTATATATTTTAAAGGGAGAACTTCAAGGTTCTATAAATAAAATAATTGGAATAGCAAAAGATAGAAACATTGTAATACAGCAAGTAGATAAAAATAAATTAGATTCTTTGTCAGATGGTAATGCTCATCAAGGAGTAGTTGCATTAGTTACTTCTTATACTTATTCAAGTATAGAGGATATTCTTAATAGGGCAAAGGAAAGAAATCAACCTCCTTTTATTGTAATTTTAGATGGATTGGAAGATCCTCATAATTTAGGCTCTATAATTAGAACAGCAGAATGTGCAGGAGTACATGGAATAATTATTCCTAAGAGACGTTCTGCTCAGATAAATCAAACAGTATATAAAAGTTCCGCTGGTGCAGTAGAGCATATGCTTGTAGCTAAGGTAAACAATATTGTAAATGCAATTGAAGAATTAAAAGACAAAGGTCTTTGGATTTATGGTGCAGATATGAATGGGGCTGATTATCATTTTAATACTTCTTTAGGAGGAGCTATAGGATTAGTAATAGGAAATGAAGGTAAAGGTCTATCAAGGCTTGTAAAAGAAAAATGTGATGTATTAGTTAAAATACCAATGCTAGGTAAGATATCTTCTTTGAATGCTTCTAATGCAGCGTCTATTTTGATATATGAGGTAGTTAGACAAAGCCATGGCTAAAAAGAATAAAAGAGTTAAAGAGTATCTCTTTGTTGATGGCTATAATATCATTAACTCCTGGGAAAGATTTAATAAGCTTAAAAATGAAAACTTAGAGGAAGCTCGTAATGAGCTTATAGAGATTATGACAGAATACAAGCATTATTCTGGAATCGAAGTGATAATTGTATTTGATGCACATTTGGTAAAAGGCAATTGTGGAACTAAAGAGAACTACAATGGATTAAAGGTTATATACACAAAAGAAAACGAAACAGCAGACCAATATATCGAAAAACAATTAGATGAGATTGGTAGAATAAAAAGAGTAAGAGTAGCCACATCGGATTGGATGGAACAACAAATTATTCTTGGACGGGGAGGTACTAGGATTTCAGCTAGAGAATTAGAAATGGAAATTTTTAATGAAAAAAAGTTGATGAAGCGTAAAAACAATTTAGAAAACAAAAAAAATGATTTGTTATTAGGAAGATTAGATGAGAAAACAATAGATAGGCTGAATAAAATAATAAGTAAAGATTGAATAGCCTTGACTAATATATAAGTATTAAATATAATAAAAGTGATTTAAATTAAAGTATAAACTGGGGGGATACTTAGTGCAACTTGAGTTACATAAATGCTTGGAATTGTCTACGTATGAATTTATGGAAGATGAAGAGATTGTAGAGGCAGCCAAAAATAATGATGCTATTGCACTGGAATACCTAATGTATAAATATAAGAGCATTGTAAAAGGAAAGGCTAGATCTTATTATTTGATTGGAGCAGATAAAGAGGATATTATTCAAGAGGGTATGATAGGACTTTATAAAGCAATACGTGATTATGATAGGGACAAGCTTACATCTTTTAGAGCTTTTGCAGAAATTTGTATTACAAGGCAGATAATTACGGCAATTAAAACAGCAACAAGGCAAAAGCACATTCCTTTAAATTCTTATATTTCACTTAATAGACCCATATATGATGAAGACTCTGATAGAACATTATTAGATATTATTTCAGGATTTAAAACTTCAGATCCAGAAGAGTTAATGATTAGTAGGGAAGATTTGAATTTAATGGAAAGAAAAATGGAAGAGGTTTTATCTGAATTAGAATTAGAAGTTTTAATATCTTATGTAAATGGTATGAGTTATCAAGAAATTGCGGAAGACTTGGACAGGCATGTAAAGAGTATTGATAATGCATTGCAGAGAGTAAAGAGAAAATTAGAAAAAATATTAGAAGACAAAGTAGAAACTTGGGCTTGACAATCTTTAAGGGAAATAGTAAAATAACTAGCAGTGAGAAAAAATGCCCACGTAGCTCAGGAGGTAGAGCACTTGCATGGTAAGCAAGAGGTCACCGGTTCGAGTCCGGTCGTGGGCTCCAAGATTTTTGAAGATAAGAAACGCCAGGGTGAGTTTTCTTAGATATCTTCCTTGAGAAAGCTTAAGGAAAGTAAAAGTTATTAATATAATTAAGGAGGAAAATTGAAATGGCAAAAGCAAAATTTGAAAGAACTAAACCCCACGTAAACATAGGGACCATAGGACACGTAGACCATGGAAAAACAACATTAACAGCAGCAATTACAATGGTATTAAACAAAAGATTTGGCTCAGGAACAGTAATGAGCTATGACAACATAGATAAAGCACCAGAGGAGAGAGAAAGAGGAATAACAATCTCAACATCACACGTAGAATATGAAACAGCAAACCGTCACTATGCACACGTAGACTGCCCAGGTCACGCTGACTATGTAAAGAACATGATAACAGGAGCAGCACAAATGGACGGAGCAATCTTAGTAGTATCAGCAGCAGACGGTCCAATGCCACAAACAAGAGAACATATCTTATTATCAAGACAAGTAGGAGTACCAAAGATAGTAGTATTCTTAAACAAACAAGATATGGTAGATGACGAAGAACTAATTGAATTAGTAGAAATGGAAGTAAGAGAATTACTATCCGAATATGAATTTGATGGAGATAATACACCAATAACAGTAGGTTCAGCATTAAGAGCAATAGAAGAACCAGATGGACCATGGGGAGATAAAATAGTAGCTCTAATGGAAACAGTAGATGAATACATTCCACAACCAGAAAGAGATACAGACAAACCATTCCTAATGCCAGTAGAAGACGTATTCTCAATTACAGGAAGAGGAACAGTAGCAACAGGAAGAGTAGAAAGAGGAGTAGTAAAAACAGGAGACAACGTAGAAATCGTTGGTCTATCAGAAGAAGCAAGAACAGTAGTAGTAACAGGAGTAGAAATGTTTAGAAAACTACTAGACGAAGCACAAGCAGGAGATAATATAGGAGCACTTCTAAGAGGAGTACAAAGGAACGAAATTGAAAGAGGTCAAGTATTAGCAAAACCAAAATCAATAAAACCTCATACAAAATTCGAATCAGAAGTATATGTACTATCAAAAGAAGAGGGTGGAAGACATACACCATTCTTTAATGGATATAGACCACAATTCTACTTTAGAACAACAGACGTAACAGGAGATATAAAACTAGAAGAAGGCGTAGAAATGGTAATGCCAGGAGATAACGCAAGATTTAGTATAGAATTAATCACACCAATAGCAATGGAAGAAGGACTAAGATTTGCTATACGTGAAGGTGGAAGAACAGTAGGAGCAGGAGTTGTAACTAAAGTTCTTGAATAAT
>NZ_FQTY01000013.1 GCF_900128955.1 Tissierella praeacuta DSM 18095
ATGAAAACAATTGATGAATGGCTCAGAAGAAGAATTCGAATGATAACATGGAAAAGTTGGAAGAAGGTCAAGACGAAATTTGTTAACCTTAAGAAACTGGGAGTAGCAAGAGAAAAGGCATGGGAATGGGCAAATACAAGAAAAGGCTACTGGCATACGGCCAATAGCTGGATTCTTGCAACAACCCTAACCAATGCTAGGTTTGAAAAACAAGGTTATTTAAGTTTTCTTAAATATTACCTTGAAGTTAAAGTGTAAACTATGAAACCGCCGTATACCGAACGGTACGTACGGTGGTGAGGGAGGTCGGTAAATAAATTAATTATTTACCTCCTACCCGATTTATGCATTTAATGCAGCCATTAATTTATCTAAATCTAAGCCATGTACCATAGCAGCTTCTTCTAAGCTTTCCATTTGACTTGATGGACATCCCACACAACCCATACCAAATCTCATAAGAACTTCTACTGCTTCTGGTTTTTTTCTAATTAGTTCACCAATTAACATATCTTTAGTAATTTCCATATTTTTCAACCTCCTTTTTAATTCTTACTATTATAGTAGCATATCTTTTATTTGCTTTCTAGCATAATTTATCATTTCACAAAATATGAAAATTATTTAATATTTTTTTGTATAAAAAAAATATTATTGGAGATTACTATATCAGGAGGTGAAATAATGGATAATGATAATAGAAATAGAGAACAAAATAAAGGCAGAGATGATGATTTCAACATAGGAGAAATGCTTATAAGAGTTTTGGTAACAGCAATAGTCGTTGCTATAGCAGCATACTTTACTCCAGGATTTACAATAGATGGTATATGGAGTCTATTGTTAGCATCTGTAGTAATTGGAGTATTAGACCATTTAGTACAAAGATTTACTGGTATTAATGCTTCGCCCTTTGGAAGAGGAATAACAGGATTTCTAGTTGCTGCAATCATTCTTTATGTTACCAAATTTATAGTTCCTGGCTTCAATATATCTATATGGGGAGCTATAATAGGTGCTCTAGTAATAGGTATAGTAGATGCTATAATACCAGGGAGAGCAATGTAAGATAATTGACAATTAAAATACTAAGAAAAAAAAGTAAATAATAAACAAAAGATTAAATGACGAAGGTTATTAAAACTGAAATTCTTTTCTATCTTTATTATGGAGACTTATAATCACTATAAAGGTAGAGGGGGGTTTCAGTTTTGATTTTTTTGATTATAAAGTTTAAGATTAGGGTAATCTATAATAACATATATATTTATAGAAAAAACTAATAAATAATTGTTTACAAATACCCTATGAGGGTATATAATATATACAAAGAGAGAATAATTAGGAGGTAATTAAATGATTATAGATTTAACTACAAAAGCTACTGAAGAGTTAACAAAAATAGTTGAGAGTAAAAACACTGAAAAGCCTTTAAGAATTTTTATCGCAGGTTATGGTTGAGGTGGTCCATCATTTGGATTAGCTCTGGATGAGCGTAAAGAAGGCGATGTAGAAACTAGAGTAAATGATTTTACATTTGTATTAGAAGAAGGATTAGAAGAGAGTTTTGGAAAGTTCACAGTAGATTACAGTGATAACTGGCTAAGAAGAGGATTTACAGTAATCCCTGATAGAGCTGCTGGTGGATGTTAGTTAGGAAAAAATGAATAATTTTAAATAAAAAAGATAGGATTCCTATCTTTTTTATTTTCGAGAACATGGAAACTGTGGTATAATAACAATTAACAGAGAACAATTAACAAAAAACAATTAAAACATTAATTAATTTTAATGTTTTAATTGTTAAATAAGCATTGATTAAATATAGTAAATGGTTAATTGTTAAATGTTAATTGCTAATTGTAAAAGAAGGGTTGGTGATGAAAATGGATTCGGGTCCTGTACCCAGTTGTATTAAAAAACAAATTTTTAAAATAATAATGGGAGAACCATTTTTATCACAAAACATGGTTCTCTAAATTGGAGGGAGAACATGGATGAAAGAAAACTTTTAGAATTAATTCAACAAAAAAAGTATATAGAAATTAAAAAAGAACTGTCAGAAATGAATGAAGTAGACGTAGCTGAACTTTTAGACCCATTAGATGCACATATGACATTGTTAATATTCAGGATGCTGCCAAAGGATTTGGCAGTAGAAGTATTTGCACATTTTTCTACTGAACAGCAGCTAGGAATTATAAATTCTGTAACAGATAAAGAATTAGAATATATCATGGATGAATTGTTTTTCGATGACATGATAGATTTAATAGAAGAAATGCCAGCAAACATTGTTAAAAAAGTGCTCAAAGCTACTAAAGAAGATGAAAGAAAATTAATAAATCAATTTTTAAAATATCCTGCAGATTCTGCTGGCAGCATAATGACCATAGAATATGTAGATTTGAGAAAAGGAATTACAGTAAAGGAAGCATTGGAACATATAAAAGAAACTGGGTTAAATAAAGAAACAGTTTATACCTGCTATGTGACAGATGGAAAAAGAACCTTAGAAGGATTTGTTTCCCTAAGAACCCTAGTTACATCTGATGAAGAATTGCTTATAGATGATATAATGGAAGATGAAGTAATTCGTGTAAATACCCATGACGACCAAGAAAGTGTTGCTAATGTATTTAGAAAATATGGTTTTTTAGCATTACCAGTTGTAGACAATGAAAATAGACTTACAGGAATTATTACTGTAGATGATATTATGGATATTATGGAACAGGAAGCAACAGAAGACTTTCAAATAATGGCTGCCATGTCCCCGTCAGAGGATGCATATTTAAATACAGGAGTATTTGCTTTGGCAAGACATAGACTACCTTGGCTATTGATACTTATGGTTTCAGCCACATTTACTGGTAGAATAATGGGTAAGTTTGAAAATGTATTAGCCTCTGTAGTCATACTTAGCACATTTATACCTATGCTTATGGATACAGGTGGAAATTCAGGAAGCCAATCCTCAACTCTAATAATAAGAGGATTAGCTACTGGTGAAATAACTACTCATGATTGGTTGAAGGTATTATGGAAGGAATTAAGAATTAGTCTTATAGTAGGAATTGTTCTATCAGCTATAAACTTTGTAAGACTTATAGTGATTGAGAAAATTGAATTATCCATAGCTATTACTGTTTCTCTAACCTTAATAGTAACTGTTATGACATCAAAGGTTGTTGGAGGTACTTTGCCTTTAGTAGCTAAAAAGCTAAAATTAGATCCAGCTATTATGGCAGGACCATTAATTACAACTATAGTAGATGCTCTAAGTTTGATAGTATATTTTGGTATAGCTACAACCTTATTGGGGCTGTAATAAAGAATAAAGAACAATTAAGAGAATAGGAGAATTAATAGAGTCAAGTTGATTTAACTTGGCTCTTATTATTTTTTGAATATAGACAAGTTTTACAGAATAGGATAATAACAATTAACAAAAAAGAATTTTGTCAATTAACAATTATCAAAGAGCATAGAACAATTAAAACATTAATTTATTTAATGCTTTAAAATTGTTAATTGTTAATGAGGGGTGATTATATGCTCAATCTTATATGGGCAGGTTTAATTATTATTGGGTTTGGAGTTGGAATTCTTACTGGGAACTTAGATAGTGTCACAAATGCAGCCATAAACAATGCTAAATCGGCAGTAGAACTCGCCATGGGTCTTATAGGTGTTATGGCATTATGGTTGGGAATAATGAAAATAGCAGAGGATTCTGGGCTTATAAGATGTATATCCAAAATATTAAAACCAATTATGATAATTTTATTTCCAGAGGTACCAGAGGAACATCCTGCTATGGGAGCTATGATAATGAATATCTCAGCCAATATATTAGGTTTAGGCAATGCTGCTACTCCTTTTGGATTAAGGGCTATGGAGGAATTACAAAGATTAAATAAACATAAGGATACTGCAACTAATGCTATGGTTACTTTTCTTGCTATAAATACTTCATCAGTAACTTTAATACCAGCCTCAACTATTGCTATATTATCAGCAGCAGGTGCATCTAACCCTACGGAAATAATAGGACCCACTATAATAGCAACTACTATATCTACAACTGTAGCTATAATTGCAGCAAGGATACTACAAAAACTTCCTAAATATGAGATGAAAAAAATTAATAAAAAAATAGGGAGGAATTATTAAATGCTCCCTATAATAATGGAAGTTTTATCTAAGTTATCAATTCCTCTTATGCTAGTTGGTATTATATCCTATGGAATGAGTAAAAATATTAATGTTTATGAATCCTTTGTAGAAGGAGCAGCAGATGGGTTTTCCACTGCCATAAGAATAATACCTTCATTTGTAGCCATGCTTGTAGCAATTGGAGTTTTTAGGGAATCAGGAGCCATGGATATTTTAATTAAGATATTTACACCAATTATAAAGGTTTTTAATATACCAGGAGAATTAGTTCCTATGATATTTATGCGACCTTTATCGGGTTCAGGTGCTCAAGGAATATTAAGTGAACTAGCCACAAATTATGGGGCAGAATCCTTATTAGCTCAAACAGCGGCAGTAATGATGGGTTCTAGTGAAACAACATTCTATGTATTGGCAGTATATTTTGGGTCTATATCCATAAAAAAACAAAGACACGCATTGGCAGCAGGGTTAATAGCAGATTTAGCAGGGTTGATTTCAGCAGTTTATATAACGAGATTATTTTTTAATTGACAACTTACAATTGATAATTAAAAAGACCAAGAATTTTCTTCTGGAAGATCCTTGGTCTTGTGTTTTAAATATAAAAATATTATAAATCTTTTAATATTGTCAATTCTCAACTATCAATTGTTGCAATAGGAGAGTTGCTCCTTGTCTCAAATTATACAATATATTTTTCCAATTCTTTACTAAACTCCATACTGACCTTTTTAAATTCATATATACTTTCCGTCATCTTTCTTATTTCTTCTGTATAGGATTGAACATTAGCAGAAACTTCTTGGGACGAAGCAGAATTTTCTTCTGCAATAGCTGCTAAGGATTCTATTCCTTGAGATATAGAATTTATATTATTAGTTTCATTTGTAAGTTCCTTGGTTAATTCAATAATTAATTCTGATACTTGGGCTATGGAATTTACAGAATTACTATTTTCTTCTGCTACAGAATTTAATTTAATATTTTCCTTTTCAAGAATATTAAATTGGTCAGATATATCAAAAACAAATCCATCAATATCTTTAATAAAAGATTCTAGGTTATCATTAATAGTTTTAACAGCTTCCTTAGAACCTTCAGCAAGTTTTCTAATTTCCATTGCAACAACTGTAAAACCTCTACCATATTCTCCAGCTCGTGAAGCTTCTATACTTGCATTTAAAGCTAATAAATTAGTTTGTTCAGCAATTTTTTCTACAGTTTCAACTATATTACGAACTTCAGTTGCTCTATTTTGTAAATCTTGACCTTTAGATTGTACTTGAGAAAACTGTAATAGTACATGATTCAAGCTATCAGATGTAGACTTTAAATCTTCAAATCCTTGGTTTATTTGTGTAACGGCTGATTCTAATTCTTCTTTACCTGCATTTTCTTTTTTTACTACTTCATTTAAAGAAACAATAGAGTCATTTAACTTATATGCCACTTGCTCAGTTTCATCTGCTTGATTTATAGCACCGCCAGCCACCTGCTCTACTACATTGGATATTTCATTTGAAGTAAAGCTCATATTACTGGAAATTTCAGCAAATTTATCAGCAAAAACATTTAATTCATCAGTAGTTCCCTTATATCCTACAAAATCTGCTTTTATAGATTCCTTTAAATTCTTTACCTTTTTATTAATATCTTCAAAGAAATCATTAGTATCTATATCCAATACCATAGATAAATCTTTATCAACAATTTCATCTAGGGAATTATAGATAAATTTAAGAGGTTTAAATAATCCTTTGCTAATTAGAAATGGAACAATTGCTGAAAGAATTAAAGTTCCAAAAAAGGCAGTAGATGAAGATGCAAATTTAGATAACAAAGTTACAGGAAGACCTACTAATAAAAGGGATGCTATAGCAATTTTTCCCTCCATACTCTTTATAAATCCAAAAGATAACAATTTGTTAAATCTAAACTTCCTTTGATAATAAATTTCTTCAGTGAAAGTAATAGCTATCTTTGTAAAATCTTCTGTCTTCTCTAAGGTTTCAACTGTAATATCCTCTTTAAAATATTTGGCAGCACCCTCTAACATACCATGAAAATAAGGAAACATTCCCCTAGAAGAAGAATAAGTCATATGAGCAGTATGTTTATCTATTGGTTTTATTCCTAAGATAGGTGGTTTTGCACCTGGAATTCTCTTTGTAACTACTACATGGATATCATACATAGCTTGAAGAAAAGAGTATAAATTCTTATATCTGAAGAATGCAGGATAAACTTTAGTATAAGTAATTACATTATGATTACCCATAGTTCTCCATACTTCATCGGTCTTTTTTCCCAATTTTTGGGCGATATAATCTAAAATTCCTCTAGCTGCTTTATCATCAATATCTTCTGTTGGAGTAAATATTTTATTGGGACTAATATTAAAATTCTCTAAAGCCTCATTTGTTAAGCTTTCTCCATATAATTCTCTGCAGGTTTGAACCCATGCAGAAACAATAGTACCTTTCACAATTACTTCCTCCCCGTTATATAATTAAATATATTATATCACAAGGGTCGTCAAAAATCCCAAAAAATTACTGTTATATTTTGATATAAACTAACTATGAACAAAAATTAACAAAAATAAATTTAAAATATAATTGACAAATAAACCCATTAATAGTATAATAATTAATTTATTTGACAATATGGAATTTTTGTGATATAATTCATACATAAGTGACACTTCTTCTGCCTCCGACTGTGGGGAGCAACTAATGGAAGGTGGTTTGCTATATTGGAAAAGGATATATTGATCAGAATTCGTAAAGACATCGAGAGGTGTATTGGCAAAAATGTAATACTTCGAGCAAATAAAGGTAGAAAAAAGACTGTGGTTCGAGAAGGAATATTGGAAGCGGCATACCCTAATTTATTTATTGTAAGGATTAGCAATGAATATGATAGCAGTAGAAAGGTATCATATACCTATACAGATGTATTGACGGGAACCGTTGAAGTAACTGTTTGCTCACAAAATCAACATAGTGTAAAAATATCTTAAAAAATAACTGTACAATCATTGTACAGTTATTTTTATGTCTTTATTCATTATTTATGATATTTATGCATATATATCTTCATAGGATGTTATAGGAAATAATTAGGGGGGATATTATGTCTGTTGAATTAATAAAAGATGTTTTGCGGATTGAAGAGCTAAGGGGAAAAGAAAATATCCAGGCCTTGGTAGAAACAGAAATTTATCTAAATCCATCTAAAGCAGATTTGAATAAGGTACTTTGGACAGATGGCACTGTAGAAATACTTAGTACCAAGGTAATAATGGATAGAATAGTAGTATCAGGAGTAGTAAAATTTAAAATAGTTTACAAATCAAAGGAAGAAGAGAATAATATTTATACAATGGATTCTAATGCAGATTTTAGAGAAGAAATAGAGATACCAGGAATAACAGAAACTATGTCCGCAACTATAAGTTCTAATATTGAATATATAGAAGAAGAAATATTAGATGAAAGAAAACTATCTCTAAAGGCATTAGTTAGTTTAGAAGGAAAAGTGGAAGAAGTAAATAATATAGAAATAATCAAAGACATTAATGAAAAAAATAATCTTCAAATATTAAAAGAAACTATTAAATATAAGGAAATCTATGGTAGAGAGACATCCTATGCCATAGTAAAAGAAACCTTCGAAATAGGAGAAGAAAATCCAGCCATAGAAGAAATACTTAAAATGTCAATTCAAGCTTATGAAAATGAAGCTACAGTAGCAGACGATAGGATAATAGTATCTGGGATGGTGAATGCTAAAGTTATATATTATGGAGAAAATAGAATAGATACAGTAGAAGAGGAAATACCTTTCAATCATTTTCTAGAAATTCCAGGTGCAATAGCTGAATCACAAGAAGAACTTATTATTGAAGTAGTAGAAGGAAATTATGAATTATTAGAAAATGAAGCTGGAGAGCTTAAGATTTTATCCTTAGAAGTAAAACTTAGAATATCAGGTATAGCTTTCTCAGAGAATCAGAAAGCCTTAATAGTAGATGCATACTCAACTAAGGAAGAAGTTAATATAGAAAGAGAAGAAATCAATTTAATTGAAAATGTAAAAAGTACAATTCATAAGGAGAATATAGTTAAGGATTTAACTCAATATAAAATAAGGGAGATTTATAATATAATAGGCTCTCCAAGTATTATAGATACTAGAATTCAAGATAATGAACTAATAGTGGAAGGAATTCTTTCTTTAAAAGGAATTTATTTAGACGATATAACAGAAGAAATTAGTACATTTAGAGAAGAAATTCCATATAAATATTACTTGCCCCTAGAAGAAAAGGTTATAGAACCATTAATAGATGTAAGTCTAAATTTGGAAACAATAAAAGTAGATACATCTAAAGACGCTTTTATTGTAGAGGCAGCTATTAAGCATAAGGTGAAAATCAATAGAAATAGAGTATTATCAGTGATCAATTTAATAGAGGAAACAGGAGATATAATAGATAAAAGAAATCGCCCTAGTATAACTATTTATATAGTTCAAAGAGATGATATATTATGGAATATAGCTAAAAGATACAATACAACTGTAGAGGAAATATTGCAGGCAAATGAAAGTTTAAATCCAAATAATATAATGCCTGGAGAGAAAATAATAATTGAAAAAACAGTAGATATATCTTTTTAAAGGAAACTTTATCATACCTTAGGAATTATGATATAATATAAAAGGTAAATTTTCATGAGGGAGAAATTTAAATGAAAGAGATTATAATAAATTCCTATGGTAAAATTAATTTAGGACTGGATGTGTTATATAGGAGGGACGACGGTTATCATGAGATAAATACTATAATGCAGCAAATCAGTCTTAATGATATATTGACTATAAAAGAAATTAAAAAAGATATAGAAATAGAATGTAATAAGGAAGAAGTTCCCCTAGATTCTACAAATTTAGTATATCATGCATGGAAAAAGATGCAGGAAAAGACGGGGATAAACAGAGGAATTAAAGTAAATATATATAAAAGAATTCCTGTGGCAGCAGGACTTGCAGGAGGCAGTGCAAATGCAGCGGCAGTTTTGAAAGGATTAAATGAGCTTTGGGGTTTAAAACTAAGTGAAAAAGAATTAATGGAAATTGGTGTGGAAATTGGTGCAGATGTACCCTATTGTATTATGGGAGGAACAGCATTTGCAGAAGGAATAGGAGAAAAGTTGACAAAGATCAGGTCTTTTAAAGATAAGAATGTATTGCTTATTAATCCAGGGATAGGTATTTCAACTGCTGAAGTTTATAAAAATATTAGACTAAATAAACAATCACATATTGATATAAAAAAAATAATGTCATTTATAGAAGAAGATGATATAAACTCCGTAGCCAAAAGTATAACCAATGTAATGGAAGAAGTAGTTATAGAAAAAACACCTATTATATCTGAAATCAAGAGAGATATGCTAGACTATGGAGCATTAGGTTCTTTAATGAGTGGTAGTGGACCAACGGTTTTCGGATTATTTGAGGATTTAGATAAACTTCAATTTTGTAAGAAAAGCTTAGAAAAAAAATATAATAAGGGCGTAGTTCTTATTGTAAAGACAATTTAATAGAGTGTATATATTACCCATCTTTTGCAAACTATATTAGTTACAGGAGGTGGGATTTTGTTTTCTAAAACATATAAGATATTAAGAGAGTTGACGGATTATTATACTATTTTAATGATAATTGCCATAGGAATATTTACTTTATTAATTGATGGCAAAAGATATAGACAAAAAGGATACATAAGGGAATTACGAATGGTAAAGATTATATCTTATTCATACATAACCATAGGTGGATTATTATATGTATTGCTATTATTAATGTAGGGGTGTAATGATGAAAACTATACTGCTTAAAGATTTAGAAAAAAACGAAGAAATATTTAGAAACTTATTTACCGACTGTGATGATGTTGTCTTTAGAAGAATAGAAATAGGTGATGTTTATAAAGTAAAGCTCACCTTAGTATATATAGATGGCTTAGTAAGCAAAGAATATATTGCAGAACACGGGATTTTTTCCCTATTCATAGAAGAAGAAATAAAAACCTTTTCTCTACAAGGATTTAAGACTCCACTAATAGATATAATTTCAAAGGAGGCATTATCTACTATAGATATAAAAGAAGAATTTCATGTAGATAATATAGTGGATTCCATACTTTCTGGTGATACCATAATCTTAATTGATAAAATTGATAAATGCTTAATATTTGACTCAAAAGGCTGGCCAGCTCGGGGCGTTGAAGAACCACAGACAGAAACCTTAGTTAGAGGTCCAAGGGATGGGTTTGTAGAATCTGTAAAGGCAAATATGACATTAGTAAGAAGAAGGATAAAGGATACCAATTTAAAAATTAAAATGCATACAGTTGGTAGAAGGTCACAAACAAGTGTTGCAGTAATGTATATAGAAGATATTGTTGATAAATCTTTAATTAATGATGTTAATGAAAGGTTAAAATCAGTAGATATAGATGCCATATTAGATAGTTCCATGCTAGAAAATTTAATAGAAGATAATTACCTTTCAGCATTTCCTCAAATAGAGAATACAGAAAGACCTGATTCAGTCGCAGCTGCATTGTATGAAGGACGTGTAGCCATTATAGTAGATAATTCACCCTTTGTACTAATAGTACCTGCTACCATTGGGACATTATTGCAATCAACAGAAGATTATTATACAAGATGGCAAGAAACACAAGGAGTAAGATTTTTAAGATTATTAGCAGTGTTTTTAGCAGTTCTATCTCCTGCACTTTATATATCCATTATTTCATATCATCCAGGACTACTTCCTACAAAATTAACCTATTATTTAGCAGCAAGTAGGATTAATGTGCCTTTTCCAGCAGTTGTAGAAACATTTTTAATGGAGGGCACAATAGAACTAATAAGAGAGTCAGGTACAAGAATTTCTGGACCAATAGGGACAACTGTGGGAATAGTTGGGGGACTTATAATTGGTCAGGCAGCAGTTGAGGCTGGAATAGTAAGTGCTATTTTAATAATTATAGTAGCTACAACTACTATAGCTTCTTTTGCTATCCCTAGTTATGAGTTTGCAGCAGGATTAAGAGTGTGGAGATTTATCCTTATTATTTTAGCATCAGTATTGGGGTTATATGGAGTAATGTTAGGAATTATCCTATTAGGAACTCATTTAATTAAATTAGATAGTTTTGGAGTTCCATTTACATCACCATATTCAGGTTTAGGAGTAGGTTCTGGTGAATTAAAAGACACTTTATTTAAGATACCAATTCAATACCTAAAAGAAAGACCTACATTTACACATCCGAGGAATAAGAGAAGAATGGGGAGAAGTTGGAAAGATGCAAAAAAATAATAAAATATCAAATAAACAGATAAGAGCATTAGTTGTTTCTGCAGTTGTAGGAACAGGAATTTTATCTCTTCCAAATAGAATTTCTTTGATATTAGGAAATGATGGATGGATAGCTATAATTCTTTCAGGTATATTAGTAATAGGAATTACAATAATTATGAATAAATTGTTCTATCTTTATCCTGATAAAGATTTTTTTGAAATAGGTAGAATGGTTTTAGGCAAATGGCTCTTTAATATTTTTCTTGTTTTCTTTCTAATTTATCTAATAGTGAGTATGGCTGCCATTTCTAGAAATATTGCAGAGATTCTAAAGGCATTTCTTTTAGAAAATACTCCAACAGAAATAATAATAATTTCCTTTATACTTGTAACTACTTATCTTTCTAGATCTGAAATTCAAGTAATCGGAAGAGCAGCATATCATATATATCCAGTAGTACTAGGATTTGTAATAATATTAATACTTATATCTTTAACAAGTGTAGACTTTACAAATATGCTTCCACTATTTCAATCAAATATTAGAAATACGCCAAAGAGCATAAGTCTAAGCTTTTTTAGCTATACTGGATTTGAAATATTATTATTTTCAATACCCTTTACAGAAAGAAAAAAAGAAACAATGAAATCTAGTCTTATGGGAGTTGGAATAGTAATAGTTATATATCTAATAATATTTGTGCTTTCTCTATCTCAATATGGATTACAGAGTTTGAGAAGGCAAAGCTTTCCTATACTATCCCTTATAAAAGAAATAGATTTACCTGGATATTTTATTGAAAACCTTGATGGACTTATGGTAGCCATATGGGTAATAGTCATTTTTGGAACTATGGTTCCATTCTATTATTCAGCTGGAAAAATTCTCTCAAACTTATTTAATACAAAAGAACATGGGTTATTTATACTACCACTTACACCACTAATATATATAATATCCTTGATACCTGAAAACATAGTTCAATTAAGTAAACAAATAAGAAAGTTTATAAATTACTTTGGATTTGTATCCATAGTTTTCTTGCCAATTATAATCTATGTTATAGGATTATTTAAATCTAGGGGGTCAGATAGATGAAAAAAAGATTTATATTGGTAATTATTACTATACCACTTATATTGACTACAGGATGTTGGGGAATGATAGAAATAAACCAACGAATATTTCCATATTCAATAGGCGTAGATTTAAATGATAATGAGGGTGAAAAATATATAATAACCATATCTTATCCCAATATAAATGCAATAGGTAAAAATGCAACTCAAGAAGAGAGAATACATATAGTATCAACTGTAGCATCATCTGTTTTTGAGGGTATAGAACAACTGTCTACGAGATTGCCCTATGAAGTTTATTTTAAACATCTAAAAGTAGTAGTCTTTGGACAAGAATTAGCAAAGGATGAATGTATAATTCGAGAAATATTAGATGGAATGAGTAGAGATTTCATTATAAACAAAAAAGTTAGATTATTAATAGCAGAAGGGAAAGCTATGGATTTACTCCTATTTATACCAAAGGCTAAAAGACAAGAGGTAATAGAAGGTACACTGGTAAGTATGCTTAAAGAAAATAAAGGAACATCTAAATTTATACCTCAAAGTTTAACTCAATTTATAAAAGATACTGATATAGGTGGAGTTGGGCTTATGCCTAGAGCTTCAATTCATGAAGAAGATATAAAGATATTTGGTGGAGCAATATTTAAAAACTATACCTATATAGGAGATATAGATGAAATGCAAAACAGAGCTATATCACTAATGCGAGGGAAATTAAAAAGAGATTTAATAGATGCAATATATAATGGAGTTACGGTTTCATATTCAATAGATGGTTCAAAAATAAAAAAACATTTAATAAGAGAAGATGGGAATATAAAAATTAGAATAGATATTGAAATCGAAGGAAATCTGCAAGAGTATATAATACGAGGAAGACCTATGGTAAACGATATGGAAATAATGAATAAAATGGAAAATGCAATAAATGAAGTTTTAGAAAGTGAAGTAAATAGTACGTTAGAAGTATTACAAAAACAATATAAAGCTGATGCAATATATATTGGAGAATATCTATATAAATATCACCCAAAGGTATGGAAAGAGGTAGAAAATGATTGGGATGAGATATTTCCGCAAATTGATATAGATGTAGTAGTAGATTCTAAAATAAGAAGAAGAGGATTAGTACAATAACTTCAATAACTTCAGTTTTTGGTGCCAGGCACCAAAAACTGAAGTTATTGAAAAAAATATTGACATGACAAAGGTACTATAATATAATGAAAAATACTGACTGACCGTTCGGTCGATAAAAATTTAATTGATTTAGGGGGGACACTATAGTGCATAGAAGGTTCAATACAAAAATTATATTAGTTTTCATTCTAGTAGGGATATTAAGTTTAGCATCTGGATGTAATAAGTCTTTAAAATCTAGTGAGACAGTTGAAGAGGAAAATTATATACCAGTTGAAGTAGAAAAGACTAATATCCAAACCATAGCAAATAATCTTAAATTTAATGGTAAGATATTAGCAAATGAAGAAATATCAGTTTTACCAAAGGTTTCTGGTATAGTTTCTAGTGTAAATGTTAAGCTAGGTGATGTAGTAAAAGAAGGCAGTGTACTGTTTGTAGTAGAACAGGATACTTTTCTAAAAAGTCTTGAGCAGGCTAATAATGCCATTGAAATAGCAAATAATGGAGTTTTACAATCTGAAAGCAGTTTAAAGATTGCAAAGGCTAACTATGAATTAAATAAAGAAAAAATAGAAAATGCTAAGTTAAATTTAGAAAGAAGTAAAGAACTTTATGAAGAGGGTATCATACCTAAAAGTCAACTAGAGCAGGCAGAGTTAGCTGCTAGTGATATGAATTTAGAAGCAGCAAAAGGTCAACTAGAACAAGCAGAAACATTGTATCAGCAAGCTTTAAGCCAATTGAAGCAAGCACAGATATCCTATGAGCAAATGGAAGATAATTTCAACAATACAGTTGTTAAAGCACCAATGGATGGAGTTGTCTCCACATTAAATGTAAAGGAAGGTCAAGTTGTTAGTAGTGGACAAATGGCAGCTACCATTGTTGATATGGACAAGGTTTATATAGAAATAAAGGTAGTAGAAGATGTAGTAAATAGATTAAGCATAGATCAAAAAGTAGATTTAAGTATTCCGGCAGCCTTTGATGAAGATATATCTAGTACCATTAGCTATATTAGCCCAACAGCTGATATTGGGAGCAATCTTTATTCTGTAAAGGTATATATAGATAATTCTGATAGAAAAATAAGACCTGGGATGAATGGTAAAGTAAAGTTAAATTTAGATAAAATAGATTCAGTTATAGCAATTAAAAGTAATGCTGTTTTGGATAAGAAAGATGAGAAAATAGTATTTGTAGTAGAAAATGACCAAGCAGTTGAAAGAACTGTTACATTGGGCTTAGATACAGGAGATTATGTTGAAATTAAAGAAGGACTTAAAATAGATGAAGAGGTTATTATAAAAGGGCAGCATTATGTAGAAAATGGACGAAAAGTGAAAGTAGTAAGGGGTGAATAATATTGAATTTATCAAGTTTTGCTGTTAAAAGACCCGTTACTATAACAATGATGGTTTTGGTAGTTGTTATCTTTGGGGCAATCTCATTGGCAGGACTACCAATTGACCTTTATCCGGAAATAGAAATACCTGTGGCAATAGTTTCTACTTCCTATTCAGGGGCTGGTCCTCAGGAAATAGAAAACTTAATTACCAAGCGAATTGAAGGGGCAATTGCTACAGTAGGAAATATTGATACAATTAATTCAATTTCTTCCCAGGGAAGCTCTATTGTAATTGCTCAGTTTAATACTGGTACAAATATGGATTTTGCCACATTAGAAATGAGAGAGAAAGTAGACTTAGTTAAGGGAGCTTTACCAGATGATGCTACACAACCTATGGTAATTAAAATAGACCCAAATTCCATGCCCATTGTACAAATAGCTTTATCTACCAATGGAAGCTTGTCAAGCTTACAGTCATTGGCAGAAGACAATTTCAAACAAAGATTTGAAAGATTAGAAGGAGTGGCTTCTGTTGATATTGGAGGAGGACTTACAGATGAAATTGAGGTATCTGTTGATATAGCTAGATTATCAAGATATGGATTGAGCATAAACCAGTTAAATCAATTACTCAGTGCAGCCAATACTAATCTTCCAGGAGGAGTTGTAGAAAATGGTGAGCAGGATCTTACCATAAGAGTAATAGGAGAGTTTAATTCTATTGATGAAATTAGAGATATGCCAATTACCCTTAATACAGGTTCTATAATTACTCTTAAGGATATAGCTAAAGTAGAATTAAAAAATAAAGATATTACTGGAATCTCTAGAACTAATGGAGAGGACAGTATCAATATTTCCATAAAAAAACAATCAGGTAAAAATACAGTACAGGTGGCAGATTTAGTAAGTAGGGAAGTGGAAAAATTAAAGAAGGATTATCCAGATGTTAAAATTAATATAGTAATAGACACCTCTACTATTATAAGGGACTCTATTAATAATGTTATAGATAATGTTATTGTAGGTTCTATATTCGCCATTGCAGTTTTATATATTTTCCTAAAGAATATAAGATCCACTTTGATAGTAGGAGTATCTATACCTATTTCATTAATCGCTTCATTTATATTATTATATTTTAATAAGATTACATTAAATATGATGACCTTAGGTGGATTGGCATTAGCAGTAGGTATGTTAGTAGATAGTGCCATTGTAGTGCTGGAAAATATTTATAGATATAGAGTAGAAGGATACTCTAAAAAAGAAGCTGCCATAAAAGGAGCTAAAGAGGTTGGCTTGTCAATTATGGCTTCAACCCTTACAACCATAGCAGTATTCCTACCAATAGTATTTGTAGATGGAATGGTTGGTATTTTATTTAAAGATTTTGCCATGACAGTTACTTTATCACTTACAGCTTCCTTAGTAGTAGCCTTAACTTTTATTCCCATGTTATCCTCTAAGATTTTAACAATTGATGATACTGAAGGGAAGAAGAAAAGATTAGATTTCATTTATAAGGCATTTGATAACTTATTTGAAAAAATAGAAAATAAATATAAATCCTTATTAGAATTAGGACTTAAACGTAGAAAGACTACAATTGCTATTTCGGTAATAGTTTTTGTTCTAAGTGTAGTAAGTTTAGCAGGTGTAGGAATGGAATTTTTCCCTGTAACAGATGAGGGAAGTATGACAATAAATATAAGTTTACCCTTAGGTTCAAATATTTATCAGGTTGATGAAATAACGAAAATTGTAGAAGAAAAAATTACAGAAATACCTGAAATAGATGTAATATTTGCCAATGTAACTTCAGGTGGTTTTGGAAGCCATAGCATTAATACTGGAAATAGTGGCTCTATTTCTGTAAATTTAGTTAAATTAAGGGAAAGAAAGAGAAGTACAAAGGAAGTTGCAGAGGAAGTAAGAAAAATCACAAAAGATATACCAGGAGCTGAAATAACAGTAACAGAATCTTCAAATATGGGAATGGCTGGTTCTTCTGCTCCAGTTAGTATAAGTATAAAAGGTGATGAGCTAGAAGTTCTTGAAAAAATATCCAATGATTTCAAAGATATAATTGAATCCGTAGAAGGAACTCGAGATGTAAAAACAAGTTTAAGCGATGCAGTACCAGAAGTAGAAATTCAAGTAAATAAGGAAAATGCAGCAATATATGGATTAACTACTTCTCAAATAGCTTCTGCTATTAGGGGAGGGGCATCTGGAACCATAGTTGCTAAATATAAAGATGAGGGAGATGAATTGGATATAGTAGTGAGGGCAACAGAGGATATTACAGAGAGCTTATCTAATCTTGGACAATTGGATATTACCACTCCAAGTGGAATTAATATACCTATATCTCAAGTAGCTGATATATCCATAGTAAAAGGCCCTATCCAAATAAATCGTGAAGATCAAGAAAGAGTGGTTACAGTTACCAGCCAAATAACTGGCAGAGATTTGAGAAGCATTAGTTTAGATATAGAAAAGGAGATAAAGAATTATGAATTTCCATCAGGCTATAGTTATAAAATAGGTGGAGAGAACGAGCAGATGATTGATGCCTTTAAGCAACTTTTATTAGCATTAATTTTAGCAATAATTCTAATCTATATGGTAATGGCAGCACAATTTGAATCCTTAATTAATCCATTTATCATTATGTTTACCATACCTTTGGCATTTGGTGGAGGACTTTTAGGTCTTTTTATAACAAGAAAATCCTTTGGTGTAACAGCCTTTATAGGTATTATCATGTTAGCAGGTATTGTAGTTAATAATGGTATTGTACTAATCGACTATATAAATACCTTGCGTCAAGAAGGTAAAGAAAGGTTTGAAGCCATTACTACTGCAGGACCTATTAGGCTAAGACCTATACTAATGACAACATTGACAACAATTTTAGGTCTTGTACCTTTAGCCTTAGGAATAGGCGAGGGAGCAGAAATGCAAGCACCAATGGCAGTAGTAGTTATAAGTGGATTGACATTATCTACGGTTTTAACATTAGTATTTGTTCCAGTCTTATATACAGTATTTGATGATTTTTCTATTAAAATGAAATCAAGGATAAAAAGACTAAGGAAAAGCAATTCTAATGTATAAAAAGAGGTGAGGACTTGAGTGAACTAAAAGAGAAGAGAAGAACTGAAATTATTGAAGCATCAATGAAAGTATTTAGTGAATGTGGGTTTTATCATGGGAAGGTTGAAGATATTGCCAAGGAAGCGGGAATTGGTAAAGGTACAGTTTATGAATACTTTGGCAGTAAAAAAGAGATATTTCAAGAAATGCTAATGTACATGATGGAAGCATATATTGAAGGAGCAAAGGGAACTGTCCTAAGAGAAGAAGGTATAAGGAATCGGCTAATAGCAATACTTAACTATCATTCAAGATTTATTGATATCCATGCTCATTTAATAGAAAGAACCTTTTTTCATTTTGAAAATATTTTAAAAGAAGTTAAACAATATATTCAAGAAATGAATAAGCAAATATTTGATTTTACCCTACAAATTATTACAGAGGGAATTGAAACTGGCGAACTAGGTGATATAGATAATAAGACGGCTACTATTATATTTCTGGGACTTATGAATAGCAGTCATCTTAAAACAGTAATTGCCAATGATGGCTCTCTAGATAATATAGGAAATGAAGATATAGTAGATATGATACTCAAAGGATTAGGTAAATAATTTATAAAAAATGCTGCAGTTTTTACTGGAGCATTTTTATGTATAAAAATAAGAATATGGGCAAAACTATTATTAGTAGGACAAGTATAAAAGGGAGGAAAGAAAATGAAATATAAAAAGTTAGTACTGATATTATCCATATTTATTTTTAGTTTTGTCTATATAATCTGTCCATTTATAGAAAAAAAGGTAAAGAAAAGCTTTGAAGATGAAATCATTAGATTCCATATAAGAGCTAATAGTGACAAAGAAGAAGACCAGGCACTAAAGCTCAAAATAAGAGATGAAATATTAAAGGAAATGAAAGAAAAATTCAAATACACAAAAACATTAGAAGAAAGCCGAGAAGTAATAAGGGAAAATATGAAGGAAATGAAAGATATAACAGAAAGAGTAATCCAAAAAGAAGGAAAAGACTATGATGTAGCTATAACCCTAGACCAAGATAATTTTCCTACAAGAAAATATGGGAATTTAGTATTACCATCAGGAGAATATGAAACATTACTTATTACATTGGGAGAAGGGAAAGGACAAAATTGGTGGTGTATAATGTTTCCTCCACTTTGTTTTGTAGATATTACCCATTCAGTGGCTTACAATGTAGAAAAAGAATTAGATACAAAAATAGAAGAACCACAGTTAAAATTAAAGTGGAAAACTGCTGAACTTATAAAAAAAAACAAAAAAATAAAAACAAAAATAAAAAGCAAAAAAATAAAATAACTTTAAACATTTTTAAATAACTTCACTTTTTGGTGCCTGGCACCAAAAAGTGAAGTTATTTTTTATGTATAAAATTTGGGAAATTACTAAAAATAAGAAAAAGCTATCATTAAGATGAAAGGAGTAAATAATCTTGAAAAAATTTATTATAATTACAACTGCATTAAGTATTGTGTTCCTATCAATATTTTTATTTTATGAACCAAGGGCAGAAAAGTATAATTCATCTTTTAGTCCAAGAACCCTTTATTGGGGGGTACAAGGGCAAGATGTAAGGACGGTGCAGGATAAGCTTCTTAGATGGAAATATTATGATGGGCAGGTAGATGGGGTTTATGGTGCAAGAACCTATAGAGCAGTGAGAAAGTTTCAAGCTAAAAATGGTTTAAATGTAGATGGTATAGTAGGCCCATCAACAGCTAATGCACTAGGAATGGCAACAACCAGTGTAGCAGCATCAACTCAAGGAGTAAACAGAAAGGCTGATGAATATTTATTAGCAAGAGCTATACATGGAGAAGCTAGGGGAGAACCTTATGTAGGTAAAGTAGCCGTAGCAGCTGTTATACTTAACAGAACTAAAAGTCCATCTTTTCCAAATACTGTAGCTGGGGTAATATATCAGCCCTTAGCATTCACAGCAGTTGCTGATGGACAAATAAACTTAACACCTAATAAGGACTCCATAAAAGCTGCAAGAGATGCCTTAAATGGCTGGGATCCTAGTTATGGATGTTTATACTATTGGAATCCAGCTACAGCAACATCTAAATGGATATGGTCAAGAAAAGTAATATTAAAAATCGGTAAACACTGGTTTGGATTATAGGAGGTAAATATGAAAAACAGACGTAATTTTATTGCCCCAACTATACTTAGTGTTTTACTCATCGTAGCCCTTGTTTGGGGATATAATCAATATCAAATAAAAAAACAGCACGAAATAGCTTTGGAAAATCATTATCAAAGGTTATTCTTCGATGTAAAAAAACATGTGGAAAATGTTCAAGTAAATTTATCTAAGGCAATGCTGGCAAGCTCAAGAGAGCAGAATATAGTATTGTTTTCTCAGATTATGAATGAGGCATTTTTTGCAAAGGATAAACTAGCACAAATGCCAATAACCCATGCAGAATCTGCAAAAACAGAAAAATTTTTAACACAGGCAGCAGACTATTCTGCTTATTTAATACAAAGGCATCTTCAAGGGGAAGAAATAACAAAAGAGCAAAGAGAAACACTAAATGGACTTCAAGCTAATTCTGCTAAATTTAATGCTGAGTTATCAAAATTACATGAGAGTTTAATGGAATCAAATTTTGTAGTAGGAGAATTAAGTAACAAACAAAGCAAAAGGGTGGAGAAAGGTAATGAAAGCGTATTTCAAACATCTTTAGTCACTCTAGATAAGCAAATGGCTAAAACTCCTGAATTAATATACGATGGTCCGTTTTCAGACCAAATCATTAATAGAAAACCTGTAGGACTTCCTCGTGAACAAGTGTCACAGGAGCAAGCTAAGAATATAGCTCAAGACTTTTTTGGAAGGGATAGAGTAAAAGGAGTAAAGGCATTTGAGGAAGGTGAGCATATAAATGAAGTGAAAATACCAGCCTATACATTCCTTTTATATCCTGAAAATCAGCAAAAAGATTTATCCGTATACATGGGGGTTTCTAGACAGGGTGGTAAAGTAGTTTGGATGGCAAACCCAAGACCAGTTTCTAATGTAAAATTATCCATAAAAAATGCAGAAGAAAAGGCATTAAGATACTTAAAGGATAAAGGCTTTGAAAACATGGAGCCTAATTATTCATTAAAATATGACGGAACAATATTATTTAATTTTGCATATAAGGAAAATAATATAACAATATATCCAGACTTAATTAAAGTAAAAGTAGCATTGGATACGGGAGAAATAGTAGGATTTGATGCCTCTGCCTATTATATGAATCATAAAGATAGAAATATAGATACTCCACATATAGCTGAAAATGAAGCAAGAGCTAAAGTTAAGATGAATTTTAATATAGACTCTATTCGTTTAGCCCTAATACCAAAGGGAAAAAATGAAGTTTTATGCTATGAATTCAAGGGGAAATATAATGATTCAGATTTCATCATTTATATAAATGCTTTAAATGGAAGAGAAGAGCAAATATTACAAATAATAAAAGATGAAAATGGAACATTAACATTTTAATTATAAGAAATAAAGACTCATCATAATGATGAGTCTTTATTTTGTAATTAGATTTGAAATTTTTTCAAATTACTTGCATATTAATAGTATAGACTGTTATAATGATAACATAAGTATTACACAAAACTTAGGAGGGATCATATGAAAAAGATATCGGTATTATCATTAGTATTAGCATTAGCCATATCCGTCACAGGTTGTTTTGGTGGGGAGTCAAAATTATATAGCTCTTTAAACAAAATGCAAAATATAACTTCAATGGAATCAGATATGGAAATAGGATTTAATCTTGAAGGGGAAGGGTTTGCAGAGGATGAGCAATTAATTTTGCAACAAGTAGCTAGTTCAGTAAATAATACAAAGCTTAAAATGCATATAAAACAATTACAAAACAAAGAAAAAACAGCATCTAAAGCAGAAGTAGTTACTAATATGAACCTTGGCGGTATAGGCATGGATATGAAAGTTTGGGTTGATGCAGATATGTCAACAGCAGAACCTAAGGTAAAGGAAATAATAGAAATGCCTCAAACAATTATGAATTCCATGTTTCCAGAGGATGCTGAAAAGAAATATATAGTATATGATTTTGAAAAGCTGATGAAAGAATCAAATGAAGAATTAGATTTCAATGAATTAATGAAATTTAGCAAAGATTTTCAGCCAAAAGTAACAGAGTTTATGAAGGAAATTCAAAAAGATTTTAAACCAGGACTTGAAATAGTTAAGGAAAAAGATGCTAAATTAATAGGCAATGAAAAATTAGACATATACGAGTTAAAACTAGACGATGCTACTCTAAAAGAACTTGTAAAATATTCAGTAAACTATGCCTTAGATAAGGAAGCAACTATGAATTTTATCAAGGAATATATGAAGGCAGTAATGAATATAGCTAAGGTATCAGAAACAGAAAAAACTGAAGTTAAAGATCAATTAGCAGACTTTGAAAATAAACTACCAGAGTTCAAGACAAAATTCAATGAATTCATGGATAAATACAAAGATGTTAAGATTTTAGGAGATAAGGGTATAGTAATAGAATATGGCATCAATAAAGATGGATATATAGTTCATGAAACAGGTAATATTGATTTAAGAATTGATTTAGAAAATATTACTAAGGTTGCACAAGCAAATAACAAAGATAAAGAAAAACCAGTTATAGAAATGAAAGGCATAATTAAACTAGGTATAAACTATAATGTAAAGAATAGTAATATCAATAGTAAGGATATAAAAGTAGAGATGCCTAAAGTAGATGAAAAAAATTCAGTAGATTATATGGAAATGATGAAAAAGCAAATGGAAAAAATAAATTAAATGTAAACTCAAATTAGGCACGAAAGTGCCTAATTTTTGGCTAATGCTGCCCAAAATTAAGCAGTCAAAGGAGAGATACTGTGAAGGATTTATTCTTTAGGGAAAATGTGTTGGAAATTCTTGATTACTTAGAGGAAGGCATACATATTATTGATAAAAATGGAATCATTGTATATTATAATAAATTTGCACAAGGCATAGATGGAATAGAACGGGAAAAAGTCGTAGGAAGACATTTACTTGAGGTATATCCTTCCCTAACAGAGGAAACAAGTACACTGCTTACAGTAATTCGTACAGGAGAATCAATGCGTAAGAAGGAACAGACTTTTCTTAATTACAAAGGAGAAAAGATTACAACTATAAACTCCTCCATTCCTATAACGGCAAAGGGAAAGATTTTAGGAGCATTGGAAATCTCAAAGGATATAACAACTGTTAGAAAAATGTCTGAAAAAATAGTAGATTTACAAAATAAACTATATAATAATAAAAAAGAAAAAAACCCTACAGAAAGGATTAAAGAATCTGCTCAATTTACTTTATTAGACATAATAGGGGAAAATAAAGAGATAATAAGGCTAAAATCCTTAGCTTTAAAAGCTGCAGAGTCAGATGTTTCTGTATTAATATCAGGAGATACAGGAACAGGGAAAGAATTATTTGTTCATTCCATTCACAATGCCAGTTCAAGAAGATATAAACCTTTCATTACACAAAACTGTGCAGCACTTCCAGGAAATCTATTAGAAGGGATACTCTTTGGCACAATAAAAGGCGGATTTACAGGGGCAGAAGATAGACCAGGATTATTTGAATTAGCCAATGGAGGGACATTATTTCTAGATGAAATCAACTCTATGCCTTTAGAACTTCAATCTAAACTTCTTAGGGTTTTACAAGATGGTAATATAAGAAGAGTAGGTGCTACTAATACTACAAAGGTAGATGTTAGAATAATAGCAGCAACAAATATATCTCCAGAAGAAGCTGTAGAAAACAAGCAGATTAGACGAGATTTATATTATAGATTAAATGTTGTATCCTTTGAAATACCTCTACTTAGGGATAGAAAGGATGATATCCCTATACTTACAAATTATTTTATTAAAAAATTTAATAATAAGCTAGGTAAAAATGTAAAAGGCATATCAAAAGCTGTATTAAATATATTTAATAATTATAAATGGGATGGGAATGTAAGGGAATTGGAGCACCTAATAGAGGGAATAATGAGTATATCCGATAAAGAAATAATAGACATAGAAGACCTTCCATATAAGTTTAGACAACATGAGAAAAACCATAATCAATATGAGGCATCCCTCACAGAAATATTAGAAGAAACTGAAAGAAATATAATAAAAGAAGTCTTATCAAAAACTGATAACAACATAACTAAAACAGCAGAAATCCTAAAGATACCAAGGCAAACACTACAATATAGATTATCAAAGTTAGGACTTTGATAATCAGTCCATAGTAGAGAATAATAGTGAATAGTTAAAAGACTCTAAATCTTGTTTAAAACTATTCACTATATTTTTGCCTAAAATTGGGCATTGATTCCACTATAAAATTAATTAAAAGATTATTTTTTCAAATTTTAAATCATATCTTTAAATAAAAACACCTTTAAAACATTCAAAACATCGTCTTTTAATTCACAATTCACAATTTAAAATGAGTATAAATCTTTCCTTGGCATATATTTTGCATTAAATTATAAATGAAAAATTAATTAAAATACTGGGGAGGAATGTCAAATGAAAAAAGGATGTCCATATGGCACGCATAGGGTTATTGAACCAAAAGGAGTTTTACCGCAACCAGCACTTAAAATTGATAATGACATGGAAATTTATGACAACGAAATACTTATAGACGTTCAAACATTGAATGTAGACTCAGCAAGCTTTACGCAAATTAAAGAGGCTGCTCACGGCAACATAGAAGAAATCAAAAAGATAATGAAGGGTATTGTAGCAGAAAGAGGTAAACACCAAAACCCAGTTACAGGTTCAGGTGGAATGTTAATCGGTACAGTAGAAAAAATAGGATCAGCATTAGAAGGCAAAACTGATCTTAAAGTTGGAGACAAAATAGCTACATTAGTATCTTTATCACTAACACCACTTAGAATAGACGAATTTAAAGAAGTTAGACCAGATGTAGACCAAGTAGATATAGTAGGTAAAGCAATATTGTTTGAATCAGGAATATATGCAGTTATTCCATCAGATATGCCTGAAAACTTAGCATTATCAGTATTAGACGTAGCAGGAGCACCAGCACAAACAGCAAAATTAGTTAAACCTGGAGATACAGTAGTAGTTATAGGCGGAACAGGTAAATCAGGTATGCTATGTCTATATGAAGCAAAGAAAAGAGCAGGAGTTACAGGTAAGGTTATATGCATAGGTTCAAGAGATACTACTTTACAAAGATGTAAAGATGCTAATTTAGCAGATGTATATATTAAGGCAAATGCAACAGATGCAGTAGAAATTCTTGAAAAAGTAAAAGAAGCTACAAATGGAGAAATGGCCGATATAGTAATTAACACAGTAAATATTCCAAATACAGAAATGTCATCTATACTAATCTGTAAAGACAGAGGAATAGTATATTTCTTTAGTATGGCTACAAGCTTTACAAAGGCAGCATTAGGAGCAGAAGGAGTAGGGAAGGATGTAACTATGATAGTAGGAAACGGATACACTAAAGACCATGCGGCAATATCACTGGAGTTAATGAGAGAATCAGAAGCATTAAGAAAGATTTTCACAGAACTATATGCTTAAACTTTCCTTTGTCAAAGTTTACTAATTGACAATGCACAATTGTCAGTTAAATAAATCAATAGCATATGTTATATAGACTGATTGAATGTTTTAATCCAATAAAAAGGGAGGAAAAATAATGCGTCATTATAGTGAAATCGAACTTTGGAAAAATGTTACTGAAGAACAATGGAATGATTGGCATTGGCAAGTTAGAAACAGAGTTACAGATGTTGAAACATTAAGACAAATAATAAATCTAACAGAAGAAGAAGAAAAGGACATTTGTAAGGTAATGGAGAAATTTAGAGTAGGTATTACACCTTATTATGCTTCTTTAATGGATCCAGATGATCCCCATTGTCCAGTTAGAATGCAGGCAGTACCAACCTTAATGGAAACTCACATTAGTTCATCTGATTTGGAAGACCCATTAGATGAAGACGAAGATTCACCAGTACCAGGATTAACTCATAGATATCCAGATAGAGTATTATTCCTTATTACAGACCAATGCTCCATGTATTGCAGACACTGTACTAGAAGAAGATTTGCAGGACAAAATGACATGGGAGTACCAAGGGACAGAATAGACGCATGTATAGAATACATTAGAAATACCCCACAAGTAAGAGATGTATTGCTTTCAGGTGGAGATGCTTTATTAGTATCTGATGATGTATTAGAATATATTATCAAGAAACTTAGAGAAATTCCACATGTAGAAATAGTTAGAATTGGAAGCCGTACACCAGTAGTATGTCCACAGAGAATTACAGACGATCTAGTAAATATGCTAAAGAAATATCATCCGATTTGGTTAAATACTCACTTTAATCATCCAAAAGAAATAACTGCTGAATCAGCAGCAGCTTGTGCAAAATTAGCAGATGCTGGTATTCCATTAGGAAATCAATCAGTGCTTTTAAGAGGAATTAACGATTGTCCTCATATAATGAAAGACTTAGTACACGGACTGGTAAAGATAAGAGTAAGACCTTATTACATTTATCAATGTGACCTTTCCATGGGAATTGAGCATTTTAGAACAAAGGTATCCAAGGGCATCGAAATAATAGAAGCTTTAAGAGGACATACATCAGGCTATGCAGTGCCAACATTTGTAGTTGATGCTCCTGGTGGTGGAGGAAAAACTCCAGTAATGCCTCAATATGTCATATCACAATCACCAACTAAGGTGGTTTTAAGAAACTATGAAGGTATAATCACAACATATACAGAACCACAAATGGTAGAAGAACCATGTAATTGCCCAACTTGTAAAGGAGAAAGAGAAGCAAGGATTACAGGAGTAGCTGAATTACTTCAAGGACCAGAGGTAAAAGCTCTAGAACCTAGTTATTTAGAAAGAAGACATAGAAAAGACTAAAATCTAGAGATAATTCACAATTCAAAATTTGCAACTGAAAGGGGCACTTTATGCTTGAACTAATAAATGGTAAATTCAAAACAATATCTATAGTAGGAATGTCTAAAAATAGTGGTAAGACTGTAGCTTTAAACCATTTAATAGCTGAAGCCATTGATGAGGGAATTCCCGTCGGTATAACTTCTATAGGTCGAGATGGAGAGTCATTAGATATTGTGACTGAAACAGAAAAACCTCGTATATTTTTAGAGGAAGGTGCTCTTATTGCAACAGCTACGGGAATGTTAGAACTAGGAGATGCCAATATAGAAATATTACAGGTAACGGAATATAGAACACCTCTAGGTGAAATAATTATAGGCAGAGTAAGGGATGGGGGCTATGTTCAAATAGCAGGCCCTCAGCTCCTTTCTGAAATAAAAGCAGTCTCTGATATTATGTTAAATCTAGGTGCTAAATTTGTCATCATAGATGGAGCTTTAGACAGGCTATCCCAAGCAGCTCCAGCTATATCAGAGGCTACTATTTTATCTACAGGTGCTGTACTATCTAGAGATATAAATAAAGTAATAGAGGAAACAATTCATGTAGTTAATACTCTAGGACTTCCAGCTGTTGAAGACGAAGAAGTAAGAGAGATAATAAGAGAACTTATTAAAAACAATCAAATAGCTGTAATAGACAATAATAACCAAGTGGATATTATTCCTTTAAAAACAGCATTAAACGGAGGTGCAATAATAGGGGATCATCTAAAAGACAATTCAAAGTATTTAGTAATCCCAGGTTCTTTAGTGAAGAATACAATAGAAGATTTAACTCGATCCACAAGAAGATATAAAAATGTAGAAATAATAGTTACAGATGGTACGAAAATATTTATAGAGCCAAAGGCTTGGCTAAAATTCATGAGACAAGGAGTAGTAGTAAAAGTCTTAGATAAAATAAATTTAGTAGGAATAACATTAAATCCATATGCACCAGCAGGATACTATTTTGAACCAATAGAATTTCTATCGAAAATGAAATCCTACATAAACCATATACCAGTAATGGATTTAATATTAGGTGGTGAATAATATGGTATTCATGGATGAAGGCACAAAGGAATCCTTAGATTTTCAATATATATTAAATAAGATTTCCACACTTACACCTTATGGAATGATGTATAAAGCTAGATTAAAGGCATTTCAATTAGGAGAAGAAGAAAAACTGATAGAAGAATTGGATAAAATAGAATCATTCTTACCATTGGTAGAAAATAAAGAGATAAGAAGGGAGTTTAACAATATCTTTGCTCATATAAAGGATTTGAGAACCTCAGTAAGACGTACTATGGAGGGTTTTATCCTCACAGAAGTAGAGTTATTTGAAATAAAAAACTTCCTTTTTTTAATAAGAGATTTAGATAGATTAATAAAGAAAAACAATATTCCAACTTTTAGTGATACAAAGATTGAACCAATAGTATCTTTAGAGAAAGCATTAGATCCTGAAAATACAGGAATATCTACTTTCTATATATATGATGCTTACTCAGAAGAATTAAAAAACATTAGAGAAAAAAAGAGAATTATAGATAAGGAAATAAAATTAGAGAAAAAGAATATAAAAGATAAAATAAAAGAAGAGTTAAATTTAGATCTTAGACCAGATTCCTCTGTACTTATATCAAAGACTCAAAAAGAATTAATAGAAAAACTTCAAGACTATCCCTATTTAACCTATATTTCAGAAACATATATGAATATAAAATTTTCCATAAGACAAACAGAAAATATGACTAAATTAGAACGAGAACTCCTTATTCTAAAGGATAAAGAAGAAAAAGAAGAGCTTAGAATAAGAGAAATACTATCTAAGGAAATTGGAAAAAGAAGAAAACAAATCTTTAGAAATATGGCAAATATAGGAAGATTGGATTTGCTTATAGGAAAAACAAAATATGCTTTAGATATAAAAGGAATAAGACCACAAATACTGAAGGAACATAGATTAGAGATTAAAGAAGGAATACATCCAAAGGTAGCAGATTTCTTAAAGGAGAAAAATCTACACTTTACCCCCATATCGTTATCCTTAAAAGAAGGAGTAGCTTGTATTACAGGAGCAAATATGGGAGGGAAAACCATTAGTTTAAAGCTAGCAGGATTATTATCAGCAATGGCACAATACGGCTTATTTGTACCAGCTAAAAATATGAAAATTGGATTAAATCAATTTATAAAGTCTTCCATTGGGGACATGCAATCAACGGATTCAGGATTATCTACCTTTGGGGGAGAGATAAAAATAGTAAGTGAAGCCATATTAAAATCAGATGAAAAGGGATTAATACTTATAGACGAATTGGCAAGGGGTACAAATCCAGAAGAAGGATATGCCATATCTAAGGCCATAGTTACCTATCTAAAGGGCAAAAATTCCATATCTTTACTAACTACACATTATGATAATGTAGCAAACTTAGATGATGTAGTTCACTTACAAGTAATAGGATTGTCTAAAGTCAATGTTATAGACTTAGCTAAAGAAATAAGTATAGATGAAAAAATGGAAATAATCAACAAATATATGGATTATCGTCTAAGAGTAGTAGAAAAGGATACTCTAGTTCCCAAGGACGCATTAAATATAGCTAGAATAATGGGGTTAAATGAAGAAATACTTAATTTAGCAGAAGGATATTTAAAGAAACCAGTCTAAATATATAAAATATTATGTTTTAATTATTATCTGTTATCTGTTAATTGAATGACGAAGGAGTGATAATTTTGAGTAAATTAAATCTTGATCAAAGTTTAATCGAAAGCTCAAGAAATGCAGCTAAAAACATAGCAGAAGAAATACAGAAATTTATAGATGCTCATACTACAACAGCAACGGAAAGAACAATAGTCAGACTTCTTGGAGTAGATGGAGTAGATGAAATCGAAAAGCCTCTACCAAACGTAGTTGTAGACAATATTAAAGAGGGTGGAGGACTAGAAAGAGGAGCAGCATACTGGCTTGGAAATGCAGTAGTAAATACAGGACTTACAACTCAAGAAATAGCGGAAAAAATAGCAGTAGGAGAAATAGATATTACCAGACTTCCAGCGGCAGATGAAAGAAAGATAAAAGAAGTAGTATATGAAATGGCAAAAAACAAAGTAGCAAAGATTAAATCCAATAGAGATAAAAGAAATGAATACCTAAATACAATAGGAGAAGGAAAAAAACCATATCTATATGTAATAGTAGCTACAGGAAATATCTATGAAGATATAGTTCAAGCACAAGCAGCAGCACGTCAAGGTGCAGATGTTGTAGCAGTTATTAGAACAACAGGACAGTCCTTACTTGACTATGTGCCATATGGAGCAACAACGGAGGGTTTTGGAGGAACATATGCAACCCAGGAAAACTTTAGACTAATGAGAAGAGCATTAGATGAAGTAGGTGAGGAAGTAGGCAGATATATACGATTATGTAACTATTGTTCAGGACTTTGTATGCCAGAAATAGCAGCAATGGGAGCTAGTGAAAGATTAGATATGATGTTAAATGACGCATTATATGGAATTTTGTTTAGAGATATCAATATGCAAAGAACCTTAGTAGACCAATATTTCTCTAGAATAATCAACGGTTTTGCAGGAATTATCATAAACACTGGAGAAGATAATTACTTAACTACAGATGATGCAGTAGAAGCAGCACATACAGTATTAGCATCACAGTTTATCAATGAGCAATTTGCAATTAAGGCAGGTATACCAGAGGAACAAATGGGACTTGGACATGCATTTGAGATGGATCCATCAGTAGAAAATGGATTTTTACTTGAATTAGCTCAAGCACAAATGGCAAGAGAAATATTTCCAAGAGCACCATTAAAATATATGCCTCCAACAAAATTTATGACAGGAAATATATTTAAAGGACACATACAAAATGCCCTATTTAATATGGTATCCATTATGACAAATCAAGGAATACAACTATTGGGAATGTTAACAGAAGCAATCCATACACCACATTTACATGATAGATATCTATCTATTGAAAACGCTCAGTATATATTCAATAATGCAAGAGATCTTGGAGATGAAATAGAATTTAAAGAAGATGGTATAATCCAGCAAAGAGCACAAGAAGTACTTAAAAATGCAGAGGCACTCCTAACTCAAATAGAAAAAGAAGGACTATTTCAAACCATAGAGCAAGGTAAATTTGGTGGAGTAAAGAGATCACGTACAGGTGGAAAAGGCTTGGATGGAGTAGCAAAGAAAGACTTAGGTTATTTCAATCCATTTATTGAATTGATGCTTGGAGGTGACAGATAATGGTAGAAATTGCAAAAGTAGATTTAACGCAAGTTAAACCCTATGGAGATACCATGAATGATGGAATGGTACAGTTAGGCTTTTCTCTTCCAGTGCCAGCAGGAGATGAAGCAGTAGAGGCAGCACGTCAATTGGCTAGAAAAATGGGCTTTGATGAACCAGCAGTAGTATATTCAAAGGATTTAGGAGTAGGCTATACCTACTTTGTAGTATATGGTAAATGTACACATACAGTAGATTTTACTAAAATAGAAGTGCCAAAAGTAGATGTAGATGTACTAAGCAAAGAAGAAGTAGAAGAATACATTAAAGATAATATAAAGAGAAAAGTAGTTATAGTAGGAGCTTGTACAGGTACAGATGCTCATACAGTAGGAATAGATGCTATAATGAATATGAAAGGTTATGCAGGACATTATGGACTAGAAAGATATGAGGGAATAGATGCGTACAATCTAGGCTCCCAAGTACCAAATGAAGAGTTAGTAGCAAAGGCAATAGAATTAAATGCAGATGCTATCTTAGTATCACAAGTAGTTACACAAAAAGATGTACACATACCAAACCTTACTCAATTAGTAGAATTACTAGAAGCAGAGGGTATAAGAGATAAAGTAGTACTTACTTGTGGTGGTCCAAGAATTAGCCATGAATTAGCTAAAGAATTGGGTTATGATGCAGGCTTTGGCACAGGATCCTTTGCAGAGGATGTAGCTACCTTTGTAGTTACAGAAATGGTAAATAGAAAATTAATATAAAATGGAAGTATAGGTTTTCCGTTCAGAATAATGTAATGGAGAACCTATGCTTCCATATAGGAAGGTGATAGACATGACCCAGTCATCTATAACCAAAAGAGCCTTAGCAGATTCTATGAAGGAATTGATGAAGGAAAAATCCTTATCTAAAATCAGCATTAAAGATATTGTACAGCGTTGCAATATGAACCGTAAGAGCTTTTATTATCATTTTAAAGATAAATATGACTTGGTTAATTGGATATATTATACAGATTTTGTAACTAGCTTTGAAGAAAACGAACTCAACTCTCAATGGAGTATTTTAGAGAGCATTTGTGAATTCTTTTATAATAATAGAGGATTTTATTGTAATGCATTGGAAGTAAAGGGGCAAAATTCATTTTATGACTATTTTGGTGAGGTCTTATCTCCAATTATTGCTTTAGAATTTGAAAATATATTTCAAGATAAGGATAAGGAATTTTACATAACATTTTTTACTGATGCAATAAGGACTTCCATAACAAGATGGTTACTTGAAGGCAGTAAAATTCCACCTAATGAGTTTGTAAAACTAATGGAGAATGCTGCTACAGGAGTTGCAGTAAAGATGTATAAAGAAAAGTTTCATCAGGAAGAAACTCCATTAAATAATATTCTTGAGAAATAGTTTTATTTACATGATTTATATCTTTGTAGAAATCAATTAAGAATACAGGATATTTTTGATTTGTTTTTGCATCTTTTATATACTTATTTATAGAAACTACAATTTCTTCACTACATTCTAAAGAGGGAATTAAGAATGCAAAGGCACAATCCAAATTGACTACATCCATAGCCCAACTATTATTTAAAATACTTTTGACATCATTATTATCATAAATCATATGAACTCCAAATAGAAGCTTATTCTTTTTTAACAATAATATCTTAGAATCAAAGAAAGGATTATTATCTCTTATATTAATAGATAATAATATATTTCCAATGTTTTTTAGCTCCAAGACATATTCTTCTGCCAATATAATAGGGTTTACAAATACAATAAAAGCACAATCTTTATTGGATTTTAAAATCTCTATTAGTCCTTTAAATCTATTCTCATTATTATCTAAAAAAAATATATAACTGTATAAGCCAATGCTTTTTCCCTCATTAATTATATTTTCAATTTTATTATAATCTAATATATCATTCTTAGGATTTGTAAAGTCAAATATTATAGTCCAAGGAACATTATAACCTTTTTTCTCCTCATATTGACGAATTTTCTTTGCACCATATGTCCAAGAGTTTAATCCAAGATTAATTCCAAAGGTTTTAAGAATATTATGATCCACATTTTGAACTATATTAAAAATTAGCTTATAGTATGGACTATTTTCATTTTCAAGCATTATTTGAGCAATATTATAAAAATCTTTTTGAAACCTGCCCTTGGCAAAATGTGCTCCAAGATCTACTAAATTTCTAATTCCTCGTTTAGACTTTAACTCTATTTCTTTAAAGGCTCTTTCAATTGCAATTTCCAACATAACTCTAGTTAACTTATCCTCCATTAGAACCCACTCCTTCTCAATTAGTTCTAGTATAAATATAAACTTTTATATAATTTATGTATATGGTCAAATTTAATATATGTCCTAAAACACCACAATTTAAGAAAATGTCCCAAAATTGCACAAATAAAAAAATTGTCCAAAGAAATTCTAAAAGGAAAGTTTTATAATAGTATTTAATAGAAGGCTTTTTAATTTGGAAGGGGGAGACAAAATGAGAGATAAAACTATTAAGGAAAATATGAAATCTTATGGTTTGAAAATAGTATTGAACTATCTCGATAGTGATCCTGATAGTAATATTCCAAAAATAATAAATTGGGTTGAAAAATTTGACAAAGAAGGTCATATTAGTAGTCAATTCAATATTGTAAGAAAAGAACTGGAGAATAAAGAAGGAAATTGGTATAAGCTAGCAGAGAGTTTTTGGACAGATATAGACGGAGAAGTAAGAAAAAAATTATTTGAAAATTTTATAATTAATACCAATTTATTAGGAGCAAATAAGAAAGAAACCATTAGAAAAGAACATAATTGTAATGTACCATGGGCTATATTAATGGATCCCACCTCTGCTTGTAATTTACATTGTACTGGATGTTGGGCAGCGGAATACGGAAATAAGCTGAATATGAGTTATGAAACCTTGGACAATATTATCAGTCAAGCTAAGGATATGGGAACATATATGTTCATATATTCTGGTGGAGAGCCATTAGTCCGTAAAAATGATATTATAAAACTTTGTGAAAAGCATGACGATTGTGTATTTCTTTCATTTACCAATGGGACTCTAATAGATGAAGAATTTGCAGATGAAATATTGAGAGTTAAAAATTTTGTTCCAGCCATAAGCATAGAAGGATTTGAAGAAGAAACAGATTATCGTAGAGGAAATGGAACTTACCAAAAAGTTATTCAGGCAATGAAGATATTAAAAGATAAAAAACTTCCATTTGGAATATCATGTTGCTATACTAGAAAAAATGTAGATATCATAGGAAGCGAAGAATATTTTGATGCTATGATAGATAAGGGAGCAAAATTTGCTTGGTTCTTTACTTATATGCCTGTTGGAAAAGATGCAGTACCTGAATTGATGGCAACAGCTGAACAGAGAAAATATATGTATCATCAAATTAGAAAATTTAGAAATACAAAACCAATATTTACTATGGATTTTTGGAATGATGGAGAATATGTAGGAGGATGTATTGCTGGTGGAAGGAATTATTTGCATATAAATGCAAATGGAGATATTGAACCATGTGCATTTATACATTATTCAGATTCTAGCATATATGAAAAAACATTGCTAGAAGCATATAAATCTCCTTTATTTATGGAATATCATGATAATCAACCATTTAATAAAAATCACCTAAGACCATGCCCGTTATTGGATAATCCAAATAAATTGTCTGAAATGGTAGATAAATCAGGGGCTATATCAACAGACTTACAAAATCCAGAAGACGTTCATGATTTAAGTGCAAAATGTGAAGAGGCAGCTAAAGATTGGGCATTAGTAGCAGATGAAATATGGAATAAATGAAAGACAAGTTTTCCGCTTCAAATTTGAAACGGAAAACTTGTTTATTTTAATCCTAAAAACTTGGGGGCGTCATAGCCCAAACAGATTCACATATTTCATCACCAACATTAATGTATCTATGTGGAATAGTGCTATCAAAGTAAATACTATCCCCTTCTTCTAATATATACTCTTCCTTTTCCATTTTAACCATTAACTTGCCCTTAATCACAAGACCACATTCCTCTCCTTCATGGGTAACGAAATTTTCAGAGGAGTAATCTCCAACTTTAATAGTAATATATAAAAATTCGATTTTTCTATTGAGGTCAGCAGACAACAATTCATAAATGGCATTATTGTTGGAAGCTACTATACGTTTTCTATTATTTCTTTTTATAATAGGATTTGCATTTCTTTTAGCATCTTCTTCAAAAAAATATCCTACAGAAACACCTAGAGATTGGGCGATTTTCCATATGGAAACTATAGAGGGAGTAACCATATTTCTCTCTATTTGACTAATTAATCCAGGGCTCAATTCTGCATCATTAGCTAAGTCAGATATATTCATTTTTCTTTTTTTTCTCAATTCCTTTATTTTTGTACCTATATCTATATTCAAAATCATGAACCTCCATTGTTAACATTATCTATATTTTAACATAAATATTCAAATAAAAAACCATTAAAATAAATTCAATATATTAAATAAATATTTAATATATTGAATTTATTCAGAATATATTGTATTATATTTTTAAGGAAATAGTTTCTAATATAAAATTAAAGGAGGAGTAATATGGGTACATTAATTAATGCAGACAACACTTGGGCTTTGTGGACAATATTAGTAGGTATAGCAGCAATTAGCATTTATCTTGAACAAACCTATAAATGGGCATCAAAAGTAACGGGAGCAATTATTGGATTATTAATTGCAATGATATTAGCAAACCTTAAAGTAATTCCTACAGATGCACCAACCTATGATGCAGTATGGGGTTATGTAGTTCCTTTAGGGATACCTTTACTATTATTTAATGCTAATATTAAGAAGATTTGGCGTGAAAGTGGAAGAGTTATGATTATATATTTACTTAGTTCAGTGGGAACTCTTTTAGGAGCATTTGTTTCTTTTATACTATTAAGAAATTATATACCAGATTTGTATAAGATGGCTGCCATGATGACAGGTTCTTATATTGGAGGTGGAGTAAATTTTGCTGCAATGGCTGAATCCTTTGGAACATCTGGAGATTGGATTTCTGCTTTAGTAGTAGCTGATAATTTATTAATGGCATTATACTTCTTTGTTTTATTAGCTATACCATCAATTAAATTTTTCCAGAAGAAATTCAAACATCCTCATATAGATGAGGTTGAGGGTAATGTAAATACTGGTGAAGGTGAAACCTTGGCGGCTAAATACTGGGGAAGAAAAGAAATATCCTTAAAGGACATTGCTTTTTCTGTAGCCATTTCCTTTGCAATAGTATGGGTTTCTACTGAAATTGCAAGTTTTTTAGGAAATAAAATACCTACTGGTAACTTTTTTTATAATTTACTTAATGGTTTATTAGGAAATAAATATCTTCTTATAACTACTATAACCATGTTCTTAGCTAGTTATTTTCCTAATTTCATGTCTAATATTCATGGAGCACAAGAAATAGGAACATTTTTAATATATATATTCTTAGTTGTTATAGGAGTGCCTGCATCATTACAATTAATATTAACTAGATCACCCTTACTACTTGTATTTACAGGAGTTATAGTCCTTGTAAATATGACAGTTACTTTATTGTTAGGAAAATTATTCAAATTCAATCTAGAAGAAATACTATTAGCATCTAATGCGAATATTGGTGGGCCTACTACAGCAGTTGCTATGGCAATAGCTAAGGGATGGAATAAATTAATAGGACCAATTATGCTAGTAGGAGTATTTGGATATATTATTGGAAACTATTTAGGAATATTTATGGGTAACTTATTACAATATTTGTAAAGAATTATATAAATAGAGTTATACTAAATTAGGAGGTCAACTTATGCTATTTGACATACATGGAGATATATGGACAGATGTTACAGTAAAAAGGCAAATGGGTTTGAAAAATATTATTAGAGATTATCATTTAGAAAGATTTAAAAAGGGGAACATGGTTGGAGGGGTATTTGTCATATGGATTGATCCTCCCCATGATGAAAGACCAAAAGAAAGACTTATTGAAAGTATTAAGGCAATGAATACTGAAATATGGGAAAATCAAGATATATTGAAAATAATATATAATAGAAATGACTTTTATCAAGCTATTGAGGAAAATAAACTTGCTGTATTATTAGGACTAGAAGGTTTAAGTGGTATTGGAGAAGATGTAGAAACTATTTATACCCTATATCAACTGGGATTTAGACATGCGACTCTAACTTGGAATGAACAAAATGCCCTAGCAACAGGAGTTAAAGGAGATGTAAATAGGGGACTTACCACTTTAGGCAAAGATGCAGTTAAGATTATGGAGTCATTAGGAATGATTTTAGATGTATCACATGCTAATGATAAAACCTTTTGGGATATTTATAATATAGCCACAAAACCTTTTATAGCATCACATTCAAACTCAAGGGCATTATGTAATGTTCCTAGAAACCTTACTGATGAACAAATAAAAGCTATTGGTGAAAAAGGTGGACTTGTAGGTATTAATGCATTTAATGAGTTTATAAATTTAGAACATGATAAAAGGACTATTGATTATTTAATAAATCATATAGAACATATTGTAAATCTTATAGGAATAGATCATGTTGCCTTAGGTTTTGATTTTTTTGAATATATTGGAAATGATACGGCAGATACCTTCACCGAAGATCCTTATGTAGGTACTTTAGGAATAGAAGATATATCTAAAGGAAATAATCTAATACTAAAGCTTCAAGAAAGAGGTTTTTCAAAAGAAGATATAGAAAAGATAGGATACAAAAACTTCTTGAATTTAATTTAGAGTGACAAGGGACATTCTCCTATGGAAAACTGTATTCTTTCTTGCTAGTATTTTTTATAAATGATATAATTTATTTAAGGATAAATGGAGAGGAGAATCCATATGGAAGAAAAGGTTTTTGACTTATTAGAAAAGCTTTATGTGGAAATGCTTAACCTAAAAACAGAGCTTAAAGAAGAAATTCAAGGAGTAAGGATAGAACTTAAAGAAGAAATTCAAGGAGTAAGGATAGAACTTAAAGAAGAAATTCAAGGAGTAAGGACAGAGCTTAAAGAAGAAATTCAGGGAGTAAGGACAGAGCTTAAAGGAGAAATTCAGGGAGTAAGGACAGAACTTAAAGGAGAAATTCAGGGAGTAAGGACAGAACTTAAAGGAGAAATCCAAGAAGTAAGGGATACGATGGCAACAAAGTCAGATTTACAAGAAGTTAAAAGTGATTTACAAGAAGTTAAAGCCACTATGGCAACAAAAGAAGATCTTGAGTTATTGTCTGAAGAATTAAAAGTAGAAATACAGTCAGTATATGATGAAGTTAAGGAACTTCGTCAGGATTTGAATGCTATGGAAATAATTACAACTAAAAATGCACATGATATAGCTTTATTAAAAGCAGTAAGATAAAAATTCTAATCAAAGAATTAAAGCAATAGGTTTTCCCTTCCAACTAATGGAGTGGAGAACCTATTACTATATTTAGGAGGAAGAAATGATTTTGATACTATTTATACTAAAAACTATACTATTTTTAAATATGACTGATGTTCAATTTAATAGGATTTTAATACTAATCATTACATCCATGATTACAATAGGCTTTATATCTTTGATTAAACAGACAAAATTAAAACATAAAAATACAATATTCATGATATTCTATTCCATAATATCATTTACTATGTTTATAGATGCTCTTTACTATTCCCAATTTCAAGTATTGCCTTCTGTTGCAATGCTGGGACAAGCCAAGCAACTTACAGTACTTGGAGATAATATAAAGTCCTTAATAAATATGAAAAATATATTGTTAATAGTAGATATACCTATATTAATTTTTTTATCATTAGATTTTTTCAATAGGATTTCCACTCCTACCCCCTGTTGGAATCATATTATACTTACCATAATGGCATTGGCAATAATTCATGTAAATACAATTGGACAGATACAGTCACTAACAGCACAGGAGCTATATTTTTATCATATATCAGATATAGCTAAAAATATAAATAAATCTAAAAACCGAAAAAATATTGATTTTACAATGGAAGATTTAGAAGATATAAAGAATAGAACAAATTTAAAAGATGGGAAATTAACAGGAATAGGGAAGGATAAAAACCTTATAGTATTACAAGTAGAAGCATTACAAAGTTTTGTCATTAATTTAAACTATAATAATCAAGAAATCACACCAAACCTAAATAGACTCATAAAGGATAATTCCTCTTTATACTATAATAGATACTATCAGTTAATAGGAAGGGGCAATACTTCTGATGCAGAATTTGTAAGTCATAACTCTCTGCACCCTTCTTTAGAAGAACCTACTTACAGCCAATATGAAGGTAATAGATTTTATGGTCTTCCTTGGCTGCTTAGGGATAGAGGATATACTGCGTGGGCAATGCATGGATATAAAAAAGACTTTTGGAATAGAGAAATGGCATATGTAAGTCAAGGATTTCAAAGATTTATTTCTGAGGAAGATTATAATTTTGAAGAAATAATTGGATTTGGAATAAGAGATGAGGACTTCCTAAAACAAAGCATAGAATATTTAAAGGAATTAGAAAGTATAAATTCTAATCCATTTTATGCATTTATTGTAACTCTTACATCCCATTCTCCTTTTAACATTCCAGAAGAGTATTGTATGCTAAAGATTAAACAAGAACATCAAGACACAATATTAGGTAATTATTTACAAGCAATACATTATGCAGATAAGGAAATAGGCAAGTTTTTAGAAGATTTAAAAAGGGAGGGGCTATATGATAATACTGTCATAGCCTTATATGGAGATCATTTTGCAATACAAAATGGAGAGGAAGAGATAGATAATATAATGACAGAACTTCTAGGGTATAAATATGATTATGACTCCATGATGAATATACCTCTTATAATCCATGTGCCTGGAGAAGAAATTAATGAGACCATTTCCACTGTAGGGAGTCCAATAGACTTTTATCCTACTATGTTAAATATAATGGGATATAAAAATGAAAAGGGATTAATGCTAGGCAGAGATTTAACAAATTATAAAGAAGAAAACTATGTATTTCCACAGACATATTTACTAAAAGGTTCATTCATAGGTAAAGATACCATGTTTGTAATGGCAAGGGATGGACTCTTTGACCATAGTAAAGCCTATGATTTAAATACAAGAGAAGAATTAGATAAGAATGAATTTCGTAAAATGTATGATGAAATAATTAAAGAAATCAATAAATCCGATTTTATTTTAAAAAAGGATTTACTAAGATATTATATAGATAATAATGGAGAAATAGATTTAAGCATTTTTACAGAACAAAATATATTAAAAAATAAAAAAATAGTCTCTTTTTACTATAATTCCCTAGAAGAGCTAAACAAAGCTTATGATAAAGGGCATAGAGTATTGGCAGTAGATATAGAATTAACAGTAGATGATGGGATAATCCTTTTAAAGGATTGGTATTGGTATTATGACAATTTATTTGAAAATCCAAAGGATAGAAGGTTAACCTTAGAGGAATTCAAAGAGTTGAAAATGAAAGAAAATAAAACTCAAATGACAATAGAAGACCTTATAGAATGGATGGATAAACATAAAGATGCATATATAATTCTCCGTCATGGAGAAGTGGATAACAAAGTTTTTGTAAATGCATTTAAAAATTATCCAGTATTAATAGACAGATGCATAGTAGAAATAAAAAACTTTCGTCAATATTTAACAGTAACTTATAGAGGGTTTAACAAGGTAATTTTAAATCCAATGGAAGAAAATTATACGGATGAAGAAATTCTAGACTTTGTCACAATGCACCCCCATGTAGGTGTAATACTAGACAAAGAAAGAGCAAAAACAGATTTATCCAAGAAACTAAAGAAAAAAGGATTATCTGTTTATACAGATACAGGTAAAAATATATTTAAAAAGCAATAAGTACCAAAACCTTGTACCGTTTTGGTACTTATTGTATTATCCTAAAGATTTTGGATTAATTTGCCGATAAATATACTTAGAATTATATTTTGGGAGGGATTTTATTTCATGAAAAAAAAGATGTTTTATATGATTTTAGCAATAAATTTAATACTTATTATATTTCCTCAATGGAGTTCATACGCAGGGGGAGAAGAAGAGAAAATAATAAAAAGAGTATATACAGATAAACAAAATATATTGGAGGGAGATAAAAATATAGATTATAATATTTCCTATATATATATAGAACATGAGCCTAGTTATAAAGTAGATGGTGATAAATTTGATTTAAAAAACTTGCATAATATAATCAAAATTATTGCCAATGGGAAAGAGCAAAATCATGTGGATTCAAATGGTAATTTTAAATATACAATAGAATACAATAATGACCTTAACAGAGTAGAGATTAAGATAAAAGAGAATCCATTAAATCCTGCTGGTTTAAAGCCATTTATTCTTACAAAAGATACCTACTATAACATTTATATACCAAGTGGATTTTTTTTCAATCAAAGTAGAAGTAGTGGTTCAATAAATTATACTTTTACTACAAATGGTGAAGGGATAAATATTACACAAAGGGGTATATACAAGTTTGAAGTAACAAATAAAAAAGAAATAGTAGGTTCATATGACAGACCATTTTTAATTACAGATTTTACACCTACAAATAAAAATATGGAATTTACTATAACAGGCTATAACTTTTCTAATGATATTAAACAGTTAAGATTTGTAAGGGAAAAGGACAATAAAACCATTACAATACCAAGAAAAACAGGTAATGTAGAAAACTTGAAGTTTCACGATATAACCAAGATAACTGGAACTATGGATGACGAAGCAAAAAAAGAATTTGCCAAAGTAATCAATGATAAAGAATGTAAAAAAACTTATACCAGTGCAGGAGTCTATGATATATATATAGATTTTGAAATAGGAAACTCAGCCACAATACATAAGGTAGAGCAAAGGATTATAGTAAAAGATAGACCAAAGGTAATAGATACAACACCCAGGGATGAGCATGATTATTTTGATCCAGAAATATTATATGAGAAATTCACCAATCCAGAGGAAAAAGGTTATTATATAGAAGTAGTTTTTGAAGACATAGGAAGTACATTGAAGATGAAAGACAGTATAAGTCATGGTATACAAGTAAATGTAATAGGAGATAAAACTAATTTAATAGATAAGAACAAACAAATAGTATATAAGAGAGAGTTATCAACAAATAAATATTCAACAAATAGGTTTAAAGTTTATATACCTTTAATAGATAAATTAGATGATAATCAAAAATATGAAGTATATATACCAGAAGATTCCATAGTAGAATATTCAGATATAGAAACAGAGAAAAATAGATGCTATAAATGGACATTTAGCACTAATTATTTTCCAAAGGCAGAAAAGTTATATGAAGGTTCTATACCAGAATACTATGATTGGAATTATCCAATAGTAATAGATGGGTCAATGTTTCATGATGACACATTTGTGGAGTTTAGGAATATGAATGGTAAGTATTATAGTCCTTCAAGTATAGATATTAGAAATAATAATAGTACCATGTATATATATTTACCGAGAAATAGAAGATTACCAGTAGGGGTCTATGATATAATAGTAAGTAATGGAAATTCCTATGAAACTCAAATGGTCTATGGAGTATTTTCTGTAGTAGAGGAAGGTGATTATATACCAAATGAAGAATATAGAGTAAAAGATGATAGTTCAAAGGGCATGGTAAAGGGAAATATAGGTAAGAGTAAGGACATATTGGAACTAAGCTCTAAATATACAGATAATAGATATTTAGAAATAGACTTAGATGAATTAATGGGGAGTAATACTTGGGTAAGAAGTATAGAATATCCTATATCATATAGAGATAGTTTAGGAGAACTCAGGCTTAAATCAAAATGGGTAAATGTCAGTATAAACTCTCTAAGACTTAGTAATAACTATGATGAAAGATATATAGAGCTTCGTGTAGGCAAGGTAGAGCCTAGTATGGCAGATATATTAAAGAAAAAATTAGTCGGAAAAAATATAAAATCAAATTTCATAGAAGTATCAGGAGCTAATTTTGATTTTACTAATTTAACCATAGAGATACCATATTTTGATTCTGATGGAAGTAGACTAAGGATTTTAAGATATGATGAATCAAATAGAAGATTTGAAGATGTTCCATATATAATAGATTTAATAAATGGAAAAGTAAAAGGAATGAGTAGCAAACCAGGTATTTTTGTAATAGTTCAATAAGGGGTGAATTAATTGAAGAAAAGATTAAGCTTAATTTTAGCCATAATGATTATATTATCAAGTCTTCCTATAAGTGACTTAGCAATATATGCAGCACCTTTAGAACCTGTATTTAATTCGATTATAGTTACTAAAAAGTTTAAAGACTTATACGGAGTAGAAGAATATATTATATTAATTACAGGAGATAACTTTACAATAGAAGGCAAAAATATAGTAGAAGTCGGTATAATGGGTGAAGATAATAAAGTAAAGTCATTTAACCCAACATATATCTCAAAGACTATGCTTCAATATGAATTACAACCAAGTGAAATAACAGGAAATTTATTTATAGATGGAAAACAAGTAGATATATCAGAAGAGGACATGCCATTTATTACCAATAAAACACCAACGACTGGCATAGTAGACAGTACAGGTGAAGCGAAAATTACATTGACAGGCAGTGGCTTTGATAAACTTTCAGACAATTTAAAAGCCTATATATTTCAAGGTAATACAAGACGTCCTATATCAAAAAAGGTTGGAAGCTCTACAGAACTAGAATCTACAGAATTAAAAGGAAAAACTGGAATATGGTCTGTTGAATTCGAAAAAAAGGGAACTGTTGATAATCTAAAAAAGGCAGATGGTAAAAATGCAGACCTTACAATCTCCCATAAATATATGGATATGTTTTCATTATTAAATAAGCTAGACGTATCAGAAAAGATAGACCTTATACCAACCCAAGGACCAGTAGAAAGTACAGCAATGCTTCAAGCTGATAATTTAAAACCAACAAGTGAAATGAGTATATTTTTTCTAAAAAACTTAGATGAACCATATCTAGCTTCTCATATGGCTATAAATGAAAATTATCGTAGAGATGATAAGCTAAAAAAAGATATATTTAGTTTTACAGTACCAAAAGCACTGACACCAGGTTCTTACTATGTAGTTCTTACAAATGAAGTTAACCCAACAAAGGATATTAAAAGTCAAATAAAGAGCTATAAAGTATTAGAAACTAAATTCATAGTAATAGACAGAAAGAACATGGTATTGATAGACAGTATAGACCCAAACAAAGGTTCATCAAAGGGTGTTGATGCTGTGATTAAAGGCATAAATATAGCTAGAATAAGTCCTGATATTTATGAAAATGGGAACAGGGATGACAATATAGATATAACTACAAACACCAATAAAATGCTGGTAAAATATACTGGTGGAAAATATAAGATGATAGGAGAAAATGGTGTAGAAGTTGAAAAGCTAGAAAGAGAAATAAGGTTTCTAATAGGTGGAGAAGTTACCTTTAGAGAAGACTCTGACTTGAATCAAGCAGTATATGATTATATCAATATAAAGGTAGGAGAAAATTTTGATAAGGAAAAACTGGTATACGATGTTATAGCAGAAATAACTACAACTATTGAATATAAAGAAAATGGAGTAACAAAGAAAACTGAGATATTTGAAACCTACACATTAAAAAACGGATTTACCTATGAAGCGTTGGATTATGTTCCCAAAATTATATCCGTAGTGCCAGATAAGATTCCTGTGGACAGTAATTTTCATGCTATGGAAGGATTGAAAGTAGCTATAATAGGAGAAAATTTTTTATTGTATAGATATAAAGATAAAGAAGGAAATATACAATATAAATATCCTAAATTTGATTTTGGCGGTCAATTTAAAATAGATCCTAATGACAAATCTGAAAATATAGAAGTAAGAATTCTTGACAAACAAGGAATAGAAATAGATGGCACAGAGGGGAATCACCTAGGAACCAAAATACTTCTTACAATACCAAAAGGTAAAAAGATAAAAGAAGATATATTAAACAATCAACTTGACTTAAAGGTTACAAACCCCATAAGAGTACCAGACTCTCAAGACGAAGGTTCCTCAGCAACCTACAAATTTCAATTTATAAAACCTGAGGGTGATAAGACTCCATTTATAACCAATGTAACCCCAGACACTATAACCACTTCAGGTGAAAAAGGTATAATTATCTCAGGTCAAAACTTTGCTGAGAAATTCACTCTATATATGGATGGAGAAAAGATAACATCAGCCAAAAGAAATGGTACAGGTACAGAAATAACCTTTGATGCACCACCTAAACCTGAAGGGTATGTGCAACTAATAGTACAGAATGATGATGGTGCTTTAGCAACTTATGACAAACTTTTATATGTAAAAACCTATACAGATCCTAAGATAACAGATTTCAATCCTAAAAAAGGCACAGCAAATACCTTAGTAGATTTAAAAGGGCAAAATTTAGTTCCACCAAATCCATTGGTAAAGGATTTGAATGGAATTGGGTTTATGAAGCTTATAGGTACAAGAGTATTCATAGGCGGAAAAGATATAAATACCTATGCAACAAACAATATACTAGAACCATATAAAACACCAGGTGATATGCCTATATTATTAGCAAAAGATAACTCTGTCATAGTATCAGACTATTACCATAGTATTATTTTAGAAGATGATAATCAAGTATATTATAAAATATACTTTGATACTATTTCAGGAAAATATTATTTGACTGATGGAGACAAGGATATATATGAAATAACAGCAGATGGAAATAAATTATATGGGAAAAAAGGTGGGGATTCCCAAATTGAGTTACAAATATCCCAAGAAAATATAAAACTAAAAGATAGAACATTAACTATAAAAACGCCATACTCTACAGAGATAATTAATGGAGTAGATACCATTACAGGAAATAGAGTAAAAGTAATAAATAATAATGAGCTATATTTTGAAGTACCACCTCAGTCTAGGGAAGGGTACTATGATATAGCCATAGTGAACCCAGATACAAAAAAAGATGAGAGAAAAGGAAATGCTGGATTTTACTATTTCTTCCAGCCCAATGAAAAACCACCAAAAATAAAAGAAATAACTCCATCAGAAGGGTCTACAGAAGGACAATATAATATCATTATCTCTGGTGAAAACTTTGTAGATAGAGGACCTAATGAAAAGACTTCTGTAATTATAGGTGGAATAACTGTACCATCACAGGATGTAGTAGTTTCCCCTAATGGAAATACTATGACAGTAAAAGTTCCAAAATATCCTGGAGATTTATCAAAAGAAACTGATATGGATAGGAAATATGTCAATGTCATAGTAATAAATCCTGATGGAGGTTCTGATAGAAGAATAAATGGCTTTGCCTATATAATTCCAATATCACATCCAAAGATAACTAAGTTAATCCTCAACAAAGGCTCAGCAGCAGGAGGAGATATAGTCACCATAGAAGGTTCTGATTTTAGATATTTTGAACCATTTAGAGATGCCAACAATAACGGTACTTGGGATAAAGGTGAAACCTATACTGATAAAAATGGCAATGGCAAATGGGATGATTTAAGAGATAAAAAAGTATTGGATGAACTAAAACCTGATTGGGATGAAAAGGTACTTCCAATCTTACCAACAGTATATTTTGGTGGAAAAGTAGCTAAAATAAAAAGCTTTACAGCTTCAACTATAGATATAGAAGTACCAAAGGGAGCAAAGGGGTCAGCGGAAGTTTATCTAGTAAATAATGATTATGGAGTATCTAATAAATTGATATTTACCTACGAGTCTTCTAATCCCAAGATAAACTCTATTACACCTAATACAGGTAGAAAACAAGGTGGAGATAAACTGGAAATATTAGGGGAAGGGTTTATAAAAGGAGATATATTGGTATATGATGATTTGAAGTCATTACCAAAGTTAAAAGAAATAGCACAAATTCAATTTGCTAAGCCAAATGATGAAAACATGACTAATATAAATCTGCCTTTAGACAATCCAAACTCAGGTAGGGTAAGAGATAAAATTGCCCAAGCTAAGGCAGGGCAGTTGGAGTTAAAATATGATGCTACAGGAAAAGATGTAAAACTTAGTATGACTGTAACAGATAATAATATAAAATATACGGCAGAAAATATTTTATATAACAATGAAGAAGTATTCTTTCCTTTGAATTTATTAAAAAATGATAAAGGAGAAAATTATAAAGGAAATGAATTAGTCCGTATTAGATTAGAAAAAATCCAAGGTGCCAGCAATACTTTTAGGGTAAGATTGGACAGAGGTTTCTCACCAGAAGCTGCTGTACTAAACCAAGGACATATAAATGTAATTACTCCATCATACTATACTATAGGAGAAGTTGAAGTTAATTTAACAAATCCAGATAATGGAGTTGCTACAGGAAAATTCAATTACAAAAATCCAGACAGCAAACCTAAAATAACAAATATATTAAGAGATGGACAAGAAGGATATAAAGTAGAAGATGGAAGAACAATAGTAGAAGTAAACTATTTAGGTGGAAATACTATAGAAATAATAGGGCAGGATTTTAGAAAGCCAGTTAAAATTCAAATTGGTGATATAACTATAAATGCTAAAATAGAATATCAACCAGAAGAAGACTCAATATCAAATAGATTAATATTTAAAATGCCAGCAATAGAGAATAGATATATAGGCACATATAATAGGGTAGTAGTAGAAAATGAAGATGGTGGAGTTGCTAATTCAGAACCTATTTTCATCAAGTTTACAACTCCTGAAAGTACAGGGCTTACTATAACAAAGGTAACTCCAAATTTCGGACCTACATCAGGTGGAACTGTTATAACCATAGAAGGTAAAGATTTTAGAGAAAAAATGGATGGAATACCTAATGGGAAATTAAAAGTATACTTTGGAGAAGGCTCAAAACAAGTGCAAGTGCCACAGGAAAATATAATATCCATTGCCTATGATAAGATTATATTAAAAACACCACCATATACAGCTGGACCTGCAACTATAAAAGTTGAAAACCCCGATGGAAATATAGCAGAATTGCCAAATGGATTTAACTATGTAAGTAATCCTAAGATAACATCAGTTGTGAATCCTAATAACAATAAAGTATTGGTGGAAACCTTATCCATAGAAGGCGGAGAGAAAATAAAAATAATCGGCAGTGACTTTATGGAAGGAGCAAAGGTTGTATTTAACCCAGTATTAAAATTAGTAGATGATAAAACACCAGCTACAGGAGAAGTAATTACCATAGGAACAAAAAAATATATACTGGAATCTGGAACAGAGGGTACAGAAGTAGAAGTGGTAAATGGACAAACCATTACTGTAATTACTCCAGAAGGGAAATTAGATGATAAAGGTATAATAGTCATCAATCCAGATAAGGGAGCAACAGATGTATATAATATAGGATATGGAATACCAGATATGGACGCACCATTTAATGTAGAAGCAGAAGTGGTATATGACCAGTTTATCAAAGTCCATTGGTCAGGAGTTAAAGATGCCTTTGAATATGAAATATATATGAGTGAAGATGGAGATAAATTTGAATTCATAGGTACAACGGAGTTAACATCCTATGTAGTTCAAAACATAAAATCGCGAACAGAGTATCAGTTTTTAGTAAGGGCAATAGGTAAATATGGAACATCAAAGCCAATAGATGAATCCAAGAGTAACTATGTTACCACAGGCAGGGGAGTAGGACCGGAAGATGAAGATGGTAGCCTTGGAGAAAATACAGTGATAAATAGAAATGGAACAATGGCAGATATTTCCATAGGTACAGAAGATTTTAATAGCAAAGGAATGACAATAGATTTAACAAGGGGAGAGTTAGCGGGAGTAAAGGATATAACCATTAGAATTCCTGCAGAGATTGTGGTAAATTCCTTTGGAAATATAAAAGTTCTTGGAAAAGATTATACAATGGAATTTAGCCCAAATATATTTAAAAATTCTACTATGGAAGATAATAGGAAAAATTCCAATGCTGGAGTGGTATTTAAAGTATCTGCCTATAAGGGAAATACAAATGTGAAGTCAGGAGAAGCAATAGTAGGAGAAACATATTTATTAGAAGGGACTACCTATGTAGATAAGGACATAAGTAAGATAGATTACCTAAGAGGTAATATAAAATTCACCCTTGATACTGATACACAAAAAGTACAGAATAGAAGATTAAATAGGGTGCAAATGGTTAGATATGATGAAAATACCAAGACATGGGTTCCTGTAAACTACCCTAATAGACTTGGATTATATACTGTAATAGGAAGTAGGCGATAATATGAGAAAAACCATATCCATTATATTACTAATATTAATAACTGGAAGCTTTGCTACTGCTAATGGGATTGGTGCAAGAAATATATTTCAGCAAGGGATTGTAGAAGGATATTTTATAGAATATAATAGAAATAACATAGTGGTAGAAGAATATGGAGGAGATATCTATAAACTACCGCTAGTTAAAGATGTAAAATTAGAGATAGATGGACGTGCAGTAAGTATAACGGACTTTAAAAAAGGAATGGAAGTATATATAGAACTGCAAGGCAGAAGTGTAAAATATATGGATGCCTATTCAGGAGATATGCCTGGTTATATACAACTAGGGGAGAAGGTTCGGGTAGGAGTAGTTAAAGAAATCGACAGAGATCAAATTCAAATAAAGCTGCCAACGGGCAAGGAGGAAGTATATTTTACTTCCCCTGCCACAGTAATTACTAAAAACAAGCAAAATACAAATGCTAACTCCTTATATATAGGAGATAGAGTCAAGCTTTATTTTGATGAAATGGACTCATCCTATATTAACAGATTAGAAATAGAAGGCAATTCTATACTAATTAAAGAACTATATAGAGGAAAGCTTACAGTAGTTGATGAATTAGAAGATATAATAGCATTGGAAAATCCAGAAGTATTTAGAAATGGTGATTGGAGAAGTTTAGATAAAAACTTGAGACTTCCTTATAATGCAGACCTTCCCCTATATGTGGGAGGGCAAAAGATTAATTATAAAAATCTAAAACATTATAAAGGTAAAACAGTTTATATGGCAATGAAGGACTTTTTTGGTAAAGAAAAGATAGAAAAAATGGTAGTAAAATCCCAATATGAAACTGTTTTCTCTGATAAAATAAAGGAAGTCAGTCAATATGCTTCACAACTAGAGCTTGGCAACAATAAAAATATTAAATTTCATGATGGGACAATGGTTATAAAATCTGGCAGATTGGTAGATACCTATAGTCTAAATTCCGGGTCTGATGGTTTAATTATAGCAGATGGCAGGGGTAGTGAACTTGCAGCGGATATTATATATATATATAATGAAGATATAAATAATTCTAATATAGGACAAGATTATATCTATGCTGGAAGACTAAATACCATATTGCAAAACAAATTATATCTAAGAAACTTCTTTTTACTAGATAAAAATGAATGGGAATCCTTTAGGGAAGAAAAGGAACTGTTCTATGATAACGATACTTTTATATATGATATGGAAAATAAAAAGGCAGTATCTCCTAAGGAGTTTTTCTCAGCTAATTATTCAGTAGATGAGGATAATACAAGAAAGAGAAAGCCAAGGGACTGGTATGGCTATCTATATACAGATGGAGATAGAGTTTCTGTGGCCTTTGTAAAAGAAACCTTAGATTCTCTATATGGACAAAGGACAACTATAGGTGTAGTTGAGAGCGGTCCAGTGCTAGATAAATCTGTAGGGTGGACAATTAAATTAAGAGATGTTAAAAATTGGAGTTCAAGGAATGAAGAATGGATGGCAGCCAATGCCTCATTGAACCTATATCTAAAGGAAGCGATGCTTATTAAAGATGGAGCAAAGATTAATATCGAAGATATTAAAGTCGGAGACAGATTATATCTTGTAAGGGATAGCAATATGGCGAAAGTAATTATCATAAAATGAGGTGTAAGATGAAAAATAAAATTATTTTACTATTAATAATAGCAATATTAGTGCCAAATCAATCTTTTGCTACACCTCTTGAATATGTAGGTGGTGTACAAAATGAACATCAATACCAAGAAATGGTATTTATAACTGGAAAACCCATAAAATTTATAGGGACATATAGTGTATCAGAAAAGATAAAAGACAAAGAGGAATCTATAACCTACAAATTTACATTAAAAAGTGAAGATACGAGTTTAGATGGAAAGCTGGACAGAACAATAACTTATACAACTAACTTATCTAAACATACAAATGTAAATCAGACAATAGGAGAAACTACAGTAACTAAATATAAAGAGAATATAAAATTTGGCAAGGATACCTACAGCCTTGAAGACTATCAATTTTCAAAATCTGATATAATAGATGAAAGACCAGCGGCTGACTTTTATTCAGGTAACATAAAGGCAAGAAAATACTATGAATATAATAAAAACAAGGGAAATGTTATAATAGATATTACAGGTGGAAATGTGGGATATGAAAATTTCTGGGGAAGTACAGAAACACAAATAATAAGCCATATTATAACAGCTAATATACTAGGTGATAAAGATGAAAAAGGGAAATCATGGCAAGGTTCTTATACTCACCAAGTATCTGACAGCATGACAAAATCCCTTAGATATTCGGAAAATGATGCAAATTTTTCAAGTTTTCATGGAGGACATATTAGAATAACCAATCAATCTGTAGTATCAAAATATGATTATAAATTACCTGATGCAAGAGGAACTGTATCTTTAAATCAAGATATGGTACCAAGACTTGAAAGGTTAATAGTGCCTAAATTTAGAGATGTAAATGGGCACTGGGCTGAAGAAAATATAAAAAAATTATATTCCCTAGATGTATTTGATGATAATAGTGATATATTTGGTCCAAATTTACCTATGAGCAGATTAGAATTTACTAAGGCTATAATGAGGGCATCAGATATTAGAGTTACCATGGAAGAAACAAGGAGAAGCCGTAGAAAGAAAAATACGCCTCCAGAAAAATCATATTTTAATGATATAGATGTTAATGATACAAATTATCAATATATAAAATCAGGAGTAGATAAAAAAATAATTACAGGAATATCCAAGAATTTTTTTGAGCCAAATAAATCTCTTACAAGAGCTGAGGCAATAACTATTTTAGTTCGTGCATTAGGATTTGAAAACAGAGCACCTAATCCAGGCTATATAACTTCATTTTCTGACGATAGAAATATTCCATCTTGGGCTAGAGACAGTATATATATGGCAAGAGAGATGAATATAGTAGAAGGTGATGCTATGAATAGAGTAAACCCAAATCAAGTTCTAACAAAAGCAGAAGCATCCACTTTAATAGTAAAATTTTTACAATTCTTAGAAAAGGATTTACAAAGAGATTATAGAGAGAATATAATTAATTTCTAATACTAAAGGGAGGTTTTACTATGAAAAGATTATTATCATTATTACTTATATTTACATTACTCTTTCCAACTATAGCCATGGCAGAGGCACAATTAAACAATGAAGACTATGTGGATATACAATTGTTTTTAGAAGTATATAGCTATATAAAAAAGGAATATCCTCTAGAATATAAAGATAGTAAAATTCTAGAAGGAGCATTAAAAGGAATGTTAGAATCCCTAGATCCATATAGCTCATATTATAATGTAGAAGAAGCACAGGATTTATACAAGCAATTAACAGGCAGCTTTAGTGGAATAGGTATTTATATAGAACCAAAAGAAGGATATATAAGTGTTAGAGATACAATAAAGGGTCAGCCTGCAGAAGCAGCAGGTGTAAAAAAAGGTGACTTAATCATTAAAGTAGATAATAAAGATATAGCTAATATGCCATTACAACAAGTATCTAAACTAATACAAGGTCCAAAAGATACAACAGTTAAATTAAGTATCAAAAGGGGAGAAAAGTTGCTAGATATAAATGTTAAAAGGGCAGTTGTAAGTATATCACCAGTAGATTATAAAATAATAGATGACAAAATAGGATATATAGAAATCGCAGAATTTACAAAAAATGTTTCTAAGGAAATAGAAAAAATTCTAAAAGAACTGGATAAAAAAAATATAAAGAAAATAATATTAGATGTAAGAAACAATCCAGGAGGATTATTAACTGAGGTAGTATCTATATCGGATTTATTTATAGAAAAAGGACCAATAGTCCATATAAAACAAAATAAAAAACCATTGATAACTCATGTTTCCACATTAGAAAAACCAAAATATGAAATAGTAGTTCTAATAAATGGAAATTCTGCTTCAGCCTCAGAAATATTGGCAGGAGCAGTTAAAGAAAGAAAGGCTGGAAAAGTAATAGGTACAACTACCTATGGAAAAGGTACAGTTCAAACAGTTATAAGTATGGATAATGGAAGTGTAATTAAGATGACAACAGCAGAATACTTATTACCAAATAAAACTTCAATCAATGGAAAAGGTGTTGAACCAGATATCAAAGTAGAAAATACAGAAAAAGAAGATTTGCAGCTTAAAAAGGCAATAGAAATATTAAAATAAGTAACTTATGTTACACAGCATACCCCCTCTAATTTATTATGTTTATTATAATAAATTAGAGGGGGCATTATTATGGAAAAAAACATTAGTATTAAATATATATATTGGTATTTTAAAGTTTGCCTTGAATAATAAATCCATAATTTATATAATATTAGTTATACTGATGATTTTAAGTGGAAAATTTCTAGCTTCAAATGGAGTAGAGATGTTACTTAAATTCGACAGTGGAGTCACATATATAAGTATTGAGATGGAGCCTAATACCAAAATACAAGATACAAAGAAAGCAGTAAATAAGATAGAAAAATATCTATCTAAAGAGGAAAACATAATCAATTATGATGCACAAATAGGATTTTAAAAGGATAACACCATGTTAGGAGATTTTGGATTAATGTGAACAAACCAAGCCTTTATGACCATTAATCTAAATACAAGAAAAGAAAGAGAAGAAACAATATGGCAGTTTCAAAATACATTGAGAAAATATATATCTTCTATACCTGGTATAATGGAATTTGTTGTGAAAGAACAAGGCGGCACTGCAACAACAGGGTCTGCTGCCCCTTTAGATATAAGTATAAGGGGTGATGACCAATGCTATTGCCATGGAAGGTATAAAAAATTCGTACGCCTCAAGGTGTTACAGTACCTCTCAGAGAGATTGGACAAATTGAAATTAGTAAAAAAGGCAATATGATTACTAGACAAAATTACAAATATACTATTGAAATCTTGAGTTACACCGATGGTAGAGCATTTAGCCATATAGTATTAGTATGACAGGGGATCAAGAAGAACTTAGCAAATCCATTAAGGATATAATTTTTTCATTAATATTATCTGTAATATTTGTATATTTAGTATTGGTAACACAATTTAAATCCTTTATTCATCCAATTACGATTATGTCAGCTATTCCTCTAGTTATAATAGGAGTCGCACCTGCCTTAGGATTAAGTGGTAAATATATCCATGCCCCTATTATTAGGGTTCATTCAATGCTATTTTACTCGTATGCTCCCCTTAGGATTGGAATTAGCACTAGGTGCTGAAAGATTTTCACCCTAACCATGATTATAATTCCAGTTATATATGCTAGTTTTGAAAAAATAATATTTATATTTACGAAAAACAAAGAGGAAGAAGGGATATAATTGAAAAAAAGAATAATAAGTCTAATATTGGCATCTATAATATGTATCACACCTATGATTTCCTTGGGAGAAGAAGCAGCAAAAAATAGTATAAAAACAACAATTTCCATAGAAGAGGCTATAGAAATAGGAATAAAAAATTCTCCGGAAATTAAACTCAACGAAGTAGAAATTGAAATAAAAAAAGTAGAAGCAAGTGAAGCTAATTATGAAGAGAGAAAACATAAGAAAAGTGATGTATCTATGGGAACTGTTGAAGAGTTTCTATTAGATGAAAATATGCTGTCTAAAAAAGCAGGCTATGCCTTAGAAGAAGAAAAACTAAAAAAGAATTATATAATGGAAGATATAAAATATAATGTTGTAAATGCTTACTATGGGGTACTAAAGGCAAAAGAACATATAAATGCAGTAAATAGCAATCTAGATAATATCAATAGACATAGAGATATAATAAAGAAAAAATTTGACTTAGGGCTTGTATCTAAATCTGAACTTTTAATTACAGAAATCGCTTTAAATGAAGCCAATATAAGCTTAGAAAAGGCTAAGGAAGATGGAGAAATAGCAGTAAGAGCATTGAATATGGTTTTAAACTACCCACTAAATACAAAATTAAATCTAACCTCTAGCTTTAAAGAAGAGAGTTTTTCTACAGATTTAGACAAAGATATTGAGAATTCATACAAAAAAAGATTTGAAATGATTCAAATGAAAAACAATTATGAAATTGTAAAGTTGGATTTTGAAACTAATGCCATAGTATATCCTTCAAATACATTTAAATATAAGTATAAAGAAGGCAGTGTACTAAGGATGGAAAACTTGCTGAACAATGCTAAGCAAAATGCAGAATTTGATATTAGAGGTAAATATGATGCTATAAAATCTGCAGAAAGGCAAATAAAACTAGCTAAGGCAAATGTAGAAAAGGCAGAAGAAGGATTAAGATTGAAGGAGATTTCCTATAATGTAGGAAAGGGAACTATATTGGAAGTAAAGGAAGCTATGACTCAATTATATAATGCTAAATTAGCAGTATCAGATGCCATAGCAAATTATAATCTCAATATAATCCAATACAATAAAGCAGTAAATATAGGATCAGTTAGATAGAAATAACCACCATTTGGTGGTTATTTTTATAATCTTTTTGCATAAATATGTTTAATGTGTTAAACATTTCTTATTTAACTATTTACATATTGATATAAATAGGTTATACTAAAATCGTTATAAAAAACATACGGGGGTGAAGAAGTGGAAAGGTTAGAAAAGTTATCTGAAAACTATAAATGGATAGAAAGAATAGCCAGCAGAACTAATATAGAACTTTTAAAGACTAAGGATATGCTGGAGGAAGTACATGATAGGTTTTTTCAATCATACGATTTGTCCAATACAAAATTTAACGTTCTAGTCATTCTATATAAGGGATGCACTGAAGAGATGTATATGTCAAAAATAGGAGAGAGGATGCTCCTGTCCAATGCTAATATTACAGGTTTAATAGACAGATTAGAGGAACAGTCTTTAGTAAAGAGAGTTAGAAGCAAGGAAGATAGAAGGAAAATAGTCATAAAAATCACAGAAAAGGGTATAAACTCCGTTGAAAAGGTTATGGAAGATTATATTAAATGGTCTAAGAAATTGATGGAAGTATTGACTGTTGAAGAAAACAACCAACTAATAAAACTATTAAAAACTTTGCAGCAAGGAATTATTGAAATAGAAAAAGATAATGTTTTAAAGATAATAGAGGAGAGATAAAAATGAAAGGAATAAAGAAAAAAATAATTTCTGCCATTATATGCACTATGATTTTAGGCTCTACTATTGAAACCTTTGCAGCAGAGGATAAGGTACTAAAACTAACAATGGAAGAAGCAGTTCTTATGGGAATAGAAAATAGTTTAGCCTTAGATCAAGTAGAAGCAGAGATTAAGTTAGCAGATATAACAAAGGATAGATCTCATTATACTACTAAGAAATTAAGGCGTGGAGATGATGATTTAAGAGATGCACAGAAACAGATAAACCAAGCGGAAGGTCTTTTAAATCAAGGAGTAGTTCCAAGTGATATATCTTTAGGGGATGGAAAGGTAATTAAAGCTGGAACTAAAATAGATAGCTTACCTAGTGAAATGCAAGACAGTATAAAATCAGGAATCAAAAAATCCATTGAAGATTCTAAGGGAAAGCTAAGTAGTGGAAACTTAAAGATAATAAATGCTCTTCAAGAAGCAGGAGGAAATATTTCCACTGCCCTTGATTTCGCAAGTTTAGATTCATTAACTCTTGACTCTACTTCTGATGTATTAAATACTATGGCAGATATTAGTTTTGAAGTTACTCAGGCATCCTTTGATATTTACAAAAATAGTATTGCATTATTGATACAAAAAAACTATTATGATGTACTTCAAGCTAAACAAATGGTAGAGGCAAAGAAAAAGGCAATGGAGAGAGGTAAAAAACAATATGAATTTGCAACTGCCAGCTATAATGAAGGGCTAAAACCTAAGGATGATATGCTTGTAGCAAGCACATATTATAAATCAACTAAAATACAATATGAAAAAGCAAAAGGGGATTTAGAAAATGCCCTAGTGGAATTAAAGAAAAATTTGAATGTAGGCTTTGATAAGGAATTAGTTCTAACAGATGTACTTGTGGAGAAAACAGAGAACTTCAATCTAGAGGATGGATTAATCAATGGTATGAAACAAAGATTAGAAATAAAAAAGACCTTAGGAGAAGTAATAGTATACAATACAAACTTTGATGAAACTAAGAAAAAATATACACCTAATACATTTCAATATAGAGAGGCGGAGGCATTAAAGGAAAAATCTTTAATAAACTTTAATCAAGCTAAACTAGAAGTTGAAAGTTCCATACGCCAATCCTATAACACTGTTAATACCGTAGCCTCAATGTTAGAATCCACAAAGGAAATGATTAAAGAGGCAGAGGGAAATCTAGAGATTGCAATATTAAAATATAAAGAAGGCTTTGGAGTACAGACTAATTTGCTAAAAAATTTAAACCTAGAGGATTCGGCAGGTACTATAATAGAGGTTTTAGCAGCAGAAGAAAAACTAGCAGAAATCGAAGAAAATGTTGTAAAGATAACCTATGCATATAATTTAGCACGTATGCAGTATCTAAACAATACAGGAAACTTTATTTACTAAAATATCTAATATAATTCATATAACTGGAGGGGGAAAACATGAAATCACGTAAAACAAAACTATTAATACTATTAGTGATTTTAACAACCATGCTCTATGGTTGCAAAAATAAGGATGTAGAGGTAATGGCAGAGCCATTAAAACCTGTTAAAATAATGGAAGTAAAGACACAGGATTATTCTGATGATATTGAAATCAGTGGTAATGTAAAGCCTGCCCAATTAGTGAAGCAGGGTTTTAAGGTTGCAGGAGTTGTAGGAAATATTTATGTAAAAGAAGGTGACCGTATATCAGAAGGTCAAACTCTTATGAGTTTAAATCCTCATGATTATGAACTAGGGGTAATAGCAGCTCAAGCACAATATGATTCTTTAAATATGCAGCTTAGTTCTAAGATAGATTCTTCTATAAATCAAGCTAAGGCTAATTTAGACTTTATCAAGACCCAATTAGATAGAGTAAGAAGATTACATGAGAAAGGTGCTGTAGCTACTAAAACAGTAGAAGAATTAGAAGTATCCTTGATAGTTGCAGAAAATAAATATAAAGAAGCCTTAGATGCAAAGGAAACAGCAGAAGCACAACTTAGGCAAGCAGGTGCAGCATTAGAATTGGCACAATCACAACTAAATGATACAGTCCTTCATAGTCCAATAGATGGAACAGTAGTAAAACAAATCTTTGAAGTAGGTGAAACCATAGCACCAGGCTATCCAGCCTTTGTACTGGGAAGATTGGACACATTGGAAGTAGAAGTAGGAGTTCCAGATAATTTAATAGATAATATAAAGGTAGGAGAGAAAGTAAAATTATTTATCTATGGTATAGATAAGGAATTGGAAGGGGTTATATCCAATATAGATGCTACAGCTGATTTAGAAACTAGAACTTTCGGAGTAAAAATAGATATAGATAATAAGGATGGAGATATAAAACCTGGAATGATAGCTAATGTAGTTATAAATATGGATAAGGTAACTACAATAATTGTACCTATAGATTCAGTAGTAGATGATGCTAATAAATCTACAATCTTTGTATATGATGAAAATACAAAAACAGTAAGTAAAAGAGAAGTAAAAGTAGGAACAGTATTTGGAGATCATATACAAATCGTTGAAGGACTGAAGGATGGTGAATTGGTAGTTGTACATGGTCAATTCGGTCTTTTAGAAGGAGAAGAAGTAAACGCTAGGAGAGTTGAAAAAAATGACTAAATGGTGTATAGAACATAGAAGTATAGTAGCAGTATTATCCCTATTTATAATTTTATCGGGGGTATATGTATATATAGAAATGGAAAGACAGGAGAATCCAGACGTTGTATCTCCAGGTGCGACAGTAAAAACCATTTATCCAGGTGCTACTCCAGAGGATGTAGAGAGACTTATAGTAAAGCCATTGGAAGACAAAATAAATGAAATTCCAAATATAAAGCTTATGACTAGCTACTCCTTAGATAATGTAGGGGTTATAATAGTTAGGCTAAAGGATTTAACAGATGAGCAGATAACAGAAACATGGAATAAGTTAAAAGATAAAGTAGATGAAGTACAGTTACCAGATGGTGCCTATGACCCAGAAGTAGATACGGAGTTAGTAGACACCTATGGTATGTTATTTACCATAAGTGGTGACGATTATAAATATAAGGATTTAAAAGTAGTAGCAGATGAATTACAAGAAAGAATAGAAAAAATAGATGGTGTAGCTAGAGTAGAAATAGATGGACATATAAAAGATGAGATACACATTGATTTAGACTTGCTTAGAATGAGGAACTTTAAAATACCTATGAATACCATAGGTATGGCTCTAAAGGCTAGAAATATTAATATTCCAGGAGGAAGTTTAAAACTTCAGCAATCTAATATACCTATTACAACTACAGGTGAATATAATGATATAAATGATATTAAAAACACAATAGTTGGAATGTCAGAGGCAGGTAATATCATATACTTAAAGGATATTGCAAATATAACTGAACAAGAAGGAGAAAGGGATATCTATGTTAGCGGAAATGGTGAAAAAGCCCTTTTACTAACATTAAAATATTCTGAAGGAGAAAATATAGTTAAAATAGGGGAGAAAATAAGAAAATCCCTAAAAGAATATGAAAAAACTCTTCCAAGTGGAATGAATTTAAATATAATAACTGACCAATCAGAATATGTAAATGATGCTATAAAGGATTTTGAAGGAAACTTAATAGCAGCTATATTATTGGTAGTTGTTGTAGTATTTTTAACTATGGGATCAAGATCAGCCATAGTAGTATCTTCTGCTATTCCAATAACTGTTATGGCAACCTTTATATTTATGAGATTCTTTGGTATCATACTTCACCAAGTATCCATTGCTTCATTAATAGTTTGCCTTGGGTTATTAGTATCCAATGCAATAGTTGCCAACGACAATATGTATTTACATCTATCTCAGGGGAAGGAAAGAAAAGTTGCTATTACAGATGGAATAAAGGAAGTAAGAATAGCAATACTTACATCTACATTAACAACAGTTGCTTCATTTTTGCCACTTGCTATGATGAAAGGTGTTGCAGGAAAGTTTGTTAAGGATTTGCCTGTAATGGTTACAATAGCTTTGATGAGTTCTTATTTAATATCCTTAACAGTGGTTCCAGCCATGGGATATACCTTTCTAAAGGAAAAGAAGAAGGAAGAAGTATCAACTAAGAAAAGAAAAATACTGGCGAATAAGCTTGGGGAAGCTTTCCTAAAATTCTATGAACTTTTCTTAGATCAAACACTAAAAAAACCACGAACTACTATATTAATAGCAGTTGGTGTATTAGCTTTAACAAGTTTACTTATACCAAGCCTTGGACTTCAACTATTTCCATTTGTAGAAAGGGATCAGTATATAATAGATGTTACCCTTGCAGAAGGAACTACAGTGGAGAAAACTTATGAAATAATACAAGATATAGAAGCCTTGCTTCTAGAAGACCCTTCTGTTACTAACTTTTTATCCAAAGTAGGGGATGGTATTCCTAAATTTTATCCTTCATTCTTTGGAAATCAAATAGCTAGTAACAAAGGACAATTTGTAGTAAATGGAGAAATAGCACAGATAGAAAATATTCAGCGTAAATTAAATGAAAACATACCTGGAGCAAGGATTGAAGTAAAACAATTGGAGAACGCTATTCCAGTAGAATTACCTGTACAGGTTAGGGTAACTGGTAAAGATGTAGATGTATTAAAAGATATATCAAACCAAATAAAAGAAATTTTATATACCATAGAAGAAGGGCAGCACGTTCAAGATGACTATGGCTCAAAGACTCTTAAAATGACCATAGATGTAAATCAGGATAAAGCCAGTATGGTAGGATTGACTAACTATGATATATCCTCCACAGTAAGAATGGCAGTAAATGGGCTAGAGATGACAAAGCTAAGACCAGATAACTCTGATGATGATGTGCCAGTTATTTTGAGAATACCTTCTGAGCAAAGAAAAAATGTAGATATGTTAAACAATATATTTATAACATCCCAAATAACAGGTAAAAATGTACCTATTAATCAAATAGCAGAAATAAAATCAGAATTTAATTTGAATAGAATAATAAGAAGAAACAGAGATCGTACTATAACTGTAGGATTTCATCCAAAGTCAGGTCATAGTGCAGCAGAAGTTTTAAAAATAGTAGAAGAAAGAATGAAAGATTTTGAAGTGCCAGAAGGCTATAGCTATGAATTTGGTGGAGAGAACGAAGATAGGGTAGAGGCATTTAAATCCCTTGTAGCACCTTCTATATTGGCAATAGTATTGGTTTATTTAATACTAATGTTCCAATTCTTTGATTTAAGACAGCCACTTATAATCATGGGAACTATACCATTATCTTTTATAGGGGTTATACTTGGGTTAAAGATAACTGGATTTCCCCTAGGATTTATGGCATTAAACGGAGTAGTTAGTTTAATGGGGGTTGTAGTTAACAACGGAATAGTTCTCTTAGACTATATCAATATTCTAAAGAGAACAGGAATGGAAACCTTAGATGCAGTAAAGACTGCTTCCATGGCTAGACTAAGACCTATTACCATAGGTATGGTTACAACAGTTATAGGATTAGTTCCTATGGGAATAAGAGGAGGAAGCCTTTGGGCACCATTAGCATATACTATAATATTTGGACTAATGGTATCCTCTGTACTAACAGTACTTGTAATACCAGCATCCTTTATTGTGTTTGAAAGCAAGAAGGCAAAGAGGAAAGCTATAGAAACACAATAAAGAAATATAAATGTAACATAACTGTAATGGTATTTTGGAGAAAGACCATATATAATGTAAATATAAAGAAGTTAGGGCATTAAATTAATAGAATATTACAGTTATGTTACAACTTCTTATAATCATTGACCTTCATAAAGGTTGATGCTATAATAATTAATATGATGTGGGGTTTAGGGAAAACTATGCAGTTAAACTAAACTCTTACAAGTTTGATGGATTTCTTGAAGGGTTTGCCATCAAACTAAGAACAAAACTACTTCAAAAAAAGTAAATAAAAAAAAGGAGGAAATACAGCATGAATAAGATGAAAAGAATATTTTCATTTCTTCTAGTATTATCCATGATACTAGGAAGCTTTGGTTCTGTATTCACAACTGCTAATGCAGCAGCTGCTGAAAAAGCAGACAAAGAGTTAACAAAAGTTCCAAAGGATGTAGTAGGAACTGAATATGAAAAGGCAATATCAAGATTAGTTGCTTTTGGTATAATTGAGGGATATCCAGATGGAACCTTCAAACCAGAAAAAGAAGTTACAAGAGCAGAATTTGCTAAAATATTAATAGAAGCATTGGGAATAGGTAATGCTACAAAAGCAGCAACAGGTGTTACTAAGTTCTCAGACGTTCCAGCAAGTCACTGGGCATCAGGATATATCAATGTTGCATCAGGACAAGGACTTATCAAAGGATATAACAATGGAACATTCCAACCAGAGAAAAAAGTTTCTTATGCAGAAGCATTAACTATGTTAGTTAGAGCATTAGGATACCAAGATGACTTCCTAAAAGGAACTTGGCCAGGAAACTATGTTGCAAAAGCAGCAGAAGCAGGAATCACTGCTGGAGTTAAATTTGACAGTGCTGTTAGTGCAGCTAATAGAGGAGATGTTGCTAACTTAGTTAACAACACATTAGATGGCAACATTGTAAAAGTAGACATCTATAAAGGTGGTACAGTAGAGTACAAAGAAACAGAAAAAACATTATTAAAAGACAGACTAAACATCAGCAAATACGAAGATGCTAGAGTTATTGCAGATAAAATTGTTGATGATGGATTAGAAGCAAATGAAATAACTGTTAAATTCTTAAAAGAAATTGACAAAAATGATGAGTCAGTTAAGAAATCATATAAGAAAAATGAAGAGAAAGATTTCAAATTCAAAAAAGTTGTAAATCCAAGAAAATATATCGGGGAAGAAGTAACCGTATATATGAATGATAATGAAGAAGTAGTTTATATTGAAGTGGAAAATGATGATAAAGCATACTTTGACTATGTGTTTGCAGCATCAGGTAAGGATAGAGAAGTTGACAAATTAGAGCTTGTAAAATTTGACAAAGAATATTCATTTGATTCAGATGCAAAAGTATATGTGTTTGATTCAAAAGATGATAAGTATGTTGAGTTAAGCGTTAAAAAAGATGGTATTGATACAAAGTTAAGTAGTGTTGTAGGTCATGTAGGTAAGTTTGTTGTTAAAAACAATAGAATCGTATACGCTGAAATCATGGATAGTTCAGAAGCTCTTCCATGGATGTTAGTTCGTGAAAACAAAAGTGGTGTATTAAAAGGTATTAACCAAACTACTGAAAACTTTGATGTTGATTTAACTAAAAAAGCGAACTATGACGGAGTTTTTGTATTTGATACATTAGGAAACAAACTAGATGTAGAAGATATTAAAGAAGGAAACATAGTTTATGTACAAAAACAAGAATATGATGGAGATGACTATGCAGTAGTTGTAGTAGTTAAAGACAACATTGTAGAAGGAAAACTATCAAAAGTTAAAGATGATAGAGTAACATTGGGAGATAAACAAGTTAAAGCAATTAAATACTCTTTAGAAGGATCACAATTCCAAACATTCTATAGTGTTGATGGATTTGAAGATGTTAAAGAGTGGACTGGAAAAGATGGCGATTGGACAACTGACATGGAAGATGCAGATGGCGAAGAAATGACAGCTTATCTTGATGCTGTAGGAAAAATCGCATTCTTAACTACTAAGACAAATGGTTCATCAGGATATAAATATGGTATCGTAACAAAAGCATATGCAGATAATGATAGAATTAAGATTTACACTTATGTTGATGGAAAAGAAGGAAAAGAAATCACATATAAAGTTGAAAAAGAAAGAAATCTAAATGAGCCTGTAAAACTTGATGAATATGGTCAAGTAATTAAAGGTGAAAAGAGAGGTAAAGTTGAAGCAGGTGATGTTGTTAAATTCAAACTTAACAAAAATGGTGATATTGCTGAAAATGAATTTTATGCAGCAACTCCTAAAAACACTTGGAAAATGAGAAAAGATAAAGATTTTGGTAAGGATAGTATCCCATCAACTCTTTATGAAAACGAAAATGAGCATAAATCATTTGTAATTGATGATAAGGCTATTATCATTGATGCAGAAGGTTTAAAACACAATTCTAACAGAACTGGATTCAACAGTAATTTTGATGTTGATGACTTTGGAACTGCTAACTGGAAGAATATGGCAGAAAACAAATATGATAAAGACTTAGAATACTTTGTATTTACTAAGAGAAATAACAAAATTGATGTTGATGCAATAATATTCATCGGCAAAGGTGCATCTACTTCATCTGATGTAGAAGCTATCTACGTTACTGATATTTGGACTAAAGGTGGAGACGTTCATATAAAATATGTTTCTTATGAAACTGGTAAGGTAGAAGAGAAAGAAGTAGAAAAATTAGATGGTAGCAACATCAAATACAGTAAGTCATATAAAGAAAGACCATTTATTGCAAAGGTTAAGAGCAGTGGTAAGATAGACTTATATGATGAAGACAAAGATGACTTAATCTATGTAAAAGGTATTGTTGACAAGAAAGATGGAAACGTAATTACTGTTGGTAAGGATGACTATAAACTATCAAGCAGTGCAGTTGTTTACGAAGAAGGTACTAAGAAGACAGCTTCCAACATTAGAAAAGGTGATGCAGTATTCTTCATAGCAGAAAACAAAGTAAACATCAGAGTAATCGAAAGATTAGTTGGTAGTGAAGCAGATAAAGTTAAAAAAGATGGCGGAACAACTAAGCCACAAGATCCAGAAAAGGGTGTAGTAACTTATATTAATAAAGATAGAATCTTTATAGATGATGAAAAATATACCTTAAATGCTGATACTGTATTATATAACAAAGATGGTAAGTTTATATTAGCAGTAGGTGGAGAAAAAATCGGAGAGCATTTAAAACAAAATGCTGTAGTAAAAGACGTTAAAACTAATAAAGATGGTGTTATTACATCATTTGTATTAGTAAAAGAATCAACTGAAGCAGAAGCAGATAGAAATGCAGCTAAAGCAGTAGATAATAAAATTGAAGCACTAAAGATTGTTAATGATAAAGCACCAACAGAAGATGAAAAGACAGCAATAAAAGCAGCAAGGAAAGCATATGAAGACTTAACAAAGGCTCAAAAAGCTCTTGTTAAAAACTTAGCTGATTTAGTAAAGTTAGAAGCTATAGTTGAGAAAACAGAAGGACCTGTAAAAGCAGAAAAAGAAGCAATAGAAGCAGTAGTAGTGGCAGTAGCATTGGATAGTAAAACAAAATTAGCAGCAGCATTAAACAATGAATTGTTTAAGAAAGTTGAAGAAGCTAATATGGAAGCATATTTAAATAGTGCAGAATTCGAAGCTTTAACAGTAGATAGTAAAGCATCTGATGTAAATAGTGCTATAGATAAAGTAAATAATGATGTATCTGGTGAAACAGAAGAAATAAAAGCAGTAAGTGCAGTAATATCTGCAGTAGCATTAAATAGTAAATCAAAACTAGCAACAGCACTAGATAATAAACTATTTAACAATGTTAAAGAAGCTAATATGGAAGCATATTTAAAGAGTGCAGAATTCAAAGCTTTAAAAGTAAATAGTAAAGCATCTGATGTAAATGATGCTATAGATAAAGTAAATGATGATGTAGTTAAGGAAGCAGATAAAAAGGCTGTAGAAGCAGCTAAGGCTTTAATAACAGCAAAATCACCAATTGAAGAGTTAAAAGTTGAAGGTGGAGCTCTTGCAGAAGCAGGAGTTAAAGAAGCGGCAGTTGAGGAATATGTTAAGGCTCTAGTATCTGGTGAAGTTGCAGTTAAAGTTACTTCATTAACAGAATATGATGTTGTTATAACAAAAGGCGAAGCAACAGATACAGTAAAAGTAACAGTAACACAATTTACTGCTAAATAATAAAAGTGCGAAACGTTACTCTATAAGTTCATGGTAACATGAGCGAAGTGGGTGAAGATTAAGCACTATACCCCAAAGGTATGGGGCTTTTCTTTAACTATACATTACCAAATATTGGGTGAAATCCCCAATCTATGCAATAGCCTTACAGCATAGAGCCTAATCCTCCTGCATATTGTACAAGGTTACTCCCTTAACAGTATGAAGCCAGGTGAAGTCGTAATACGTGAGAGTCGTATGCGGGGTTCCTTAAAAGATGACTATGGTTAGGAACACGAATCCATGTTTTAAAGTGAAGTGAGTTAGTAGATGATATAAATAATACCTTCGGCTTATCATCTACCTCTATATCTGAAATGATATAGTAGAATCAGAGATAATTTAGGCTATTAAATCTGATTTTCTTGCTGTACAAAGTGGAGACCTAAGGTCATCAAAAGTAGGGATGGTATGTATGGAACGTTTGATGTCCTATATAAGTAGGAGGAGTAACTCCGTTGATATATATAGGGAGTCAGCGGATTCGTAGTAGTGTAGATCATATGCCGTTTGTATCTGTATGGTAACATACAGAGAGGATAAAACATATGGGAGCGAAGGAATCTAGTCGGTAAGAATAGAAACAAAACATAATAAATTGACATCTTGAGTATATGATGCACAACCAATAAAAATATGGATTCCATATGTTTTATTGGTTTGTGTCATAATTAAGCCATGTCGAATAATGTCGAATGAAGAGAAGAACTATCTAATAATTGTTTCTATATTAATCTTATCGAGGAATCGCCGTATGCCATGAAAGTGGCACGTACGGTGAGGACCGGTCGAAATCTCGGTGGAGATAGACACGGAATGGTGGAGTGGAAAATTACACATTAAAAGCAGGAATAAACAATATTGCTAAACAAGTTAATATTGTAGCATCAGAAATTACTGGTGATGTTACAATAGAATATACTTCAGAAGCAGATTTAAACTTACCAGCAGGTTTAAAAATAACTGGTAATTTAACTGTAAATGCACCAAAAGCTACAGTTAATAATAATGCAACAGTAACTGGAACCATAACAATAAAAGATGTAAAAGCAGGAACATGGAATGAATTAGTTTCAGCTAATAAATTAGTATTTGAAGCGGCAGGTAAGACATTAAAGATAAATGATACAGTTGCAGCATTGACTATAAATGCAAATGCTACTGTAATAACACCAAAGACAGTAAATGCAGTAGTTAAAAAAGATGTAACAGTAATTGTTAAGGCTGATGCAACAGTATCAGATGACAAAGCAGTAAAAATTGTTGGTACTGAATCAGAAGAACCAGTTAAACTAGATCCTAAGGAAACACCAGAAGTAAACAAAACAGCATTAACAGAAGCAATAGCAGCTGTTAAATATGTAAAAGTATCAACAGATGGTTCTGATGTAGAGAAAACAGAAAAGTGGACTACTCAAGAAGCTAAAACAGCACTTGAAAATGCAGTAAAAGTAGCTCAAGCAGTAGTAGATAAAGCAGAAGCTACTCAAGAAGAAGTAGATAATGCTAAGACAACATTAGCTGAAGCAATATCTGCTTACACAGAAGCACAAAAAGATGGGACTAAACCAGAAGAAACACCAGAAGTAAACAAAACAGCATTAACAGAAGCAATAGCAGCTG
>NZ_FQTY01000015.1 GCF_900128955.1 Tissierella praeacuta DSM 18095
TCTGCTGACTTCTCATGATAAATCTTGTTTCAACCATGGTTCATACTCTGTTTTCCCATGTCCATGAGACCTCCCCAGGTAAGAACAACAACCTTCCTCCCATGTAACCGTCACATTTACTGTAAAGAGTTCGGGTAGTATTGGACTTTGTTTTGTTAAGCAAACTCATCCTCCCTAAATCAGCCTTATGTGATTTCTGTTCGTCGGTTCAGGATTTTGCCTTCGGCTTCCTTCAGATTCCACGTCGCCATGGACACCCTTGCCTTCAGCTAACGGTTCCTACTACCAAGCCCGTAGTGGACTTTCACCACCAAGTTGTTGCCCATGCTGGGCACACTTAAAAAGCTTTAAACAATTTAAATTGTTTAAAGCTTTTTTAAAAACCTAATCTTCTGGCGGAGAGAGTGGGATTTGAACCCACGGTGCAAGTAAACTTGCACAACGGTTTTCGAGACCGCCACCTTCAACCTCTCGGACACCTCTCCTTAACTATTCACTTTAATATTATAACATATAATCCTTATTAAACATCATAAACTTTTCTTTTAATTGGTTTTTTATTCTTTTTTAACCTCTGGGAAAAGTAATGGTCTAAAATATTTATTTCTTTATTGACAAATCTAATAAACAGTAGTATAATTAAAAAGGTTGTTTTTGATTTAAGTATGGCCCCATGGTCAAGCGGTTAAGACATCGCCCTTTCACGGCGGTAACCCGGGTTCGAATCCCGGTGGGGTCACCAAAAAAACATCAAGATTTAAATCTTGATGTTTTTTATTTTTCTACTATTTACTTTCCCTAAGTTCCCTAAAAAAATCAGATAATATACTACTACATTCATCTTCCAATACCCCAAATTCCACTTCCAATCTATGATTAAACTTAGGATGATTTGTCAAATCTTCTATGGTACCACAACAACCTCTTTTAGGATCTCTAGTTCCAATAACTAGCCTACCTATCCTTGCATTGACTATAGCTCCTGCACACATGGCACATGGTTCTAAAGTTACATACATAGTACAATTAAGTAATCTCCAAGCCTCAATATATTTACTTGCCTCCTTTATAGCAAGGATTTCAGCATGGGCTGTTGGATCCTTCAAGATTTCCCGTTGATTGTATCCTCTTCCTATTATTTCACCATTGTAAACAACAATAGCACCTACCGGAACTTCGTAGGTGCTATACGCTTTTTTGGCTTCTCTTAAAGCTTCTCTCATATATAAAATATCCATTAGTATCACCTTGGTGCACTCGAGAGGAATCGAACCCCCGGCCTACGCCTTAGGAGGGCGCCGCTCTATCCTACTGAGCTACGAGTGCATAGTTTACCAATATAGTTTACACTATTTTAATAGGAATGTCAAATTGGAATTTTTTAAACTTAACCTATAAATATATCCTCTAATTTGTTTAATAAATCTTTATTCCTTTCCAAATATTATTAAAATAATTTACTTACTCCCTATATTAATAATAATTACTATGAATTTCTTTATAATAGGTTTTTTCATATTTATATAGAAGTATAATGAAATAATAAAGCTATATCCTGTGAAAGACATAGCCTGATTATTTCTATATTATATATTCTATTTTTTATATTTTTATTCATATTTCCTTTGCTGGTTTATTATTTACAAAATCCCAAGGGTTTCTTGATAGATATCCATTTCCAAAGGGAGTTAATACAGATAATATGGCGAATATGACCAATATGAAACAATACCATATATATGGTACTATTTGAATAGGGCTTACTAACCCCTTAGTAAAACTTCCTGCTATTAACAATTGAGCACCATATGGTATTAACCCTTGCATTACACATGAAAAAGCATCTAAAAGGGAAGCTGTTTTCCTTGGATCCACATTATGTTCTTTGGAAATTTCCTTTGCTAATTGACCACTTACTATTATGGAAACCGTATTATTGGCAGTAGCTGCATCTATAAGAGATACTAATGCACTTATACCTAATTCTGCAGATTTTTTCCCTTTTATCCTTTTATTTATTTTATACAATAACCAATCAAGTCCTTTACCACTTGATACCATATTAGCCAAACCACCAGTTAATAAAGATAGTAAAAAAATATCAATCATTCCTGTAAATCCTGAATATATTTGCTGAACAAATTCTAATCCTGTAAAATTCCCATAAATAAGTCCTATGGCTCCTGATATAACAATCCCACCAGTTAATACTACAAATACATTCACTCCTGCTATTGCAGCTATCAATACAAATAGATATGGAATTATTTTAATTATACTAAAAACATATTTTTGACCTTCAGGAATAGATACTGGTTTTCCAAATATGAATAAAAGAACTATTGTAATCAAAGCTGCTGGTAAAGAAAAGCCAATATTAGCTCTAAATTTATCTTTCATAGATACTCCTTGAGTCCTAGTAGCAGCTATAGTTGTATCAGATATAATAGACAGATTATCTCCAAACATAGAGCCTCCAACTAATGCACCTAATACTAAGGGTAAGTTTAGTCCTGCTTTTTCTGCCAATTGAACAGCTATGGGACCTATGGCAACAATAGTACCTACTGATGTACCTGTTGAAATAGAAATAAATGCAGCTATTATAAATATTCCTACTGTAATAAATTTAGCTGGTATTAAAGTAAGTCCTAAGTTTACTGCAGATTCAACACCACCCATAGCACTAGAAACTGCAGAAAAACCTCCTGCTAACAAATATATAATACACATAATAATTATATTTTCATCACCACAACCTTTAATAAACACATCAAACTTTTCATCTAATGAGCCTTTGGTTAATATAAAAGCAAAAATAATTCCTATACTAGCGGCAATTGGAGCTGGAAATTGATAAAATGCCATTTCAACTTCTTTTAGTTGTAATATAATACCTGAAATTAAATATACAAGTACGAAAATAAGAAAAGGCAATAAAGCTACCCAGTTCCCCTTTTTTTCATTTAACTTTTCCATTTGAATAACCCCCTTTATTTAAATTAATCTCTCATTAATAACTCTAAATCAATTGGATATTTCCCATATTTACTGCCTGCTTCCATAAACATCTCAATGTTTTCCATAGACGTATGCATTGGAATTTGACATCCTGTACTTAAAATATAGCCCATTTTTGAATCATGTCCTTTTCTAATACATTCTTTAACTGATTTAAAAATGGATTCCCTATTCCCTGCATAAATCACATCAACAGGTGGAACATTTCCTGTAATTATAACTCTATCCCCCATTATTTTTTTAGCTTCCTCTAAGTCCTCTACATTATCTATACTAAAATTAGAAATACCAGTATTAACAACATCTTCCCAAATCTCTTTGCTTGTCCCACATATATGGATACCTGGAGAGCTTCCAGTCTTTTCCCTTATCTTATCTACATTTTTTTGGAGAGCTGGTAAGGAAAACTCTCTAAATTGTTTTGGACTTATAAGGCTTGTAGATGAAACTGGATCAGCAAAACCAATGGATACACCTAACTTTGCCACCTCCTCTATATATCTATTGTTAGATTCTGCTACTATTTCCATTAATGTATGAACCTTTTTAGGAAACTTTATCATCCATTTTAGTAAATTCTCTGTTCCTACAACAGACGCAGCCACACTAAAGGGTCCGGACATAGCAGCACTTACATCTACCTTATCTACAAGAGCATCTCTTGTAAGTTTTATGGCCTTAATCAAAATTGGTAAAATGCCATCCTTCAATGGATTGGCAACCTTAAGAGATTCTATTTCATCTACTGATTTAATAGCTGGCTCTAATAAATAAGATATATTGTAATCAGGATAAGCCACCTTAGCCCCCATGGCCTCGGCAACACCTCTAAGACTTGTGGATATGCCCACACTGTCATGTTGAAGCCTTTCAAATAAAGCTATTTCTAGCTCTGCCATAAGTTCTGCTGAGTGATAATAATCACTCACCTTTACACCAATAAAAGGAACCATAGTGGCTCCCATATCTGGAACACAAATTACACGATCAATTTCCTCCCCCTTAGCAAAAGCATTCATTCTTTCCCTTGGAGTCATTTCTTCTTTTCTCACTTGAATCTCCTTCCTAAATATAAAATAATTATTGATATTTAATTCACAATTTTAGCCCATAATCATTATATAACGTATTATAAAAATATTAAAATCGAACTATTTTATAATAAATATATCTTTATTGATATTTTAAATGTACTATATGTAATTTCCATGAAAATACAATAAAACTTCATAAATTATACCACCATTATTGTAAAATAATGGTGGTATATATACGGATACTCTTTTTCCAGTAAAAAATCCTCCTATTGTATTAAATATTCCGCTAAAAAATCTACCAATTAATACATACCACTTAGCTTTATTCACATCTTCCTTTACTAAAATATCCGACTGAAAAATTATCTTTCCTTCTTTTTCTACTGTAGCCTTACCTATTTTAGTATTCTTCTTTATTGGCAGCCCTATAGATTTATCTATATATATATTAACCCCAATATTTTCATCATTTTTTATTAATTTGGAAAATCCTTTTTCAGCAAAAACTTCTACCTCTTTTATATCTGCCTTTGGAAACTCTATAGTATGTAAGGGTATGGCTTCATTTAAGAATATTTTATTAGAATAATTATTTATTCCATGTTCAACTAAAATCTTACTTAATATATTTCTTTTTTCTAAGGACTTTGCACCCATTACTACAGCTATAAGACGCAAATCCTTTTTTTCTATATTTTCACCTTCTACATTGAAGGTAGATACATAGCAATATCCTGCCTTATTTGTAAAACCTGTTTTCAAACCATCTATCTCTTTTATTTCATTAAGTAATGGATTTGTATTTCTTTGAAAATAATTCCTATTAATTACTTCTATTGATTTAATTTTAGCTATTTCCAAAACTTCTGGATAATTTCTTATGATATACTGAGTTAGCTTAAATATTTCCCTAGTACTCATCTTATTCTGTACATTCCTTCCCTTTATTGGAAGTCCTGTAGAATTATAAAATATTGCACTTTCAAATCCCAATTCTTTTGCTTTTTGATTCATCTTTCTTACAAATTTTTCTTCACTTCCTCCAACATATTTTGCTAATGCATATGTAGCATCATTACCAGATACAACTATAGATGCTTCTAAAAGTTTCTTTACTGTAAATTTTTCTCCCCTTTTTAAGTTAAAGCTAGAACCTTTTATTTTTGTAGTATCCTCATCTATAATTATAATGTCATTTAAAGAAAGATTTTTCTTGGTTATTTCATCCATAATTACTAGATAAGACATTAATTTTGAAATACTTGCAATTTCAACTGCTTCATCTATATTATATTCCTCCAATATCTGACCAGTTTCAAAATCTGCTAATATATAAGATTTTAAGTTCCTTTCTATATTAAGGTTTTTAATCCCAACATCTTCTCCATATGATATTGAGTTAATTGTAATAATTATTATTAATATAAATAATGTCCTTTTCAAATAAATCCCTCCTATTATATTGTAACAAATCTATTGCCTTATTTATATAATGTATTAGATATTCCAAAATCTTATGGGAATACCTAATACATTTTTATAAGGGGGATTAAAATGGGTGAACGTAGAGGTTGTTGTGGAGACGATTCTAGTCTATTATTCTTCTTTTTACTTTTAGTAATTCTATTTTGTGGGGGTTTTGATTTCGGTTGTAGAAGATAAATAAAAGCAGGGAATCTTTATAAATTCCCTGCTTTTATTTTCTTTAGTTACCATTTAAATATTCATTAATCAACTCATTAAAAGATGTATTAGTTATTTCCTCACATAATGTAATAAAGTCTTCTGTTGTAGCTATGCGAAATTTATACTTATTATAGTAATTATTCAATATATCATATAATACTTCTTCACCAAAATCCTCTTTTATCTTATCTATAAACATTGCAGCCCTAGAATATACTAAGGGACCATAATCCTCCCATCCTGCAAATTCAGATAATGGTTTATTTACTACATCATTCTCACTTAGATAGTGTACAGCATATTCATATCCTAATTTTATATTTTCATCATAATATTTTCTTGCTTCTTTCTTTCCTTGGATTTCATTTATATATATTACCTCTGAATATGTGGCTAAACCTTCATCAAGCCAAGCTTCATCTACTTGATTGTTTCCTACAATTCCATACCACCATTGATGGGCTGTTTCATGTACTATTACCTTCTCTAATATATCTATTAAATATTTATGAAAATAATCATTAGATATGAATACTATACCAGGATACTCCATACCTGAGGGAAACTCTGTATTAACTATGGAATACCATCCATAAGGATATTTACCAAAAATCTTATTAAATATTTTAATGGAATTTTCTCCTATTTTTAGACTTTCATTTATAAGTTTAGAATCATTATTTATTGAATAAACTTTAATTATAGTATCTTCTACCTTTTTTTCTTTGACTACGAAATCCTTACTAGCAGCCCAAGCAAAATCTCTTATTAGCTGTCCTTCAATCTTATAAGTCTTTTTATCTCCATCTTCCCTTTCTGATATAATCTTCCCACTGGCAGCTACTATAATTTCTTTAGGAGTTGTTATAGAAACTTTGTAATTTGCAACTTCACTATAAAAAGGATCACCGACCTTATAGTAGGGATCTAAATTCCAACCATTGTTATCATATACACAAGCTATAGGATACCAGTTACCTAAATTTATGCCTTTATCATGATATCCAAATCTATCCTTAGTCGTTGGTAACTTTACCATGTATTCCAAATACAAATCTATACTCTTACCTCTTTCCAGTGGCTTTTCAAGTTTTATATTAAGTATCGTATCTTTATCTTCATCTATAATCCATTGTAAATCCTTATCTCCTATCTTTACCTTTTCAATTTCTATATATCCAGGTTTATAGCTTGAAGGATTCATTTCATCACCTATATTAAATAATATTGGTGCTTTTTCTAAAGATTTAAAAGCATTTGGATATAGATGAAAATATATATCTTCTAAATCTATATCTGTATTATTTACATAGGATACTGTCTGCTTTCCCTTATATGTCATATTTTCAGTATCTAAATTTACATCAATCCTATATTCATTTATTTTAGACTCATCAAGTCCATTGAGATTTTTAACTATAAGTGCATCTGCATTTATAGTTTTCCCATGTTTACAACCTGTTAAAGATAATACAATAATTAACAATACAATTATAAATAGCTTAATTCTTTTCATCATATTCCTCCTCTCCATATATTAATATTAACTATATCCAAATAAATTATCAAATAAAAATCAGGATATTTTAAAAAACATCCTGATTTTTACAAATATATCTTTAACTTTAAATTCATAACTAATGGTTTTAACTTAGGGATAATTTCTCCAATCCACCCATATATGGTCTTAAAACTTCTGGAACTATTACTGTTCCATCTTCTTGCTGATAGTTTTCAAGTATAGCAGCAAAGGTTCTGCCTACTGCTAAGCCTGAACCATTTAGAGTATGGACAAATTCAACCTTTCCTGTATCTTCCTTTCTATATCTAATATTTGCACGTCTAGCTTGGAAATCTTCAAAATTACTACAGCTTGAAATTTCTACATATCTACCATAGGATGGCATCCATACTTCTATATCATAGGTTTTTGCAGAAGAAAAGCCTAAATCTCCACTACAAAGAGCTACTACTCTATATGGCAATCCTAATTGTTTAAGCACTTCTTCCGCATTATTAGTTAACTTCTCCAACTCATCATAGGAGCTTTCAGGAGCTACAAATTTAACTAATTCTACCTTATCAAACTGATGATTTCTTATAAGCCCTCTAGTATCTCTACCTGCTGCTCCTGCTTCTTGTCTAAAACAAGGTGTATAAGCTGTATAATATATAGGCAGACTCTTTTCACTTAATATATTATCTCTTTCTAAGTTAGTAAGTGGAACTTCAGCCGTTGGTACAAGGAAATAGTCTTTACTAGGTAAGTGAAACATATCTTCTTCAAACTTTGGTAGTTGACCTGTACCTATCATACTATTCCTATTTACCATAAAAGGAGTTGACATCTCAGTATATCCGTGATTTTCAGTATGCAAATTGAGCATAAATTGAGTAATAGCTCTTTCTAATCTTGCACCTAATCCTCTAAATACTGTAAATCTAGCTCCTGTAATCTTTGTAGCATTTTCAAAATCTAGCATATTTAAGTCTGTACCTAAATCCCAATGAGCTTTTGCTTCAAATTCAAATTTCCTTGGTTCTCCAAATTTTCTTATTTCTACATTATTAGTATCATCTTTTCCTTCTACTACAGATTCATGGGGAGTATTTGGTATTTGAAGCAAGGTATGTCTTAAATCTTCGTCTATTTCCTTTACTTTCACATCCAATTCCCTTATTTTTTCTGATAATTCCTTCATTTCAGCAAAAATAGATGCTGGGTCTTTACCTTCCTTTTTAAGCTTAGGTATTTCCTTTGATTGGGCATTTTGTTTTGCCTTCATTTCTTCTACTTCTACAAGGATATTTCTTCTATCTTCATCTAATTTTAAAACCTTATCAATAGGAAATTCACCTTTTCTCTTCCCCAAAGCTTTTATTACTTCATCTGGATTTGATCTAATTCTTCTAATATCTAACATAATTATAACCTCCTTAAATTTTCCGCAGTTTCCCAACTCAAATATATTTATCCCCTATGCTCATATAGATTTGACCCTAATAGGCACTCCCAATGATAAACTCTACATTAAGGTTGGTGTTTACCCCGTAGAGCATAATTCAGTGGTGTCTGCTAAAACCTATCGTCCCCTAAGTTAGGTAATAAAAAACTCTCGATCCCCACATAATAGTAGGGACGAGAGTATTCCCGCGTTGCCACCCTAGTTAGCCAAAAGGCTCACTCGAAATTTATTAGCTCAGGGCTGGATTCAATATTTCACTTTATCAATTTCCACCATCCATTGACTCTCTAAAAAAGTTAGATATTTACTATTTCCCTTCTCTGCTAGGTATTTAATTATAGATATTATAGCATAATATCTATAATTGTCAAGGATAAAAATAAAATATCCATTAAACAGTCTAAAAATTTAATGGATATTTTTATCTTTTGTTCTTTATAAAATTTTATCTTTTGTATGGAAGGTTTCCCTCCTGTTTTTATTATACCCCCTAATCGTATGCCAAAACATTAATTTTTATTTAATTTCATATCACCAAACTTTATAAATCCCTTTTCTCGCATCCATTCTGAAATACCAAAAGATATTATTCCTGGTAAAATAAAATGCATCATAATAATTAAAATTAATGTTTTAGATGTAGAACCCATTGCATCTATAGTAGCAAATTGACCTACTAACCCGCTAGTTCCCATTCCTGCACCTATTTTAGTACCTTCCATTTTAAATATATAAGTAGATATAGGTCCTAATATGGCAGATGAAATTATAGCCGGAAGCCAAATCAATGGGTTTTTTACTATATTTGATATTTGTAACATTGATGTACCTATGCCTTGGGCTATAAACCCTCCAAACCCATTTTCTCTATAGGATGATACTGCAAATCCTATCATATTAGCTGCACACCCCACTGTACTTGCTCCTGCTGCAAGACCTGACAATCCTAAGGATATGGCAAGAGCTGCTGAACTTATGGGAAGTGTGAGAATTACTCCCATAAGTACTGATACTATTATTCCCATTGGTATAGGATGCATTTCTGTTGCCCTATTGATAATATCACCCAAAAAATTCATTATCATAGCCATATACGGAGCTATATATTGTCCAACAAATCCGCCTATTATAATAGTAGCTAATGGAACTAATACTATATCAACTTTAGTTTTTCCACTGATTAGCTTGGAAAATTCTGCTCCTACTAAGGCGGCAATAAAAGCTCCCACAGGCTCTCCTGTATTTATAATTGCTGTACTACCTTCAAATGTAATACTTCCTGCACCTATTGCTCCTACTACAACTGAAGCAAAAATACCTAAAGGTGAAGCTCCTACACTATATGCTACTCCTGCACCTATTGCTGGTCCCATTAGTTTTTGTGCTATAGAGCCAAAGTTAATAAGCTCTTGAATGCTAAATAATGTTCCTATTTGTTTAATTATTAATCCAATAAGTAAAGATGAAAAAAGTCCCCAAGCCATGCCATTTAATACCTTAACAAAGTAATTTTGTATGCCATCTTTTGATTGTTTTATTTCAATCATCTCCTCACTTGCTTATAGTTACAGTTGTCTTGTCACCTGTAACTATAAATATAGCACCCTAATCTTCTTTTATCAAGTATTTTTTTTCTAAAAGAGCTTCTTTTATTGTCCTCAAGGTGTTTTCATCATCTGCTTCTATGGTATGTAAGTGAATGCCATCTGTTAAAGAAGACAAAGGCTCTGCTTTAGTTGCTTTTAAATTCTCCATAAATAAACTTAAATCATGTCTAGAGCTTATTTGTAATTGAGATTTTATTTCTCCATATAAAGGATGTTCTACTATTACATCTACAATCTTTCCACCTAAATCCACAATTGTTCTCAATTCTTCTTCCAACTCTTTATTATTTTTGTGAGTACAAACTATGGTCTTTCTTGTCTTTCTTCTTTCATGAGTTTTGAACATTAAATATCCCTGAGGAGTAGCAAGTATATTTTCTCCTCTAGCCCGTAATATTGCAATATCTTGAACTATTACCTGCCTACTCACTCCCAATTGTTCTGATATATCTATTCCTTTAACCGGTTCCTCTAATTTACCTAAAATATTTAATATCTCCTGTCTTCTTTCATTTGCATCCATAGGTTTCACCCCTTCATTCAATTGTAAATTAACAATTTGCTCCCAGTTTCTCAACTGAAATTTGTTCCCTCATTACATTTGTGTAAATTTTGTGCTCACTGAGTCTGACCTACCTACGATTTTCAAAAGTAGAAATCAGGTTAGGTTATAATCATTCCCATCTAAGATCATGTCCATAAAATTTAAGAGGAATAAATTTATCCAATATCCTAGAAAACACCCTATCTGTATATGTATCGGATATTTCCTTTGGTGTTAAATTAGTTGATATTATAGTTTTTTTGCCTGCTATTATTCTAGTATTTACAATATTAAATATTTCCGCATTAGTAAATGTATTAGCTACTTCTGTACCTAAGTCATCTATAATAAGTAAATCTGCTTCAAATAACAAATTATATTGATAGTCATTGTAATTTCTAGTATCTTTTCCAAATCTATGTTTTTCTATTATTTCAAGTATTGTAAATGCAGTTTGATATATTACTATCTTATTTTTATCTAAGAGAGATTTAGCTATACAATTACATAGAAAGGTTTTCCCTAAACCCGTAGTACCATAAAATAATAAATTTTCTCCATTATTTTCACTAAAGTTACTAATAAAACCTTCAGCTATACCTACTATATCTATCATATTTTCCCTAGGTGTCATTATTTCATTTTCAAAGGGCTCGTCTTTAAATATATTAATATTAAAAGTTTTAAAGTTTTCTTTTTGAAGAACATTTTCTATATTAGACATTTTATAGGCACGAGATACTAAGGCTTGTTTCAAACAATTGCATTGATTACCATTATCTAAATATCCTGTATCCTTACAGTTTTCACAATCATATTTAATATCCATGTAGTCCACTGGAATGTTGGATTCAGTCATTAAATAAGCTTTCTCCATTTTTAATTTTTCAATCATTTTTTTTGCATTCTCTATGCTTTCCTTATATTTATGGGGATTACCTATTATATATTTTGACATAGAAAGACCTGTCTTGAGTATATCCTCATCTATCCTTTTAATTGCAGGTATCTTTCTATACACCTTTTCTTTTCTCATTCTCTGTTCATGCAATTGTTTATCCCTTTTTCTCTCATACTCAATTGAAAGTTCTTTTAATATATCTTTATACATATTTATACTTCTCCTTTTACCTTCTGGTTATAAGCTTCTCTCTTCCTTCTTGCAATAGTTTCTAATTCTTCAGATGTATATTTATCTGTTCTTTGCTCAAAATTATGAAATCTTGTCTTAAACGGGGCAATTTTACCCTGAGTTGGTTTCACTACTCTACTATATTCTTTCTTCTCTTTAGGCTTATCCTTTAATTCAATATCTTCTAGGGTCTTAATATCTTTTTCATACCATGATTTAAGAACTCCATCAATATAATTGACACTAGGATTTGAAACCTTAGATGAAGCTTCACATCCTTTAAGTACTATTTCCAATGAGAATTTATATTCTTCAAACCATTTATCAATTACCTTCATCTCACCCTGTGTAATGCTTCTATTATCAAATCCTAAGGCTCTCATAACTTTCTGATATCTATAAAACTTTTCATCTTGGTTCTTAAAATATTCTATTACTGCATCCATATTTGTTAGTCCACTATCATACCAATTTCTTATAATACCTTCTATATAATTTACATTCCTTTGACCCTTTCTCTCTACTCCATAGAAAAAAGCTTTCTCTATTACATCTGGGTTCATATTATAATTTTCTATCCAAGATAATACTTTTTGTTTTTCAGTAGTTACTGTCTGTCTTCTCATTATATAATCTATCTGATTAAACATTTTATTTATAGCAGGTATTTGATTGGCGTCAATCAATTCTTGAGGAGTAATGGACTTTGGTTTTTTAACGATTTCCTCTCTACTATTAAATAGGCTAAGGTTATTTTTTATGTATAATTGCTTTAAATTTAAAAATTTTACTTTATAATTATATTTATTATCTTCCTCTCTAGGAATCTTTTTTATTATTCCTTTACTTTCCCAAAAATCCCAAGCCCTTAATACATCTTCCAAAGGTATTTCTAAATGTTTTGCTATAGTTTTATTATTTACCTCTATTTTTTCATCTCTATCATGAGCATATTTATACCCTAGTAAATATACTTTGACATAAGTCCCATTTGCCATGGGCATAAAATCATTTATAAAAATATTCTCTATAGGGGTATCACCTAAATCCATATCTGTAGTTTCAAGGGTGAAACTCATATTATCAACTCCAATATTTATATCAATTATTTTCTAATTTCAAAAAATCTTTTCTTAGTTAAAACCATTTTGTAAATATAATTATATATCTTTTTATCTCCTATTACAAAAGAAGATTTTTGTTCCAAATAATACATATTAGATAAATCCAAACCTGAATCAAAAAATTCATCAAGATAATATGCCACTGGCTTAAAACCTATCTTTTCATAAACCCTGTATGCCCTCTTGTTAAACTCTGCAACTTCTAAAAACATTTTCCTCATATTCATTTTAGTAAAATAATATCTTAAAAATGTATCTAAAATTTCCGTACCATATCCCTTGTCTACATGGTTAGGATCTAAGACTATACCCAATGTAGACTCTCTTCTAATTACTCTTATATTCTTTATTCCCATATAGCCTATTAAGTATCCTTCTTCGTTCCGTATACCATAATATTTATTAAATAATTTCCTTGCTTTCATTTCATACCAAATCTTTATTTCTTTATTATTCATTGGGGGAAAATTATAATCCTCTATCAAAGGGTTTTCATGATTCCCCCAATTTCTCATTTCATATACGTCTTCAAGCTGTAGTTCTTTTATGATAATTCTTTTACCTTTAATCTCCAAGATTACCACCCCTCTAATTCAATTGACAATTATTAAGGAATAATAAGATAAAGGATTACAATATATGTACTTTATTGTAATCCCGTTATTATCTACTAGAAATCATTTCCTGTATTCTAATTTATAACAATTCTTCTATCTTAAACAAATTTAAGATTATAAAATCTTTTCCATCGTCAATTCTCAATTATTACTCCCTTGCCATATTAACAAATTTAGTAAATTCTTTCTTAAACACCAATTCCAAACTACCCGTTGGTCCATTTCTGTGCTTTGCTATAATTACTTCTCCAATATTTTTCTTTTCTGAGTCTTCATGATAATATTCATCCCTATACAAGAATAGTACAACGTCAGCATCTTGTTCTATTGCACCAGACTCCCTTAAGTCAGATAGTATTGGTCTATGATCTGTCCTAAGTTCAGGTGCACGGCTAAGCTGAGATAAAGCTATTACAGGACACTCCATTTCCTTTGCTAGAGCCTTTAATCCTCTAGAAATAGCTGAGATTTCTTGTTGTCTACTTTCTTGACGTCCATCTAATTGCATTAACTGCAAATAGTCTATCATTACAAGGTCTAGACCTTTTTCTATCTTCAATCTCCTGCATTTTGCTTTCATTTCCATTAAAGAAATCCCTGCTGTATCATCTATGAATATCTCTGCTTGAGATAATGGACCCATAGCATTTATAACTTGTATCCATTCTTCTTCAGATAATCTACCAGAAATTATCTTTTGAAGGTCTACATGGGCAGTGGCTGATATCATTCTTTGTACCAACTGTTCCTTAGACATCTCTAAAGAAAATACGGCTACCTTTGCATTAGCCTTTAAAGCAGCATTTGTTACAATATTTACAGAAATAGCAGTCTTTCCCATAGATGGTCTAGCTGCTAACAATATTAAATCTGATTTTTGTAATCCAGATAATTTATTATCCAAATCTATAAACCCAGTAGTTAAACCTGTTAAGGTTCCTTGATTTGCCGCTCTTTCTTCTATCTGAGAAAAACTAGATAACAACACTTCATTAAGAGGAGAGAAACCTTCTCTATGTCTTCCTTGTGTTATATCAAATATTGCCTTTTCTGCATTTTCTATTATTGCATTTACTTCATCTGAGTTTTCATAGGATTTAGCTATTACATCATCACATGAACGGATCAATCTCCTAAGTATTGACTTTTCCTCTACTATCTTACAATAGTATTTAACATTGGCAGTAGTCGCTACTCCACTGGATAAATTTGCAAGGTAAGTAACTCCTCCTATGTTTTCCAATGTTCCCCGTCTTTTAAGTTCTTCTGATAAGGTAATTAAATCTACTGGCTCATTTTTATTAAATAATATCAATATTGCTTCAAATATCTCTTTATTGGCTTCTTTATAGAAATCATCTGGTCTGATTATTTCAATTGCAGTATTTATAGCTTCTTTATCTAAAATCATAGCCCCGAGAACTGATTGCTCTGCCTCTAGACTATGGGGAGGAATGCGTCCAATTAATCCACTTTCCACTTTTCCCACCTCATTATTGTTCTTTTATATTGACATTTAGCTTGGCTACTACTTCTGCATAAACTCTTATATCAACTTGAGTATTTCCAAGGGATTTTATATTATCCTTTAACTCTATTTTTCTCTTATCCACATCTATCTTATGTTGTGATTTTAATGCATCAGCTATATCTTTTGATGTAATAGAACCAAAAAGCCTTCCACCTTCTCCAGCTTTCCCTTGAATTGTTACTGTAATAGAATCTATTTTTTCTTTAAGTTTTAAAGCTTCATTATATTCATTCTTCTTTCTTTCTTCTTCTTTTGCCTTTTCTTCCTTCCATTTCTTTAAATTAGCTGGCGTTGCCTCTACAGCATCTCCCTTTGGCAATAAGAAGTTTCTAGCATAACCGTCCTTCGCATTTACTAACTCCCCTTCTTTACCTAATCCTTTTACATCTTTCAATAATATTAATTTCATTCCTCTTCACCTTCCTTTAAAAATTTATCTATTGTTTCTGTAAGTATAATCTCTGCTTCATCCATGGTTACATTATCAAGCTGAGTTCCGGCACTGGTTAAGTGCCCACCTCCTCCAAGACTTTCAAGTATTAATTGTACAGATATATTTCCTAAAGATCTTCCACTAATATGGAGCTTATTATTTACATAAGTCATTACAAAAGAGGCTTCAACTCCATTAATATTAAGTAATTCATTTGCAGCTTGAGCAGCTATTAAAAGTGAATCTTCCATTTGAGTTTCAAGTCTGCCGATTGCTATTTTATCAAATATAATTTTTGAAGATCTCACTACTTCTGCTTTATATATAAATGTATTATAGTCATCCCTAAATAATTGTCTTACTACTGTAGTGTCAGCTCCTGCTCGTTTTAATGTAGATGCTGCTTCAAATGTTCTTACTCCTGTTTGGAAACTAAAATTCTTTGTATCTACAGTAATACCTGCCATTAAAGCTTCAGCTTCAAATTTTGTTAAATTTATTTTATCACTCATATAAGATAATACTTCTGTAACTAACTCACAGGTAGAAGATGCATATGGTTCTAAATAAGTTAGTACAGGGTCCTTTATAAATTCTACCCCTCGTCTATGGTGATCTATAACTACTACCTTAGATATAAGGTCTAGAAGCTCTGGTGCTTCTGTAAAGCTTGGCTTATGGTTATCTACTACTACCATTAAAGAACTATCATTTACTAATTCTAATCCTTTCTCTGATGTTACAATTTGCTCTAAAAGCTCAGGTTGTTCTTTTAACATTCTATCATAAATATTTTTAATAGAGGGATTTTCTCCATTTAAAATTAAATAACCTTCTTTATTCCTATCCTTCACTGCACGTAATACTCCTACACCTGCACCAAAGGAATCCATATCTGGATTTTTATGTCCCATTACAAAGACTCTATCTGCTTGGTCTATAAGTTGTCTTAAAGCATATCCAATTACCCTAGCCTTTACTTTGTTTCGCTTTTCTATTGCCTTAGTTTTTCCACCATAAAAGCTTAGTTGACTTCCAACTTGAACTACAGCCTGATCTCCTCCCCTACCTAATGCAATATCTATTGCTGCTCTTGCTTTTTCATAGGCTTCAAAAGGATTACTACCTCCTGCCCCAACCCCCATACTTAATGTAATAGGTATTGTATTTCCCAAATCTAATTCTCTTATTTGATCTAATATATCAAACTTTTTACTTTCAACATTTTTAAATCCACTATTTTCTATAATAATAAAATACTTATCATTTTCATATTTCCTTACAACTCCATTATACTTAGTAAAATAAGAGTTAATATTTTTATCTATCTCTGCCATTACTAATGGTCTATTTACTTCTGGAGTACTACTCTTTACATCATCATAATTATCTACATATGCCAATGCAATTACTAACCTTTCCTTATTATATCTTTGCTCTAAGTTTACCAAATTTGTATTATCTACCCAATAAAGCATAACTATCATATTATTGGTACTATTAGTCTTTTTTGTATCCACTAAATTTGGATATACTTTATAATCCCTATCTCCATATTTTATATCTAATGGTTTCATATCATTTTCTTTAAAGATACTATCTAAATTAAGTCCTGGTATTAAATCAGATAGTTTTTCATTTAATAACTCTATCTCACCCATTAGCTTTAAAAATGGTGTATTATACCAAGATATATTACCATTCTCATCTAGCATAACTAAAGGAAAAGGCATATTAAATATTGCATGTTTAGTTGCAGACTCAAACTCATCTCCTAATCCTTCTATATATCTTTGGAATTCTTTTTCTTTTTTATTAGCACTTTTTATATTGTAAATGATTAAGTAGGCTATTAGAATTATACCTAATACAGACAATATAGGTTGATAAAGGGATAAAATAATAACCAGTACCCCTATTGCTATAAGGTAAATATAACTATCCTGCCATAATAATATCTTTTTATTTTTCATATTATCCTCCTATAAGGATTTTCGCCTTCTTATTTTTCTTATATCAAAGATTGAATCAAATATACCTATAAAAAATAAAATACTACTCATAGGTATAAATACAATATTTAAAGAAATAATTAAAATTCTAAATACTACATGGAGTTTAGATTTAATTAGAAGAAAATCTAAAACTGCTAATCCCTGAAGGAAAAATACAAAGCTAATTAAAAATGTAATATTGATTAATAATGCTTCATGATATTGTATTTTTAATGTTTTTATTATAAAAGCCGTAAAGAGCATTATCCCAATCCCAGGAATAATATTATTAGGTAGTTTAAATTTAGAAAACTTTTTATAGTTTGCAATTCCGTATCCCATTTTTCTAAGTATAATAGATGAAAAGAGTAAATTAATATAACTTACAGCTAAAGAAAAAATTGATATTAAAGATGGTATAAGTATGATAATGGTCTTATATGCATTTTCTAGTAAATCTGTTGTTCTAAGGACTTCATATTTTGACATTCCCACTTCATTTAACATATCTATTTGCATGGTTAATAACTGTGTGAAATTACTTTCCAATTGCTTAGTTAAATTTAAGTTTGATATATTTGCCTCCAATCCTATTAGGACTAAAAAAGAAATAAAAAATGCAATAGTAGTAATAAATATTGTTTCCATACTATCTTTTCTTTTACTAATGCAATAATTTAATGCAAGACTTAGTGGTGCAAATATAAGAATAATTGAAACTCCTGATATAAATCCAAGAAGTACTCCTATTATTATAGATGTTGCAATTATACTTATTACATTTATATATATCCCATTTCTTATACCTAATATTGCAAAGGGCACTGGAATAAATAACATTAACAAAGGTACAACATGAATACCATATACTATATATAAAGTCATTATTGATATTACTATTATACTCTCTATGGTACTTTTCTTTATCTTATCATTATTCTTCAAAAATTTCACCCCTAATCTTTATGTTTATCAATAAATTCCAGCAATATACTTAAATCTCCATACCATTTTTCTATTTTATGCTCTTCTATTAGGTTGAGCTTGATATTATCCCTTAATGCAGATTCTATATTTTTATAATCTAACCCTAATCTTTTACCCAAAAGTAAGGATTCTAATATAAGATTTGAAATAATATCCTCAAGATTTTCCTTTGTACTTTCTTCTGCATCTGCCAGAGTAGAGTATAGGTTAGCTACAGTATTAAGTAACTGAGCCTTGAGCCATTCTACAGTTTTCATATTTTTTATAATATCTATATCTTTATTTTTCATCTCATTCCCATCCTTTAATTTTATATTTTACCTTACTAAAATAATACAAAGTATAGGGAAATAAGTCAATTGAAAAGTCTTTAAAAAAATAAGAGAGGGTATCCTCTCTTATTCTGCACTATATGGTAATAATGCTACTTGTCTTGCTCTTTTTATAGCTATTGTAAGCTCTCTTTGATGTTTTGAACAGTTTCCAGAAATTCTTCTAGGAAGAATTTTTCCTCTTTCTGTTATATATTTTTTAAGCTTATTTATATCCTTATAATCTATATGATTTGATTTATCTACACAAAAGCTACAAACTCTTTTTCTTGGTTTAAATCTTCTTTGCATCTTCTTACCCTCCTTCTAGAATGGAATATCATCATTATCAGTGGGATGGAAGCCTTCTATACCACCAAAATCTAGGTTAGAATCATTAAAGTCTGAGGATTTGTTTTTATCTCCCCATTCTAAGAATTCAACATTATTAGCTACAACTTCTGTTGTATATACTCTAACTCCATCTTTTTCATAGGAGCCAGTTTGAATTCTACCTTGGATACCTACTAATCTACCTTTTACTAAGTAATTAGCACAGTTTTCTGCAGGTTTTCCCCATACGGTTATATTTATAAAATCTGCCGTTGGCTGATTTCTAGATTCCATTTCCTGCTTTTTCTCTCTGGAAAGCCCCTTATCAACTGCTATTCCAAATCTTGCAACAGCAGCACCACTACCAGGTATATACCTTAATTCTGGATCTCTTGTTAATCTTCCTATTAGTACAACATTATTCAATATTCTCACCTACCCTTAGACTATTCATCTTCTCTAATGATCATATGTCTCATAATGCTGTCAGAGATTCTAGCAACCCTATCTAATTCTTTGATAACTTCTGGTGTACTTTCAAAGTTTATAAGTACATAGTATCCTTCACCAATATCATCAATTAGATATGCAAGTTTTCTAATACCCCACTCATCAATGTTTATAATAGTTCCATTTGCTTCAATTATACCCTTGAATCTTTCAAGGATTTGAACTCTTTTTTCCTCTTCACTTGGTAAAAAGATAAACACCGCTTCATACTTTCTCATGCCTTTCACCTCCCTATGGACTATCGGCTCTATCCTAAAGATAGAGCAAGGATTTACCAAAGTATTATATCATTAATACATAAAGTATGCAAGGTAATTATTTCATAGATTCAATAATACTGTCAGCCATAGAATCCATTGAGTCACAGTCTTCTACTTTCATACTAGAAGTTAATGTTATATCATTATCTAAAATAGTCATCTCCTTCATTTCATTTAAAAGTTCACGGATTAATTTCCCTGATTGAGGAGTCCAAGACCCATTTTCTATAATAGCAAAAGTACGCTTTTGAAGATTTAATGCCTTCATATCCATTATATAGTTTAACATTGGCGGATAAATCTTTAAATTGTAGGTTACAGAGGCAAGAACTACATGACTGTATTTAAATGTTTCAGCAATTAAATAGGATACATGAGTTTTTGAAACATCATACATAACCACATTTTTCATTCCCTTTTCAACTAATTTTGTTGCTAAATAATTAGCAGAAGCTTCTGTATTTCCATACATAGTTCCATAAACTATCATTACTCCCTTTTCTTCTGGTTCATATCGACTCCATTTATCATGCTTATCTATAAAATACCCTAAATCACTACGCCATACAGGTCCGTGTAATGGACAGATAATCTTTATATCAAGATTTCCTGCTTTTTTTAGAAGGGATTGAACATGAGGACCATATTTTCCTACAATATTTGTATAATATCTTCTAGCTTCATCAATCCAATCTCTATCAAAATTTACCTCATCGTTAAATAGCTTACCATCTAAAGCACCAAATGAACCAAAGGCATCAGCAGAAAATAGTACCCCATTAGTAGTATCATAGGTTACCATTACCTCTGGCCAATGAACCATTGGAGCTGTAACAAATACAAGATTATGTTTTCCAAAGGACATACTATCTCCATCTTTTACCTTTATCACCTTATCATCAATACTAAATCCAAATTGATGCATAAATAAAGAAGCCTTTTCCGTACATATAATCTTTATATTTGGATAACGGAGAATAATCTCTTCAATACAAGCTGCATGGTCTGGCTCCATATGATTAATCACCATATAATCCAAAGTTCTATCACCTAATACAGCCTTAATATTTTCAAGAAACTGACGACAAATTGCCCAGTCAACAGTATCAAATAATACTGTTTTTTCATCTAATAATAAATAAGAGTTATAAGATACACCTTTCTCTATTGGATGAATATTTTCAAATAAAGCAAGACGACGATCATTACCACCAATCCAATAAAGATCATCAGTTATACTTCTAACGCAATGCATATAATAATCCTCCTTTATAATTAAAATATCTTATTAGTATTTATATTGATTATACCTCTATAAACATATCCTTTTCTTCACCACAGGAAGGACAGGTCCACTCTTCAGGTAATTTCTCAAAGGTTGTACCTGGACTTATTTCACTCTCTGGATCACCTACTGCTGGATTATATTCATAGCCACATCCATTACATACATGATATTTCCAAGTTGGAGAAACCTTCTTTGGAATAGCTTTTTTCATCTTCTTCATAGGTGGTGCTTCTTTTTTAGGCTCCCCATTATCTAAAGCTTCAATAAGTAGTGGTAATACCTCCATTATATCACCAACAATGCCATAATCTGAATTCTTAAATATTTTTGCATTAGGGTCTATATTTATTGCAACAATTGTTGTAGCATCCTTTATACCTTTTAAATGTTGACCTGCTCCTGAAATACCACAGGCTATATAAAGATTGCCATTAAATTTTTGACCTGATAGACCAATATAGCGATTTAATGGTACATATTTAAGATCTTCAGCTACTGGACGAGATGAACCTATAGCTGCCCCAGCTTGAATTGCCAAATCCTCTATAAGTTTCATATTTTCCTTTGCTCCTATTCCCAGACCCACACTTACTACTCTATCTGCTTTAATTATTGGAGTATCAATAGGTATACCAACAGTAAAATCATAACCCTCTGCTTTAAGAGCCTTTACAAGTTCATCGACCCTCTCCTTAGGAGTACCACTGTTAAAAATAATCTTCTTGCGATAACCTGTTGCTGGACCAACTTTAGGGGTTTTACCTCCATTGTCTGTCTTTGGCATTTTACCTATAATATTAGCAGCTATAACAATACGTTGGATTTCATTAGTTCCTTCATATATTGTACAAATCTTAGCATCCCTATAAGCACGCTCAATATCCATACCTTTTAGATAACCACTTCCACCAAATATTTGAAGAGCATCGTTTACAACCTCAAGGCAAATCTCTGAAGCATACATTTTTGCCATAGCAGCTTCAGCACCATAAGGCTCATTATTTTCCTTTAACTCTGCTGCACTATAAACTAAAAATCTAGCAGCTCTAAGCTTTGTTGCCATATCAGCTAATTTAAAAGAAATAACCTGCTGTTGACAGATAGGTTTTCCAAATTGAACTCTTTCCTTTGAATATTCCAATGCATTTTCATAAGCACCTTGAGCAATACCAAGTGCCTGAGCTGCAATACCAATACGACCTCCATCTAAGGTTGACATTGCAATCTTAAAACCTTGACCCTCTTTACCTAATAAGTTTTCCTTAGGAACTTTTACATCGTTAAAAATAAGCTCTGAAGTGGCAGAAGAACGAATACCCATTTTATCATAGTGTTTACCAAAGGTAAATCCTTCCCATCCCTTTTCAACAATAAATGCACTAATACCACGAGTTCCTATATCTGGTGTTGTAACTGCAAAAACTATATAAGTATCTGCTTCACCTCCATTGGTAATATAAATTTTTTCTCCATTTAATATATAATAGTCACCTTCTAAAACCGCTGTTGTTTCTGTACCTCCTGCATCACTACCTGCATTTTCCTCAGTAAGACCAAAGGCTCCAATCTTTTCCCCCTTTGCTAAGGGAATTAAATATTTTTGTTTCTGCTCTTCTGTTCCATAGGCAGCAATGGGATATGCACCTAAAGATGTATGAGCAGAAAGGATTACACCTGTACCGCCATCTACTCTTGATAGTTCTTCAACGGCTATTGCATAGCTAATTACATCAAGCCCTGCTCCACCATATTCCTTAGAATATGGTATTCCCATCATACCCATATTTCCTAATTTTTTAATTGCTTCCGAAGGAAATTTGTTTTCTTGATCCAATATAAATGCAATAGGTTTAACTTCTTCTTCGGCAAACTGTCTGATTATTGCTCTCAAATTCTCATGTTGCTCTGTAGTTTTAAAAAACATATATACGCCTCCTAATTAAAACAATTTAATAAATGTTTTTATACTTAATTCTAGCAGCCAACTTTCTTTTCCTTCGACCTGTTTTTACCCTCTTAATATTCAATTAATCAATCTTTATAATTTGTTGAAAAAGAAAAATCTATATATTTTACATAGATTTAACATTGCCATAACAATGGATTTAACATTTATTCTATATACTAAAAACAAACAATGAAATTAAAGGGAGGAATTAAATTGAAAAAAATAATTACTTTATTATTATCTTTTATTTTAGTAGCATCACTTCTTATAGGGTGTAAATCAAATAATCAAGGTGAAGAAAGTGTAACCAACACAAATGTTAAAGAAAATAAGGATGCTAAAAATGATTTTAATCTTTCAGAAGAAATTGTAGTAGTTACTAGAGAAGAAGGCTCTGGTACAAGAGGTGCTTTTGTAGAGTTAACAGGAGTAGAAGAAAAAGATGGTACTGGGAAAAAGATTGATAGAACTACAAAAGAAGCTATAACCCAAATGAAAACAGATACTGTACTTACAACAGTTGCTGGAAATGAATATGCAATAGGTTATGTATCAACAGGTTCCCTTAATGATACAGTAAAAGCACTAAATGTAGATGGCATAGCCCCTATAACTGAAAATATTAAAAATGGTAGTTATAAAATAGCTAGACCTTTTAACATAGCAACAAAAGGTGATATCTCTGAAATAGCTAAAGACTTTATAGACTTTATAATGAGTAAAGAAGGGCAAGAGGTTGTTTCTAAAAGCTATATAGCTGTAGATGATAACGCAGCACCTTACAATGGTTCTAAACCAACTGGCAAAATTGTAATAGCAGGTTCTTCCTCTGTTACACCTGTTATGGAAAAACTTAGGGAAGCATATATTAAAATTAATCCAAATGCCCAAATAGAAGTACAACAATCAGACTCATCAGCTGGTATGCAAGCTGCTATAGATGGAACTTGTGATATAGGTATGGCTTCAAGAGCTTTAAAGGATAGCGAAAAATCAGAACTCAAAGATATAGCTATAGCATTAGATGGTATTGCAGTCATTACTCATCCAGAAAATACTTTAACGGATATATCTTTAGAAAATATAAAAAACATATTCATAGGTGAACTTATTAATTGGAGCGACATTAAATAGAAAAGCAGGTGATTAAATGAAATCAAATTTCTTTGAGAAATTAATGGAGATAATATTCTTTATCTCCGCTTCTTTCTCTATAATATCAGTAATTTTAATATGTTATTTTATGTTTTCCAATGGAATACCTGCTATTGGGAAAATTGGAGTATTTAATTTTTTACTAGGTAAGGATTGGTCACCTTCAAACATACCTCCATCCTTTGGAATATTTCCTATGATTGTAGGGAGTATTTATGTAACTGCTGGTGCTATAATTCTCGGAGTACCTATTGGCATTTTAACTGCTATATTTCTAGCCAAGTTCTGCCCTGAAAAATTATATAAAATTTTAAAACCTGCAGTAAACCTAATGGCAGGAATTCCTTCTATCATATATGGATTTTTTGGTCTTGTTGTATTAGTCCCTTTGATTAGGAAATTATTTAATGGTACAGGTTCTAGTATATTAACAGCTTCTATACTTCTGGGAATAATGATCTTACCAACCATAATAGGACTTTCAGAAGCAGCTATTAAATCAGTGCCTAGCAGCTATTATGAAGGAGCCATTGCCTTAGGTGCAACTCATGAGTATTCAGTATTCTTTGCAATGCTTCCTGCAGCAAAATCAGGAATTCTTTCGTCTATAGTGCTTGGAATCGGCAGAGCCATAGGGGAAACCATGGCAGTAATTATGGTAGCTGGAAATCAAGCTCGTATGCCTAAAGGATTATTAAAGGGAATACGTACTTTAACTGCTAACATTGTAATAGAAATGGGATATGCAGCTGATCTTCATAGAGAAGCATTAATTGCAACGGGCGTAGTATTATTTATATTTATATTGCTTTTAAATGGTCTGTTTTCTATATTAAAAAGGAAGGTGGCATAATTGAATAGACTTAGTAAATTAATTAAAGGTATTGTTATATTTTCAGCCTTTGCAACCTTCTCTACTTTATTTGCTATAATTGGATATATTTTAATTAAAGGAATTCCATATATAAAGCCTTCATTATTTGCTTTGGAATACACTACAGAAAACGTTTCTTTGCTTCCTGCAATAATTACTACTCTTATAATGACTTTTTTAGCTTTAATAATTGCATCTCCTATTGGAATATTCACTGGATTCTATCTTATTGAATATGCAAAGAGTGACAATAAATTAGTTGAAATAATAAGATTAACAACTGAAACATTATCGGGAATTCCTTCTATTGTATATGGATTATTTGGATTATTATTCTTTGTAACATATTTAGGTTGGAGTTTTTCAATGGCTGCTGGAGCTTGTACTCTTGCAATTATGATCCTCCCCCTCATAATTAGAGCAACTGAAGAAGCTCTCCTAGCAGTCCCAGATACTCTTAGAGAGGCTAGCTTTGGATTAGGTGCTGGTAAACTACGAACTATATTTAAAATAGTTTTACCTACTGCTATGCCTGGAATATTGGCTGGAGTTATTCTTGCAATAGGACGAATTGTAGGTGAAACTGCAGCACTTATATATACTGCTGGTACAGTACCACAAATACCTAAAAATTTATTTTCATCAGGCAGAACCTTAGCAATTCATATGTACTCCCTTTCTAGTGAAGGACTATATACTAATGAAGCTTATGCAACTGCTGTAGTACTTTTAATTGTTGTAATTGGAATTAATGGAGCATCTTCATTAATAGCTAAAAAATTATCTAAGGGGGATTTAAATGAATAAAATTATAGTTGAAAATTTAAATTTATATTATGGTAGCTTTCAAGCTCTTAAAGATATAAATATTAATATAGAAAAAAATCTAATAACTGCCTTTATTGGTCCGTCAGGTTGTGGTAAATCAACATTTCTTAAAACACTTAATAGAATGAATGATTTGGTTGAAGGATGTAGAATAGAAGGAAATATTTTGTTAGATGGAAAAAATATATATAATAATGGAAATATTGATGTAAACCTTTTAAGAAAACGTGTAGGCATGGTTTTTCAAAAACCAAACCCTTTCCCAATGAGCATATATGATAATATTGCCTTTGGTCCTCGTACTCATGGCATAAAATCAAAAAGTACCCTTGATGATATAGTAGAAAAAAGTCTTCATAATGCTGCCATATGGGATGAAGTAAAGGATAGATTAAAGAAAAATGCCCTTGAATTATCTGGTGGACAGCAACAAAGGATTTGTATAGCAAGAGCCTTAGCTGTTGACCCAGAAATATTACTTTTAGATGAGCCCACATCTGCTCTTGATCCTATATCAACTGCCAAAATCGAAGACTTAGTACAGGAATTAAAAGATAATTATACAGTTGTTATGGTAACTCATAATATGCAACAAGCAACTCGTATTTCAGATAAAACTGCATTTTTCTTAAATGGAGAATTAATAGAATTTGAAGATACTGACCTTATATTCTCTAAACCAAGGGATAAACGTACAGAAGACTATATAACAGGAAGATTTGGATAGGAAGGATTGATTTGTATGAGAAATAGATTTGATAAAGAATTGGAATTATTAAATGAAGAACTTATAGAAATGGGAAATATTATTGAAAGTTCCATAGAGGCCGCTGTTACTGCCTTAATTGAACAAGATATAGAGCTTGCAAAACGAGTTGTGGAAGGTGATAAAGAAGTAAATGATATAGAAAAAAGTATAGAGAGAAGATGTCTAAAGTTATTATTACATCAACAACCTGTAGCCAGTGATTTAAGGATGATATCATCAGCATTAAAGATGATTACTGATATGGAAAGAATTGGTGATCAGGCTTCTGATATTTCAGAGATAACTATATGGCTTGCTGATCAAGAATATATAAAACAGCTTATTCATATACCTCAAATGGCAGAAGCTACTATAAAGATGGTAAAGGATAGTATAGATGCCTATGTTAAAAGAGATTTAGAACTTGTAAAATCTGTTATTGAATATGATGATGTTGTTGATAATTTATTTAATATAATTAAAGATGAATTAATTGAGTTAATTAGAGAAAGTGCTTCCTATGGTGAACAGGCAATAGATCTAATAATGATAGCTAAATACTTTGAAAGAATTGGCGATCATGCCCAGAATATAGCAGAATGGGTTTATTACTCTATTACAGGGGAACATTATGAAGAAAATTATAAATTCAAAAAATAGACCAAAGAGGATTTTCATTCTTCTTTGGTTTTATAATATACTTTTAATGATATAATTAAATCAAATATATTAGTGGTTTAAACTGACAGCTTTATAAGCAGCCTGTGTCTATTAACTCATAGGAAGGTGGTTTTATGAAAACAATTTACTATGTTGAAGATGATGAAAGTATTAGAGAATTAGTCCTTTACGCATTAAAAAATAATGGATTTGAAGTTAAAGGCTTTGAAAATGCTGATGAACTCTATAATGAAATTAAAGTTAAAGTACCAGATTTAATTTTACTAGATATAATGCTACCTGGAGATGATGGCTATAAAATACTCAGTAACATAAGAAAAAACAGCATCACTAAAGATACATCCATAATTATGCTTACTGCAAAAACTAGTGAATATGACAAGGTAAAAGGTCTTGATCTAGGAGCAGATGATTATATCTCAAAACCCTTTGGAGTAATGGAACTAATATCTAGAGTCAATGCTGTCCTTCGCCGTAGTATTAAATTAGAAGATACACAAGGTTTATTATGTATAGATAATTTATGTTTAGACGAAAAAAGACGAGTTGTAACTGTAGATGAAAAAGAAATTAGTTTGACCTTTAAAGAATTTGAACTTTTACATTATCTATTGAAAAATAAAAATATAGTTTTATCTCGAGATAAAATAATGAGCGAAGTATGGGAAACTGATTTTGAAGGAGAAAGCAGAACTGTAGATGTTCATATAAGAACCCTAAGATTAAAGCTTGGTGATACTGGTAAAATCATTCAAACCATAAGAAATGTAGGTTATAAGATAGGAGGGTAAAGTTTGGAAAGAAAGATATATTATAATCTTGCAGCAATAGCTACTATAACTGCTATTATTACTTCTATAGTTCTAGTGTTTTTATTCTATGAATATTATAATCCAAAAGATATTATAGATAATATTAATATCAATACCTATGATATAAATAATCTACCCCAAGAAAAAGAATTATCTTATTATGATTTAAAGATAGATGATAAAGTAGTAAGAATATCTAAGCCTATTGAGGATATCAAACATACTTTCATAGGAATATTACCTGCTATGGCTGGACTATTAGTCTTTATCTTAATATTTTTATACATTATTTCCTCTATTTTAACATCAAAGATAATTAAACCTATAGAAATAGCCTCCTATAATATTGAAAGTATATTATCTGGTGGAGATGTTGAAGATAGCATAGTATATGAAGAACTTCAGCCATTTATTAGAACTATGGAAATACAGAAAAAGCAAATTGAAAATTATATTGAATCTTTAAAAAAGACAGAAAAAATAAGAAGAGAATTTACTGCAAATGTAAGTCATGAACTAAAAACTCCTCTAACCTCTATAAATGGATTTGCAGAAATGATAGAAACTGGAATGGCTAACGATGATGATATTAAAAGAGCTGCTTCTATTATCCAAAAAGAAGGTAAGAGGCTTTTAAGTCTTATAGACTCCATTATCAAACTATCACAACTTGATGATTTGTCTATTAATAGAGAATTTTCCTCAATAGACTTACTTTCTATAACACAATTTGTATGCTCAAATCTGGAAATTAATGCAAGGGAAAAAAACATCTCCCTAAATATAACTGGAAAAAGTACAATTATAAAAGGAAATCAAAGAATGATTGAAGATTTAATATTTAATTTAGTAGATAATGCTATAAAATATAATAAACTTAATGGGAAAGTTGATCTAGAAATACATTCTATTGATAGTTGGGGTATTCTTAAAGTTATGGATACTGGTATTGGTATTCCTTCTGAAAAACAAGATAGGGTCTTTGAGAGATTTTATAGGGTGGATAAATCTCGTTCAAAAAAAGTAAATGGTACAGGTCTTGGGCTATCTATAGTAAAACATACTGTAGAGCATCATGGTGGCAAAGTGTCCCTTTCAAGTATTGAAGGTAAGGGAACTACCATAGAAGTAAAATTACCTAAGGCTAATTATTAACTAAAAAATCTTTTCTTACCATAAAAATATGCCCCTCCTCATAGTAAACAGTTTATTATTCTAACCATCTTCTATAGGGGGAGCATATTTTAATATATAAGTTCTTTATTTATTAATCTTCTAATTAAAATTAACTACTATCTCATAGATTCTTTTATTACCTTTCCAAGTCTCTTTATACCTTCTACTATTTTTTCTTCATTCATATTTGAATAATTTAATCTAAAGGTATTTTCATTTCCTCCATTAGGGAAGAAAGAACCACCTGGTACATATGCAACATTTTGTTCTAATGCTTTTAATGCCAATTCCCTAGCATTCATATATTCAGGTAATACTACCCATGTAAACAGACCACCCTCTGGATAAGTAAAGCTTACTCCTTCTGGGAACTCTTCCTCCATGGTCTTTATCATTACATCTCTTCTTACCTTGTATATATCAATTATCTTTTGAATATGTTGATCTATATTATAAATTTCTAGGAATTTTGCTACTTCCATTTGTGAAATAGTACTTGATTGAAGGTCTGCACCTTGTTTTACCAGTATAAATTTATTTAAAAATTCTTTATCAGCTACTACCCATCCAAGTCTTAATCCTGGGCAAAGAATTTTTGAAAAAGTACCTAAGAAAGCTACTCTTCCTTCTGTATCAAAATGTTTAACAGCTGGTAATACTTCACCTTCAAATCTTAATTCACCATATGGATTATCTTCAATTATACCTATATTATACTTGTTTGCTAATTCTACTAACTTAATCCTTCTCTCTATTGACCAAGTCTTACCTGATGGATTTTGGAAGTCTGGGATAACATATATAAACTTAACGTTTTCATTATTCTTTAATACTTCTTCTAATTCTTCCATATCCATACCATCTTTATCTGTAGATACTTCTATAAATTTTGGTTCATAGGCCTTAAATGCATTGATAGCACCTAGATATGTAGGGCTCTCGCAAACTATAATATCTCCTGGATTTATAAATATCTTAGCTGCAAAATCAAGTCCTTGTTGTGATCCACTTGTCACCAATATGTTTTCAGCTTTAACATCTACTTTTACCTTTGCCATCCTCTTTGCTATAGCATCTCTAAGTGGCTGATATCCTTCTGTTGGCCCATATTGTAATGCTAAAGTTCCTGTGTTTTCTAAAACATCCTTTCCAATCTTAACTAATTCTTCTATTGGAAAAGATTCTGGTGCTGGCATACCACCAGCAAATGAAATAATATTAGGTTGTTGTGTCAACTTTAATAATTCTCTAATTTCTGAAGCCTTGATGTTGTCCATACGCTTTGCATAATTTAATGACATCACACGCACCTCCATTTAATTTAGGTTTCCCTATAACCTTATCTATAGTTTACTATTAATATATTTAATTGTCTAATGATTTAATACAATTTATATCATAAATTTAAAAGTTCACCTATTTGGAATATTTCGAAAACAATCTATTTATAATTTAATAACTTATATAGTAAATTTCTCTCATACCTCAATAGCTGGTTATGTAGGCTTTAGATTTAAAGGTTATTTGTGACTAATCTCTTATTATGACCTTTATCCGTAACTAACACAAAAAAGGAAATAAGATTAAATCTTATTTCCTTCATCTTCCCTATCCATAACATTAGCCATAAATCTTTGTTTAGCATTTCTTACATGCAATCTGGCCAATCTCTCACTTTCATCTTCATCTCCACTGATTATGGCTTCAAGTATATCTCTCGTTTCATCGTAGGCTGCTATTGTATGGTTAAAGTTATATAAAGATATTTTTCTAAGCCTACCTAAATTTTCGTTTAAAACTATCATTTGATTTTTAAGCTGTTTATTAGTTGTTAAATCAATAATAGTTTCAGTCCACTTAGCATGTAAACTAAATAAATTATCATAGTTCTCTGCCTTTATACTATTCTCCATATCTTGAACTATTTCTTCAAGGAGTTTTACATCACTTCTGCGTATATTTGTACATATAAGTCGTATCATCAATCCCTCGAGATATTCTCTCACCTCATATAATTCTAAGGCATCACGAATAGATATTTCACTTACTATTGAACCTTTTCTTGGAAAGTATGTTACTAAACCATCCTGTTCTAGCTGTTTTAATGCTTCCCTGACTGGAGTTCGACTTACCTTTAGTTTCTTTGCTATATCACTTTCTACAAGTCTTTCACCAGGTTTTAGCTGATTTTTAAGAATATTTAATTTTAACTTTCCATACACTTCTTCAGATATTGGCTTTTTTAGTTTTATAGTAGACATATTTTTCTCTCCAATCATGCAAATCTAATATAGTATCTATTATTATAGCAATTTAGTTGAAAAAACCAAAATATTATTTACAAAATTATTATTGTACTGAAAAATAAGAGTAATATATTTGATTAACCTTATAAATTAATTCTTCTAGTGAATGAGAACTTGATCTACTACAAACCTTTGCATCTTTATCACATAATAAACATTTTCTTGGGTTATATCCAAGACTTCTTCGGCTTATCTGATTGTGATTAAAATCAAAAACATCCATATCAAATAATCTGCCTAATTTATGAGTTTCTTCTATTGTTGTTGTAATCCTCTTTAATTCAATTGGATTAATACATAAGGAAATATACCCTTCTGGTCCTGTAATTTTATATATATTTTCAATATAATCTATTTTATATCCTTTGTCTTTTAACTTATTTATAATTGTTTCCATACCTACATCATGTATTTTCCTATACTTTATACTATCTTTATTTGGTCCAGGTATATTTAATGTAAAAGATATTATACTATTTTTATATTTGTGAATTATTTCTTTTTGTTTTATTTCTCTATCTTCTCTTGACTTTAATATTTCCATCAAAATTTTTTTATCTACCATATTAATCCCCATTCTCTAAATAATATAACATTAAAGTAACTGCAAGTAAATCTGCTGCACCACCTGGACTAATATTTTTTTCTACAAAATCTCTATCCATTTGTTTCACAAATCTTTTCCCTTCTGGTGTTAAATAACCACCAACCTCTATAGCTTCTTTTGCTTTTTCTCGAGCATACTTGAGGGTCTCCATATTATTCCTGCCTAATATATTACAGTCTTCTGTATTACTAATTAAATGAAGTAAAACCTGTACTAAAATATGGTTTATATGATATTTGTTCTCCCTTATTAATTCTTTAAAAACAGGTAAAGAATATTTTGTTACTGTGGCAAACCCTGACTCTACTTCTCCCCTAATTCCCTTTACTCCATATTTTTTATATAACCGTTCTCCATAAGTTAAATTATCTTTTTGATCAAGATGATATAACTCTTCAGTTAAATCCTTAGACATTGACTTTATTAAGCTGCATATCTCTCTTGAATCTAACTGCTCAGTATTTTTCTTTTTAAATAAATTCCCTGCAGCAGTAGCAATTATTCCAAGAGAAAATATCAAACCTTTATGTGTATTTACACCATTAGTTGTACAAAACATATTTTTTTCTGCTTCTATGCCAATAGGTCTTATATTATTTAATAAAAATTTATAATCATCTTCTTGAAATTTTATTCCAGCCATAGAACATTCATAAAAATAAGGTGATAAAACTATACTACTGCTTAAAAACGTAAAAAAATCCATGTCATTATGAGAACCTGAATTTTCTCTATCTACAAGACCTGGTTTAGGAGTTGCTGATACTTCAAATAACATAGATTTAGTAGCTAATCTACTTATATAAATACTAAATTCATGATTAGTCATTTTATGGCTCCTTAATTTAATATAATTCTGCCTATATGATTACATATAGGCAGTTAAGATTCTTACTATATATTATTTCACTTGTTTAATTATGTCAATTACAGTTCCATCTCTGTACTGAACAATACCTACTATTTTTTCACCAAATTCAATAGTTTCTGGCTTTCCTGTTAACTTTTCTGCCATTTTTTGTAGTTCATCTATTGTATATAAAGGTAGCTTAGCCTTCCTAAAGTTTTCTATTAAATCTTGTCTTAAAGGATTTACTGCTATTCCATAATCAGTAACCAGTACATCTACAGTTTCCCCAGGTGTAACAACTGTTGTAACTCTATCTACTACTATAGGCAATCTTCCTCTAATTAGTGGAGCTAATATTACAGACATCTTTGCTCCAGCAGCAGTATCTGGATGTCCCCCAGAAGCTTGACTAATTACTCCATCTGATCCAGCAATAACATTTACATTGAAATCTGTATCTATTTCTAAAGCTCCAAGCATAACTATATCTAAGTTATTTACTGCTGGTCCTGAGTTATGGGGATTGGCATAAAAAGATGCATCTATTTCGAAATGCTTTGGATTCTTTCCTATGGACTCCGCTGCAACTAAGTCAAAACATTGAGTATCAAATAACCCTCTAAATAAACCTTCTTCATGTAGTTGGACTAATTGAGCTGTAATTCCACCAAGACCAAAGCCTCCTACTATATTTTTTTCTATCATCTTATCCCTTAGCAAGGATGTAACAGCTAAGGAAGCACCTGATGCCCCTGTTTGATATGAAAAACCATTTTTAAAATAACCAGATGCTTCAATAGCTTTTACTGCATTTTCAGCAATTAGAATATCTCTTGGATTTTTATCATGCCTTATTACTCCTGAAACTATACCCTTTGGATTTCCTATTGAATCTACAACAACTACATAATCAACTTGAGTTTGATTAATGCTTGCAGGTAAACAAGGGTATTCAACTAAATTATCAGTTATCAAAACTACTTGATCTGCATATTTAGCATCTACCATTGCATATCCCAATGATCCACATAAAGATTTACCATTAAATCCATTAGCATTTCCATATTCATCACAGGAAGGAGCACCTAAAAAAGCAACATCTATTTTTAATTCTCCAGACTCTATAGCTCTTGCTCTTCCACCATGAGATCTGATTATTACTGGATAATCCATTATTCCCTCAGAAATTGCTGTACCAAGAGGCTCTCTAATTCCACTGGATTCAATCTTAGTAATGACTCCATTTTTTATATGTTCTATTAATGACCCATGACATGTCCCCAAGGAACTAGGTGCTAATCTTAAATTTTTTATCCCCATCTTTGCAATGACGTCTACAACCATATTAACTATATAATCTCCGTTTCTAAAATGATGATGAAATGAGATTGTCATACCATCCTTTAATCCTGTAGCCTTCACTGCTTCTTCTATGTTCTTAATTAATTTACTTTTATGAGGTAATGGTCTTTTTAACTTGGAACCAGCTTTGATTCCTTCTGGTACAACACTGAATGGCTTTTCATATGGTTTCAAATGCCCAATCCCTTCAATATATTCGGGTATATCCCTTCCAACACCGTTTTTAACCAATGAAATCATCCTCCTTATATACACCTGTAGCTTTAGCTAGTTCAATAACCCTATAAGCTCTATCGACTATTGGGCCATCAACCATTTTCCCATCAACAGCAATTACCCCTGAACCTTTACTTTCTGCTTCTTTAATCCCATATAAAACCCTAATTGCATGTTGTATTTCTTTTTCTGTAGGTTCATATATTTTATGTGTTAAACCTATTTGTCTAGGATGTATAACTGATTTTCCGTCAAATCCCATCTGTTTAATTAACTTAACTTCCTCTATAAAACCCTCATCATTATTAACATCTGAGTATACAGTATCAAGGGCATGTATTCCTGCTGCTCTTGCTGCTAAAAGCAATTGACCTCTAGCACTTAATAATTCTACACCACTGGAGGATCTTGTAGTCTTCATATTAGTAACAAAATCTTCTGCACCAATTGCCATAGCAACTAATCTCTTACTAGCAGTAGCAATTTTATATGCATTCATTATTCCTAAAGGGCTCTCTATTGCGGCCATTAATTTTATTGTTCCAACTTCAATATTTATTTTTTCTTCTATTTCCGTTATAAGTCTATCAGCTTCAATTACATCCTCTGGTGTATCAGTTTTTGGCAGCCTAATAATATCAGGTTTTGCTCTAACCATAGCTTCAAAATCATCCCTGCCAAAAGGAGTATCTAAACCATTTACCCTTACAACAGTTTCAGTGTCTCTATAATCTATTGTTTTTAAAGCATTATATACTAAAAATCTAGCTGCATCCTTCTCCCTCAATGAAACTGCATCTTCTAAATCAAACATTATTGAATCAGAACCATAAATATGTCCATCTGTTATCATTGAAGGATTGTTACCTGGTATAAACATCATAGTTCTTCTTAATCTAGCCATATATATCACTCCCCCCAATTATAATTTGAACTTCCTGTAGCCCTATATAGAGCTGCTTCTGTTCTTGCCTTAATCACATAATCTATTGCACCTTTGTCTACAGCATTAACCAAGGCATTTTCCACTCCATAGCTTTTTATAGTGTCCTCAATCACCTTTACAATCTGTTTTCCGAATTGTTTTTTCACTGAGCTTTGTAGTATTACTTCAATACCAGGATTATCTGTTGGCTGAATAGTAACTGTTATATCACTGGATTCCATAGTTCCAGCAATACCTACCTTATTAATTTCCATATGTTGAAACCCCCTCTTAAAATTTATATATATTAAAAAACCTTAAGTTCTCAATTAATTTCAATCTTAGCTTAATGTCTAGAGTCAGTATTTCTAATTTTATTTACTATTGGCTTTGCCTCTTCAGAAATCAAATACTCATAAGTAGTTGATGGTACAATTCTTTTTATAGACCCTAAATCATTATTTTTTATATATTCTCTTACTTTAGAAGCACTTATTACATTTTCATCTTTTATAATTCTAGGTAATTCTATAACTTCTATCTCATAATTAGGTAATACCTTTTTCATAATTTCATTATATTCTTTAGTTACAAGACAATTTGGTTCTTCTCCTATATATCTTCTATTTATTCCCAAAGAAGGAGCAATATAAGAAGAAAAGATTTTTAAATCTAATAATGCATGGGTTTTAACAATATTAGATGATTCTTTCATAAAATATGAAGGAAAAGTAGAGTTAGAAATAATATAATCTTCACCCCTATGAAGGATTATATTAGATAAATGTTTTGTTCCCTCTTTCACTAAATTAAATCGTACATTAGGGGGAAAAAGTGACTTATCCTCCCAAACTATAAATACATGTACAAAATCACTATTTAAAGATGCCTTTTCTATTAGAAACTGATGTCCTAAAGTAAAAGGATTGCAATTCATAACTATAGATGAAATAATATTACCATCTTTTTTATATTTATTAAGTTTTTTTGTATATCTTTTTATCCCTTGAGGATCATTTTCTAATAAAACTACTTGTTCTTTCACTTGTGCTATTTCATAAAACCCCATATCATTAAACATATTAATATTACTTGGTTTTGTAAATATAAACAGATGAGTATTTCCTCTATGATACTCTTCATTTATTAATAAAGACACTATCTTATTGGAAAATCCCTTTCCATGATAATCTGGATGTACTGCAATACACTTTAGTACTTTTCCTGATAATGAACCTGTACCCACAATCTTATCATCTTCATAAAGAGCTACTGTATATTCTACATCTGTTTCTAGACTAAGACCTTGAGACAATAAAAATTCCTCAACTTGAACCTTCTCCCTTGGATTATTCAAACAAATCGTCCTTATATGAATATCTTCACTTATCATTTTTATAACTCCCCACCATTTATATTAAGGATTGATGCATTGCTTAAATTATTAAGCAATGCATCAATTTACTATTCTAAGTAAACATATTAAACACTATAGAGGCTATTATAAGCATTATTCCTCCACCAATTCTCGAGGAAATTTGTGCAAAGGATATTAACTCCATTCTCTTTGCTGCTCCTAATACAGCAATATCTCCAGATCCACCTCTATTAGCCATACATAATCCTGCCGTTATAGCAGATTCTATTGGATAAAAACCTACAAGATATCCAAGTCCTGCTGTACCTAATACTGCTCCTAAAACTATAAAGCCTGCTATAATAACATTGCTAAAAGTTATTGCAGCAATTATTTCTCCTAAATCTGTAAAAGTTACACCTACCCCTATCATAATAACCCATAAAAACTTGGATGAGAAAAAGGATTGTAGCTTCTTAGTACCTTGCTTTAATGGCTCTGGTATAAAGTTTAAAATATTAAATAAGGAAACAAATATTACCATATATGCAAAGGCATGAATCTTAACTCCACCTATTGAGGGTAATATTTTCTTTGACATTAAATTACCTAGTACATAGAAACCCGTTGCTAAAACTAATCCAGCTGCTATTTCCGTAGATGTTATTTTAAATTCATTATCTTTATCTGCTGCATCAAAATTATCTCCCTTTACAAGCTTGCCATTTCCAGTTAGTTCAGGTTTTTTCTCCCCTAATTTGTGTAATAATGCTCCAACCATTATACTAATAATATTTGCAATAGTTAATATGGGAAATGCAAAAGACAAATATTCTGATGGATCTTTTCCAGTAATAGAAGTAAAAATTTCTGACATAGGAATTGCACCTGCTCCAGTTCCCCCACCCATAATTGGTAATACATATTTCATTGATATTTCTGCTGGTGATACCCCAAATAATAATCCACCCATTATTCCGAATAAAAATGCTCCTACAATACCTGCTAATATAGCTGGGATATAACCTGTTAAAGCCTTCATTAAAAGTTTTCTATTTACAGAAAGAATGCTTCCTGTAATAAGAACTGAAATAAATAAATTAAGAAAGTCTGATTCGTCCATAAAAATTTTAATGCTCTCAGCAGCCCTTTCAGGTAGTATTCCTGCATAGAGTAAATATGCAGAACCTAAAAATGCTAAAATTGCTCCTCCACCTACATACTCCTTCCAAATAGGAATACGATCTCCTATTTCTCCAAAAATAATTCCTAAGAAAAACATAATTGCTAATGCACCTGTGATATCTTTAGGCAGTACACCAGTAGCCGCTGCAACCCAAGCTACAATAGCAAATAACAAGAATAAAGGTACCGGAATTCCGAACATCTTAAAGTTTTTAAATCCTTTTTCATTTACTTTAATCATAACCTGACCCCCTTGATTTTTTAGATAATTGGAAATATTATCTATTGTATACAATCATATACTATTGTATACAATTTATCAAGAGTTTTTTACATTAAAAACTGTATTAAAAAAACCCTAGGAAATCACCAATAGAAAGGATTTCCAAGGGTTATAAAATCTAAAACTTTTACAATATTTTATAGATTTTATTTAAAATATTTGTTTTTATATATTATTCATGTTTTTTATATTGCAAATAATATTATGTTTATCTCTTTTTGCATTTAAATTTATATCTTTATTAAAATATTCACTATCTTTTATAAAGAATTACTTTATTAATGAATTTTTAACAAATCAATATATTCACTAATAAACAAGGATATTCTTTTGATTAAAAATATAATCCCCAGTTCTGAATACAGAATAAATATCTATATCCTTTTTTAAAGCAATTAATTTTCTTCTTTATTTTCTTTACCTTTATGATGAATTATACTAATCCATTTTTCATCAACTAATATCTTTCTAATCCTCTTATCAAAGTCTATTCTAGGTATCCAAATTTGTCTGTCACAGCCTAAACATCTTATTTTTATATCTGCTCCAGTTCTTAAAATTTCCCATTTGTTTTCTCCACAGGGATGACCCTTCTTTAGAGTTATAATATCTCCAACTTCATATTTTAATATCATTGTTCTTTCCCCCCAAATATTACTCTTTTTGGATAAGGTATTTCTATATTTTCTCTATCGAAGGCTTCTTTTACCTTTTTCCTAATTTCCCTTTCCACTGCCCACTGCTCCATTGGCTTAGTTTTTGCAACTATTGAAATAGATACATCAAAATCTCCTAAGTCTGTAACTCCTAATATAGTAGGTCCATCTAGTATATTATCATTACTGGACTTAATTTCTTTACAAACCTTTTCTAATACTCTAATAGCGTCATCAATGTTTTCTTCATAAGCTATAGATACTTTAACTAATGCTCTCATAGCTCCTCTAGTTTTATTAGTTACAACTTGAACTCTTCCATTTGGAATTATATGCAAATCTCCAGAAAAATCTCGGAGTTTTGTAACCCTTAGACCCAATTCTTCTACGGTGCCTTCTAAAGATTCTATTTTTACATAATCTCCTACAGCATATTGATCTTCAAATAAAATAAAAAAACCTGTAATTATATCTTTAACTAAGGATTGAGCACCAAAGCCTATGGCAAGTCCACCTATTCCTGCTGTAGCCAATATAGATGTAGTATTTATATTAAACATATCTAAAATCATTACTATGCCTATAAAATATAAAATATATTTTACAATTTTTTTCAATACCTCGCCAATTGTAGTAGCTCTTCTATTATTTACAAAAAAATTCATCCCTTTTCTATGCTTTAAAGTTCTATCTATTAGTTTATTAGTCAGGGAAATAATTATTTTTATAGTTATTACTATTAGTAGTATCTTTAATAGTTTACCTAAAAAGTTTAATTCTCCATTATTATTTTTCAGATAATCATCAGCAAAATACTTAATATTATTTATTATGTTTTCCGTTGTTTCCATAGAATTAACCTCAATATTATCTTAGTTTTTCAGCCTTATTATTTGAACCATTCTTAGTATATTTATAGATGCTGTCTATATTTATTTCATTACTATCTATTATTTCTTCTACCTTTGGGAGATCATCTATTGGAAAAATAATTGCCAAACCACAACTAACTGTAATTTCTCTAGGTGTTGGTATAGTTCTAAAATTTATCCCCTTTTCTTTAAATACTCCTTCTGCTTGTATAGTATGGTGAGTAGATTTATATGTTGCTACTCCATAAACCTCTTTATTCATCTTTGTCTCCTATCCTATATTTATGGTGTTATTTGCATTTTGCATTTTTTCATATATACTGTACATATTACCTATTTCTCCAACTTGAAGTTTATCCTTTATATTATAGTAATCTAAACAAGTTCCACAAGAAATAATTTCAACTCCTTCAGTTGCCAATGCTTTTAAATCTTCTAAAACTTCAGAGCCCTCACATGTTAAATAAACTCCTGCATTAAAAAATACCATAGTAGCAGGCCAAGGCGTAGTTTCCTTTACTGTATATATAAAACTCTTCATTAGAATCTTACCTAGTTCTTCTCCTCCTACACCCATTTTATCCGAACCAATGGCAATAGTTAAATCTTTAAAAGTATCTGGAATACATACATTTAAGTTTAACTCTTCTCCTACTCCACCCTTAGTAATATGAATATAATATTCATTTTCTTTGCCTTTATCAATTATAAAACTGTATCCATAGGATGCAGCTAATTTTGAAACATTATCCTTAGCTACTTCATTATCAACAATAGTAGTTACTATTCCCTTTGTTAAATTATCTAGTTCCTTTTTTGTCATTATAACTGGTTTTGGACATAATTGTCCTCTTGCGTCTACTTCTATTCTCATTATTATTCCTCCTATATTTTCAATTAATTATATTATACTAATTTTATATGGCATAGATAAAGCTATTAATAAATGTTATATATATTTATTTAGTATAGATATAATTAATAATAAGAAGAAATAAATTACTTTGACTCTCTAATTCCATTGGTAATTATTCTAATGCCCAATAATATTATAACAATAGGAATTAAATAAGACATAAATTTCCAAAGACCCACCCTCAATAAATCTTTTGATCCCAATAACGATATCATTGAAGTAATTAACATTATAATAGATATATGTTTAGGCCACTCTATGTTTTCTCTTTTATATCCTATAGCATATATAATAAAGAAAGCAATTGAAAATAATAAAAACCTTATCCAATTTACATCAGTTCTTACTATCTCTTCAATTAAACCATAAAAACTTATGGCTGACAGCAATGTTCCTAATACTAAAAAACCTTTATTGCCATGTCTTTTATACATCACTAAAGATATAATACCAAAAATCAATTGATATATAAAGGATTTTAAACTAATAGTTGTAAGTAAGTACTCATCTATAAGTGCTACAGATGATATTCCAAGTAGGAGTAAACCTGCTATTAAATAGACTGTATTCCCATTTTTCAAATCCCATACTATCAGTCCTATTGCTAATATAAATAATAGCCAATCGAAGGTAAGTACATTTAAATTCATAAGTAAAAACATTAGACCTATAAATATCAATACTACTCCTAAAGAATAGTTTGCTTTTTTCATATTTTCCCTCCTACTTAATTATTTATTATATTAATAACTATACCCATAATTAGACATTTTTCACTTTATTCTTACTTAATATTTTATATATTTTTATTTCTTCTGGTCCCCATAATAATATCTGGTCTTTATTTGTAGATATTCTAATTATATTATCCTCATGTTTTAATATCTCCTTATTTCCTTCTATTATAACTATTTTATTATCTCCATAAATTAGAAATCCACCCTGGAATGGTAATATTTTCTTATAGTCATCTGTAAAGCTAATTTTTTTTTCGCTTTTACCATCAAAACCAATGATTTCTAAATAATTACTATATAAGATATAAATCTTATCTCTTCCAAGATATATATCCTTTATCAAATCAAATTGTTTCTTCCAAATTGTTTTTCCTTCCTTAATAAAGTAAAGAGATCTATCACTTAAGGCAATAATATCATCTTTTGCTGTAAAATCAAGATATATAATTATTTCACTCTCAATATCTATTGAACTTAATTTTTTGTTATTTTCCCCATAACAATCTATTTTAGACTTTAATATCTCTCCATTTAAACTCAGTGAAGATATTGCTGATAAATTTCCTTGATTATTTGTATTATATGTAAGAATATTTTCACCTTCATAAGATTGATTTAATATTAATGCACCATCTTTATCTATTATTTTTATATTTTCCGTATCAGGAGATTTTATATGATAAATTAGATTTTCATGACTCTCCTTTAAATTAAATATTTCTTTATTTAATTGTAATCTATCCTTAGTTTCCCCATTTTTGTCTAAACAATAAATATCTCCTGTGGACTTGTCCGCCACATATATATATTTATCTCCATAAGAAATATATGGTTCTGTAAAATTAAATTCTTTTTCTAAAATAGGTGTACCATCTATTTTCATAAATGATATTTTATTATTACTCCATTTTACTATTGTTTTATCATATATATTGATATTTTGTATATCTCCATTGTTTTTAAAAGAATTTACTAATTCCAAAACCTTCTCCTTACCTGAAATAGAATTTATAAAATTAATTAATTTATCTTGATTTTCCTCTTTTAATAAAAACATACTCAAAGTTAAAAATATTATTATAAATATTTTAAAACCTTTAGATCCAAATTTTTTATTTTCTTCCATAGAACCACCTCTTGCATTATCTTAATTTATTATATCATATACTAAAACACTATAACAATTTAATGGTTATTGATATTTTATTTTAAAATTCTATTAATTTTAACCTATTAATTTCATAATTTTAATATAAATATTAATATTTTTAATAAATAAATTAAAAATATTAATATTTATATTGACATTTTTAATATTTGATAATATTATGATATTAACAAATGAGTTTTCAAATATAAAATATATATTTAAAACTAGGAGGTGTTTAAAATAGCATCTAAAATTAAAATTAAAATCGTAGATAAAAATAGCAATTTTAAATTATGGATACCTAGTATTCCTTTCTGGCTTATTACTTTTTTATCTAAAATAACATTAAAGTTCAAAGATATGGCCATAAGAGATGTAGATTCCAAAGATGACGATATAAAGTTTTTCTTAAAACAATTGGATAATAAGATGATAAAAAGTTTAATTTATGAATTAAAATCATACGGCAAATTTGATTTAATCGATATATCTACTGGTGATGGAACAATAGTTAAGATTTCCATAAGTTAAACAAAGAGAGGATGATAATATGAGAAAAGAGGTATTAGGCAAATGTCCCGTATGTGGTGAAGAACTTTATGTAACAAAACTTAGCTGTCATAAATGTCATACACATATAGAAGGTGATTTTACACTTTGTAAATTTTGCAAACTTAATGATGAACAAAAAAATTTTGTTGAAATCTTTATAAAAAGCAGAGGGAATATAAAGGAAATAGAGAAAGAATTAGGTATATCTTATCCAACTGTTAGAGCGAGGCTTGAAAATGTAATTGAAACTCTAGGATATAGTCCTAAATATACAGAGCCTACAATTGATAAAAAAGAAGTTTTGAATAAGTTAAATAATGGTGAAATAACATCTGAAGAGGCTCTTAGGCTTCTTCAAGGTGAAGAATAGGAGGGGTCAAAGTGAAAGAAGAAAAAATGATGATTTTATCAATGCTTGAAGAAGGTAAAATAACTGCTGAAGATGCTATAAAACTTATGGAAGCTTTAGAAGATATGGAAATACCTAAAAATCATAATAAAAATAATGAGGAAACATATGATGATTCTCAAGAGGAAAAATCTTCAAAGCCCATATTTAATACTCTTGGAGATATTGGTTCGGACATTAGCAATGTATTATCAAGTATGTTTGATGGTTTAAAGGATGTAGGCAATTCATTTATCTTTAGAAATAACTATGAGACTATTACCACAGATCTAAACTTAGATATCTCTGATATGAATTTTCCAAAGTTAGATTTAAAGGCTGTTAATGGATCTATACTACTGAAACCAACTGTTAATAACATTCTATTTATTAAAGTTACCTGTCAATATAAAAAGGGATTATTTTCCCCAGATGAACCATATTTTGATTTTAGTGCAAATGAAAATATAATTACATTTAATCCAAAATATAATAGCAATATATCAATTAAGTTAGATGTTTCATTACCTAGGAAGCATTACGATGAAATAATATTAAATTCTAGTAATGGAAAAATAGATATACAAGAATTAAATACTAATATCTTAAAATGTATAACTACTAATTCATCTATTAATATAGTGAACTTAAACAGTAAAGAAATTGATTTAACAACTAAAAATGGAAAGATCCAATGTAAAGATATAAGTTCAGATATTATTAAAACAATTACTACAAATTCCAGTATATTTCTAACAGATTTACGCAGTTTGGAAATGGAAGCTAAAACAGCAAATGGTAAAATAATTGTTAATAATATTGATGGTGAGAAAATAATATTGAAAACCTCTAATGCATTAATTGAAACAGAAGATATTAATTGTGATACAATTCATCTAATTACCTCTAATGGAAAAATTATATGTAATAATATAGATATGAATAGGGCAAAAGAAGTAAGATTAATGACCTCCAATGGCTCAATTAACTCTAAAGTTTATGGAACCAATAAAGATAGTTATTTTGATTTAGAAACTTCTATGGGTAATATCTCCCTTGAAATCCCTAATCTAGTATATAAAATTAATAACCAAGCAAACTTAGGTTTCAAAAAAATAGTAGCCCATAGTGCTTATTTTGATGAAGATAAAGATAATGTAAAACTTATTGCCTCTACATCAAATGGATCAATAAATATATATTAAGGAGTGGGTCAAATGCAAGCAGACGAAAAAATGCAAATCTTGACAATGGTTAAAGAGGGAAAAATCTCAACTGAAGAAGGTGTTCAACTATTAGATGCTCTTAATAATACAAACTCTCCAGATAATACTAATATGAGTACTAAAGCTAAATGGCTAAAGGTAAGAGTCTTCGATCCAGAAGACGCCACTAAGGTTAATGTAACTTTACCTATCTCACTTATTAATATAGGAGTTAAATTTGCTTCTAAGTTTTCCCCTGAGTTTAAAGAAGCTGGACTAACTGAAAATGACATGGAAGAAATATTGGCAGCTATCAAAAATGGTGAAACTGGTAAAATTGTTGAAGTAGATAGTGAAAATGGAACTAAGGTCGAAGTTGTAATAGAATAACCCCACAGCTGTGGGATTATTCTATTATTTATTTTATATATTGAATTTTCACACCTTCCTAATATTAGATTACTAATATTTACCTTAATTAAAGACCATATATATTTTAATATGATGAATATATATAATCTATTTTTCCTTTTATGTTTATTCTTATATGAAATCTGTTATAATAAATGTATCCATACATTTAAGGAGGATAAGTATGAATAAATTTATCTTAAATAAGGATATAGATACGCCTTTATATATCCAACTCTATGAAAATTTTAAAATATTAATAGAGGAAAACAAATTTGAAAAGGAAAAGTTACCTTCTATCCGTAGTCTTGCAAAATCCCTAGGGGTAAATAATGTAACTGTGGTCAGTGCCTATAAGCTTTTAGAGAAGGAAGGTTATGTTTATTCAATTAAGGGTAGTGGAACTTATATAAAAAAATCACCTATATGTGAAGATATGCCCTATTTAGAAGAAGGTACTATGGAATTAATGGTATCTGGTATACTTCCAATATCAAAAGATAGTATTAATTTTGCCTCTATGTCTCCTACTCCTGATTTATTTCCAATAGAAACATTTAAACAGGCATTAGTAGAAGTATTAGATAGAGATGGAGGACAGGCTTTTTTATATCCTGAAATTACAGGATATGAACCACTTAGAGAGTCCATATCTAAGCTTCTAATTGAAAATTATAATACAAGAGTAGATAAAGATGAAATTCTAATTACATCTGGTGGACAACAAGGCTTAGACATAATATCAAAAACCTTAATAAATCCTGGAGACTGTATATTCGTTGAAAATCCAACGTATTCTGGTGCATTAGCTGTATTTAAATCTAGAGGTGCCAAGATTGTTGGGATACCAATGAATGAAGATGGTATAGATACTGAATTATTAAAGGCTTATTCCAAAAGATATAGACCAAAATTTCTATATTTGATGACTAATTATCAAAGCCCTACAACTTATTCCTATAGTGATAATAAGAAAAAAGAACTCATATCTCTATCAAAAGAAAATGATTTTTATATAATAGAAGATGATTTTTTAACAGATTTATCTTTTAGTGATAATGATAAAAATTCCATCCTAAAATCCATGGATAAATTCAACCAAACCATTTTCATTAAATCTTTTTCAAAGATATTTATGCCTGGAGTTCGCATGGGTTTCATTACATTACCTAATAAATTATTTAAAGAAATTATAAAAGCTAAACATACCACTGATGTATCTTCATCTGGGTATCTTCAAAGAGCCTTTGATTTATATTTAAGAAAAGGTTATTGGAAATCACATATAGAAAAAATTAAAAAGGTTTATTCGGAAAAATATAATATTATGACTAAAGAATTAGATAAATTAAATAATTATGGAATTTCCTATGTAAAACCTAATGGTGGTCTAAGTATTTGGCTTAAATTACCTAAGGAAATAGATTCCGTTGAACTTTATAATCAATGTGCGGAAAACAGCCTAGCAATTGTACCTGGAAAGGTGTTTTTTGTTGATGAATCTATTTACTCTAATTATATTAGACTTAGTTTTGGAGCAGTAGATGATAATGATATAGTTGAAGGTCTTCGTATATTAGAAAATATAATATCTAGACCATTTAAGAATAAGAATAATAATTACTTACCATTTATATAAAAATAGGAAGCTGTAGAAAATTAAAATTTACTACAGCTTCCATTGAGTTCCTAGATTTGTTATTCTTGCAATTCTATTATTTTTTCTGAGGGGTAAAAATTAGTATACTTTCCTTCAAAGAAATTAACCTTAACTTTTTCATATCTTTAAAGTATTTTTTTTCTTATCTTGTCTAGTCCATAGTCTTACCATAATATCTCCTTATATATCTTTTATTTCTCTTCTTTCAATGCCTTCATCAATGATACTATTGCTATTAACATTACAAATATAAAAGGAAATGCTGCTGCTACTGAAGCAGTTTGTAGTGCTTGAAGTCCTCCTGAAAGTAATAAAGATGTTGCTAATAAAGCTTGAACTACTCCCCAAACAAATTGTTTTTTGGATGTAGGATTTAAATCTCCTTCCGAAGATAAGATTCCTAACACAAATGTAGCTGAGTTTGCAGATGTAATAAAAAATGTACATAATAATACTACTGTAACTAAAGATAATACTGTACTTAGTGAATAGTTGCTAAATACTTGGAATAAAGCTGTAGATGGATTGTTTGCTGCTACAGCTAATCCTTCTACTCCAATTTTGTCAACTAAATTTATTCCCATTGATCCAAAGGCTGCAAACCAAATAACTGAAACTACAGCAGGTGCTAGGATAACTCCTCCTATGAATTCTCTAATTGTTCTCCCCTTCGAAATACGTGCTATAAATGTACCGACAAAGGGAGCCCATGCTATCCACCATGCCCAATAAAATATTGTCCAGGAGTTTGTCCAACTATTATCACCAAATGCTTCAACATGAAGACTGTCGCTTATAAAGCTATTAATATATTGACCTAATCCATTAGTGAACGAATTTATTACCTTTAGTGTAGGCCCTATTATGATAGTAAGTATAAGAAGTCCAAATGCCAACACTAAATTTATATCTCCTAATAGTTTTATACCTTTATCTATTCCACTAACTGCTGTCCAAATATATAGAATTGTAATTACTAAAATTATCCCCATTTGAACTAATTTAGTTTCTGGAATATTAAATAGATAATTCAATCCACTATTGATTTGTAAAGTTCCAAGTCCAAGGGATGTAGCTACTCCTGCTACTGTTGCAAATACTGCAAGTATATCTATTAGTTTACCTATTGGACCATTAACTCTTTCTTCACCCAATAGTGGTATAAAAATACTACTAATTAAACCTGGCTTATTTTTTCTAAATTGAAAATAAGCTAGGGCAAGACCTATAATACTATAATTAGCCCAAGGATGAAAACCCCAATGCATAAATGATGATTTCATAGCAAAATTTGCAGCTTGTAAAGTTCCAGATTCAATTCCTGGAGCAGGACTTACAAAATGTGATATAGGTTCAGCTACACCCCAAAACACAAGTCCTATGCCCATTCCAGCTCCAAATAACATTCCAAACCAAGATGTTGTACTATATTCTGGCTTTGAATCATCTGATCCTAATTTAATATCTCCATATTTACTAAATGCTAATATAATGGCGAATATAACAAAGATAAACATGGATATTAAATAAGACCATCCAAAATTAGTTGTTAGGAAATTAAGTAATGAGTTTGCAAAATTTGAAAAATTCTCTTGTGCAACTATTCCCCATAAAACTATAGCTATAGATAGTGCAAGAGATATATAAAAAACCGTATTATCTTTTTTCTTTATTTTATTCATCATAATTCCTCCCACTTTAGAGTAGTTTATAGGTGAAATTATAGGGGTGTCTAGACACCCCTATAATTTATTTAAATTTTTACCTTAAATACTGTTTGTTCTTTAATATCTTCAGTTAAAGAATCTAAGGCTACTCCAACTCTATGGTATCTTAATTTCCATTGTTGTTCTTTAGATGTTGATGGATCTCCTAGTGGATATGGAATAGATATTGTAGGTACTATCTTATTTGAGCCTACTGTTGTTGCTACAGGTATTAGATTGCACATTTGAACTACTGGTATACCTGCTCTTTCAATTTCTTTTACCATTGTTGCACCGCAACGTGTACAAGTACCTCAGGTTGAAGTCATAATAACTCCATCTACATTATCTTCTTTTAATTTTTCAACTATTTCTTTACCCATTCTAGCTGCCTCAGCTTGAGTTGTTCCAGTTCCTACAGTGCTATAGAAATAATCATGAAGTTTACCTATTTTCCCTTCCTTTAGATATGCCTTCATTACATCTATTGGCATTATAACATTTGGATCTGCATCTGCTGCTGCAGGATCAAATCCAGCATGAATGGTTTTATATACTCCTGATTCTAATCTATCAACTTTCGATATATCATATTTTCCCCAACGAGTTGCAGAAGCTGATTGAATTCTATCTGGATTGTCTACTGGTACTATTCCGCCAGTTGTTACCATTGCAATATTTGATTTAGATAAATCTCTAATTGGAGATGCTATAGGAACTCTATCTTGTTTTGGTATTGGAAGTTCTGTTTCAAAAGGTTCTCCCTTTAATTTCTTAACTAACATATCTACTCCTCTTTCTGCAGCAGTCTTCCCTGATTTCAACCATATTTGAGCTCTAATTCCTCTTGAGAAAAATCCTTCTTCATCAGCTGAGCCCGTTTTCTCACCTTTCAATATTTTATTTGCGAAGTTAGCCATTGCCTTTACATCATCTCTTAATTTTGCTGCTGATTTTCCACCTTGGAAAATATATATATCTTTTTTAAACATCTCTACTCCTGGATTTTCCTCATTCATAGATGTAATAACTGGAACATTAAACTTTTCTTTAACAGCTTTACAAATGGTTCCACATGCTACCCCATATCTACCTGCTTGAAATGCTGGCCCAGCAACAAATATATCGAATTCCTTATCTTCCAAAAATCCTAATATAGTTTCAACTGCTTCATCTGTATTAGAACCCATAAAGTTATCACCACAAATAATTGTATGAGTAACTTCTGCATCTAACATACTATTTAGAGCAAGAGATGGTCCTACTAATCCTTCTCTAATCTCTGGTCTATAATCAGCAGTATCTTCTCCACCAATACCTGCAAAGAATTGATTTATATAATGAATTGCTTTTTTCATCTCTCCACCTCCTAAAATTCTTTCATAGTCTTAGTTGACCAACCTGCTATTCTATCTCCACAAAACATTGCATTATTTTCCATAATAATTGAGCCATCTTCTCTAACAGAAGCCCCTAATATTTCATCATATGCCCATCCTCCAGACAATCCATCTCTGGCTAGAGCTTCTAATTCTCCTATTACTTTATCAGCTGGTGGAAGTTCAATTAATTGAGAAACATTTCCCGTAGAAACTAATGCATTTGCTTTTTCATCTAATGTAACAAGTGGTTGAGAGGCTCCATCTCTACCTGTACATTCATTACTTATACCTACTGTTTTTACTCCTACATCTTCTAAAGCAGCAAGGCATAAAATATAATCTGCATCGGGATTTCCATATCCTTCTTCAGTAACTATAGCTCCATCTGCTCCTAAAGATTTTGCCATCTGAGCTACAAATATAGCTGAACGTTTCTTCTGTTCCAAGGATACGTTTAAGTTTGACATGATAATTCCTAGGAAGTTAATGGATTTTCCATGTTCTTTATATAACTCTTTTATTGTAGGAAAATTCTGGAAATCATAAGTTGACCATTTTGATGATGCTGGCATGAAACTGCCTGAAATTAAAGCTCCATCTAATACTTCATTTGGATGCATAAAAGATGGTACATATTTATTCATATCCCATCCATATACTAGATCATTGTAGCCTAATTCTTCCATTTGAGATTGAGGTTGCATTACTAGTACAACTGATGGAAGTTTGTTTATTTCTTCTGATCTTTTAGTTATTGGCTCTAATTCAAAAGTTTCAACTTCTTCTGGATCTAGACCTTTCACTGTATTTCCTAAATATTCTGCAAATCTATGGGATGCCCATCTAATTGCTCTGTTTTTTTTCTGTTGCTCAAATCTTTCAAACTCTTCATCTGTATCTGCTACTATACAGATATTTATTAACTCAGAAAATAGAGTATATTTAGCTCCTTCTCCGCCCATATCGATTAATCCATCGCCAAAGCTGCCATAGTGCATACCTACACCTAGAACACTACATCCCTTCAATGCATGTACTCTTCCATTACCTACAGCTTCAACATCCCCTGTAACACCAGGAAATACTGGTCTACCATCTAGACGAATTCTTGGTTCTACTGCCTCTTTAACTGGAACTATTCTTGTGCTCTCACCTGGCTTAGCTATTACTATGTCGAGATCTATAATGTGTTCATCTTCTTTGATAAAAGCCATAGCTTCTTCTTTATTTATGGATAGAATTCCATTATCAAACATGGTTTTCTCTCCAAAGACAACATCTTTTACTTGGAAATTACCAATTTCTAGCTTCATCTCTTCACTCCTCCTTAAATTAATCATGATTATGTTTGTTAAATATCATGTTATCATAATCATGATTATATTTCAATCATAATTATAGATAATTTTTAAAATATTTTTAATAATATAGATAAACTTAATACTTAACTAATATGTTATTTCATAGAATTGTTTATATATTTTTTATTTTAAATACTTATATCAAGTTATAGTTATAATTAATTTGTACAATATCCTTTTTTATGCTAATATATCTTTAGAAAAATAATTAAATTTGGTGATATAATGACAAATAAAGAAATACAAAGAAAAAGAATGATGTCATATTTTATTAACGCAACTGATGAATTAATATATGAAGAAGGAATCAATGGAATAACTTTAAGAAAAGTGGCTGACAGAGCTGGCTATAATAGTGCAACTTTATATAATTATTTTGAAAATTTAGACCACTTACTTTTCTATGCGGCTATGAGAAATATAAAGGACTATGCTCTTGCTTTAAATACATATTTAATTGATGCAAAAAACTCAATGGATGTCTTTTTAAAGGTATGGGAATGTTTTTGTGACTATGCTTATGATAAGCCAGAAATATATAATGCTATTTTCTTCCCTAATTTAGAAAAACATTTCGAAGATTATGTGGCTGAGTATTATAAGCTTTTTCCCGAAGATATGGTTAGTAGTGATGAAAATATTTCTACTATGCTCTTAAAAAGTGATATTAATAAGAGAGGTGAAACTACTGTAATTGGATGTGTAGATGAAGGTTATATTCGTCCCGAAGATGCAAATAAATTAAATGATATGACACTTTTAATCTTTGAAGGTATGCTAAAGAGAGTATTAATGGACAAAATTTCCTATGATGACGCAAGAAATAATACTATGGATTATATTAAATCCATAGTAGAAAGATTTTTAATTAAAGAATATAATTTTTATTATTAAAAAACTCCTTATTTAAGGAGTTTTTTCTATTGATAAATCACCTATTTAGCTTAAATATAAGATTTATCAATTCCATGTTGAATGAATTCTTCAATGATATTATTGAACTTAATAGGATTTTCATTTACTAGCAAATGAGTGCAATTTTCAAAGACTACAAGTTTTGAGTTGCATATATTTGAACAAATATAATTTGCAGTATCTATTGAATAAAAAGTACTTTTTTCACCAAATATTATTAAAGTTGGTACTTTTATTTTACTTAAAGTATCTCTATAATCTTTTTCTATCATTGACTTCCACATTGAATACATTACATTAGGTGAATTTGTATTCATCTTATCCATTGCAATTTTAAACTGGCTTTCATTTAAATATGGAACCATTATTTTTATAAACTTTTCTGCAAAATCCATCCAATTGTTGTTTATTAGTTTTAAATCCTTTAAAGCATCTTCCATACTATATCTTCCACGATATAAACCTAATTTCCAATTGCTATCATTTATAATCTTGGGACTTTTATCAATAATACATATCTTGGATATATTCTCTAAGTCAAATAAATTTATATATTCCAATATAATAGATACTCCCATAGACCAACCAACTAACATTACTCCTTCTAATTCTAGATAATCTATAAGTTCTCTTAAATCTAATGCAAATCTTTCTAGATTTAATCCGTAGTCTACCTTTTCTGATATACCATGACCTCTTAAATCATAAGTAATCACTTTGTATTTCTTAGATAGTACTCTTTGCTGTATCCTAAAACAATTGTGATTATCTGTAAATCCATGAATAAAAATTATTGGAAAACCTTCTCCTTTAATTTCATAATATATATTTACATTATCACTTGTAATAAAGAAACTCATAAATATCACATCCTAATTGTTTTTCATTAATAATTATATATTATTTAGGAAAATCTAAAAACCATTATCTATATTTATAAAATTATCAAAATAAAAAGTAAAAGAACAAATCCTATTACTCCGGAAATTGGATATAATACTGCTACTAAATTAGAGAATCCAAACTTAGCCAGAGGAATAGATAACAAACAAAATAAAGTTATTATGAAATTTTTATACTTATTTTTAGATACTTTATTCATAAAACTAAAACCATTGGCTAAAGCAGTAGTAAACATTGCAACCCATAATATAATTGAATAAAATTTTCTATATCCATTTCCTATATAATTGCATATTCTCAACATTGGAATATCTAAAACAGCCACTTCATCATAATAAACAAGCATGGAACTTAATATAGATAAACCAAGAATAAGTAATATTAATCCTCCTGATAAACCACCTAAAATAGCAGTTTTTTTGCTATCCATCAATGGTAATAAGGAAGAAAATACTGTAATAATAATCAGTGAATTAGAACCTAAATATAAAAGAGAAGATGTCAAAAAATTTCCCTTCAACGTCAAGTTCACTCCATTTATATTAGATAAATAATATCCTTCTTTTAAATTTAAATATATTGATGTAAATACAATCCCTATGACTAATAAGGGTACTAATAATGAGTTTATAAAAGAAAGCCCCTCTAAACTAAATAGAAATACTATAAATGACATAATTATCATTACAATAATCCCAAGATTAAAGGATAAATCTAACTCCTCCTTAAATATTGCACCACTTCCTGCAACCATAACACTAAATCCTGTATATAAAAAAATTGTCATTACTCCATTTAACACTACTCCAAATTTTTTTCCAAATAATTTATATATTAATTCCTCAAATCCATTTATTTTATTGTTGTATATCTTTAAAAGAAGTAATCCTCCAATTAAAGAAAATAATATTCCCACTATAATCATACCCAAAATTCCCTTTACTCCATATACTCCAAAAAATTCTATAATTTCTCTACCTGAGGCAAAACCTGCTCCTATAATTGTACCTACGTATATTGATGCTATTTTCATCCATCTATTATTGATCTTCTTCATCATCTTCCCCCTTCCTAATATTTAATAATATTAGAATAGGGCTTATCCTATAACAATTTAGTATAAAAGAAGTTCTACTCTTAATTAAGAGTAGAACTTCTTTTATAAATTGTATATATGTTTTAAAATTTTGAAGAACATTTTATCTCTTCTCTTTATTGCTTCCTCATCCTTACCATATGAATAATCATAGAAACCTTTCTTTGATTTAACACCTAATTCTTTGTTATTCATTAATTTTTTCAATATTTCTTGTGGTTCTTTTACATCAGATAAGTCATTAAATAGATATGAAGATATATAGTAAAATGTATCTAATCCCCCTAAATCTGCTGTTTCTAAAGGTCCTATTATTGGATATCTAAAACCAGGACCGTATTTCATAGCTCTATCTACATCTTCAAATGTGGCTATTCCCTTTTCCACTATATTTAATGCCTCTCTAAATACAGCAAATTGTATTCTATTACCTATAAATCCTGGGATATCTTTTTGAACTACTACTGGTTCCTTATCTATTTTCTTTAATAATTTCAATAGTATATTTATAATTTCATCCTTAGTTCCATCCCCTTTAATTAATTCAACCAATGGTATAATATGAGGTGGATTCCAAAAATGCATTCCTATAAATCTACCTTTGTTTTCTAATTTTTTAGATATTTCTGTAATACTAAGACCAGATGTATTTGTTGCAAATATTGCATCTGGTTTAGCTACCTTTTCTACTTCCTTCCAAAAATCCTGCTTTATATCTATTTTTTCAATTATAGCTTCAATTATAATATCGCAATCTGAAAATATTTTTTTATCTACATTATATTTTATATTTTTTATTGTACTTTCAACTTCTGACTCTCCCATAAGTCCCTCTTCAATTAGACTTTTATTAAATATAGATACTAATTTTTTAGAATTTTCTAGAAATTCTTCTTTAACATCAGTTACTACTACTTCATATCCCTTTCGTGCAAATATCTGAGCTATACCAGAACCCATAGTGCCTGCCCCTGCTATACCTATTTTTTTAATATTTTCTAAATTCATTTTATAACCTCCTTTGATTAATAACTCCTACCTTATAAAGATTAGAAGGGAATTATCTCTTATTTATCTTTTAATAAATTCCTAAATTTGCAATAATTATAGCTGGTATAGATGATAGTACAGGCAATACTAGAGAAGTAATAAAAATATCTATATAAGATTCTTTATGCGTCATGCCAGTTATAGCTAATAGTGTTAATACTGCACCATTATGAGGAAGGGTATCAAGACCTCCAGATGCTAAAGATGCTATTCTATGAAAAGCCTGAGGACTTATCCCTGTTTCTAATGCTAATTGATAGTATTTATCTCCTAAGGCTGCCAAGGCTATACCCATTCCTCCTGAAGCTGAGCCAGTTGATCCAGCTAAAATATTAACTGCTACAGCTTCAGAAATAAGTGGACTACCTTTGATTCCAAGAACTAAATCAGTTAAAGTTTGAAAACCAGGTACTGCTCTTACTATTGCACCAAAACCAACTGCAGCAGATGTATTGATAATAGCTGTAATAGAGCCTGTTGCCCCAGCACTAATGGTTTTAGTAAATCCTTTATAAAGTTTAACATTTGTTAGCATTGATAGTATTATACCTGAAATTAATGCAAGAACAATATCCCAATTTAATAAGTTTAATGTCAATATTACTGAAAGCAAAGGTAATACTGATATAAATGGATTTGGTAAATTCACTAATACCTCTTCATTATTTTCTTGTTTTTTTAGGGGTTCAGTAAATACATCACCTTTTGTGAAAAGCTTTTTTTCTCTCCACATAAGATATGAATAACCTAATCCAAACATAAATAAAGCTGCTACAGTTCCCATTATAGGAGCTGCAGTAGGTGTTGTATGAAAATAATCCATTGGAATAAGGTTTTGTATTTGAGGTGTTCCAGGTACTGCCGTCATAGTAAAAGTAAAAGATCCAAGAGCTATTGCTCCAGGTATAAGTTTTCTAGAAATGTTAGCTTCTCTAAATAAAGCTACTGCTAAAGGATACATTGCAAATACAACTACAAACAAACTAATACCTCCATATGTTAATACTGCACAACCAATAACCACACCTAAAATTGCTCTTTTTGCACCAAATACTTTAGTTAACCATTGAGCTATGGATCTAGCAGCACCAGTATAATCCATTAAATGACCAAATATTGCTCCTAACATAAATACAGGAAACCAAGATTTTGTAAAACCTACAAAACCAGTCATATAAGTATCCTTATATGCTGGAAGTAACTCAAGTTTACCTGTTAAAGCTACTACTAATGCACATAGTGGAGCTACCCAGATTATAGAGTATCCTCTGTAAGCTAAGAACATCAATAATACTAATCCAATAATAATACCTAGCATTATTCATTTCCTCCTTTATTTTACTTGATATTTTAATTATCCTTTATCTTTTATTAAACTAAAGTATATTTAGCCAGCTGTCCAGCCACCATCTATTGTAAGGGTTGATCCTGTAATGTGTTCTCCTGCATTTGAACACAAGAATTTAGCCACATCTGCAATAGTTTCAGGCTCTATTAGTTTTTTAACTGCTGCTTTTTGTAACATTACTTTTTCAATAACTTCTTCCCTTGATATTCCATGGGATGTCGCTTGAGCATCAATTTGATTATCTACTAAAGGAGTTCTAACATATGCTGGACAAATTGAATTTACAGTTATTCCATGGGGTCCTCCCTCTAATGCAGCAGTTTTTGTTAGTCCTGAAAGACCATGTTTCGCTGAAACATAAGCTACTTTGAATTCCGATGCTACTAATCCATGAATTGAATTTAGATTTATTATTCTTCCCCATCCTTGTTTCTTCATTGAACTCCATACATATTTAGTTAATAGGAATGGAGCAGTTAACATTAGATTAATCATAAAATCCCATTTATCTTCTGGAAAATCTTCTATTGGAGATACTGTTTGAATTCCCGCAACATTTATAAGAATATCTACTTTTGAATATTTATCTAAAGTATAATCAACTAAACTCTTACAACCTTGTCTTGTACTTAAATCTACTTTAAAATAATCTGCATTTATTCTTTCTGATTCACTTCCTAGTCTTTCTTCATTAATATCAGCCATGATCACTTTAGCACCATCCTTAGAAAAAGCTTCTGCAACTGCTAATCCAATTCCACTAGCTGCCCCTGTTACGATACATATTTTACTTTCTAACATTTTTATACCTCCTCAATTTAATTTATTCAATAATTAATATAGCAAAATTCATGCCATTGAAATTTAAATTTAATGTTAGATTTTTATCTAAATAATTGAATTCAAACAAAAAAACAAGCATATTTTCCGTTAAAATATGCTTGCTTTTATATAGTCTTTTACTTTTATTTGTAATTTTTTAAGTTAATGTAAACTTAAGTTTACATTAATTTACTTTAAATTAATGAAGTGTAAATTATTTCTTACACTATTTTATTATATCTGATTTGAATGTAAATTTTTCTGACAATTCTTATAATTATCAAAAAAATAACATTATATATCTATATTATATTTAGAAATTTTTTCGTATAAACTTGTCCTACTAATATCTAAAGCTTTTGCAGCTAATGTTTTATTTCCATTAAAAATTATTAAACTATCTATTATAGATTGTTTTTCTACTTCTTCTAAAATAGATTTCAAACTTTTCATCTGCTTATTTCGTGTAATTCCAGTAATCTTAGGAGGTAAATGTTCTGGTTTTATTATTGTTTCTTCTTCTAAAAAATTTATAGCTCTTTCTAAGATGTTTTCTAATTCCCTTACATTTCCAGGCCAATCATAATTTTTTAAATATTCTAATGTATTATCCAGTATCTTATCTACTTTGATATTTTCTCCCTTTGATATCTTGTCTACTAAATACTTAGAAAGAATAGGTATATCTTCCTTTCTATCTCTTAATGGAGGAATCTTTATACTAACTACATTTAATCTATAATATAAATCTAATCTAAACATACCTTCAGAGACCATTTTTTCCAAATCTTTATTAGTTGCTGCTATAACTCTAACATCAATTTTTTCTGAAAAGTTAGAACCTATTCTTTCTATTTCTTTATCCTGAAGCACCCTCAATATCTTTACCTGCATATTCATAGGTAAATCCCCGATTTCATCTAAGAATATAGTTCCTCCATCTGCTGCCTTAAACTTCCCAATTTTTCCACCCTTTTTAGCACCTGTAAATGCTCCTTCTTCATAACCAAATAATTCTGATTCTAATAATTCATAAGGTATTGCACCACAATTTACTTTTATAAAAGGTGAATTTATACGTCTACTATTGTTATGAATTGCATGAGCAAATAATTCTTTTCCAGTTCCCGATTCACCTAAAATCAATATATTAGAATTAGTTTTTGCTGCCTTCTTTGTAAGAACTTTTAAATTTTCCATTGACTTACTTATACTTATAATACTATCTAAAGCATATTTAGCTTTGTTTACTTTTTTAAACTCATCTTTATATAAATTTAATTCTTTCTCAATTTTATTTATTTTCATATATAATGAATTTAATTCATCTACATCCTTAAATAAAACTTTACCTACAGCACCTATTACTTTACCATTTACAAACACTGGGATTCTTGTAGCTATCATCTTTTTACCTTTTATTTCTTGAACTTGTGCTATTTCTGATATTCCTGTTTTTATTACAATATCCATTCTAGTGTTTTCTATAACTTCTCGTACATGCTTTCCTATTGCTACTTCTCTATCTACTCCTAAGAATTCCGCATAAGGATTACTCAACATTTCTATATACCCATCTTTATTAACATAAACAATAGCATCATTTGTAGCTTCCATTACCGTATTTAATAAAGAATATGCTTCTATCTCATCATCAAACTGTCTAATAATTTTTTTATAAGTATCTAATTTCTGAAAAATTATATAAGCTCCTTCTTTAGTATCATCGTTAGAAATTGCCTTTTTTATTACAATAATATCTTTGCCATTATATTTTAATTTCTGGGATTCATGTTTTTTATTAGAATTTAAAAAGGATTTTATATTAAAATTAGATAGGACATTAGATAGGTTTTTTCTGTTTAGATTGTTTTCATCAAATAATTCTAATATATTTAAAACTTCATTATTAAAAAAACTTATATTACAATATTTATCAACTACTAAAATTCCTATTTTAAAAGAATTAGCTAGATTATATAAATTTACCCCGTTCTTAGACATTATTGCCCACTCCTATTTATATTCTAATATAATTATACCATATATTATATAAATCTAACTTTATTTAAAATATAACACAGTTTACAGGTCATAAAAAAAGCCCTACTACGACCAACGTAATAGAGCTTTTTATTAATTTTATGTAGCCTGGCAACTTCCTACTCTCCCAGGTCGTTACCAACCAAGTACCATCGGCGTTAAGATGCTTAACTTCTGTGTTCGGTATGGGTACAGGTGTGTCCATCTTGCTATCGTCACCAGACGAAAACTACTTTTGCATTTTAAACATGTTTTAGGTCAAGTCCTCGACTTATTAGTATCTCTTAGCTTAAAGTATTGCTACTCTTACACCTGAGACCTATCTACCAAGTGGTCTTCTTGGAGTCTTACCTTTAAAAGTGGGAAATCTCATCTTGAGGGGGGCTTCGTGCTTA
>NZ_FQTY01000028.1 GCF_900128955.1 Tissierella praeacuta DSM 18095
AAGATCCTTTTCCGTCAAGATAATCCTTTACAGCCATATTTTTAACATCTATTGAGTAAACTGTATTTTTAGAGGTGTTATTCAAACCATGAATACCTAATGATTCATAGTTACGTATCCATCTTTCTAAAGTTGATTTACTAACACCAACTAGTTTAGCTGTATGGGTGATGGAATCCTCTCCTCTTATACATATATTAATATATTTAAGTTTTTCATCTGCTGTAAATCTACTTTTTCTTCCCATAAAAATACTCCTCCTTGTGGTAAACAGTTTTTTTATTTAAACTGTCTACTACAAGGGGAGCATATCAATATTTCATTCTTGTTTTTTTGCAGTAATAATGTTTTTTCTTTCGTTCTATTTATTAGGATTAAATACAATAAAATGCTATTGAAATAATTACAAAAACAATGTAGCATGAATAGAAGGAAATAATCACATTTTAGAATGGAGGTGCATTTTTATAAAAAAACATACAATTTATATTTTATTAACTCATAGTGGCTCATTGCTTTCAAAATGCATTAATGTTTATACAAAAGAACCATATACACATGTATCCATAGCCTTTGATGAAGAATTGAAGGAATTATATAGCTTTGGAAGATTAAGACCTAGGAATCCAATATTGGCAGGTTTTGTAAAGGAAGATGTAGTAAATGGAACTTATGCTAGATTTCCAGAAACTATGTGTGCTTTATATTCCTTAGAAATTAATAATTTACAATATAAAAAATTGATGAAGGAACTCCAGAAGTTTAAGAGAGATGGGGAGAAATATGGATATAATCTAATTGGATTAATAGGGGTTATGGTAAACTATCCTATAGAACGAAAATATAATTATTTTTGTTCTCAGTTTGTATCATCTTTACTTAGAAAAAGTGGTATAAAGTTAATTGATAAACACACAGCACTAACATCTCCAAGAGATTTTAGAGAATGTGGTGAGCTAAATCTTGTATATGAAGGAAAGTTACAAAACTATAGTTTAAAGCAATCATATATTTATTAATTATTTTAAAATTTATATTCTAAAAACTGCTGATATAAAATATATTAGCAGTTTTTTAATTTAATGTATTAATTATTATCTAAGATTTAAAAACTTTCATATTTTGGCAGTATTTTAATTTTTATTTACGTTATAATTAATGAAGGGAAGGAGGAGAGATATGATAAATGAATCAGAATTGATAAAAAGAGCCTTAGAAGGAGATGAAGATTCCTTTGCTCAAATAATTAATTTATATAAAAATTATGTATTTGCAATTATTCTTAATTTTATTAAAGATTATGATGAAGTGGAAAATATAGCCCAAGAAGTTTTCCTACAGATTTATCTCTCTCTTTCAAACTATGAATCTAATAATTTTAAAGCTTGGATTAGCAGAATTGCATCAAATAAATCTATAGACTGGCTTAGAAAAAAGAAAAGTAAATTTAAGGAAGAGGTAATGGATGATAGTGAGAATTTCATAGATAATCTCAAATTTAGTCATAGTCATACTCCAGAAGAAATGTTAATAGAAAAAGAAAAGAAAGAAGAGATATCTAAACTATGTAAATCTATTCCTCCTATATATGAAGAAACTATAATAAAATTTTATTTACAAGGTAAATCTTATGAAGAAATTGCCATGGAAGAAGGTACTACTGTTAAAACCATAGCATCAAGATTATATCGGGGCAGAAATATGTTAAGAGAGAAATGGAGTGAGAGATTATGAAACATTATGATTATGTAGAATGGGTTTTATATAAAAATAATCTTCTTGATGATGAAATCCATGAGAAAATGGAAGAACATTTAATTATATGTGATGAATGTATGGAAGTTTTTCTTTCTCTCATAGATGAAAGAGATATGGAAAATGCAGAAAGTTTTATTCCAGAGGATTTTACAGAAAAGATTCTATATAAGATAGAGAACATTACACCTATAAGGAAACCAGTAAAAAAACCTATAAGAAAAAAAATGCCTAATGATTTTTTCATATATTATGTAGCAGTAGCATCAGTAGCTATTGTCTTAACAGCAGGAGGCTTTTTCAGTAAAATGATAGACACTGTACCACAGCTTGTAGAAAGTACATCTATAGAAAAAGATAAATTTGATACTAATAAGATATATGATTTCTCACGGGAAATAACAAATAAAACTTCTATGTTTATAAATGATTTTCAATTTAGAAAGATTAAGGAGGATTAACAATATGAAACAAAAAAGTAGATTTATTACATTTTTATTGTCATTTATACCTGGGCTATCTCATTTTTACCTAGGATATGCAGATAGAGGGTTTATCTATCTAATAATATTCGGAATGATATGTGCAAGTTCAATAGGATTATGTATTTTATTAGGTAGTGATGCACCTCTTATAATAGCATTTGCAGGAACTCCAATTGTTTGGTTAGTTGCATTGATAGATGCATTCTCTATAGTCAATACCATAAGATATAAAAATAACTCACAAATTCAAGATGCTTACAACCTAGAAGAAACAAAGAATTACAACAAAAAGATTATTACTTTAGCTTTATCCATGATACCAGGAGCAGGTCATATGTATTTAGGGTATCAGAAAAAAGGGTTGGTATTGATGGGTGGATTTTTCTTTACTATATTTTTTATGGGGTGGCTGAATTTAAGTTTTCTATTATTTTTATTACCATTGATTTGGTTTTATTCTTTTTTCGATGCTTTCCATACAATAACTGGAAATGATGTAGAGGATATTGATATAGTAAAGTTTTTACCTAGTATAAAACCTGAATATATAGGAATGGGACTTATTGGAATAGGAGGACTTATTGCACTGCAAAAGGTGTTTTATCCCATATTAAGTCAGTTGCTTTCTACAATCTTTGATTATCATAACTTAGATCAAATAAAAAATTATATTCAAACTGGAATAGTATCCTTGATATTTATAGTTGGAGGAATAAAAATACTTAAAAAGAATAAAAATGTTCCAGATATAGAGATTTGGGAGGATGAAGAAGATGAAGACTAAAAGAGTAGGTACCTTATCTATGGCAATAGTTCTAATTGGATTTGGAATATTAATTTTTATAGCCCAAATAAGCCAGCTATCAGCTGTAGAATTAGCTATTAAGTTTTGGCCTAGTATATTAATTTTATTAGGGGGAGAAATACTTTGGTTTAGTTTTAAGGAAAAAAAGGAAGAAGAAAAAGTAGTAATAAGATATGATATTTTCTCCGTATTTATGGTAATGATTGTATTAGGCATTAATATATGTATTTATAGTCTTATTGAAACAGGAGCAATGAATTGGATAAAAACAAAAATATCATCTGAAACATATAATTATGAATTACCATTTGAAGAATATATAGTTGATGATAGTATAGAGAAGATAGTGATTAATGGACAGAATTATTCAAGCTTAACTGTTAGAACCGATAAGATAAATAAAATAATATCTTCAGGGGCTATTAATATAACATCAAATAGTGAAGAAAGTGCTAAAAAAATACTAGATGAAGATTATATTAATATAAATAAATCAGATAATATAATATATGTAAGTTTTAAAGAAAATTATAATCTTAAAAATCTAAGTATCACAATACCAGATAATAAGAAAGTAGAAGTAAATGGTGGTAATGATTTAGATTTAATACTTGATAATATTAGCAATAATTTTATAGTAGATAATATTAGAAGAGTAAAACTAAGAGTAAACAAAGAATCAGATATTAAATTAGAAACTATAATTAATGATGAAGAAAATTTTAAAGGAAATGTAAAATGGAATATTGTTCAGTTTGGAAATGAAGAATCTCCAAAATATAAAGGAGAATTAGTATATGCTAATGGAAGTAATATAATAAATATACTTAATTCTCATGAAGTAGAAGTAAATGAAATATAAAATAAGTATCATTTTTGGTGTCTATCATCAAAAATGATACTTGTTTTTTTAGAATTTATAAATTAGAATATAGTATTAAGATATAAAAAGTATTATTAATTTATATATTGTTATACTAATTAATAGATTGTTTTAATAGAAAAATAAAGGAGGAATTTATAGTGGAATTTGTAGGTGAAGGATTGACTTTTGATGATGTTCTTTTACTTCCAGGGAAATCTGAAGTATTGCCTAAGGAGACTAATATCAATACTTATTTAACAAAAAGTATTAAATTAAACATACCTTTGATGAGTGCTGGAATGGATACGGTAACTGAATCTAAGATGGCAATAGCTATGGCTAGAGAAGGTGGTATCGGTATAATTCACAAAAATATGTCTATAGAGCAACAAGCTTTAGAGGTAGATAAGGTAAAAAGATCAGAACATGGTGTAATAACTGATCCGTTTTTTTTATCTCCACATCATAGTGTATCAGATGCTTTGGAATTAATGGAAAGATATCATATATCTGGAGTTCCAATAACAGATGGAGATGGAAAATTAGTAGGAATTATAACCAATAGAGATATTAGATTTGAAAAAGAAACTACTAAAAAAATAGATGATGTAATGACTAAGGAAAATTTAGTTACTGCAAAGATTGATATATCTATGGACGAAGCTTTAGACATTATGAAGCAGCATAAAATTGAAAAACTTCCTCTTGTAGATGATGATTTTATGTTATCAGGGTTAATAACCATAAAGGATATAGAAAAATCTATCCAGTATCCAAATTCAGCAAAAGATCATACTGGTAGATTATTAGCTGGGGCAGCTGTTGGAGTAACTGGAGATATGATGGAAAGAGTAGCTGCTTTGGTTAAGTCTAAGGTAGACGTTATAGTTGTTGATACTGCTCATGGACATTCTAAAGGAGTATTAGATGCTGTAAGTAAAATAAAAAGAGAGTATCCAAATTTACAAGTAATTGCTGGGAATGTGGCAACTGCTGAAGCTACTGTAGACTTAATAAAGGCAGGAGCAGATGCTGTAAAGGTAGGAATAGGACCTGGTTCTATTTGTACTACTAGAGTTGTAACTGGTATTGGTGTACCACAAATAACAGCTGTAATCAATTGTGCTAAGGCAGCAAAAGAATATGATATTCCAGTTATTGCTGATGGAGGAATTAAGTATTCTGGAGACATAACAAAGGCAATAGCGTCAGGAGCCAATGTAGTAATGGCAGGTTCACTGTTTGCCGGAACTGATGAGAGTCCTGGTGAGGAAGTTTTGTATGAGGGAAGAAGATATAAGGAATATAGAGGAATGGGCTCCATGGGAGCAATGGATTCAGGTAGTAAAGATAGATATTTCCAAGAAGATGTTAAAAAGTATGTTCCAGAAGGAGTAGAGGGAAGAATTCATTATAGAGGACCATTAGGAGATGTAGTATATCAATTAGTTGGTGGATTAAAATCAGGAATGGGATATGTTGGAGCTAAAAATATTGAGGAATTACAAGAAAAAGCTAGATTTATAAAGATTACATCGGCATCATTAGTAGAAAATCATCCACACGATATTCATATTACGAAGGAGTCACCAAATTACAGTAGGAGATAGAAGGAGGTAATATATTGAAGGTAGAACAATTTATAAAAAAACAAATTGAAGAAATTAAAAATAAGGTGGGAAATAAAAAGGCCCTATGTGCTTTATCTGGTGGGGTGGATTCTTCTGTGGCAGCAGTGTTAGTTCACAAGGCTATAGGAGATAATTTAGTTTGTGTATTTGTAGATCATGGACTTTTGAGAAAAAACGAAAGACAAGAAGTAGAAAAGGTATTTAGGGATCAATTCCATATGAATTTAATAGTAGTTGATGCTGAAAACCGATTTTTGGGAAAATTAAAGGGAGTTACTGATCCTGAACAAAAGAGAAAAGTAATAGGAGAAGAATTTATTAGAGTCTTTGAAGAGGAGCAGTCTAAACTTGAAGGTATTGAGTTCTTAGTTCAAGGGACAATCTATCCAGATATAGTTGAGTCTGTGAATAAAGAAGGAAAGTTAGCAGTAAAATCTCATCACAATGTTGGGGGATTGCCAGAAGATGTAAACTTTGAGCTTATAGAGCCTCTTAAGGAACTTTATAAGGATGAAGTTAGGGAAGTAGGTAGAGGATTGGGAATTGCAGAAGAGTTAGTAAGTAGGCAACCTTTCCCAGGACCAGGATTAGGTGTTAGATGTTTGGGAGAATTAACTAAGGAGAAACTAGACATTCTAAGAGATGCAGACTATATCTACAGAGATGAAATCAAAAAAGCAGGTTTAGATAAAGAAATCTGGCAATACTTTGCAGTATTACCAAATATCCAATCTGTAGGAGTTATAGATGGTGAAAGAACATATAAACATTTAATAGGACTTAGAGCCATAACTACTAAGGATGCAATGGAAGCTAAATGGTACCCAATGCCATTAGAGCTATTAGCAAAGATTTCTACAAGAATTACAGATGAAGTACCACAGGTAAATAGGGTAGTATATGACATCACAAATAAACCACCTGCGACAATTGAGTGGGAATAACTCCCAATGAACCTACAAAATTAAATATTAGGACAATAATTAGGACCTTAGGGAGCAAAAAACCTAAGGTCTTTTTCTGTACTATTATTTTTAGTTCTTGGAGTAAGATTTGATGTATGATTTATCCTATAAATATGGAGATTATATTAGGAAAAAATATATTGTTATATATAATTCTAGTTTCAATTCATAATATAATGCTATATTTTATTTTTATAGCCTTAACACTTAAATTCAAACGTATTGGAGCTAACCTTAATATTTTTTCTAGGCATGTATATAAACTAAATAAGATAGATAACTAATATATTAATATTTAATTCCAGTTTACAAAACTTAAGAAATAAAAGACTCCTATAAAAATTGCAAATAATATATTCTTATTTAGATTCAAATATATAATTGCAATATATTCTCGTATAATTGCAGAAACATAATAATAAAATTTAGTTTTAGAACCTAAACCGTTATAATTAAGTCCCATTGATTTAGCTAATATTCCAGCTCTAAGCACATGGTAGTTTGTAGTAAAAAGTAATACCTTAGGATTATTTTTTGGGGAGTCATTTTTAATTAAATTTGTTGAAAATTTTAGATTTTCCTTAGTATTAGTTGATTTATCTTCCATTAAAATATCTTCTTCTGGAATATTCATTTCCAAGGCATAGCTTTTCATAGCAAAGGCTTCAGAAACTACTTCATCAGGACCTTGTCCACCAGACATAATTATTTTAGGTGGCTTTACTCCTTTTTCTTTTTGACTATTGTAAAATTCTATAGCCTTATCAATTCTGCTGGCTAATAAAGGAGTCACTCTATCTCCTATAAGTCCAGCACCTAAAACTATTAAATAGTCTTTATTTCTTTTTTCATACCAAAGATTATATATAAGAGAAGAAGTTAAAAATATAATAAATCCTAATACAAAATATGAAAATACAGTTATAAAAAATCCCATAAGACCTATTAAAATTTTAGACTTTATTCTATTGATGAAAATTGGAAGTATGATACTAGAACTTATAATTCCTATTCCAAATAAAATACTTAAACCATGAGATAATGAAAAACCTTCTTTTTTAATAACAGTTTTTCCTGTAGTAAATAAAATAATGCTTCCTATTATATATAGAATAGGAAGTAAAATTATAACTCCTATAATTATCATTCCAGCAATTATATTTAAGATTCTAATTTCATTAGTAAATCCAATTAAAATTAAAAGTGCCAAAAATGATCCTAAAGATATAAAGAATGCTAAACCGTTAAAGACCCTTCTTCTATCTGTAAGATGTAAAATGAACCAAAGCAAGAAAAAGGCAAAGAATATTATTCTCAATAAAAGATATATATTATTGTTCATAATTCACCTCTGTTTAATGAAGTCATTAATAATATAAGTAAACAATTAATTAAATTGAATATATTATAGATTATATTGTAAAAAAATGGAAGGGGTTTAAGGGAATTAAAACTTATTTATAAGGATTATTACCATGATTTTTATATTTTAAAACATTAGCTTATTTAATTTGACTATGTTTTAGTATATATAATATTTTTTTGATTTTTAGATGGAATTTTGGAATGGTATAATATGTTTTATAACATTTATATTTGAGATGAAATAAAATAACTCAAACAAGGACATATGTCCTTGTTTGAGTTAAGACTATTATGTTATATTGTTGTTGAGGTGTAAGATTATGCACAGTATTTTAAGAGAAATTTCAGAAATTTCCAATACAAGAATTAGTGATTTTGAAGAATTATTTCAGGAGGATTTTTATGAAACTTTGGATCACTGTCAGGTTGTTACAGTAGAGGCTGGAGTGAGATTTGTTGCTGTTGATGAAGTCATAAATACAATATGGATACTTTTATCGGGACAAGTCAAAGCTTTGGAAGAATATTCCACGGGAGAAACCTACACCTTTAAGAAGTTTCCTGCTCCAGAAGTATTTGGAGAAATGGAGGCTTTGGCTGATATTACTAAGTTTAGAGCCACTCTGATTACAGAATCGCAATGTGTGTTTTTAAATATTCCAGTAGATATTTATCAAGAATTTTTAAAAAATAATTCCCAATACCTCTATAGAAGAACCAATATTATTTTAAAGCGTGTTTTAGATGAACAAAAACATATGCGAATGTTTCTTATGATTAAATCAATAGACCGAATAAAAATATATCTTATACAGCATTATCAGTTATATGCTAAAGATCATATTTGCATCTTAAGAATTACAAGGCAACAAATTGCTGAGGAAACAGGATATGCCGTTAAAACTGTAAATCGTGTAATAAAGAAATTAGAAGAACAAAATTTATTAAAGATTGAAGGTCAAAGGATAATAATCACAGAGATACAATATGAAAAAATGTTTAAAAGTGTTGAGAATTATGTGAATTATTAAAATTATATTTTATATAAAAGGATGGTGCGAAATGACTGATATCTTAGAAATAGTAAGATCTCAAAAGCTTACTTATGAACAGAAAGTATTTTCCTTAGCCCATGCTGCAGAGGATATCTTAGATGTACTTCATGTACCAGAAAAGACGAAAAATTATTTTGAACAGAATGCAATTGATAATTTGTTTGAAGGAAATGCTCCTTATCGTCCACGATATATATTGCTGGACTATGATAAATTTATTAAACAAGGGAGCAAATTTTTACAATTAGATCCTCCAAAGGATTTAGAAGAGTTGTTAAATTCTTTGATGATTCTCTACCGTCATGTTCCATCTATTACAAGCTTTCCAGTTTATTTAGGAAACTTGGACAAGATGATAGAGCCTTTTCTTGAGGGATATAGTGATGAAGATATAAAGAAAAAGTTAAAATTATTTTTGAATTATTTAGATAGGACTATTACTGATAGTTTTTGTCATGCAAACTTGGGACCTGAGGATAGCCGTGCTGGAAGACTTATTTTAGAAGTGGAAAAAGAATTGCAAAATGCAGTGCCTAATTTTACTTTCAAATATGATCCAGAAGTTACATCTGATGAGATAGCTGAATTAGCTCTTTATACCAGTATGTTCTGTGCTAATCCTGCAATATGTAATCACAATTTAGTTAAAGATACTTATTCTAGTGATTATGGGATTGCAAGCTGTTATAATATTTTACCTATAGGTGGAGGAGCTTATACCCTTTCAAGATTAGTATTACCTAAGGTAGCCCAACTATCAAAGGATATAGATGATTTCTTTAATACCATACTTCCTGAGTGTCTTCAAGCAATGGGAGATTATATGAATGAAAGAGTTCGCTTTTTAGTAGAAGAGTCAGGTTTCTTTGAGAGTTCTTTTTTAGTTAAAGAAGGGCTAATTCATAAGGATAGATTTATTGGAATGTTTGGCATTGTAGGGTTAGCTGATTGTACGAATATCTTACTAAGGGAAAAAGGAAAACGTTATGGACATGATGGAGAAGCAGATGATCTGGCAGATAAAATTATGAATACTATATCTGAATTTGTCACAAGTTTTCCAGCAGAATACTCTCCTATTTCTAATGGACATTTTATGCTTCATGCACAGGTAGGTATGGATTATGATAAGGGAGTTACAGCAGGAGTAAGAATCCCTGTGGGAGATGAGCCAGAGAATATGTCGGATCACCTTCGACATAGTGCTAGATTCCATAAATTAATACCTACAGGATGCAGTGACATATTTGCTATAGAAACTACAGCAAGGAATAATCCTTCTGCAATGCTGGATATAGTAAAAGGAGCATTTTCCCTTGGAGTTAAGTATATAAGTTTCTATGAAGAGAATGGAGATTTAGTTAGAATAACAGGATATTTAGTAAAGAAAAGTGAGATGGAGAAGTTTAGAAATGATGAAGCAGTTTTACAAAATACTACTCACCTAGGAGCACCAAATTATGAAAATAATAATTTGAAGAATAGAAAGGTGAGAGGAGTATGAAAAAGGCTCCCGTCCATAAAATAATCCATCATAGTTTAGTAGACGGACCTGGAAATCGTACTTCAATATTTCTTCAGGGATGCAATCTTAGGTGTGCATATTGTCATAATCCTGAAACGCAAAAAATATGCAAAGATATTTCTTCACCGGAAATCAAATGGATGACAGCAAATGAAGTGTTTTATGAAGTAGAGAAGGATATTCCCTTCATAAGAGGAATTACACTTTCAGGAGGAGAATCTACTTTATACCCAGAATTCCTACAAGAGTTATTTGTTCTAGGTCAAAAGGCTGGATTATCCTGTCTAATTGATACTAATGGAACTATTGATCTTTCTTTATATCCAGAGCTTATGGAGGTATGTGATGGAGCTATGTTAGATGTAAAAGCTTGGGATAAGGAAAAGTTTCAAAGACTTACTGGTGAGGACAATGAAACTGTAAAGAAAAATTTAAAGTTTCTAGCAGATATTAATAAATTAGAAGAAATAAGAATTGTATGTATTCCAGAAGAAGTAGATACTGAAGACATTCTAAAAGGAGTTAAAGCTACTATTGGAGATAAAATCAGAAATGTTAATCTAAGATTGATTAAATTTAGAAATCATGGTGTTATAGGAAGGCTTAAAAACACTAGCAGCCCATCTGAGGAATATATGAGCAGTTTAAAAGGCAAGGCATTGGAAATGGGCTTTAGGGTTATAAAAAATTAAAAAACTATATTTAAAGAGAGGAGAGTATTATAATGAAAAAAATTATTGCTTTATTATTGGTTATTAGTCTGATGACTATTGTAGTAACGGGATGTGGGACATCAGACACTGGAAAGGTAGTAGAAGAAAATAAAAATAGTAGTAATTCTGTTATAATGGTAGCTGATGTTGGAGGTGTTAATGACCAAAGTTATAATCAAGGTGCATGGGAAGGACTGCAAGCATTTCAAAAGGAAACTGGAGTTAAAGCTTCTTTTATTGAAACAGTGCAGATGTCTGATTTGGCTACTAACTTTGATAAGGCTGTAGATGGGGAACATAATTTAATTTGGGGAATTGGTTTCAATACAGCTGATCCTCTTGAAGCTAGTGCAAAAATGAATCCGGAGTTATCCTATGCCATAGTGGATCATGATTTTGGTGAAGCTACTTTAGATAATGTTACCAGTGCAATGTTTAATGTAGAGGAAGCATCTTACCTTGTAGGGTACATAGCAGGCTTGACTACAAAGACTGATAAGGTTGCTTATATTGGTGGAATGAGAAGTCCTACTATGGATCTTTTTGAATATGGTTTTAAAGCAGGAGTAGACCATGCTGCTAAGGAATTAAATAAGGAAATTAAAGTGGAGGTACAAATTGCAGAAAGTTTTTCAGATGCTGCAAAGGGAAAGGCAATTGCTGCATCTTTATATAGTGATGGTAGTGATATAATATTTGTTGCTGCAGGTGCTACAGGCAGTGGTGTTATTGAACAAGCAATAGAAGAGAATAAATGGGTTATAGGTGTAGACCGTGATCAATCCTACCTTGCTCCTAAAAATGTACTAACTTCTGCTCTAAAACATGTAGGAGTAGTAACTAATGATCTTTCTAAAAGAGTTATAGATGGTGAAAAGCTTGGTGGACAAATTATTAAATATGGATTGGAAAATGGTGGGGTAGGTATTCCAGAGAACAATCCAAATATGGATCCAGAAGTATATGAAAAGGCTTTAAAAATACAAGATATGATTATAAATGGTGAGATTGATCCACCTTATAGTGAAGATACTTATAAAAATTTTAGTAAATAAATTTTTAGTCAGACATGATAAAAGGATGGAGCGAGTTATGAATATTCAAGAAGATTATGCAGTACAGATGAGAGGCATTACAAAAAGATTTGGTTCATTCACTGCATTAGCTCATGTCGATATAAATATAAAGAAAGGCACCATTCACTCCATATTGGGAGAGAATGGTGCTGGCAAAACTACTTTAATGAACATACTTTATGGGCTATGTAAAGCTGATGAAGGGGAAATTTTTCTTAATGGGAAAAAGGTAGATATTAAAAATCCTAATGTAGCCATAGAAAATGGAATAGGAATGGTTCACCAACATTTTATGTTAGTGGAAAATTTCACCATAGCTCAAAATATAATTCTAGGAAAAGAAGAGACGAAGGGTTTAGGAGTTATAGATATAGACAAGGCTAATAAAAAGATATTGGAAGTTATAGAAAAATACGGGCTAGAAGTAGAACCAAATGAATTGATAGAAGATGTATCAGTGGGGATGCAGCAAAAGGTTGAAATAATTAAGGCTCTATATAGAGGGGCAGATATTTTAATATTGGACGAACCTACAGCGGTACTTACTCCTCAGGAAATTGTTGAACTTCTTAATATCATGAATAAATTAATTGAGGATGGAAAAACCATCATAATTATTACCCATAAGCTTAAGGAGATCAAGCAATCTGCAGAAGAGTGCACTATACTTCGTAGAGGAAAATATATTGATACTGTAAATGTGGCAGATGTTAATGAGGAGGAATTAGCCAAGAAGATGGTTGGTCGCTCAGTTAATTTGGTGGCAGATAAATCTCCTGCTCAAGTAGGGGATGTTGTATTTGAGATTAAAAACCTTTTCGTGAAAAATGAAAAGGAGCTTTATGCTGTAAAGGATTTATCTTTGGAAATACGAAAAGGTGAGATAATGGGTATTGCAGGTATTGATGGAAATGGGCAAAAAGAGCTAGTGGAGGCTATTACAAATTTAAGACCTGCAGAAAAAGGACAGATAATTATTAATGGTGTAGAAATACAAAATACTTCTCCAAACAATGTTATCAAAAACAAAGTAGCAACAATTCATGAGGATAGACAGAAAGTAGGATTAGTGTTGGATTTCACAGTTGCTGAAAATATAATAATTGAGAATTTTAAGAGTCCTAAATATTCTAAGAATGGAATCATATTAAAGGATAAAATAATTAATAAAGCTAAGGAATTAATAAAGAAATTCGATATTAGACCTAGTGATAGTGAAGAACTAGCTGTTAAAGGTTTATCAGGAGGAAACCAGCAAAAGGTTATTATTGCCCGTGAGGTGGAAAATAATCCAGATTTGTTAATTGCCGTGCAACCCACTAGAGGATTAGATGTGGGAGCAATAGAATTTATACATAAGACTCTAATTGAAGAAAGAGATAAAGGCAAGGCAATTTTATTGATTTCATATGAATTAGATGAAGTTATGAATTTATCAGATACCTTGGCAGTTATATATGATGGATATATTGTAAACACCTTTAAACAAGGTACTATAGATGAAAATACCATTGGTTTATTAATGGCAGGAGGGAAAGTCAGTGAACAAAATATCTAAAATATTAAAACATCAGTTTACATTTATAATGATTGCTATTTTCATTGGCTTTATAGTGGCAGCCATGGTATTGGGAATTTCAGGATATAATCCTTTAGAGGTATATAGTATATTATTTAAAGGAATGTTCTCTAAACCTAGATATATAATGAATATTATTATAAAAGCCTCCCCTATTATATTAACTGGTATTAGCGTTGCCTTTGCCTTAAGGGTTGGATTATTTAATATAGGTGTCGAAGGGCAATATATTGTAGGTACAATTGTTGCAACTGTAGTAGGGATTATATTTGATTTTCCTTCTTTTATTCAATTTCCCCTAATACTTATAGGTGGAACCTTAGCAGGGGGATTATATGGTGCTATAGCTGGATATCTAAAAGCTAAAGGTGGCATACATGAAGTAATCACTGGTATTATGTTTAACTGGATTGCATTTTATGCAGGGAATTATATTGTATCTCTTGAAAGATTTCATGATCCAGGAACAACAACTACTTATCTTATAAATGCTTCTGGACTAGATCCCGTCTATAATTGGAAAATGTCTAGTGGAGGGCAAGAGATTCTTCAACAGAGTGCTTTTCTAAGGGAAGTCCTTGGAAGAACTAGTGCAAATATAGGGATTATTATAGCCATTATTGTGGCTTTATTAATTACTTTTATATTAAAAAAGACTACTAAAGGATATGAATTAAGGGCTGTTGGTCTGAATAAATATGCGTCAGAGGCATCAGGCATTAACGTACAAAAAAATACTATGGAAACTTTACTTATTGCAGGGGCTATTGCAGGTTTAGCTGGAGCTTTGTCTATTACAGGAGTATACCAAAGACTATATGAACTTATGGCTCTTGAAAATTACGGATTTAATGGACTTTCAGTGGCATTGATGGCTGGTGGATCTCCTATAGGATGTATTTTTGCAGGACTATTATTTGCAGGATTAACCTATGGAGGAGGTACTATTCAGTTGGAAATTGGTGCACCTTCTGAAATTATAGATATTTTAATTGGTACTATTGTATTTTGCATGGCCTTAGTGACGATTATTCCCCTATTAATTAACAAAATTAGTCAAAGAGGAGGCAATAAACAATGTTAGATAAGTTATTACTGCTAATTAGTAATACAATAATGTATTCCACTCCTCTAGCCTTTGGAGCATTAGGGGGGTTAATGAGTGAACGAAGTGGAGTAATCAATATTGGTCTTGAAGGCATGATGACAATAGGAGCGGCAACGGGAGTTAGTATAGCTTATATAACTGGAAATCCTTGGATAGGATTTTTATGTGCAGGTATTGCAGGAGGATTGATTGCTTTATTGCATGCTATTGCTTCCATATCTTTAAGAGCTGACCAAAGTGTATCAGGGATTGCCATTAACTTATTAGGTTCTGGTGCTTCCCTTTTTCTAGTAAGGATAATATTTGGATCATTAAATACTCCGCCTGTACCTAAGAAATTACCTAAATTATTCAGTGATAGCAGTATATTAGGAGCATTTAGTAGATTGAATTTTGAGGTAACCGCTGTAATAGCTTTGTTGATAATGCTGTTTATTTGGTTCATATTTGCAAAAACTAAATGGGGTCTTAGAATTAGCTCTGTAGGGGAACACCCTATAGTTGCTGATAGTCTTGGGTTAAATGTATATAAGATTAGATATATTTGTGTAATTATTTCAGGGTTTCTAGCAGGGCTTGGTGGTGCTTCTATGACTCTATCTGTTCTATCTAACTTTGTACCTACAGCTATTAGTGGACATGGATTTATTGCATTAACAGCTGTTATATTTGGTAAATGGAAACCTTTGAGTGTTTATCTATCCTGTTTATTTTTTGGGTTGGCTCAAGCAATTGTTATTCAATTAGGAGGAGGAGCTATGCTATCTAGCCAAATTGTAGCTATGTTGCCTTATGTACTTACTATTATTGTATTAGTACTATTTGTTGGTCGTTCTGTAGGACCTAAATCCAGTGGAGTTCCCTATGAAAAAAGTAAATAATATTCAAGAAATATTATATATAAAGAAGAATGGAGGATAAATATTGAAATATAATGAACTAATTAAAGAAGCTTTTATAGCAAGAAAATCTTCTTATGCACCATTTTCTCACTTTCATGTAGGAGCTGCATTATTGACAGCTGATGGAAAGGTATATAGGGGATGTAATATTGAAAGTGCTGCTCATACACCTAGTTGCTGTGCAGAAAGAACTGCTTTTTTTAAAGCTATTTCCAGTAATGAAAGAGATTTTAAGGCTATAGCTATTGTAGCAGCTGCAGCAGATACTCCTCAAGATCAATATGAGTATTGTGCACCATGTGGAGTCTGCAGACAAGTAATGGCAGAATTTTGTGACTTAGATGAGTTTGAAGTTATTTTAGCTAAAAATGAGGAGGAATACAAGGTTTATTCTCTTAATGAACTACTTCCTCTAAGTTTTACTGGTAAAGATTTGGAGTAGTAACAGGTTTTATAGATAAAAAAGGTAAAGGGTGTTGGTTAATATGTTTCCAACACCCTTTTTAAGTGTGCCCAGCATGGGCAACAACTTGGTGGTGAAAGTCCACTACGGGCTTGGTAGTAGGAACCGTTAGCTGAAGGCAAGGGTGTCCATGGCGACGTGGAATCTGAAGGAAGCCGAAGGCAAAATCCTGAACCGACGAACAGAAATCACATAAGGCTGATTTAGGGAGGATGAGTTTGCTTAACAAAACAAAGTCCAATACTACCCGAACTCTTTACAGTAAATGTGACGGTTACATGGGAGGAAGGTTGTTGTTCTTACCTGGGGAGGTCTCATGGACATGGGAAAACAGAGTATGAACCATGGTTGAAACAAGATTTATCATGAGAAGTCAGCAGA
>NZ_FQTY01000020.1 GCF_900128955.1 Tissierella praeacuta DSM 18095
ATAGTACTATGGCCTCTGCTGACTTCTCATGATAAATCTTGTTTCAACCATGGTTCATACTCTGTTTTCCCATGTCCATGAGACCTCCCCAGGTAAGAACAACAACCTTCCTCCCATGTAACCGTCACATTTACTGTAAAGAGTTCGGGTAGTATTGGACTTTGTTTTGTTAAGCAAACTCATCCTCCCTAAATCAGCCTTATGTGATTTCTGTTCGTCGGTTCAGGATTTTGCCTTCGGCTTCCTTCAGATTCCACGTCGCCATGGACACCCTTGCCTTCAGCTAACGGTTCCTACTACCAAGCCCGTAGTGGACTTTCACCACCAAGTTGTTGCCCATGCTGGGCACACTTAAAAATAGGTGTACAACTAGTTGTACACCTATTTTTAGTTTATTCTTATGGATTCCAAATTACTCTATCATATTGTCTCTAAAAAATACTATCATCCCATAGTTCGCAAGTATTTCCATAAACTGATCATGAGTTGAGCCTTCTAAGGCTTTCATCTGATTATTATCTTGATATCTTCTTTCATTTTTCTCAATCTCTTCTTCAAATATATCAATGGCTTCTTCTCTGGTTTCTAAGTTTTTAAGTAAATCTATGTATCTATCATATTCTCTAGATAACTCGTCAATTACAAATTGATCTAATTCAGGATAACGTCTTACATATTCTTTTAATACTTCTTCTTTATCTTTAATCTTAAACATAGAGCACACTCCTTTCCACTAAAGTAGTACCCTATTATTACCCAAAATTATAATAAATATTCAACTTTAAAACCATTTTTTTACTTCTTCCAATAATTTAAAATTGGTTAAATCATAATGCAAAGGAGTCACCGTTACATACCCTTCCTTTAAATAATATCTATCTGTATCCTTTTCTATTTCTGTTTCTCGTCTACCTTTTAACTTTAATATCTTTTCTCCTTTTTCATTATAGTCCATAAAATAATAATCGTAAATTACCCCACCTATTTTACAAACCTTTATACCTAATATATCTTCTTCATTTCTATATGGTATATTTATATTTAGAACTATATTAGATTTACTTAATTGCTCTTTAGATTCTTCTAATACTTTTTTTGCATATTTAGCAGCAATATCAAACTTTGCATTGCCATCTACTAATTCAGCTGACACTGCTATGGAAGGTATCTTATAAATATTTGCTTCTATAGCTGCTGATACTGTTCCTGAATAAAGAATATCCATCCCTGAATTTAATCCTATATTTGTACCAGAAAAAACCATATCCACAGGACCATCGGCTAAAACTTCTAAACCAGTTCTAACACAATCAGCTGGTGTACCAGATATACTATATGCTTTGGATTTAATCCCTTCTAACTCTACTTCCTTCACTACTAAAGGTTGAAACAATGTAATAGCATGACTCTGTGCAGATCTTTGAATTTCAGGTGCTACTATAATCACTTCATGATCTTTTTCTAATTCTTTTGCTAATGTATATATTCCCTCCGCCATTATTCCATCATCATTTGTTAATAGTATCCTCATAAATAGTCCTCCTTAATATCTTAGAATTTTGTAAATGTAATTTCTGTCTTTATCTCTTCTCCACCTCTATTTATTGTTAAAATTGCTTTATCTCCAATTCTATATTTATATAATATTTTTCTCAACTGAGTCATAGTTTCAACATTTTGGTTATCTAACTTAACTATTACATCTAAAGGTTTTAAATCTGCATTTACTGCTGGTGAATTGGGAAATAGTTTTACAATTACAACTCCATTATTTGTTTTTAACTTAACTCCAGATTGTCTTTCATACCTATCTACCTCTATACCTTGGAAACCAATATATACATTATTGAAACTACCTTCCTTGATTACTTCCTCTGCAATTGATTTAACAAGATTTATTGGTATGGCAAAACCCAAACCTTCTCCAGTCTGAATTTTTGCAGTATTTAATCCAATTACTTCTCCTTTATTATTTAAAAGTGGTCCACCGCTATTTCCTGGATTTATAGAGGCATCAGTTTGTATCAAGTCTTCTATTACATTATATTGATCTACTCTAATAGAACGATGTAATCCTGAAATTATCCCAGAAGTTACAGACCTTTGGAAATCAAGTCCCAGTGGATTACCTATTGCAATTGCTAATTGACCAACTTCTAATAAATCCGAATCACCTAAATCTGCTACTTTGAGATTTCTAGCCTCTACCTTCACTATTGCTAAATCAAGAGCCGAATCATACCATAAAACTTTACCGGGCATTTTATCCATATTTTCAATAAGAACAGTTATGCTCTTTGCCTTCCCATCTCCTATTACATGTGAATTAGTTAGAATATATCCATTCGAATCTATTATTACCCCTGAACCAACTCCCTCTGTATCCCTAGCCCAAAAGAATTCCCTAACTTCTTGAACTGTAGTTATGCCTACTACAGAGCCTATATTCTTTTTCGCCACAGCAGTTACTGTAGAAATATCTTCCGTAGGAGTTATATTTATCTTGTTTATATTTTCAACTTCTTCTCTTACAAAAATATCTGGCATGGGCAATATTTTGCCATATAAGTAAGTTGGCGCAATATATACACTTAAAACTCCACCTATAATTGCTCCCACCAATGCTACTATAAAGTATGAAAAAAGTCCCCTTTTCTTAGGTGGTCTATTATAGCTATAGTAATTATAGTCCCCCATTCTAATACCTCCTTATAGATTATAAATTATTGTTGCTTTATCCCTATAGGTTAAATCCAACTTAATATCCTTATTGACATCTATTCCATGATTTGACAACAGATTACTAACAGTTTTATAAGCAATCTCAGGTGTATTATTATCTCTACTTAAATGCCCTAACAATACAATTTCTTCATTTCCCTGTATAATTTCTCCTAAAGTCATAGCTGCATCATCATTGGATAGATGTCCATTGGCACTAAGTATTCTCTGTTTTAATGGCCATGGATAATTACCTTTCTTTAGCATATCTATATCATGATTAGCTTCTAACAAATAAAGATTAGAATTTTTTATATTTGATTTAATATTATCATTTACTTTTCCCGTATCAGTTATAATGCTAATTTTAACCTTATTATAAAAAAATATATAACCAACTGGTTCCAATGCATCATGAAAAATATTAATTGGATAAACTTGAATATCCCTAATATTGAAATAATTTTCAGATTTAAATATTTTTATATTCTTATCCTGTATCTTTCCAATTGTCTTATTCATACCTATCCATGTACTTTCATTGGCATATATAGGTAAGTCATATCTTCTTGAAAAAACTCCTACTCCTTTTACATGATCAATATGTTCATGAGTCACCACTATTCCATCTATATCCTTTGGATTCACCCCTATTGATGATAATAACTGCTCCAATCTTTTCCCAGAAAATCCAGCATCTATTAATATTTTTGATTTCTCAGTTTCAATATATTGACAGTTCCCAGAGCTACCACTAGATAAGGAACAAAATTTAACTTCCACAATAATTTCCCCTTTTTTATATTATAGTTTATATATGTAAAAAAAAGAAGAATTTCTAATTCTTCTTTTAATAATTATCTATTATTATCTTATACCCATCATCAAACAAAACTCTCCATGCTGGGAATGTATTTCCCTTTCTTGGATCATTTGGCTCCTTAACATATTTTTGTTCCATCGGACCAAAGTAATAGCATAAGGAGATATCTTTTATAGTTTTTCCATACACTTCTTCCTTACCTAGCAAGCTAAGTATAGCCTTTGGAGCAGTACTAATATATATAGGTGTCTCCCCTTCGTTTAACACCTTTAGCCATATTCTGTCTAACTTTCTGACTCCTCTACTATCTATTTCCATAGTGGTATTAGCTTTCTCTAGATATTTATCCTTATATATCTTTGAAAATTCTAGATAATAAGTATCCCCTTCATTTTTAATATATGATAATAACATATCTGAAGTATCATAATTTCTTTCCTCAAGAAATTTAATTGCAATGGTTTTAGCAAGTTCATTATTTAAATTCTTATATTTATTTTCTTGTTTTTTATTTTCATAGCTTAATATCTTTTTATTTGTAATTAATATATATTCATCATTATATATGATTCCTGTAGTTCCTTTGTCCTTTGATTCTATTTTACCTTTACCATTAAAATACTTTCTATTGGCCTCATATGAATCTAACATTTCATATTCCACTGTTAAAATATTTAAACTTGGAATTTCCTTAGGCATTTCTGTATCTATAAAAATATTTTTATTATTTAGAAGTTTAGTTACATCCTCGATAAATCCTTCCTTAGTTGTTGTTTCTACTTGTCTTTGACTTGACAGCAGAACAGCTACCAATAATATATTGGTTACTAGAAACGCAACTATTAAGATGGTTTTTGCCTTTGACCAATCCATTTAATTCACCATCCGATACTCCTTATTTTTTTTCATATACTAAAGATCCATTATAGATATCAAAGGCATAAAGCCCATCATTCATTTTTATAACCCATACTCCTATTAATTCATCACCCATATCTTTTAAACAAGGATCAAAATATGCTAAATTAATATCTTGTATAAAGGATGATGATAAGATTTCTTCTATATCTGGCATCTCTTTATCTTTTGGAATAATATTATTTTCTTCCAAGTACTTTTGAGTTATAAAATCATAATTCATATCTATTACATCAAAAGAAGCTAACATCCTTTCCCCTTGTGGAATATTGTCTACTGGTTTATTCATATCTTTTCTAATAAAATGTTTATAAGACCTTATATGATTATTAAATACCTCTATTTGAACAAAATCTGACATTCCATTGCCTAAGATTACAGGAATACCTCTAACTCTATATCTAAATGTTAGATTATAACCTAAACTATCATCTGCTCTGATTTCTTCAACCTTAGATAAATACATTCCTTTTGATACACCTACATTTTTAGATATAAACCCAGCTGCAGTGCTTAAACTTTCATATAAATTGCTCTTCTTTACTACTTGTTCTAAGGGATGAAAATACTCTAAGGTACCATTAATATTTAATTTCAGAACTCTTTGATTATAGATATACATAGTTGAGCCACTATTTTCAACTATTTCTCTTATATAATCAATATCTTTATTAAAAAATTTCTTTGCTAACTCTTTCTTTTCCTCATCATCTAAGTTTCTTATTTCGTTTTCTACATATATTTCTGGTAATGTATTTTTCATTTCATATGAAATATATATATCATTATTAATTTTTAAAGCTTCCCTTATTGAACGATAATAATTATAATTCCCAGCCTCTTCTATGGTGATAATCTTTTCCTTAAGATTGGTAGTATCAACAGATTTATCATATATAGCTATATGTTTTTGCCCATCAGAAAAGACAAAAAAAGGATCCTCTTTACCTAAATAGATATAAATGCTACTTACATTAGGTATTGTATCTACAACAAGATTAGGATCTTTGACGTCTAAGGCCTTAGCCAATATATAAGTATTTATTTTATCAGGAAAGTAAAAACTTATGGATCTTTTTCCATTATAAGTTAAAAACTCATCATTTGGTAAGTCTACAATTTTAATGTCCTTCGATCCCAAGATACCATTTAAGATTGCTCTGGAATTTGTCCATAACCCATACTTAGAATCATCATAAAAAATAGTATGATTTTTATCATTGAAATTTAACAGATACTTATTAGGCACTATCATATCTGATAATAAATATGAGGAGCCATATGCTTCTTGATCTTTGTTAAGTATATGAAACATTTCATTTGGCAATTCCATCCATAATTTCTTAGTAAATAGCAAACTAATACATACTAATGATATCAATAGGTAAGTTTTAATCCTTTCTTTCACATTAACCATCTCCAATATCATAGGTAAGTATTATTTTAATATCTGTATCATATCTGTAAGTTTTACTTCTTTTGTTTCAGCCCCCATTTCTGGAATCTTTACATATACAATTTTCTCAACAGTTGGAACTCCATCTACACCGAAATCAATAATTATTTTATTAATACCTGTTACTAAATCAAGTTGCTTATCAAAAAAACCCATATTGCCTGCTTTTACAGTTTCATTAAAAACTTCTATATAATCATTTTTGGTAGGCAATTTTAGAAGATTGAAACTCTTTCTTGTAAGATCAGTAGTACCATATACTTTAATTACAATTGAAGTTCCAGAAGGAGCCTTGCCATTTATAAAAATAACCTTATCCTCTGTAGAATAAGCATCTTTTTCAGGATTTATCACTTGATATTTAGATATATCATTTTTTTGATCAGCCTTAGTTAATTGCTTAGTCTCAGTTGATTGCTCTACCTTAGGTGTTTGTTCAACTTTAGGTAGTTGCTCTGGTTTAGTTGTTTGTTCAACTTTAATTGTATTAACTGTATTAGTTGGATTAGCCAAAGCTGTTGAACTAATAGCAATTATACTAGTGCCAATAAATAAACTAGCTAATGTCTTTTTCCACATTCCATATCCTCCTTTACACATTACTTTAATTGTATTATATATTACATATATTACAAAACTGTTACAACATAATTAAGATTGAATTACACTTTATTAAAAGGTATTCTTATTTCAACGGTAGTTCCCTCATTAAAGTCACTTTCAAGTAGAATTTCACCACCATGAGCTTCTATTATTTGCTTTGCAATAGAAAGCCCAAGCCCAGTACCTCCAGACTCCCTACTTCTTCCTTTTTCCACCCTATAAAATCTTTCAAATATCCTATTCTGATCTTCTTTAGGAATGCCTATACCATTATCTTTTATTTCTATGCTTATAAATTTATCTAAACTTCTTGAAATAATCTCTATTTCTCCATTATCTTCTGTGTATTTTATAGCATTGGAAACTATATTTAGTATAACCTGCTCTATGCCATCTTTATCTATTACAATATTTGGCAAATTCTCTTCCATATTTACAATAACATTATGTTGCTTTTCTTTAAAAGAAAATTCTAGTTTCAATAATATTTCCTTCAAAAGCTCATTAACTGAAACCTCTTGCTTTTTCCAAGTGGTTTTTTTATAATCTAAATTTGAAAGCTGTAACAAATCCCTTACAAGTCTTGTCATTCTATCACATTCATCATCAATTACAGATAAAAACTTCTTTCCAATCTCGTCATTAACTGTATTTTCCATTAATGTTTCCGTATAGCTTTTTATAGTTGTAATAGGTGTCTTTAACTCATGGGACACATTTGCTACAAATTCTTTTCTCATATTATCTAGTTTATGCTCATTTGTCATATCTTGAAACACTATTATAAGCCCACCAATATTGTTCTTTTCATTTTTAAAGGGAGCGTATTTAACCTTATATACATGACTATCTATCTCTAAAGTTCGAGCTCCATCTAGAGTTGCTTCATCATCATAATTAATCCCTTCCAGATTTATAAGTTTTAAAGAAATTATCTCTCTAAAAGTACTTCCCGACTCTAGAATTTTGCCTTGAGTGGATTCTAATATATCCATAGCAATAGGATTGGCGTGTATTATATTTCCATTAATATCTACTGCTATAACCCCTTCTGCCATATAGTTAAAAATCGTATCTAATTTAGATCTTTCTAAATCCATTTCCTGTATTGTATCTTTTAATTTTAATGTTAAATGGTTAAACATACTAGCTAATTGACCAATCTCATCGTCTGATTTCACTTCAACAAATTGATCAAAATTCCCCATTGCCATTTCTTCTGCTTTATTTGTTACATCCCTAATAGGCTCTGTAATACTTGAAGCTATTAAATAACCTAAAAACACTGTAATTAAAAGAGCCATAACAGTTGCATTTGTAAGTATCTTTTTTGATTCATTGACCGTTACATATACATTCTGTAAATCAGATACCATATATATTACTCCCTTGACTTTACCTACTCCTGTTAGGACTGGATAGGCTATATGGTTCTCTTTATTTTCTCTTGTAACTTGACTTGCCCTTTTTTCTCCTCTATAATAAGCATCTACTATTAATGTTGGATCAAGTTTAGAATATAACGCATTTTTCCCAACTACCTCTTTATATTCCTTTGATGATGAAGCTATTATAGTAGGTAATTCTTCATCATATATTATATATAATATTTCATTGCTGCCTAATCTCCACTCACTTAATGTCTGTTGTATTTCTGATTGCACACTAAGCCAATCATCTTCTGCTAAATACGAAGACGATTCTATTATAGTCTGTATATTCTGTTCCATAGAACTAGTAATATTTGCTATCTGCTGGGTTTCTAGCCTTCCAATAATAAATATACCAACTATAACCATTGCAATAAATACTAGTAAAAAATAAACTACAATAAACCTCCATTTTATACTAGCAAACATAGTTAAGCCCTCCTGAAGTAATAGCCTACACCTCTTTTAGTCAAAATATATTTAAAATCTCCACTATTATCCTCTATTTTTTCTCTCAATCTTCTAACTGTAACATCTACAGTTCTAATATCTCCATAATACTCATATCCCCATACTTCTTCTAGCAATTGTTCTCTTGAAAATACTTGATTAGCACTAGAAGCTAAGAATTTAAGTAATTCATATTCCCTAAGAGTGAGATCTATAATTTCTTCACCTTTTCTAACTTCATATTTATTTAAATCTATTATTAAATCATCGGAAGTGATCATATCATTTACATTATTTGAATTAGAAGTACTAGAAAAATCAACCCTTCTTAGATTGGCCTTTACTCTTGCAATTAATTCTCTCATGCTAAAGGGTTTTGTAATATAATCATCAGCACCAAGTTCTAGACCCAATACCTTATCTACCTCTTCCTCTTTTGCCGTAAGCATTATAACTGGAAACTTATATTTGACTCTAATTTCTCTTAAAACTTGAAACCCATCTTTTTTGGGCATCATAATATCTAAAATAACTAAATCTGGAATAAACCTATTAACAGCCTGTATTCCTTCTTCACCATCATAGGCTGTTTCTACAGTATACCCTTCCTTTTCTAGATTAAATTTTATTATATCTGCTATGGCCTTCTCATCATCAATCACCAATATTTTGTTATCCATATTGAATCACTCCAATTAATTATTTGCATAATTATTCTTATATAATTAGATTATCTAACAAAGAATATTTATTGTCAAATATTTATTATATTTTGGCCAAGATTTACAATATTTATCTTGTATTTATGATTACTTTAATATATAATTATACCATTCGAAGGGGAGTAGCTTAAAAATAGTTAATCGTCAATACGGATTTTCCCGGTTAACTACCTAGTATTCTTAGGAAGCAAGACCTTTGGTTAAATTAAATAATTTAACCAAAGGTCTTTTTGTTTTATTTTGCTCTTAGGTGGTATACTATTTATAAGATTTGGAAGGAAGGGGATATTTTTGAAGGAATGGTATAGTAAAAGTAAAGAGGAAATATTATCAGAATTAAATACTAACCTTAATTCTGGTCTTACAAAAAATGAAGTTGATCTTAGGTTAGAAAAGTATGGTTCCAATGATTTAAGAGAAGAAGATAAAAAAAGTTTTTTTTCTAAAATTGTAGCACAGTTTTCAGATTTTCTTATTCTAATTTTAATAGGTGCTGCAATTATCTCTTTTGCTGTTGGTGAATCAAAAGATGCTATAGTTATAATAGCTATAGTTATGGTAAATGCATTTCTAGGTATATATCAAGAAGGAAGGGCTGAAAAAGCCTTAGATGCACTTAAGAAAATGTCATCACCTAACGCTAAGGTTATTAGAGATGGTACTACTGAAGTAGCTCCTGCTAGTTCTTTAGTTCCAGGGGATATTGTAGTTTTAGATGCTGGGGACATCATCCCTGCTGACTTGAGGCTTGTAGAAAGTTCTAATTTGAAAATTGAAGAAGCTTCCTTAACTGGTGAATCAGTACCTGTAGAAAAAGATAGTAATGTTTTTTTTGAAGAAGAAGTATCATTAGGTGATAGAAAAAATATGGCTTATATGAGCACTGCTGTTACCTATGGAAGAGGAAAAGGTGTAGTTGTAGGTACTGGTCATGATACTGAAATCGGTAATATAGCCACAATGATTCAATCCTTCGAAGATGAGGTAACTCCTCTACAAAAACAATTAAATCAGCTTGGCAAAGTTCTAGGAATTACTACTATAATTATTTGTATCGCTGTTTTCGGTATAGGGCTAATTCAAAATAGAGAAGTTTTAGAAATGTTCATGGTAGCCATAAGCTTAGCAGTAGCTGCTATACCAGAAGGCTTACCAGCTATTGTAACCATTGTTTTAGCTATTGGAATGAACCGAATGGTTAAAAGAAATGCCATAGTTAAAAAACTTTTAGCAGTTGAAACCTTAGGTTCTACTACAGTTATTTGTTCTGATAAGACAGGTACTCTAACTCAAAATGAAATGACTGTAGTCAAAGTTTTTACAGATGGAAAGATAATAGATGTAACTGGGGGAGGATACGAACCAGTAGGAGAGTTTAAAATTGAAGGAAATACTATAAATGTGGAAGATATAGGTGACTTCCAAACTCTTCTTTCAATATCTGCATTAGCTAATGATGCTAACTTAGAAAAAACATCTGATGGATATAAAGTTATTGGTGATCCTACAGAAGGTGCTCTAATTACACTAGCTGGTAAAGGTAATATCAATAAACAATCTATAAACAAAGAATTCCCTAGAATAGAGGAAATTCCCTTTGATTCCGATAGAAAAATGATGACAACATTCCATAAAGATTATATACCTAATAAAGTTGTTTCCTTTACTAAAGGAGCTCCAGATATAATTATTAATAGATGTACTCGTATTAGTATGGATGGTAAAATCTTAGATTTTGATGATACTTTAAAGAAGGAAGTATTGAAAGTAAATAGTATTTTCTCAAAAAAAGCTTTAAGAGTATTAGCTTTCGCTTATAAAGAATATAATAACTTACCTAATAACATTTCTACTGACTCTAACGAAGTTGACATGACCTTTATAGGATTAGTTGGAATGATAGACCCTGCGAGACCAGAGGCAAAGGATGCTATAGCAAAATGTAAGGAAGCAGGTATAAAGACTATTATGATAACAGGAGATTATAAAGAAACTGCGTTTGCCATAGCAAAAGAACTTGGAATGGCAGAGTCCATAGATCAAGCTATGATGGGGGAAGAACTAAATAAGATTTCAGATGAAGAATTAAGAGAAGTGGTTAAAAATATAAAAGTCTATGCTAGAGTTTCACCAGAACATAAGGTAAGAATAGTAAGTGCATTAAAAGCTAATGGTGAAATAACCGCTATGACCGGTGATGGTGTAAATGACGCTTTGGCTTTAAAAAGAGCTGATATTGGTGTATCTATGGGTATTACTGGTACAGACGTAGCTAAAAACACAGCGGAATTAATTCTAACTGATGACAATTTTGCATCCATTGTATCTGCAGTAGAAGAAGGTCGAATAATATATAGCAATATTAAAAAATTTGTCTTTTTCTTATTATCTTGCAACATAGGTGAAATATTTTTAGTATTTACTAGCATATTATTAAACCTACCAGTACCTTTACTAGCAATTCAATTATTGTGGTTAAATTTGGTTACAGATAGTTTTCCTGCTTTAGCCCTAGGAGTTGAAAAAGGTGATCCTGATATTATGGATACTCCCCCTAGAAATCCTAATGAGCCTATTCTAACAAAAAATATGCTTTTAGGAATATTACTTCAAAGTTTAGCAGTAGGAGTGGCAGCTTTACTTGCTTATAGATGGGGACTTACTACCTATGCAGATAGTATAGATAAAGCAAGAACAATAGCTTTTACATCTCTAATAACAGCAGAGTTATTAAGGGCTTATTCTAGTAGATCACAAAAGTATACATTGTTTAAAATAGGATTTTTTACAAATAGCACTTTAGTATATGGAACCTTGTTCTCATTTATTTTATTACTGGGAGTTCTATATATACCATTTATGCAACCAATATTTCATACCTTTGCCCTTGGAATAAAAGATTGGGCTGCAATTTTAGAATATGCCTTTATTCCTTTAATAATTGGGGAAATAAGTAAACTTTTTATTAAAAAATAAAAAAATTCTACAATGCATTATTTATAAAATTTCTTGAAAATCATTTAAGAAAAGTTCTCTTTTAAGCAAAGATAAAAGTAGAACTTTTCTATTTGTTTAAAAAAAGCCCTAGGGCTTTTTTTTACTTTTTGGAACATTTTATTTTTTTATAGCATAGAATAGACCAAGGAAGGTGGTAATGGTGAAGAAAATTATAAATACAAAACTTTGCCCTATTCTAAGTGCAAAAATAATGTCACAGTCAATTGAAGATGTTCCTGTAATCATACAATTTAATAATAGTAGTTCAAATCTTAAAAAAAATATAAATAGTTTATCTAATAAAGTTAAATCTGAACTACCCTTAATAGATGGTTTTGCTGGACTTATGTCTACAGAAACCATCTATCGAATTGTATCTAATCCTGAAATAGACTATATTAGCTTTGACTCAAAAATATATACTCTATTGGACATTGCAAATCCAACTATGGATGCATACTTCCCTCATGACAAGGGCTATGAAGGTGATGGTATTACAGTAGCTGTAGTTGATACAGGTGTAGCTCCTCACTATGATTTAACAAAACCTTATAATAGAATAATTGGATTTAGAGATATAGTCAATAATAGAGAAAACCCTTACGATGATAACGGACACGGTACACACGTAGCTGGCATTATTGCTGGTAATGGCTTTTCTTCAAATGGAAAATATATGGGAATAGCTCCTAAGGCAAATATACTAGGTATTAAAGCATTAGATGAAAATGGAAGTGGAAATATATCAGATATTATTGCTGCTATATCCTATATAGTTGAAACAAAAGATAGGTTTAATACAAAAATAATAAATCTTTCTTTAGGTACTCCTGCAAATAATACCTGTGATAGGGATCCTTTATGTAAAGCTGTAGATATGGCTATAAAATCTGGATTAATAGTTATTACTGCAGCAGGAAATAGTGGACCTAAGGAAGGAACTATTCTTTCACCGGGGATTAATAAAAATGCCATAACAGTTGGAGCTGTTGATGATAAAAGGACAATAGATCCATCTGATGATACCATTGCTCCTTTCTCTAGTAGAGGACCTACTATAGAAGGTTTAATGAAACCTGATATAGTAGCTCCTGGAGTAAATATTAGATCTTTATCTAATATTAAACTAGACAGCTACTCATCATTAAGCGGTACATCTATGGCGACACCCTTAGTCTCAGGTTCTGTTGCACTTTTATTAAATAAACATGGTAATCTTTCACCACAAGAAATAAAGAATAGAATCACCTCTTCTTGTATAGACTTAAATGAAGCAAAAGTAAATCAAGGAGCAGGCATGTTAAATTTAAAGATATTATTTAAAGACGATAAAGAAACTAAATTGAATAATGACCCTTTAAAATCTAATGAATTTGGGGGAGAATTATTTGAAACATTCCTTATGATTTTAATTATAATTTTTTTACTTGATTCTAGAATATAATTATAAACTTTTGCCATTCTATATATCTTAACAATATTTTTATTTTTAATTTGCTATTCTAAAACTAATAGAGGAAGCATATGCTTCCTCTATTTTAAGTAATTACTTGGATTATAATTTTTACCATTCTTTAAAACTTCAAAATGAAGATGTGAACCTGTAGATCTTCCTGTATTCCCAACATTGGCTATATGCTGTCCTTTATAAACCTTATCTCCCCTTTTTACTAGTATCTTGCTGCAATGAGCATATCTAGTTCTAAATCCATTTCCATGGTCGATTTCAACTAAATTACCAAAGGCACCTCTATATCCAACATATACTACCTTACCACCATCAGCTGCTTTTATGGCTGTACCTGTTTTAGCTGCAATATCAAGACCCCTGTGCATCCTTCCGTTTCTCATACCATATCTAGAAGATATACTCCCTCTAGTAGGCATTGCAAAAGCTCCTGTTGCAACAGTTCTTGGTACCTCTTTTGTTCCTTTAACTATTACTTCATTAACAGGATTTTGAACTATATCTTCTTTTAGAATCTCTTTTTCTATTACAACACCATTATGCTTTACTTCATTTGCTACTATCTTTCTTTCTCCGTCAACACCAGCTACCTTAGTTTTTTTCTCATTCTTATACATCTTATCATTATATTCAATTTCTGTCTCATATTTTATCTTTTCAGTATATTCTACTTCTGACATGGTAGATACTGTAAGAATAGGCTTTGATACTACTAATTTTACTTCATCGCCTATTTGTATTTTTTCAGGTTTTTTATCTGGATTAGCATTTATCAAATCATCTACTGATAAATTATATATTTTTGCTATGGTCCAAAAACTTTCTCCTACTTCTACTATATGAGTTTTTATATCTTCTGAACCCGTTAACAAATGATTGTATAATTCTTCAGAATTACCAATCTTATATAAAGGCATTTCTTTTTTAACTATCTCTACCTTTTCAATTATTTTTATTTCCTTTATATTTGTGCCTTCCTTTACTCCATTTTCATATGGTTCTTTTATCCTATTGATTACCTTTTCAATTTCTTCTTTAGTCTTTAATGCCCCTATTTCCACATCATTAACCTTTAATACATAACCATATACTAAAAAACTCATCTTTGCTTTGATTTCTTTTTTCAATTCCTGATTAGATGTTATTACATCATCCTTTGCTTTTACTTCCTCAAATCTAATGCCTTTATCTAATACTACATCAATCTCATATGTATTTGCTAATTCTGTTTCCAAGACATTAAGAATTTCTGTAATTTCTTCCTGCTGCCTGACAGTACCAATTTTATCATTACCAAGATAGACATCAAAGGCCTTCATTCTAATTTGATTAATTTTATACCCCATAATACTTAATGCTATTATTGATATAATCATCAACTTTGTTAATGCTATTTTCATATTTATATTTTTAAAATTTATATTTTTAAATTCTATTTTTCTACAATAGTCAACAATCTTATTTGCTTGATTTCGTAAGTTTCGTAACTCTACCCTTAAATTGGGTTTTTCCATCCTGTTACCTCCTAATATAAATTATTTAAATCACGATTGTAATATGATTGTAATCATTCTGTAACAATTATATCATAGATTAATTTTTTTTCAACATTATGGCATGTCTAATTAACCTTATTATATTCTATTTCCTATAATTTATACATTTGCCAGAATAATAGAAATTTCAACATGTTTCTTCATTGATTTTTAATTTATAAAAATACAACTAAAATTATTACAAATTTTTAATATTTATTTTTATTATTATAATGAAAGTATTTATATTAATTTTAAGGCAATACTTTTAATACCTTTATATATTTAATTAGAGTAAATATATAAAAATATTAGGGGATAGGAGGAAGTAATGAATATATTTAATAAGAGCAACTATATAGATTCATCTTCACCTTTTGCTTTATCTAAATTTTCGAATCTAGTCTTTAAATATCTATCGGAAGAACATACTAAGAATGGAGATTTAATTATACTTTGTATTGGAACAGATAGATCTACAGGTGATTCTCTTGGTCCACTAGTGGGACATAAACTAAAACCCATTATTAAAAATTATAAAGATGTAAATCTAATAGGTAATTTAGAAAATCCCATACATGCCCAAAATCTTCAAGAAACAATTGATAAAATAAATCATGACTATGATAATCCCTTTATTCTCGCCATAGATTCTTCTCTTGGTAAATATGACCGTATAGGTTATTTATCAATTAAAAATTCACCTTTAAGACCTGGCTCAGGTGTAAACAAGGTTCTACCTTCAGTTGGTGATATAGCTATTACTGGAATTGTAAATGTTAGTGGAATGATGGAATTTATGGTATTGCAAAATACTAGACTATCTTTGGTAATGAATATGGCAGACATAATATCTAAAAGTATTTATTTATCTCTTTCTAGATTATATAATGAAAGAAAACAACCATATATATTAGAAAGGTAGCTTATAATATAAGCTACCTTTCTAATATATTAAATTTAAATAATCTTTTCCTTATATTCACCTATTATTGCCCTATCTATGGCTTGTATTTCTTCTACAGATAAGGGATAAATAGACTTACCAAATTTAATTGGCTTTGCATAACTAGTGGTATGCTCTCTACCGTAAATACTGGTAAGTACAAAACCATTTTGAAACTTATCCAATAACGCAATGGAAAAGCTTAAATCAGAACCCATATCACCAAAGGCATTATACCTTACAAATCCAACCTTCTGTATAGCAAAGGCTAATTTGGTTTCAATACTTTCTATTTTCTGATCTATAGTATTCATATCTAAACGAATATCTTTAAGTTCTTCATTAGTCTTTATTAGAAGTTCTTCTATATTAACACCTTTAACCCCTCTAACAAGCTCATCATATTTATCTTTTACCCTAGATATCCTTATTTCAGCTATTAGATATAATAATACCAATGTAAATAACGCTGCAATAAGCCCTATTATAATTTCTATATTGTATAATGCCACAAGTTCCCGTAGCTGAACCATATAATTTCCCCTCTCTATACTTCCTTTGCTATTTCCTTTAATGCCTTAATAGCAAACTCTATTTCTTCATGTGTATTTTCATATCCAAAACTAAATCTAACTACGCCTTGCTCAAAGGTTCCTATGGTTTTATGTGCTAATGGGGCACAATGCAATCCTGGTCTTACTGCAATATCATATTTGGAATCTAAAATATAACTTATTTCAGATGAATCTGCATCTTTTATATTTAAAGCAACAACTGGTGCATGATATCCAATATCTAATGGTCCATATAATATAACTCCATCTATCTTTTGTGATTCTTCAATGAAATACCTTGTGAGTTCTTCTTCTTTCTTTCTAATATTATCTATACCCTTTTCAAATATATACTTAATACCAGAACCAAGTCCTATTATACCAGGTGCATTTGGAGTACCAGATTCAAATTTATCAGGAATTACATCTGGCTGCTCTAAGGAATGAGAAATGCTGCCAGTACCCCCTTGAAAAATCTCGTCTAATTCTATACCATCTCTAATGTAAAGTCCACCTGTACCTTGAGGTCCTAGTAATCCTTTATGTCCTGGAAAAGCTAGAAGATCTATATTCATTTTCTCAACATCAATATTATATACACCAGCTGACTGAGCACCATCTACTAAATATATTATTCCATGATTTTTTGCAATCTTTCCAATGGTTTCTATATCCATTATGCTTCCTGTTAAATTAGAAATATGAGTAGTTACAATCATTTTAGTTTCTGGTTTAATACTTGCTTCAATATCTTTTGGATTTATCCTTCCCTTAGAATCTCCTTGTACTATTGTACTTTTAATTCCTAGTTTACTCAAAAAAGTAATAGGTCTTAAAACAGAATTATGCTCCATAGATGTTGTAATTACATGATCTCCTGGCTTTAAAACCCCCTTTATAGCTGTGTTTAAGCTTTCTGTACAGTTAAATGTAAATATTACATTCATAGGATTTTTTATATTAAATAATTTACTGATTTGAGTTCTTGTATCAAATATTCCTCTACTAGCTTCTAATGCCTTTTTATGACCTGATCTTCCAGGATTAGCACCATATTCTACCATAGCCTCCATTATGGTATCATATACTATTTTTGGTTTTGGATAAGATGTTGCAGCATTATCAAAATATACCAATGAAATCACTCCTATTTTTTTAAAAATTTTTCACTAATCTTCATTATAAACTTTAATGAAATCAAATTTTTCCACATCAAATAACCCCATATCTGTAAGTTTTACTTTAGGTATTACAGGCAACGCCATAAATGCCAATGTCATAAACGGATCTATGTTTTTGTTTATATTCAATCTTTCATGAGATAATTTTATCATTTCTTTTAGAATAGCATTGGTTTCTTCAATTGGTCGTGATGTCATTATTCCACCAATTTCTAAAGGTAAAGATTTTATTACTTCTCCCTTAGATACAATTGTAAGTCCTCCACCAATGTTTTTTAATTCATTTATTGTGGTTAAAATATCCTCATCATTATCTCCTACGACTATCATATTATGCGAATCATGGCCAATTGTTGAACCTATAGCTCCATCTTTTAATTTGAAATTTTCAATAAGCCCAGCCCCAATATTTCCAGTAGCAAAATGTCTTTCAATTACTACCATTTTTAAAATATCCTCATTGGAAAACTTAAAGTATCCATTATCTATACTTACTTCTTTTACTACTTTTTCAGTAACTAAACTATCTTCAATTACTCCTATTATATTGGCTCTATTAGTCTTCATAGGAATTTGAATATCTTCTATTTTCACATCTTTTATTTTTACAGATCTAGTCATACTTTCTGGTAAGTAAATCTTAGACTCAAATAAAGCTTTATTATTTTCAGCAACTAGATTACCATTTTTAAATACATTTATTATATTAAAGTCTTTCAAATTATCTATTACAACTAAATCAGCTATATATCCTGGTGCTATGGCTCCTTTTCCTTTCAATCCATAACATTCTGATGGATTTAAAGTAGCCATTATAATAGCATCTACTGGATCAATTCCAAGACTTATTGCCAATTTAATATTAAAATCTATACTACCTTCATTAATTAAATCCTCAGGGTGTCTATCATCAGTACAAAATAAAAATCGTCTCAAATTATCTTTATTTACTGCCTTAATTATATTTCTTAAATCCTTTGCTGCTGAACCTTCTCTAATAAGAACATACATACCAAGCCTAATACGATCTAATACTTCTTCCACTGTAGAACATTCATGTTCTGTCTTTATTCCTGCAACAATATAAGCATTTAAATCCTTTTCTTTAATCATAGGTCCATGACCATCTATTACCTTATCTTTAAATAAAGTTAACTTATCTAATACTTTATCATTTCCAGATATAACTCCAGGGTAATTCATCATTTCCCCTAAACCAATTATAGTTTCTTCATCTAATAATTCCTCTAAATCCTCTGCCTCTAATATGGAGCCTGAGTTTTCAAAATCAGTTGCCGGTACACAACTAGGTAGCATTATGCGAACATCTAAGGGGGTATTTTTACTATCATCAATTATATACCGTATACCTTCTATCCCTTTAACATTTGCTATTTCATGCGGGTCAGCTATTATTGTAGTTACACCTCTAGGTAATATTACCTTAGCAAATTGTGATGGAGATGACATAGAAGATTCTATATGAACATGACTATCTATAAATCCAGGAGATAAATATTTGCCCTTTAAATCTATTTCCTTCTCACCATGATATTGTCCTATTCCCACTATTCTGCCATTATCAATAGCCACATCCCCTTCAATTATCTCACCAGTAAAAACATTTATTATGTTTGCATTTTTTAGTACTAACTGTGAATCCTTCATACCTTTTGCCTTAATTATGAGACTCTTAAGTTGTTCCTTAAACATGCTACTCCCCCCAAGTTTTTAATAATGAAGATTATTTTATTGATACTAATATTATAATACAATATTCTTGTGAGTAAATAAAGAGAAAGAGAAGGTTTTCCTTCTCTTATCCTAATCTTTTATATACTATATTCAGCAATTCTTCTTTCAATTTCTTTCCTTCTTTTAGAATACTATCTACCTTAGCTGAAACTTCTTTCTTAAATTCCTCATCTTTTATACTGCCTAAATTAATTGTTACATTGAATAATGCACCTTCTAGACCTGAATAAGCTAATAATGTACCTACACCAACATCTGTAATAGCATTAACATTTCCATAATTAGCAAAAACATCTTGTAATTCTAATATTCTTAAACATTTCTCTGCACATCTTAAAGGCACCTCTAAAGCTACTTTATATCCTTCTTGAATTGCCTTTGTCCTTGCAATTTTTTCTTCATCAGTTTCCTTTGGAAGTTTAAAAGCTTCCATTACCTTATCGAAGGCTTTTGTATCTTCATCTACAATACCAGTTAAATCTTCAATAAGTTTTTCAACTTCTTTTGAATTATTAGCTATCTTTGATTTAATCTCCTCTGAAAGTTCCTCGTATGCTTTTTTACCAACTGTTAAATTATTAACCATGTTAGTTAAAGCACCTCCGAGACTTCCTACTAAAGCAGCAACACTTCCACCTCCCGGAGTTGGTTCTCCACTAGCTGTAGCAGCTATGTATTCCTTTAGACTTTTATTTATAAACATTTATACATACACCTCCTAATTGTATTTTACTATATATTATGAAAAAAGGGAACATAGAATGTTCCCTTTTAATAATCTTTAACTTATTATAAAATTATCTTTGTTGTTTAATAAAAGTAGTATCATAATCCTTTAATATAGCAGCTGCTTGAGGGGCTAATACTAAAAGACCTATTAAGTTAGGAATAACCATTAAGCCGTTAAACATATCTGCCATATCCCATACTACTTCAACCTTTAGGAATGAACCTAAAATAATAAAACCAAGTACTGCTATTCTATAAATATTTACAGCTTTAGCACCAAATAAATATTTAATATTTGCTTCTCCAAAGAAATACCATCCTATTATAGTAGTAAATGCAAAGAAGAATAAACTAATTGCTATAAAGTTTGCTCCAAAGTTGCCAAGACCTATTTCAAAAGCCTTTTGAGTCATTTCTATACCTGTAAGACCTAAAGTATTAGCTCCTGTAACTATATTTATAAGTGCTGTAAATGTACATACTATCATTGTATCTATAATAACTCCAACCATAGCAACCATACCTTGTTGTGCTGGATGGTCTACTTTTGCAACAGCATGGGCATGTGGTGTTGAACCCATACCTGCTTCATTGGAGAATAATCCTCTTGCAATACCATATCTTGCTGCTTGTTTCATTGTAACACCTAAAGCTCCACCTACCGCTGCTTGAGTCGTAAATGCCCCTGCAAATATGCTTTTAAAAGCAGGTCCTATTGCAGAAGGATTTTTAAATACTATTACAAAACTACCTATAATATATAATAACGCCATAATTGGCACTACTAATTCTGCAAAACTAGCAATTCTACTCATTCCACCTATTAGTATAAGAGCAGCAAATATAGCAGTTATAACTCCTATAACAACTTTATTAATTCCAAATGCTGAATTAACAGCTGTTGCTATTGAGTTTGATTGAACCATATTACCAACAAATCCTAATGCTATTATTATAGTAACAGCAAAAAACCCTGCTAAAAATTTGCTTTTTACACCTCTAGATAAATAATATGCAGGACCTCCAGTAACTTCATCACCAGATCTATCAGCATATTTTTGTGCAAGTACTGCTTCACCAAAGTTTGTAGCCATACCAAATATTGCAGATATCCACATCCAGAAAATAGCCCCTGGACCACCAGCTGCTATTGCTGTTGCCACTCCTGCTAAGTTACCTGTACCTACCTGTGCTGCTACTGCAGTAGCTAAAGCCTGAAAAGATGTCATTCCATCTGCATCAGCCTTTTTATCTTTTTTAAAGATTCCACCAAAGGCCTGTTTAAACCCTGGTCCTACCTTACTAATTTGTGGAACTCCTAGTCTAAAAGTATAATAAATTCCTGTAAGTAACAAAGCATATATTAGGAACTTATCCCACAAAAAACCGTTTACTGCATTAACAAATGATTGCATTGAACCTTCCTCCTTCATTAGTATAATAAATTTTTATGACACACTTTTTAATATATCATTATTTTATAACTTTGTAAACTGATTTCGTTAATTTTTTTACAATTGTTTTATACTTTATTACTTTATATTACCGCTCTGTCATACAAATAATTCCAATTTTAAATAAAAAAATCAACCAATTTTTGGCTGATTTTTTATATTATATGAATATAGTACCTTTTATTACTATTTTAGCATTTCCTCCAACTTTAATTATGGGATTTTCCATATCCCCTTCAATTTGGCAATATATTGTACTAGGTCTATTCATAGATTGCCCTTGATAAGATATTATACTATTATCTACAATTAGATTATTCTTTTTTAAAAAATAAATCAATGCACCATTTGATGTGCCTGTTGCAGCTTCTTCACCAATTCCAACTGCAGGAGCAAAATTTCTGGTATATACAAACTCTGAATTTACCTTGGGTAGATAAAAAGTATGGATGCCCGTTACATTTAATTGCTGAGAAATATCAGCTAATTCTCTCATATTAATATCTAAATTATCTAATACTTCCCTTTTGTTTATAGGTAATATAATATCTGGAAGCCCAGTAGAAATTATTTCTGGATATATTATATTATCCAAAACCCCTATATCTTCCATCTTTATTCCCATGGATCTAGTTAAAGAAAATATATTCACAGCAGTATCTATTTCCTTTGGAGTAGCTTGTTCCATGAAAATCTTATCCACTTCACCATTCTTAAATACTATATCTACTGATAATCTTCCTACTTTGGTATTCTGATAAACCCTCTTTATTCCATTGTAAATAGGTTTTATATACCTCAATTTAGCTAAAGTATAAAATGTTGCAATTGTAGCGTGTCCACATAAATCCACTTCACAAACTGGAGTGAAAAATCTTACTGTAAATAAATTGTCATTTTTTAAGGTTACAAATGCTGTTTCAGATAAATTCATTTCCTTAGCAATATTTTGCATTATATCTTCCGTTAAATATTCTGCATCTAAAACTACCCCTGCTGGATTTCCTCCAAATGTCTTATGAGAAAAAGCATCTATTTGATATATACTTATTTCCATATGTAATTCCCCTTTCAAATCATAAGGCTTTTTATATATCATGATAACAGATATGACTTTTCAGTAGTTTATGATTATTTATTTTGTCAAAATGTCTATTATTCGCTCCAAATCTTCATATCCATAATATTCTATTTCGATTTTCCCCTTCTTATTCCCTTGTATTAAATTAACCTTGGTTCCCAATGCCCTCATTAAATTTTCTTCTAACTCTATTGTATGAAAATCTTTAATTTTTTTATCATTATTATTGGATTCAGACTTTTTATTAGCCATTTCTTCTACCTGTCTGACATTCAAATTATTATTTATTATTTTTTCAGCAGCTAATAATTGTTGTTTTTTATCTTTAATACTTAATAATGCCTTTCCATGCCCAGATGTTAACTGTCCTTTAGAAATATAATCTATAATATTATCTTCTAAATTTAAAAGTCTAATAGTATTTGCCACATAAGACCTAGATTTTCCTATTTCATTTGCCAATTCTTCTTGTTTTAAATTATAATCTTTCATCAGCTTCTTATATGCCAATGCTTCTTCTATAGGGTTTAGATCCTCTCTTTGTAAGTTTTCAATTAAAGCAATTTTTGCTGACATTTCCGTATCCATATCTTTCAATATACAGGGAATTTCACTTAACCCCGCAGCCTTAGAGGCTCTAAAACGTCTTTCACCTGCAACTATCTCATACTTATCTTTTATCTTCCTAACTATAATTGGTTGTATCAATCCATGTGTTTTTATGGAATTAGTTAAATCTGCTAGTGCTTCCTGATGGAATTCTTGCCTTGGCTGGTTCTTATTAGGTATAATTAGATTTATATCTATATTCTCAATAGTTTTTTTTGATAAATTATTGTCCTCATTAATTATTTCCTCAGATATTAGAGCAGATAATCCTTTTCCCAACCCTCTTTTTTTCACACTCATATTATCACTCCTCAGATAATTCTAGAAACTCTTCAGCCAATTCCATATATGCTTCTGCTCCCTTTGACTTAGAATCATAATCCATAATAGACAGTCCATAGCTTGGAGCTTCAGCTAACCTAACATTTCTAGGAATAAGGCTTACATAAACCTTTCCCTTAAAAAAACTTTTTACTTCATCTACTACTTGTATAGATAAGTTTGTCCTACCATCAAACATACTGAGGACAACACCCTCAATTTCCAAATTAGGATTTAATCCCTTTTTTACAAGTTTTATTGTTTCAAATAGTTGACTTACACCTTCTAATGCATAGTACTCACATTGAATAGGTATAATTACGCTATTAGATGCAACTAATCCTATTACAGAAAGTATACCTAATGATGGAGGACAATCTATAAAAATATAATCATACTTATCTTTAATCTTTTCTAACTTACTTATTAATATGTTTTCCCAATTACCTTCTCTTGCTAATTCTATTTCTAAACCAGCAAGTTCATTATTTGATCCAATTATGCTTACACCTTCTGCTGAAGTTTTCATAATTGCATCTTTTATATCCATATTATTTACTAATACATCATAAATAATAGGATTTCCATTGTTTTTATCTACTCCCAATCCTGATGTTGAATTCCCTTGAGGATCAATATCTATTACAAGAACTTCCTTTCCCAACTTTCCCAATCCTGCACTTAAATTTATGGTGGTTGTAGTCTTCCCAACACCACCTTTTTGATTAAATATGGATATAATCTTACCCAAAAAACCCACCACCTAATATTTTTTATTACCTAATATGATATCAGATTATTTTAATATTTGAAAGAATTCTTTAATGTTTCACGTGAAACATTAAAGAATTATGATAAAAATATAAAATTCAAGACTGTTTCTAAAAGGATATATTACTAAACTCTCAACCTTATACTATATAGTAATGTTTTTCCTTCACGAAATAATTTATTAAATACATCATTGTTTTGGATTCTCAATTGATGATTTAGAAAAATGAACTTTATTTAACTTTCTTATTTCTTCTATAATAGTCAATGTACAATAAAATATTGTAAAAATAATACTAACACTAAAACTTACTATAATTGAAATATCTCATTGGAACATTAAATCCAAAATTGGGCTTATACCAAACATAGTCAATAAAAATATAAATGTTCTATATTTTATAAAAACTCATCTCTTTAGTTACAATACATTTTCATCCTTTAATTCTTTTATTGCCTTTTTTATAGCCATTTTAATTACAAAATATAGGATTATTGCTGGTATACCAACATATATAGGTAATAAAAATAAAATCGTAGGTAAAATTGCAGATAAAATTTCCATTATCTAAACCCCTCCTTAGAATTTAAGTTTCTTTACATAGATTTACATATACCAATTTAAACATCAGCTTTTAAAAACTATTAATTTCCTATTTTTTAATTAATCTTATATCATCTATAGTCAAATCATTTGGAATTAAAATATAAGATATGACAAAAAATAAAATTACTATGGACAACATAAAGAAAATTGTCAACAACAACCCTTGCTTCCATGTTTCCAATGTAGCTTCATTATATGAAATATTAAATTTTTTATCTAAAGTATATCTATAAAAAAAAGTAAATGATATGATCCCTATAGAAAGCAAAATATTTTTTATTACAACTAGAAACTCCACAAAACATCAATTCCTTCTTTAATGAGTTTTTCATAAATTCTCCTTTCTAAAACAATTGGATAGTCCTTTTCATCTAAATTATTAATTAATTTAATGTATTAGAGCAACTCTTATTTATACTTAAAAATTCTCAAGTGGATATTAATAAAAAACTACTCCTTAGATATTAACTAATCAATTTATATTATAAATAGCAAAACTAAACTAGGTTCTATATTTTTATTCTCTTTTCTATTTTATCTCTAACAAAAACAACAGCTATAATGAATAACTCTCCCTTTACATTGTTTTTCTAAAGGTGTATTTTATGTGGATAATATGATATTAACAATCATATCAGTATAAGCTAACATATATCTTCCTAATTTATATCCCTATTACCGTATATAACCAGAGTGATTACATTTAATATAATAGTAACAGTGAGAAGAACTGCTGAAACAAAAGATACAGCACCTGTTGTATCCATTAATGCAGACCAATCTGCAATCTTAACTAAATGGTTGTTATAGAAAATCTGAAAACATAGGGATATAGCACAGGAACTAATACTAATAACAGATAAAGTAGCCCAATTATCATGATTGTTTTTCTCAGACTTAACCAAGTTAATTATTGGTAATATCCAAGCAATTAAACCTAATACCAAGCTTCCAACATTTAACAAAACCATAATTATTAAAACCTCCTATTCCATATAATCATCTCCTAATAGGATTTCAAAATACTTCTTATGGTCTTTTCTATATATTTACAATTTAATAATACAAATTTTTCTACTAATATATTATATTAAGTGTAATCTCCTCAATGATAGCTAAAACTCTAAAATCCATTTAAGTGAATTAATTAAACTTGTTAAAAGGATATCTTAAATCATCACTATGTCAAGCACTTGCTTTTCACCACAATTCTTTTATATAATGTACAGACAGAAATATTATCTTTTACAAATAAAAAAATCCTTGTCCCATTTCTAAAGAACTGGAATTTAAAGAATATATTTTATATCAATCATATTTTCCACTTCTATATATTATTTCCTAAAATAATAACAAATAATTAATGTTCCACGTGAAACATTAATTATTACATTTTTCTTCTAAAAATGGAGTGTACATCATAATTGCATGATTTTCTGTTATATATTCATCATCTATTAATTTTCCTTCAAAATTATATTTCTTCCTATATAAAATATTGTGCCTTGTATAACCTCCCCAAATTTCAGAATAAATCCTATGGTCTTTTTCATAAACTTCATATGTATATATTGGCTTTGATGTACTTCTCCATTCTCCGTATAAATATTCTTTACCTATTTCTACATATAACTGATAGGGCTCTCTTGTTTCGTTTTTTATCATTAAATCCCTATAATTATAGACACAAGTTGCACCACTTCCAAAGGGTTGAGTCCTACTAGAATCAGGGAAAACATCATAACTATGTCTATATCTTTCTACAACTGTCAATGGTGTGTGGATTGTCATCCAATATATAAGATTTGATAACTGACATAATCCACCACCTACCCCTGGTTTAAAATTACCAGAAAATAATACAATACCATTTTTATAACCTTTCCATCTTGCAGGTCTTCCTATTAATTTCCAATAGGAAAAGGTTTCTCCTGGATTTATTATTACTTTATTAATCTTTTTCACTGCAATTCCCAAATTAATAATTTTATTATATTGTAAATACATATCTACGTCTTTTAGTTTCCTAATCAACGGTGTTTGATGTGTAACTTGAATATAAGGTAACAAAGCATTTGATTTTTCTTTCGAAAACCTTATCCCTCCGAATATCCATTCAATATACCTCTTAGAAGTATAATAACTCTTACCTGCTATTAACCTAAGTTTAGACCTTTTAATAGGCTTTAAATCCATTTAACTCACCTTTTTCTTTTATTATGTTTTTTTAATTTTTTCTCCTTAATTAAATAACTAATAAAAATAGTGCCTATTGAAGCAACTAACTTAATTTTCCAAAGATGAAAGAAGTTTTTTATAAAGTAGTCCAAGGACTCTAAGAATTTAGATGATTCAATAGGTGAGAAATATTTTATCCTTGTACCTGGAAAAAATCCGAACAATGTAAATATAATTATAAATGCTATAAAAACATTAGCTTTATTATCCCTCATTTACTTCACCTCTTTTATCCTAAACTTCTTAACTTGTATAAATCATATCATAAAAAAATTGCTTTTGTAATTATTAAGTAAATTGTAATCATAATGTAATTAATTATGAGAGATAATTCCATTATTTATATTTTGTTAGTTATATCACTTATTGGGTATATCTAATTTAACCATAAGTAAATTCTTAAAATAGGAAGTGATTTAATGACTAATATAAAAATATTTTCAGATTTTGCCTGTCCATTTTGCTATATAGGCTTTTCCATAGCCAATAAATTGAGACAAGAAAATCCTCATATAGATATGGAATGGATTCCTTACGAATTGGATCCTAACTTATCTTTAACGGGAGATATACTTACTAATTATATTCCTCAAGATCAAATAGACATGAGCTATAAAAGAATCGAAAGATTAGGAGCAGAGTATGGATTAATATATAATAACAAAACTAAGAAATTTAATACCCATAGATTACACAAAGCTGCACTTTATGCCAATGATAAAGGTAAATACTATGAATTTGCTAAAGAGTCCTTTAAAAGCATATTTCAATATGGTAAAAATGTTGGAGATCCTTTAATCCTTAATGAAATAGGACTAATAGTTGGACTCAATATAATAGAAATGAATAATTGTATTGATAATAATTATTTCGATGAAAAAATGAAAGAAGCTAAAAATTTAGTATCTGTTTACAATATAGATAGTGTGCCTACTTTTCTGGTAGATGGTAAAAAGAAAATAACATTATTAAAAGATTACGAAAAATTCAAAAAAGATTTATTAAAATAAACTTTAACCCTTCTCTATGATTTTAAAGCAGTAGTTCAATATCATAAATCTTTATTTTGTTTTCTAAATTTTATCTGATCAAATGAATAACATACCTGTTAAAAATTAAATATCAATTTCTTTTAAAGACTGTAAATAATTCTTTGGTTTTCTTAGATAAATGACATTATTTAAAATTACTTTATATTATATAATATTATAAAATCTATTTAAAGCCCTTATAAGCCAAAATTTAAACTTTGTTTGTTAATTATACCTACGATATGTGCTTTCATTTAAAACCCTTTTAAAACTTAAAATACAGCTTCATTTTTTAATGATTTATTTCCAAAAAACTTTTTATTAATTTACTTAATCTCTATATAATAGAAAAAGCAATAAGTAAATGTAATGATATCTTATATAAATTCTTAGAGAACTTACTTTTTCTTAATATATAAAATTTATCAAAATCCAATTCTTATACATACTATAATTATAAAGATATACTTCTCTAAATATATGGTCTTTTAAATAAAATAATGTTTCATTGGGAAACATTATTTTATTTATCTGTTAAATTTTATAATATGTACTTGCTTATGTGAATATACATATTTTATACAAGTATTTATAATTCAAAATAGGAGAATTTAAATGGAAAAAATAATAAAAACCCTTAATAATCTAATTAATATCACCATTATAATTATAATATTAATATCAATAGTAATATGTAATATGTATCCTAAAGCTATTTATACATTTTCAAATAATCCTGCTGCCATTGTATCCAAAGGACCAAAAGAAGAAAAAATTTTGGCTTTAAGCTTTGATGATGGTCCACATCCAAAATATACCCTTGAAATCCTTGATATACTAAAACAATATAATGTTAGAGCAACTTTTTTTGTTTTAGGTAAACATGCTGAATCCTATCCTGATATAATAAATAGACAAATATCAGAAGGACATGAAATAGGAAACCATTCTTACTCCCATATAAATATGAAAAAAGTATCTGATAAGATAATTAGAGAAGAATTTGAAAAAACTCAAGAAATAATTTATTCAATAAGCAATATAAAGCCTAAGGTTTTTAGACCTCCTTATGGTAATTATAATGATGATGTAATTAAAATAGTCAGTAGCGATAATTTGTCATTAGTTCTTTGGACTTTTTATCAAGATTCAAAAGACTGGAGTAACCCTGGAGTAGATGTAATAGTTGATACCACCTTATCAAAAGTGCAAAATGGAGATATTATATTGTTACATGATTATGTTTATAAAAAAGAAAGTCATACTGTAGAAGCTTTAAAAATAATTTTACCAAAATTAATTGACGAAGGATATCGGTTTGTTACTATATCTGAGTTGATTGATATTTCTCAAGAAAAAAAGGTATTAAGTAACTTTAACTAAGTCTAAAATATATGTTTTATATAGAAAATAAAGCCAAGATTATCCTGGCTTTATTTTGGTATTTTAACAACTACTTCCACATGATCACCTTTATCTACTTCTTTATATTCTGCTTTAATACCAGTATCCTTAATAGCTGAAAAAGCTTTCTTAATTGTATTTAAATATATTCTAATATTTATTAAACTTTTAATATTTTGCTTTACTTCACTTTCTTCTTTCTTAGTTAAATCATCTAATATATCATTTACTAAAGCTTCAGTTTTATTTACATTTAATTCATTATTTATTACTTTTTCTAAAATTTTTCTTTTTAAATCATCATCTGCTAATTTTAATAAGGCTCTTCCATGTCTCTCTGTAAGATTATGTTCTAATAAATCTTTCTTTATATCCTCTGGTAATTTTAAAAGTCTCAATTTATTAGCAATAGTAGATTGATTTTTTCCCATCTTCTCGGCTATTTCTTGTTGAGTAAATCCATGATCTTCTATTAAATTGTTATATCCTTCTGCCTCTTCAATAAAATTTAAATCTTCTCTTTGTAAATTTTCCATTAATGCAATTAAAGCAGACTCCTTATCCCTGTAATCCACTATAATAGCTGGTATTTCATGAAGTTCAGCCAATTCAGATGCCCTAAGCCTTCTTTCTCCAGCTATTAATTCATAGGAATCTTCATTGATTTGTCTAACACTAATAGGCTGAATTACTCCATAAGCTTTTATAGACTGACTCAACTCCTCTAAAGCTCTCTGATTAAAATCCTTTCTAGGCTGATATGGATTTGGCTTAATAATAGATATAGGAATATATTTAATTTCTGGTTGAAAATTTTTCATATGCATCCCTCTTCTCAATTGACTTTATTATATATTTCTATATAGAAAGGAATATTTCCTTCTTTATTGCCCAAGTTTTTTCCTACAAATTCTCTTATATTATAAAGGATTTTTCTTTGGTTTTCCCCCTGCCCTAGGATATTTTGTAGGAGTTTCTTGAACTTTGTTTATTATTATCAAAGAATGTACTATATCTGATTTAGGAATCCTAACTATTTCCTTCTTTAAAACTTTTCCTCCTAAGAGCTTTATTCCTTTTTCAGCTTCCTTTAGTTCTTCATCTATATCTGAACCCTTCATAGCTATAAAGCATCCTCCTACTTTTACAAAAGGCATACAGTATTCTGCTAATGTATTTAAAGAAGCTACAGCCCTAGATATACAAATATCATATTGTTCTCTATATTTTGGAGTTTTACCAAATTCTTCTGCCCTACCATGTATGGTTTCTATATCTTTTAGCCCTAAAGTATTAATAACCTCATTTAAAAAAATAATTCTTTTATTTAAACTATCTAATAAAGTAACTTGAATTTCATCATTAAAAATTTTAAGAGGTAATCCTGGAAAACCTCCACCAGTACCTATATCTATTATCTTTTTCTTTCCATCAAATAATTTAGTAACTATTGGTGTTAAACTATCTAAAAAATGTTTTATATCTATTTCGCTATCATCAGTTATGGCTGTAATATTTATTTTTTCATTCCATTCCTTTAATAAATCTTTGTATTTAATGAAATGTTTTTTTTGCTGCTCATTTAACTCAATCCCTAAATCTCCTACACCTTCTAGCAAGGTTTCAATATTACTCATCTATCCCTACCCTTTCTACTCTTCTTTTTTGCTCTAAATAAATCAATAATACATTTATATCTGAAGGTGAAACTCCTGATATTCTAGAAGCTTGTCCTACAGAATCAGGTCTTATATTATTTAATTTTTGTTTTGCTTCATTACTTAAACCCTTTATTTCATTATAATCAATATCTTGGCTTAATTTTTTATTCTCCAATTTTTTAAATTGCTCTATTTGAATCATTTGTTTCTTTATATAACCTTCATATTTAATTTGAGTTTCTACTTGAAGTCTAATTTCTCTTAATAAATCAGGTCTATCTAAATCAAGGACAGATAAAGAGTCATAACTTAATTCAGGTCTCTTTATTAAATCATAAAGAGTCGTAGGAGTATTTATTGGTGAACTATTTAAACTCTCTATTATATTATTATTTTCCATAGTTGGATTTATCTGGACTTTTTTAAGTCTTTCAATTTCTCTTTCTATAGACTCTTTCTTCGCAATGGTTTTCTTATATCTTTCTTCTGTTACTAATCCTATCTTATAACCCCGCTCTGTAAGTCTTAAATCTGCATTATCTTGCCTTAATGTGAGTCTATATTCAGCCCTTGATGTCATCATTCTATAAGGCTCATCTGTACCCTTTGTAACTAAATCATCAATTAGTACTCCTATATATGCCTCTGACCTATCAAGTATAAAGGGTTCTTCACCTCTTATATTTAATACAGCATTTATTCCTGCAATTAAACCTTGAGAAGCAGCTTCTTCATATCCTGATGAACCATTTATTTGCCCTGCAAAAAAAAGATTATTTATTTCTTTATGCTCTAAGGTTCTCTTCAATATTGTAGGATCTATTGAATCATATTCAATTGCATATGCAGATCTCATAAATCTAACATTTTCAAGTCCTATAATTTCCTTATACATTTCCAATTGAACTTCTTCTGGTAATGTAGAACTAACACCTTGTACATACATCTCCTTAGTAGATAAGCCTTCTGGTTCTATAAATACTTGATGTTTATTTTTATCAGAAAATCTCACTATCTTATCTTCAATAGAAGGACAATATCTAGGTCCTACTCCATCAATATCTCCTGCATACATAGGTGAACGATGTAAATTGTTTCTTATAATCTGGTGCATTTTTTCAGTAGTATAAGTTAAATAACAAGGAACTTGTTCTTTATCAAAAACCTTATCCATATTTAAGAAAGAAAAAGGTACGACTTCCTTATCTCCAGGTTGAATTTCCATCTTTGAGTAATCTATACTATCCCTATGAACTCTAGCTGGAGTACCTGTCTTTAACCTTCTCAACTTGAATCCTTTGTCCTTTAAGGAATCTGATAAGATTATAGAAGGAAACATCCCATCTGGACCTGACTCATAGTTAATCTCTCCCATGTAAATTCTTCCTTTTAAATAGGTACCTGTAGCTAAAACTACAGCTTTACAATTATAAATAGCTCCTGTTCTAGTTAAAACTCCTTTTACTTTATTATCTTCCAAAAATATATCTATTACTTCTCCTTGTCTTAGAGTTAAATTCGGTTCATCTTCCAATACCTTTTTCATTTCAGTATGATACAGTTTCTTATCTGCTTGAACCCTTAAAGAATGAACTGCTGGTCCCTTAGAAGTATTTAACATCCTAGACTGTATAAAAGATTTATCTATATTTAAAGCCATCTCTCCACCGAGTGCATCTATCTCTCTTACTAAATGTCCTTTACCTGTACCGCCTATATTAGGGTTACAAGACAAGGCTACTATGGAATCTAGACTCATTGTCATTATCATAGTATTCATACCCATTCTACTACTTGCCAAAGCTGCTTCCACCCCTGCATGGCCTGCCCCTACTACTATAACATCATATTCTCCTGCATAATAATGTTTTACTTCTCTCATAAATTTCACCTTTCTAAAATAAGGAGGAAAACTACTCCTCTAAATAATAATTACTTCCCTATACAAAATTCAGAAAATATCTTATCTAAAATATCTTCTCCAATGGTATCACCAGATATCTCACCTAAGTTTTCCCAACAATTCTTTAAATCTACCTCTATACAATCTATTGGCACATTTCCTTTTATATCTTTTATTGCTTGATTTATATTTTGTAATGCTTTAACTAATTGATTTTTATGTCTTACATTAGTAACTATAGTATCAGAATATACTTCAACTTCTCCACTATAAAATATATTCTTTATACTTCTCTCTAATAAATCTACACCTACACCTGATGTAATAGATGTGGTGATTATTTCCCTATTATTTATAATAGATTTTAAATAAGCCTCATCGTATTTAGTAGGTAAATCAGTCTTATTTAAAAGAATGATGCTTTTCTTATCCTTTATTAGCTCTATTATCTCATAGTCTTCATCTGACATTTCCCTTGAAGCATCAAATACTGCAATAATTAAATCCGCTTTTTCTACAGTTTCCTTAGCCTTATCTACGCCAATTTGCTCAACGAGATCATCTGTATTCCTTATTCCTGCAGTATCTATTATTCTTAGGGGTATTCCATCAATATTTACATATTCTTCTATAATATCCCTTGTAGTCCCTGGTATATCTGTCACTATAGCCCTATTTTCTCTAAGAACTGCATTTAATAATGAGGATTTTCCTACATTTGGCTTGCCTAGTATTACAGTATTTAAACCATCTCTTAATATTTTACCTCTCTCTGCAGTGGATAAAAGTTGTTCTAATTCTTCTTTTACTTTATTTCCACTTTTCTCTAAATCTTCATATGTTACTTCTTCTATATCTTCATCTGGAAAATCTATAGAAACTTCTACATGAGCAATCATTTCTAGCAATATATTTCTTATTTCTTTTATCTTTCTTGATAAAGAACCTTCCAACTGATTTAGGGATGCTTCAAAGCTTTTATCTGTCTTAGCTCTAATCATATCTATTATAGCTTCTGATTGAGATAAGTCTAATCTACCATTTAAAAAAGCTCTTTTAGTAAATTCACCTGGTTCAGCTAACCTAGCACCATTAGATAGTATTAGCTCCAAGACTTTTTTTACTGAAATTATGCCACCATGGCAATAAACTTCTACCATATCTTCCCTAGTATAGGTATGAGGTCCTTTCATATAAGATATTAGAACTTCATCAATTAATTGATTATTTTGTCTATCTACTATATGACCATATACTAATTTTCTATTATGATCATCCTTTAATTCTTGAACTTTATTTCCTTCAAATATATAATTTCCAATATTCAAAGCATCTTTTCCACTAATTCTTACTATACCAATACCTGCTTCTCCAACAGCAGTAGAAATGGCAGCAATAGTCATAATATCACCTCTTTTACATCTATATATAAAGGCTCAAATAATTTTTTTATTTAACTCTAATATATCATTAATAATAAAACAATAAAACAACTTTTAAATATAATATCTATTATTCCAAAATCATTCATTTATATAAATTTTTGTAAATTTTCTTATATCATAAGAGAAACCCAGTATAATACTGGGTTCCTAACTTTATTTTGATTGAATAACTACCCTTCTATAAGGTTCATCACCTTCACTGTAAGTAGTAATCCCCTGAATATTTTGTAATGCAGAATGTATAATTCTTCTTTCATAAGGGTTCATAGGTTCTAATTTTATAGGTCTTTTAACATACTTAGCTTTTTCAGCCATTTTATTTGCCAGTCTTATTAAGGTTTCTTCTCTCTTAGCCCTATATCCTTCTATATCTACTATAACCTTAATATAATTATCTTTATTCTTATTTATAACTAATGATAATAAATATTGAATGGCATCCAATGTATTGCCTCTCTTACCTATTAATATACCCATATCAGTAGAGCTTATGTCCTTTATATCTATAGTTAGGTTATCCCCTTCTTTTTTTACCACATTAACTGCATCTATATTCATTGAGCTTAATACTTTACACAAAAAGTTATCAGCCATTTCAATAGGATCATAGATGACTGAAACCCTAACTTTTGCATCTTTTCCGCCAATTAAACCAAATAACCCTTTACTTGGTTCATCTATTATTTCTATTTCAACATCATCTTTATTTGCATTTAATTCTATTAAAGCCTCTTTTATTGCCTCATCAATGGTTTTTGATACCTTAATAACAGACCTCATGACTTTAATTCTCCTCCTTAACCTTCCCTAAAGACCTATTGGAAACTAACTGTTGTATAATTGAAAAAGTATTACTTATTACCCAGTACAATGCAAGCCCTGCAGCAAACCCTCTTGCCGCCATAAATATCATTATAGGAAGGAACATATTCATCATTTTTTGTGTAGCCTGAGCTTGAGGATCTGTAGTTGCCGTAGCCGTCATCATGGTTTTACTTTGCAAATAAGTTGTTGCTGCCGCCAATAATGGTAATCCCCAAATATATGGATCTGGATTATTTAAATCCTTAATCCAAAAAAAAGTCTTATTCATTGCTTCATAAACTCCTGGATCTCTAAAAGCAAATGTTGTAGGATTTCCCATTACCTTAAAAAATGCAATAATGATAGGAAATTGTATTAGAAGAACTAAACACCCTGAAGCAGGATTATATTTATGTTCTTTATATAATTCTGCCATCTTTGTCTGCATTGTCTGTGGATCACTTTTATATTTATTTTGAATTTCTTTCATCTTCGGTTGAATCTCATTCATCTTCTTTGAAGACTTACTTTGATGTAAACTAATAGGTAAAAGTATAAGTTTAAATATTATAGTTGTTATAATTATAGCCATTGCATAGAAAGAAAAATTTGCTGGCTCTGTACCAATCTGGGACACCATATCATATATAAACTTCAATAAACTACCCAATATATTGCCTAAAAAAGCAGTCATTTATAAACCTCCTATCATTTAAGCGGATCATATCCTCCTTTATTAAATGGATGACATTTTAATATTCTCTTTATAGTTAAATAAGTTCCTTTACAAAAGCCATATTTATTATAGGCTTGTATAGAATATTCTGAGCAAGTTGGATAAAATCTACAATTTTTCCTAGTTAAGATGTATTTCGATATAATATTCTGATAAATTTTAATTAAAAAAATAGCAACTTTAGCCATTGTTATCACTTTGGCTTATTAAGATACCTGCTAATTTTAGAATATGAAGCATTGCACTTTCTAATTCTTTATAGGAAATATCCACTACATTTTTCTTGGGTATAAAAATTAAATCATAATTACTCTTTATACTATTAAAATTCAATCGATAAATTTCTTTCATTCTTCTTCTTATTTTATTTCTAACAACAGAATTCCCTATTTTCTTAGTAATAGAATAGCCTACCCTAGAATTTCCAACACTATTTTTTTTCACATAAAGAATTAAATTTCTATTCCAATAATTTTTTCCACCACTATAGACTCTCTTAAACTCTATATTACTTCTCAATCTATAAATTTTATTCATTAGACTTGCTCCCTCTAATTCAAGTAACTAGCCTTTAATAATAAGTTTCCGATAAAAACAAATGGTCGTTATAAAAAGGCCACCTGATTAGCGGCCTTATGCAGTTAGTTTCTTTCTTCCTCTTCTTCTTCTTGCTTTTATAATTTCTCTACCTGACCTAGTTTTCATTCTCTTTCTAAATCCATGCTCTCTACTTCTTTGTCTCTTTTTAGGTTGATAAGTTCTTTTCATTGAAAAACACCTCCTTCGATAATATACCTTCAGAAAATATATAAACAATTAAATAATATAGAGTTTTCCCATAAGAAAACATAAATACTACTAATGATTATATTTATTTGAAGTAAATATGTCAAGAAATTTCAACAAAACTAAATTTGTAAAAAAGTTATTAACAATCTGTTTAAGTTGTGGATAATTTTATTGAATATATTCTTAAATTTTGATATCATAAAATAACATGTGGATATTATTTTTGACTTATCAATATCTAAAAGTTATACACATTTTGTGGATAGTTTGTGTATAACTTTCATAATTATCCACTTTTTTTATTAAAACACACTATTTATCTATTTTTTTATTAATATATCTGTTTATTTTTTCCTGTTGATAAGTTAATAATTTTATTTATTATTTTTTTAATAACATTTTATTAATAGCTTATCCACAAATATATTTTATAGACCTAAATTTTTTATATCTATATGTTTTTATTTTTTTGTTGATAACTTTGTTTATAACTTTTCAAAATAAGTTTATTTTTTTTTCTATTGGTAATAATTTTAATGAACAGGAGGTAAAAAAATGGCTTCAAGTTTAGATAATATTTGGAATGAAGTGCTAAACCTAATTAAAGTTGAATTAACTGAAGTTAGTTTTAATACTTGGCTAAAAACAATCGAACCTATAAGTATCTCTTCTGGTAAGGTAGTATTAGCAGCACCTAATGAATTTACAAAAGGAATTTTAGTAGGTAGATATCTAAATTTAATAAAAAATGCTTTTTCCCATGTCACTGAAGAAGAATTTGATATTCAATTTATAATACCTGGAGAAGAATATTCTCTAAATATAGGACAAACTATGGTCCAAGAGGTTAATGATAATAATCAAAGATCTCAATTAAATCCAAAATATACCTTTGATACATTTGTAATAGGTAATAGTAATCGTTTTGCTCATGCAGCTTCTTTAGCTGTAGCTGAAGCACCAGCTCAAGCATATAATCCTTTATTTTTATATGGTGGAGTAGGTCTTGGTAAAACCCATTTAATGCATGCAATTGGACATTATACACTTAGTCAAAATCCAAATTCAAAAGTAGTATATGTAACATCAGAAAAATTTACAAACGAACTAATTAATTCTATAAGAGAATATAGAAATGAAGAATTTAGAAATAAATATAGAAATATAGATGTCCTTTTAATAGATGATATCCAATTTATTGCTGGTAAAGAGGGAACTCAGGAAGAGTTTTTTCATACTTTTAATGCTTTGCATGAAGCTAACAAACAAATAATAATATCTAGTGATAGACCACCAAAAGAAATTCCTACTTTGGAAGATAGACTTAGGTCTAGATTTGAATGGGGACTTATTGCAGATATTCAACCACCAGATTTAGAAACTAGAATTGCTATACTTAGAAAAAAGGCAAATGTGGAAAATATTAAAGTTAATGATAATGTAATGCTTTACATAGCTTCTAAAATTCAATCAAACATTAGAGAACTTGAGGGAGCATTAATTAGAGTAGTAGCTTATTCTTCTCTAACAAATAGTGAAGTTACTGAAGAATTAGCTGAAGAAGCTTTAAAAGACATACTGTCAAGTAACAAATCTGTAGAAATCACTGTAGAGCTAATAAAAGAAATAATAGCCAAAAACTTTAAAGTTAAAATAGATGATTTTAACTCAAAAAAGAGAACTAGGGCTATAGCATATCCTAGACAAATTGCTATGTATCTGACAAGAGAATTAACAGACTTATCTTTACCTAAAATAGGAGAAGAATTTGGTGGAAGAGATCACACAACAGTTATACATGCATATGACAAAATAAGTACAGATATAAATGAAAACTCTGATTTAAAAAGAAAAATTGATGACATAGTAAAAGAATTAAAAGGGTAAGTTCATAATTTATGTGGATACTTTTTATATTAATAAAACACTTATCCACATGTTATTAAATCAATAAAATATTCGAGATTTCCATATATAAAGATTTATCCACATACTCACAGCCCCTACTACTATTACTACTATATATTTTATATTCTTTCTATATCTGGGAAAAAAAGGAGGATTAAAATAAAAGATGAAAATAAAAATAAATCAAAGAGATTTAAGTAAGCATATAAATATTGCACAAAAAGGTATATCAGCAAGAACAACTTTACAAATATTAGATGGTATATTATTAGAAACTTACAAAGATAAACTAAAGCTCACTGGAACAGATTTGGAAATGAGCATAGAAACATATGTAGATTGTGAGATAGAAAAAGAAGGTTCTATAGTAGTTAATTCAAAGATATTTGGAGATATAATTAAAAAACTTCCAAATGCTCCTATTTATATAGATGTGGATAACAATAATATAAATATTAAATGTGAAAATTCGGAGTTTAATATATTAGGAAATTCAGCCAAAGAATATCCAGATTTACCTATAATTTTAGAACATACTACATTTCAATTACCAAATGATTTATTTAAATCTGCAATAAGACAAACAGTATTTGCTACTACTCAAGATGAAACTAGACCATCTTTAACAGGAGTATTACTTGAAATTGTGGATAATAATATTTCTTTTGTAGCTTTAGACGGATATAGGTTAGCTTTAAGAAAATTACCTATAAAATCTGATGTTGAAATTAAAATAATAATACCTGGCAGAGCCTTAAATGAATTAAACAAAATAATAGAAGATAATGACAGTAATATAGAAATTGCAACGGCATCTGGACATATAGTCTTTAATATAGGAGATACAGTAGTATACTCTAGATTATTAGAAGGACAATTTTTTAATTATAAAGAAATTATAAGGAAGGATCATAAGACATCAGTAATTGTTAATAAAAAGGCATTTCAAGATAGTTTAGAAAGAGCATCTTTACTAGCAAAGGAAGAAAAGGCTAATTTAGTAAAATTAAGTATAATGGATGGACAAATATTGATAAGATCTAACTCTGAAATTGGAAATGTAAATGAAATAATTATGACGGAAATTGATGGAGAAGTTGTAAATATTGCCTTTAATTCAAGATATATATTAGAAGGTATAAAGGTAATTGATGCAGAAGATATAAAGTTAAATTTTATGGGGAGTTTAAATCCATGTATTATAAATCCATTACAAGATGAAAATTATACTTATTTAGTTTTACCAGTTCGACTTGCTCAAGATGATTTTTAGAGGAGAGATAAATTTATGAAGGAAATATTAATAGATACTGATTATATTAAATTAGATCAATTTTTAAAACTCGTGGGTTTGGTGCAAACTGGCGGTCAAGCAAAAATTATAATTGATGAAGGTAATATAATAGTAAATGATGAGGTAGCTTTTCAAAGAGGAAAGAAAATAAGAAAAAATGATATTGTTAAAATAAAAGACTATGGATCTTTTATTATAGTATAATATTATTCGCCTTAAGGGGTGTTTATTTTGTATGTAAAAAATATTAGACTTATAAATTTTAGGAATTATCTTAGTCTAAATATAGAGCTAAATAAAAAAGTAAATATATTTATAGGAAAAAATGCTCAAGGAAAAACAAATTTACTTGAAGCTATATATATCTGTGCAACAGGAAGATCTTTTCGAACCAATAGGGATAAAGAAATAATAAATTTTAATAAAAATGAAGCTTATATTGGTACACAAATGAATATAGAAAGATATGAAAAATTTATTGAAGTTAAATTGGAAAGAGAAAAAACAAAGAGGATTAGGGTAAATAAACAAGAATTAAAAAATCATAAAGAACTATACAGTGGATTAAATATAGTTATTTTTTCCCCTGATGATTTAAAATTAATAAAAGGAGGGCCAGGGGAGAGAAGAAATTTTTTAGATATGGAGATTTCTCAAATAAAACCTGTTTATAATTTTAATATAAATAGATATAATAAAATTCTATTTCAAAGAAATAATCTATTAAGAACAAATAAATTTCAATCAAATATAAATAATCTTTTAGAAATTTTTGATTTACAACTTGCAAAAATAGGTACAGATATAATTTTAGAAAGAGATAGATATATAAAAGAACTTTCTAAAATATCGAATATTACTCATAACAAGCTAACTTTATGTAATGAAGAGTTACAGTTAAATTATTTATCTAATATTGAAATATTAGATAATAAAATGGAAATGGAAAAAAGATATTTAGATAAGTTAAAAAAATATATTCAAAAGGATATAGAAGCATCTTCTACACAGTTAGGACCTCATAGAGATGACATATTAATGACAATAAATAATAAGGATATTAAAACTTATGGTTCACAAGGACAACAAAGAACTGTAGTATTATCTATAAAACTAGCAGAAGTAGAATTAATAAAAGGGCAAAGAGGAGTTTATCCAATTTTACTTTTAGATGATGTTTTTTCTGAATTAGATGAAGAAAGGCGTAAATATTTAATTAAATCTTTTCAAGATATGCAAACATTAATAACAGTAACAGATGCCATAGATTTAAAAGAAATGGAAACAATAGAAAAATCAATATTTTATATAGAAGATGGAAAATTAAAAGAGATGGGAGTCATGATATGATCATTCATATAGGTGATAATAATTATATATTTGAAAAAGATATAATAGCTATATTGGATAAAAAAGCTGCAGAGGGTACAAAAAAAACTAGAGAATTTATAAGTAAGATTATAGAAGATAACTGTTTAATTGGAAATTTGGATTTAAATACTAAATCCTATATAATTGTATCGGATAATGATAAAACTATGGTTTATACGTCAAATATATCTTCAAAGGCATTAGCTAATAGAAATAATTATGAATAAATAATAGGATTGGAGGTAATTTAATGGCCAATGAAAAAAATGAGATAAATAATAATAGGCATTATACGGCTAAAGATATACAGGTTCTTACAGGATTAGAGCCAGTAAGAAAAAGACCAGGTATGTATATAGGTAGTACTGGACCAAAGGGACTTCACCATTTAGTATATGAAGTAGTAGACAACAGTATAGATGAGGCTTTAGCAGGAATTTGTGACACTATTAGGGTCACTATTTTTGATGATAACTCTATTAAGATATCAGATAATGGAAGTGGAATACCTGTTGAAAAACATCCGCAAACAGGAAAATCTACTGTAGAGACTGTTTTAACTATATTACATGCAGGTGGAAAGTTTAATAATGGTGCATATAAGGTATCTGGTGGCTTACATGGTGTTGGAGTTTCTGTAGTAAATGCATTATCTGAATGGTTAATAGCTAAAGTAAGAAGAAATGGAAAAGAATATATGCAAAGATTTGAAAGAGGTTTAGCAAAAACAGATCTTGAAACTATAGGAGATTCCAATGAAACAGGTACAACTATTCACTTTAAACCAGATTCACAAATATTTGAAACAATAGTATTTAGTTTCGAAACATTAGAACATAGGTTTAGAGAAATGGCCTTTTTAAATAAAGGAATTAAGATTATATTAGAGGATGAAAGAGAAGGCAAAATAAAGGAATTTCATTATGAAGGCGGAATAAAATCTTTTGTAGAATATATAAATAAAAATAAAACTCCAATACAAAAAGAGATAATGTATTATGAGGGACAAAAAGAGGGAACAACTGTAGAATTAGCATTACAATATACAGATAGCTATGCTGAAAATATATTTACATTTGCAAATAACATAAATACTCCAGAGGGTGGAACACATTTATCAGGATTTAGAACGGCTCTAACTAGAGTTATGAATGATTATGGAAGAAAATATGGTTTTATAAAAGAAAAAGATGAAAATCTTAGTGGTGATGATGTAAGGGAAGGATTAACTGGAATACTTTCAGTAAAATTAATGGAACCTCAATTTGAAGGTCAAACTAAGAGTAAGTTAGGAAATAGTGAAATAAGAGGTATAGTTGAGTCTTTAACCTATGATTTTCTAAATATATATTTAGAGGAAAATCCTAAAGATGCTAAAATAATATTAGATAAGTCCATATCTTCCCAAAGAGCAAGGGAAGCTGCTAGAAAAGCAAGGGATTTAACTAGAAGAAAATCTGTATTAGAAAATACTACATTGCCTGGGAAATTAGCCGATTGTCAAGACTCGGGTACAGAAACAACAGAAATATATATTGTAGAGGGTAATTCAGCTGGTGGTAGTGCAAAACAAGGCAGAGATAAGAAATTTCAAGCCATATTACCTTTGAGAGGAAAAATATTAAATGTAGAAAAGGCAAGATTAGATAGGATTCTAGGTTCAGAAGAAATAAAAATAATGATTACAGCTTTTGGAACAGGTATAGGTGAAGATTTTGATATTGAAAAATTAAGATATGGAAAAATAATATTAATGACAGATGCCGATGTAGATGGTGCACATATAAGAACATTATTATTAACATTTTTCTATAGATATATGAGAGAATTAATAGATAATGGACATGTGTATATTGCTCAGCCACCTCTTTATAAAGTTACTAAAGGCAAACAAGAACATTATGTATATAGTGATAATGAATTAGATAATTTATTAAATGAATTAGGAAGAACTAACTATGCCATCCAAAGATATAAAGGTCTTGGAGAAATGAATCCAGAACAATTATGGGATACAACTATGAACCCAGAAACAAGAACACTTTTAAAAGTAACCTTAGAGGACGCTGTATCTGCTGATGAGGTATTTACGACTCTAATGGGGGATAAGGTACAACCAAGAAGACAGTTCATTGAAGAGAATGCTAAGTTTGTAAAAAACTTAGATATATAGGAGGTAGAGCATGGATAGAGAATTTGATAATGTAGTAGAAGTAAATATAGAAAAGGAAATGAAAAAATCCTATTTAGATTATTCTATGAGTGTAATTATGAGTCGTGCTTTACCAGATGTTCGTGATGGGTTAAAGCCTGTTCATAGGAGAATAATCTATGCTATGGATGAGCTTGGCATGGGGCCAGATAAGCAATATAGGAAATCAGCTAGAGTTGTTGGGGACGTACTAGGTAAGTACCATCCTCATGGAGATACTTCAGTTTATGATGCAATGGTTAGATTAGCACAAGATTTTAATACTAGATATTTATTGGTAGATGGTCATGGAAACTTTGGATCCATAGATGGAGATGGTGCTGCAGCTATGCGTTATACAGAAGCAAAAATGACTAAACTTACAATGGAAATGCTTAGAGATATAGAAAAAAACACTATAGATTATAGACCAAACTTTGATGAAACCTTAAAAGAACCTGTTGTTTTACCAAGCAGATTTCCTAATTTATTAGTTAATGGTTCATCAGGTATAGCAGTAGGAATGGCAACCAATATTCCTCCTCATAATCTTAAAGAAGCAATTGATGGTGTTGTAATGCTCATAGATAATCCAGAATCTACAATAGATGATTTAATGACTGTTATAAAAGGTCCAGACTTTCCAACGGCAGCTCATATAATGGGTAAAGAAGGTATAAAAGATGCTTATAGAACAGGTCGTGGGAAAATAGTAGTAAGAGCAGTTGCGGAAATAGAAGAAACAAATAAAGGTAGACATAGAATAATAGTAACTGAATTACCATATCAAGTTAATAAAGCTAATTTAATTGAAAAAATAGCTGAATATGTTAGAGATAAAAAGATAGAAGGAATATCTGATTTAAGGGATGAATCTGATAGAGAAGGTTTAAGAATAGTTGTAGAAATAAAGAGAGATGCAAATCCAAATGTGGTTTTAAATAATTTATATAAGCATACACAATTTCAAACTACTTTTGGAGTTATAATGCTAGCCTTAGTAGATAATGAACCTAAAGTTCTTAATTTAAAGGAAATGTTAACTTACTATATAGCACATCAAAAAGATATAATAACTAGAAGAACTCAATTTGATTTAAATAAAGCTGAAGAAAGAGCTCATATAGTAGAAGGATTGAAAATAGCACTTGATAATATAGATGAGGTAATACGTATAATAAGATCTTCAAAGACTGAAGCTATAGCTAAAGAAACTTTAATGAGCAATTTTGATTTATCAGATAAACAGTCCCAAGCTATATTGGATATGAGATTGAGACGTCTTACAGGACTTGAAAGGGAAAAATTAGAAGAAGAATATGAAGGATTGATAAAGGAAATTAATAGATTTAAAGAAATATTAGCTAATGAAAGATTGGTTTATCAAATAATTAAAGAAGAAATTTTAGAAATTAAGGAAAAGTACGGTGATCCAAGAAGAACTAGAATAATGCATTCAGCTAATGATATAGATATAGAAGATATGATAGAAGAAGAAGATGTTGTAATTACATTAACTCACTTTGGTTATATAAAAAGAACCCCAGAATATACTTATAAAACTCAAAAAAGAGGTGGCAAAGGAATAATAGCCTTGACAACTAGAGAAGAGGATTTTGTAGAAGATTTATATATTACATCAACTCATGATACCATATTATTCTTTACCAATAAAGGTAAGGTGTTTTCACTAAAGGCATATGAAATTCCAGAAGGTGGTAGACAAGCAAAAGGAACAGCAATAATAAATCTATTAAATTTAACTGGTGATGAAAAGGTAAGTGCTATAGTACCTATAGATAAGAATACTATAGAAAGTAATCTTGTTTTTATTACTAAAGAAGGTATTATTAAAAAGACCAGGTTAGATAATTTTGAAAATATTAGAAAGAATGGTATTATAGCCATTAGTTTAAGAGATAGCGATGAATTAATAGGTGTTAGAAAAACCGATGGAAATAGAGAAATAATTGTAGTGACTAAAAAAGGTATGTCTATTAGATTTGATGAAAATGATGTCAGGGAAATGGGAAGAAATGCCATGGGTGTAAAAGCAATTAGCTTGAAAGACAATGATCAGGTTGTTGCAATGGAATTAGTAGAAGAAGGAAAGAAATTATTAGTTATTTCAGAATATGGATTTGGAAAAAGAACTTCACTAGATGAGTATAAAACTCAGAATAGGGGAGGAAAAGGATTAATAACCTACCACATAAGAGAAAAAACTGGTGATATAGTTTCAGCTAAGGTTGTTGACGATAATGATGAGTTATTGATGATTTCATTTACAGGTACAATTATTAGATTAATAGCTAAGGACATTTCAATCATGGGCAGAAGTACTCAAGGAGTTACTCTTATGAAGATGAAAGATGATAGAGTAGTTGCTGTAGCAAAATATGTAGAAGAAGAATAATTAAGTTAGTAAACTATAATCCTTTATTTCATTTATAAGTTTTTAATGTAATGAATGAAATAAAGGATTTGTTTTTAGGTAAAAGTTTCTAATTCCGGGTATTTTGCTTTACATTAAACTGTTTTTATTATAAAATTAATACATATTATATGTAGATAGAGGAGGGCTTATATGTCTTTAAATATGGAAGTGCAATTTGATAATATAGAAAATAAATGGGTATTCTTACCTAATGGTGAAATAGATATTTATACTTCTTCAAAATTTAAAGAGGAGATATTTAAACATTTTAGTAGTAAAGAAACAGATATAATAATAGATGGACAGAATTTAAAATATGTAGATAGTACAGGTTTAGGAGCATTAATAGCTATTTTAAAAAAGCTTAAAGATAATGACTATAAAATTTATTTATCAAATATTAAACCAAATATAAGAAAAATATTTGATATTACAGAATTAGACAAGCTATTTATTATAAGAGGTGAAAAGGATGAATAAAGATATAATAAATCTGACAATACCTAGAAAGCCAGATTATATTAGTTTAGTTAGACTTACTACCTCAGGAATAGCATATAGTATGGGATTAAATGTAGATGATATAGAAGATATAAAAGTTTCTATAGGAGAGGCTTGTATAAACTCTCTTATGTCAGATGGGAAAGAAGAAATATCCTTAGTATTTGAAATAGATGAAGAAAAGTTATCTATAGAGGTGATGAATGTAAAAGAAGAAATACCTGACGATTTAGAAGAGAAAAGAGAAAGAGAACTAGGTTTATTAATTATAAAGTCATTAATGGATGAAGTTATATTTAATGAAGATGGAATAAAAATGGTCAAGTATATAGAGGTTGATAATCAATGACTAATAAGGGGACAGAAGGAAAAGAAAATAGAGAATTAAAAGATAAGGCAGAGATTAAAAGTTTATTTAAATCTTATAATGAAAATAGGGATAAGGCTACTCGTGATAAATTAATTGAAAAACATATATATATAGCAGAGATTTTATCTAAAAAGTATGCAAACAGAGGTATAGAATATGATGATATTTATCAAGTAGCATGTATTGGCCTTATATACGCTATAGATAGATATGATATAGATAAGGGTTATGAATTCTCTAGTTTTGCAACCCCAACTATAATAGGAGAAATTAAAAAATACTTCAGAGATAAAGGGTGGACCATAAGAGTACCTAGAAGAATACAGGAATTGTCTAAGAAGATAAATAATGCAAAGGTATTTTTATCTCAACAGCTACAAAGATCACCTACAATTGAAGATATAGCAAACTATCTAAATTATTCGGAAGAAGAAATACTAGAAGCAATGGAAGCTAGTAAAGTATATACTCCTCAGTCTTTAGATATAACCTATGATTCAAATAATGAAGATAAAGATGTTAACTTAGCGGATTTAATAGGAGAAGAAGATCAATATTTTAGTAGAATTGAAGATAATGACTTTTTGGTAAAGACTATGGAAAAATTAAATGATGTAGAAAAACAAATATTAATTGAAAGATATTTTAATAAAAAAACTCAAGTTGCTATAGCAAAAACATTAGATATATCCCAAATGACAGTATCTAGAATAGAAAAGAAAGTTTTGGATAAGTTAAGAAAAGAATTAGAAAGAACATTGGTTTAACAATTGAGATTGAATAATTAGTTATTAAGTATAATTTTTTAAATAAATACAAATATTATTTATAAGGAAGCTAATCTATAAACTGCTAAAATCAATACTTTTAAAAAAAACTAAAAGTTTTTTGAAATAAGTGTTGACTTTATTCACTAATGAGAGTATTATAGTAAGAGTCGGCTGTGACATTAAACTTCATAAATCTGCAAAATGATTTAAAAAAGTTTAAAAATAACAGTTGACAGCAAAGGAAAAGTTTGCTATACTAAGTAAGTCGCCTCAAAGGGTGACGATGAACCTAGAAAACTAAACAGTGTGAGAAACTTTGAATTATAAAAAGTAATGACCTAACCCAATGAGCGTAGCGAATTGAAGGTAGGTCAGATGTCGCGAAGTCCAAATCTATGATTTGGCTAACAAAGCGACGAACACATGAATTAAGTCAGCAAATAATTTGAGCTAATCAGACTTTTTAATGAGAGTTTGATCCTGGCTCAGGACGAACGCTG
>NZ_FQTY01000022.1 GCF_900128955.1 Tissierella praeacuta DSM 18095
CATTTTAGCTCTATCAGATAGTTCTATAAATGTATCTGTTGTTCTAGAATATGATACTTCTACATTGTGCCTTTTTAGTATTTCTCCTATTTTTAACCCTACAGACAATGTAATATCCTTTTCTTTTAACCCATCTCCCACTGCACCTGGATCCTTTCCCCCATGGCCAAAATCCATGTGTACTTTTACCATGAATTTCACTTCCTTTCTATTTAAATAATCCTTGTTGAACTGCATAAAAAAAGAAGGATACTATTCCTCCTAAAAGTAATCCCATGAACCATTTCATTGTGGAATTTAATGATGCTAACTGCTTGATTAATCCATCTAACCTTTCTTCTAATCTGCTATTTACTCTCTCTATTATATCTAGTCTTTCAGAATGATTATTTATTCTTCTTTCATGTACTGATATTTTTTCATCAATTCTTTTATGCCTTTCTTCACATATTTTATTTTCCACTTTTACACCTCCAAAATTTGCATTAAAAAATGCACCTCCAAAAGTTAAATTTTGTTGTCTAACTTTTGGGATGCACTTCACCTAAGCAAGTTCTTTATTTATATCTTTTGTAATATATCCAAAGTCACCTTATAGAAACCTATGTTATTTATATAAGTCCTTCTTTTAAAATAACCACCCGTTGATAGAGATATTGCAAGAAATGATACATATAATACCATTATGGCTATAGTTATAATTTTAAATATTTCATTTCCAGTAATTACATTGATTGTTAATGACATCATAGAAATCCAAGATGGAATATATATACTAAATACTGGATAAGAATCATGTTCCATATATTTATCTTCATGCAATAATTTATTATTTAAATAAATTCTATAATCTTCAACATTCACTTGTCTTCCATTTACATTAATAGTTTTATTCACAGGATCTATTAGCCTGTTAATTATTTCAATCAAACAAAATAAGTTTTCATTTTCATTATAAACTTCCTGTATCCCTAGCTCTTCTTTAGCTAACTGATAATATCTTGGTAGCATTTCTTTTTCTATTTTTTTCTTTCCCACTCTATCCCCCCTATGTAAATGTAAATATACATAGGTTATATCATAAATATTTAGTTATTACAATGATAAGAAAGGAAACAAAAAAGACTATCTCTAGTCTATTGCCCTTGTTAGTATTATTGTTCTACTACTAATCTTTGCTCTATTGCTAAAATCATATCATCTTCATCAGCTACAAAAGGCATTTCGTCTTTTTTAAATCTTAACATTCTTTCTTCACCATCTATATCAGCTACTATTCGTCTGCCATTATAATGTTCTTTTATTGCCCGAGTTGGTTGTCCAATTTGAGGATTTTTAAATTGTATCTTACTTTCTTTTATAATTATATTCATTTACTTTACCTCCGTAATTTCTTCCACTTCCATAATCTCATCAATTTCAAATACATACGTTTCTCCCGTCCAAGATTCTCCTATTTCTCTTTCGACACCTTTGATGTACCAATCTTGTACGGATTGATGGTCGTCATTTCTGGTACCTATTACAAGTACGTTATATGCCCCCTCAAGTTCACAGTGAATTTCAAGCTGTTCTGTTTCTCTGTTTAATATCCCATATCCATTACCAAAATGCCCTTGAGATGTTACGAATATCTGAACATCTCTATTTAGCCATATGAAATAATCAGGTAAATCAATTGTAACTAAATCATTATCTTTGGCAGCAATTATTTTATATCGGTATAAGGTATCTCCAGCCGTAGGGGATTCCACTGCACCATGTCTAATTACATGGGTTGCTTTCTTCTCTGGCTTTGGATGAGGAATTTCAAAGTTTTTAGTACCACCTACTAAAAATGAACCTGGAACTTTCCAATTATTTGTACGCTTTGATGAACCCAGAACACCTTCTTGTGAATTTGCAGCGTTAGCATCCGCCCCTATTGCAACTGCATCTGTGTGTGTAGCCTTAGCGTTATTCCCTATTGCAACTGCAAATGCACCCGCAGTATTAGCTCCTGTTCCTATTGCTATGCCGTTAAATAATGTAGATTCTGCCAACCGACCAATTGCCACAGAATTATAGGGATTGCTCCCAGTGCATTTAGCAAAGCTGCCTATAGATATAGTATGTTGGGCTTCTGTAGAAGCATTGTGTCCTATAACAACAGGATTGATAATATTGTTTCCATTGCATGACGCACCGTTGCCTATCACGATCTGATTATCATTTGAAAAATTATATCTGTCATCCAATGCATTCTTAACTCTAATCGGCGTCATATATTTTAGATTAGTTGCCCCATTTTTGGCTTCACTTTCAGTAGCTATACCATAGTTTTGAACATTTCCCAAACTTATATCAGATTTAGTAAGCGTCACCACCCCTGTTTTTCCTGCTACAGAAATCACTTTGTTTTTTTCTGCCCCTTCTTCTATACCTTTTAGTTTGTTTTTAAAGTCATCTGTAAAATCATTAGCAGACAAGCCTTTATCAGATTCTTTGTCTAGCTTTCTTTTATCTAAGCTATTCAATGCATAACTAACTGACCATTGTTGATTTTGATTCACCCTTATATCTTCACCAGTTAGGTAGACATCCCCCACCTGGTCATTTACGCTATGGACGGCTCCAATACCATCAATACCCCTGTCGCCCTTATCTCCTTTTTCTCCTTTAGGACCTTGTTCACCCTTATCTCCTTTATCACCCTTAGGACCTCTACTAGGTTTACCTGTATCCTCATCTCCTATAAACCAATTACCATTATCCCCTATTCTGGGAATTGAATTAATCACTTTTTGAATTAATTCTTTTACTGTATCAATTAATTTGTTTAGTATCCCTATTTCATTTGTACTTTCTATAGCATTATCATTGAGAATATTTTTTCTTACATGAAAATCAAAACTAGTTGTAGTTAATACTTGATTATCACTTCTTATGATTATCTCCGCTATAACTTTGCCACTCTTTGTAAGTACTTGGTCTACCAATATTACCGATACCTTATTTCCTATAAATTCGCACTCCTGCTCTATATAGGTATCATCAGATTTTTGAAATACAATCGATATCTCCGCATTTTCACCTATTAAAAAAGCATGATTTCCATCCATTAGATTAATATTAAATTTAGTTGTTTGCCTGTCATTTTGGACTAAAATTATATCTTCTGTTCTTTTATGTCGTTTTATATCTAAAGAAAAATCAAATTCTTTTGGCTTCATCTAATCACCTATCCTTTTTGCTGTATTAGACCATACTCTTCTAATATATCTAATAATTCAGCTATAGCTACAGCATATAGATTCCAATTTGTTCCTACTGGTCTATCTATGGATTTTCTGTTAGTGGGATTTGCCTCAAAAAAACCTATAGGTCCTTTTATTTTTAAGCCAGTCAAAATAGATGTATTAAGCACCTTTAAATCTTTAACACTCAATTCATCATTTATAAAAGTTTTATTTAAAGTAGTATCCCCCATAATATTCAAGTCTGAATCTAAGTCTAATTTTCCAGTTACACTTAAATTATCTATATTAGTTCTTCTCGTAACAGTTATATCTCTACAATTTATATCTCTAGAATTAATATCATCTACTTTTAAATCTCCATCTATATTTACATTTCCCTCAAAGTTATTCCTATTTGGCTCTTCCATTACTTCCAAATATAAAATATTATATTCTATGATATAAGTATCATTAAATCTTTTCATCATTACTCTTTGTCCTTTTTCAGGTTTAAATAATCCGCTTATAGGATATAACTTTTGGCTAGGTTCTTCCTCTCCATCAAATTGAATAATAGGTAATCCATCTTCATTTATTTCAACTATTGTAGCTATCCTATCTCCTATAGTTTCTCGTATAGGATTTTCAAGTACTTCAATCATATATTTGTCACCTTCCTACAATTATGAGTCATTACACCACCTGTTTCTAATCCCATAGCCCAATCAGTTTCAATATATTTATCTCCATTTACAAATAAACAGTCTGAATAACTGTGATGGGGCATTATAGCAGTATCAAAAATTAACCTTTCATATAACTTCGTATTGTTATATGCAAGTCTTTTAATATAATTATCAAGTGTAACTTGGTCTAATATATCCGTTACTTCTTCATGCATTACAATATTTCTTTTTCTTCTAACTGTAGATATAGGACTTAGAGGATTATTATTTGTATATACTGACCTTAGATTTTGCCCCTCAGGAGTAGACACTGTCCCTACAAAGATATTAGACACGTTAAAAGTATCTAGTAAATGTTTTGTAGAATCAATTAATATAATACTCGTTTCATTTTCTTTATAAGAGTATTCCACTTCTCTCAAATTTGGTAAAACATAAGGCTTAGATACCATGTATCCCCATTCATCTGTAAATATAGAGGTATAATTAATTTGCCTCAGCAATTCATTTACTACAGTTAATTTACTCTCTCCTATTTCAAATTCTTTATCTGAATTTAGTTTCCCAGGATGTGGAATTATATTTACTTTATAAATTCCAGCACTATTAATTATTTGTGTTACTGCTTTTACATAATTTGTACCTTTTTTAATGAAATACCTATTTATAAATTTATCTTCCATTAATATTTCATTGGCATCATAAGCTTCTACTTTTCTATATTTTCCCTTCACTATGCCTACAGATAGGGAGGAAATTAAATAAACTCCTAAACTCCATTCATGCCATTTATCATTATTTTTTAGCATAAACATAGGACGTATCTTAGAATTAATCCAATCTACGTCCTTTAGTTCGTTTTCTTTTATTTCAAATGCCCCAGTTCTTTTTATTTCGGCTAGAGAATTTAATCCAATCTTACCACTTGCAACGTCTAGTTCTCCTATTTTAAATTCTTCAAAGTTCAATAAGTCATATCTAAATCTTATATCCCTAGAATTGCTGGAGAAATGTAATAAACCTTGTTGTTCTTCTGTAAGTTTTATCATTCTCTAGTCCTCCCTATAGTAAATACTACAGTATAACCGTCCAGTCTTTTTTCTCCAGATATACTAGCTATAGTTCCATATATTACTTCACCATTTATATCTCTATAAATTAATTCCTTTTTCTTCTTAATTAACTTCAATATAGGTTCTTTTTCTTCTACATAAAAAGTAAAGGATCTATCCTCTTGTATGCTTTCTCCAAATTCTGTAGCCTTATAGGTTCTACCTGCAAAATTCATACTCTTATAGTCTAGTCTAAAATCAAATGTTTTTTGTGGAAAATTGTCTAAATTGACATATACCTCTATAAAGTCTTCAGGATTATCTATAGTTGCAATAGTATTTTTTCTAAAATTACATTGTCCCTGCTTGATTTCAGAGTCATTGTAATTGTCATATTCTACATTCCTAACAAAGTATTCATATATAGTCTTATTCCCTGCTGTATAATCTAAGAACTTTCCATCTTTCAATGTACCTATATATTGATTATTTCTATAAACTAACCCATTTACAACACTAGCAGTTATTACTACCCTATAGTCTTGTGAATATACATCTATTTCAGGTTTCTTAGGGGGAGTTGGATTAATCCATTTTGTTTGCTCACTTATTGGAGATTCTATATTGAAATTATTTTTGATTTGAATATAAAAAGTATATTTTCCAAAGCTTAAAAATATAGGTAACTTTAATTTTCTAGAATTAGCATCTGCTACTTCATCAGTATCAAAAACTAATTCTCTTTTATCATCTTTTATCCATATTCTATATACATCCTGATTACTAGAATTCCAATATAAAGTAGGCATATGTTTATTTTCTATATAAGCAAACCAGGGGGCAGGTGGAGTATCTATAATCGTGAATTGTGCTATATCACTCCAAGGTGACCATTCATTATAATTATTTTTAGTTCGTATTTTCCATAAGACAGAACCTGTATAATCCAGATATTGACTATGCTGTTGGCTTGGTGAACTCAATGTTCTACTTTGCCAGAAAACTCCATTATCTTTGGAAATTGAAATTTCATATGCAGCTTGATTTGTCCCTATATCTCCTTTATAAATCCATTTAAATACAATTGATCCATCACTTTTTAGTATATAATCTCCTACAGGAGTTACCAGATACGGTGCTTGTGGTTCCTCTGCTCCTGCTGTAAATATCGCAGTAGTCCAATCGGAATATATTTGTGCTTCGTTACCTATTCTAATTCTCCAGTCTACTCTGCCAATATGCTTTATTGTTCCTCCAGTTACAATATAGAAATTATCTCTAGTCTTCTGGTTAGTTAATGTTGTCCAAGTGCCGCCTTGATTGGTAGAGTATTGTAAATTTATATACTCTTGATCATCTTCTTTAGCCCAACTAAATCTTATATCTCCTCTAGGATTTAAAGTATCTCCATCAGGATATAAACTTCTAGGTTTTGATGGAGGTGGTAATTCATATTCTACTTCTACTCTCAACGGTTTCAGATGCATTCTATTATTAAGAATAATCCACAAATGATTTTCTTCAAAACTAATTATACCAACCCCGTTCATTTGCGTATTCTTGTTAACGATAAAACTTTCAGTTTCTAATCCTCTTAATAATATGCTACCTTTTAAATCTTCATTTATTTCCATGTAAAATTCTTTTTCTGTTCTAACAGGCACATGTACATAGTTTGTTAAATCGCTAAAAGAAAAATCATATCCAGGAACAAACTTCCCTTTGTTATAAGCTATTCTTATATCTCCACTGTATACTGGTTGTCCTCCATTGCCTCCACCCTGCCTAAAAGGTCTTTGTGTAAAATATATTCTTGTAGAAGTCACTATCGCATTGTCAGGAATATCTTGTTCCCAAGATATCCCTCCGTAAGACGGGTTGAATATTGTTTCCCTACTATCTTTTATTGAAATAGTCACGTTTAGATTAGTTAATTGTATATACTCTGGATTATCCATTCGATTGAGACTCTTAGTTTCGTAGGTTATTTTCCCATCAACAGGACTTCTCTCAGCTTCTATTATTCTTATGCTATAACCATTGGCTGTGTTTTTAATTGGAAATACTTTAGTCAACACGTCCAGCACCTGCCCTCTGTCTTTGCCTTAGGCCTTCAAACAGCCTTACAACATCACTCATTTCCTGTAAGTCATCTGCTTGTACTGTTACATATATGTTACCTTGTCCGCCTCTGAAATTTGGATTGTTTCTGTTTCTAGGATCATTAGCAGATAACACCTCTTCATTCTCATGTAATTCTGTTCTATACCTATCATGTGGCACTCTCCCTAAGCCGCTTTTATGAGAGCCTTGCACATTTCTAACTGCTTGAGTTTGCATATCTGTAGCTTGTTTTTGAAAACTTCCTGTGATTTTAGATGCAGAATCCGCTACATTTTCTAATTCCTTAGAGTTGCCTTTTATAGCAACTATTAATGCCAATATAATTGCGAAAGCAGCCGCTAAAGCCATGAAAATTGCAACTGCTTTTAAAATTGTTGGGTTAACTGTAAGTCCAAAGATTTTACCTAATCCATCAGCTAATGTAGATAATCCTAAAACACTTTTGGCAGTAGTACCCACTATAAAAGTTACCATCCCTAATACTGCTATAATTGTCATTAATTTAGCAGGTACTTTTGCTACTAATTCTAAAAAAACAGCCAACATATTTACTAGAGGTGCTAATCCATTTCCAGATTCTATCATTGTATTTTTTAAAGTGTTAAATGCAGATTCTAGTCTTTCAATAGGAGTTTGTAGCTTTTCCAGCATTTCATTAGCTGTACCTGCTGAATTAGTTATTTCATCTACATTTTCAGCATATAGTTTTGCCCCTTCCTCACCGGCCAAAATAAACATATTATTAATCCCTTCAATTCTACCAAATAATTTAGCCATACTTTCATCATTTCCTCTAGTTTTCCTTTGTACATCTTCAAGAAATCCAGAGAAACCTTTTGCACGTAATGCTGCTAGATTAAATTGTAGTCCTAGTCTTTCAGCCTCTTCTTTTGCTTCTGCAGTTGGCTTTATTACAGCAGCCATTATTCCTCTAAGTCCTGTAACAGCTTCACTTGCTTCTATTCCTCTTGTAGTTAATGTTGCTATAGCTGCCAATAATTCCTCTAAAGGTATTTGCGCTGTTGAAGCTAATCCTGCTACTTTACCAAAACTGCTTCCTAATTCATCTACGGTTAATTTCCCTAATTTTTGTGTAATAACTAATTGATCAGTAATAAGATTTGCATCTTCTATTGCTACTCCATATGAATTTATTATTGTAGTAAGGATATCAGTTGCTTTCCCCATATCAGTGAATCCCGTTTTTGTAAGTAATGCAGATTCTTTTAAAACTTCTAAACTGTGAGCTGTATCTATGTTGGAAGAATTAATGTTATACAAACCTTCTGCTACTTCTGCTGCGGCAATATTAAAGGTATTACTAGTATCCATCACACCTTTTCTCAATTCTTCCATACTAATATTAGTAGTATCTGCAATAGTCGCTACCTTTGCCATTTCTTGGTCTACAGTTCCAGCCATTTTTACTGCTGCAATCCCTATACCCATCATTACTGCTCCGACTTTTTGCATAGTTCCAGCTAGCTTTTCTAAGTCTACTCCTGCTGCTTTAGTCTTTTCTGTAAAATCAGATATAGCAGCTCCAGTCCTACCAAAAATATTATCCTGTGCTTTTAGTTCTCTTGATACTTCTTCACTTTCCCTCTTATACTTCATTAATTGAGTTTCAGCATTTTTTAATTCTATAGTTTTATTAGCTATTGCTTTTTCATTAATGTTTTCTGAGTTAGTTAGCCTATCTAATTCTTGCCTTAAAGATTCCACCTTATCAGTTTGTATCTTTACTCTATTTGCAAATGTTTCATTTTTAAGTTGTAATTTTTCTATAGAATCTCCAGATTGTCTTGCCGCTTCACTCTGTTTTCTAAATTCAGCATTAAGGAGTGCCATCTGCTTATTAGCTTCTGGCACTCCTTTTCTTACCTCTTCATAGTTAAAATCTAATATAATTGACCTTTTATAATTCTTAAAAGACACTTTACCACCCCGCAATCTGACTCATAGAGGTAATTTTTTCTACCTGTTGCTTTTGTCCATCAGTATTTAGTGAGTCCGCATACATTCCTATCATTTTTACAACTTTTCCTATGCTACTAGCAAAAAATGTATTTTCAGGTTGTTTCAATACTATACAAAAATAATAATAGAGTTCATCAAAATCTATTTCAGACCGAACTCCTTCGCCATCTCCTCTGCCTTTTTTTTTATTACTTCTAAGTCATCTATATCCATTCCATCAAAAGTTTCCATTACATTTTCAAATATTATTTCTATTAGTGGTAGCCCACCACCTATTACAATTGCTTTCGCCTCTTCATAAGTTGAAGAGGCATTCATTACTTTCATCCCACAATATAAAAGCTTTGCTGCCAAATCATAAGGCTTGCTTTTCTCTTCATTTGCTAATGTTACTAAGTCCCCAAATTCTTCTGATAATAAAATAAAGGCTTCTACAGTAAATATAGCTTCTATTGCCTTACCATCAGGAAAATCTAGTCTCAAAGGCTCTATTGGTTTTACTGCGAACTTTTTTCTAGCCATTTTATCAACTCCATTTCTTATAATAAAAATAGCACCTAACAGGGTGCTATCTATTTTTTACCTTTGTATTTGTTAATTCCATTAATTCTCCATAAGTTTTTATATTATACCAATCAGTATTAAAAATTGTATCTTTTTTCAAGCTCGTACTTAATGACACAGTCCAATCTTCACTATCAATAAATAATGTCAATGTTTGTACGTCACTTCCTATTTCCAACCCTTCACTTGATAAAATACATACTTTCCTTATTTTGTCTAAAGCGTTTTGAGCGGTTTTATTTCTGCTACCCCTATTAGGAACATACAATCTTACTAAATAGGTTTTTGACTCTTCATGATATTGTGTTTCATGTATGTTTTTATATCCAAAAACATCTTGTACATTCCTATAAATTGCAGACCTAGTAAATGCATTTGCATTTATATAAGTGGCTATGAATCCCCACAATATAAAACCTATCATAATTGCCACTACCACAAACATAAATCTTTTCTCTTTTTTCGTGGGCGGTACATAATTCTCTGTTCTTATAAATATTTTCATACCCAATCCCCCCTTTTTACTCAATACTACAATATTAAATTTATTAAGTAAATAGGGATTAGTATTTTTTATACTGCCACTTGTCCTGGTACTTTTTCAAACCATTTAGCTGCCTGCTCTTCGGTAAATGTTGGATCCGCACTATCAGCAGAATATTTTATTGCGCCATCAAAGTCTCTAGGGACAAATTCTATAGTTATTGTATCTGTACTATAATTAATGTTATCTGTTTGTTGCTGTACTGTATTCGCATAAGGCTGTGCCCTGCCTTTGAGCAACCAATGATATTCTGCTACTCCAGGCATATCCTGCGGTACCTTCCAGCCTATAGCAATATATGGTGCGGTATCATCTTTTCCTTCAATTAACACCCCATCTTCATAAGTTGCTCCTGTAATAATTGCCCTATCGTCTATTTGAACTTTGGTAACATCCAATACTGCCGTCATACCCGTCAATTTTGCTATAGAGGATTGTTTTACTCCGTCACCAAATAGTTGTCCAGATGCTACTGAGGGAGTTAATTGTATCTGCATAGCTTCAGATAACTTTTTTATTGTTCCATAATCGACTAAACTAGGTTCATCCTTAGTCATAATTGCATAAACTAAATGTTCTACGTTGATTCTATATGCTTTTTTAAATTTATTCATCTTGTTTCACCTTCCTTATAGTGATAATTAAATACCATTACTGTATGATATAATTTAACTTCTTTCTCGTATCCATCATAAGAATAAGGTTCTAAAAATCTAGATTTCTTCATTAACTTTTTGACTTCTTTCTTTATATTTTCATGCCCATCTTTCGACCAAATATCTACTTGACAAGATACTGTCATTCTCTCCACTTCTCCATCACCAAATAAAATACCGCTTTCATTAAAGAAGTGGTATGATATTCCAGGAAACTTTCCTGGTCTTATTTGCCATAAAACTGGTATTTTTAAAGGAGATAAGGTTTTATCTACTAAGCTTACCAAATCCATTAAAACCCACCCCTTTCCATTTCTTCTTCAAATATTTGTTCTATTTCCTCATCTGATTGTTTCAGAGCAGTATCTATAAAATGTGTTGCTTTACTTCTATATGTTCCATCATTCACTAAATGCCATTTAGTTCCTGTTTTTTTACCTCCTCTTATTCTTGCTACTTTTTCACCATATTCATCTTTTACAATTCTATAGTTTACATCATCTGCCATATGTTTATGTTCTGGGTCATTGGTTTTAGTTCTTAAAACATTTAGATTTCTAACTATATTTCCTTTTACTACCTCAGCAGCTCTTTTTAGAAATCTCTCTTCAATTTCTTCTGTAACTCCCATTATTTCATTTAAAAATACTTCTATTTCTTCGCTTTCTGTTGATTTAATTTTATAAGACATAACATCACCTACATATCATGTTTAACTTCATAAGCTTTAACGACTAAATACATGCTATTATTATCTAAAGGTAATATACCTTCTATCTCATAGAATCTATTATTAAATTTAATCCCCATAGTTTCGTCTATATCTGTTCTATATCTAATAATAAATTCTACATCAGTTTTTACATTGGCAGCTCTAGCAGCATAAAAATTCCTACCTTTTAAAAATCTAGCTTCGGACCATAAAGGTATATAATCTTCATAATCATCTAAATCAATAACAGAACCCTCTTGTTCCTTTTTCCTCTGTAAAGTGATGCGATCTTTTAATCTTCCTGGATTCATACCTTACCCTCTCTCTTTAGCTTCAAATATTCAGCTTCTAACTGTAGAAACAAAGATTCAAGACTAAAATTCAATTTATGAAAGTTAGGTCCTGTTATTTCAGTAGTTCTATTTTCATACCAATGAGATACCAATAATTTTGTTGCTAAATTATATAGCGGTTTTAAGTTTTTGTTTCGTTCAACATCATCAATTTTGATTCCGGTTCCATTCTCTATATAAGATTGCGATGCGAGAAGAAGAGAGGTTATAAGATTGTCCTCTTCTTCTCCATCCACTCTTAAATATTCTTTAACTTTATTTAATTCCATAAAAATAACACCTCCTAAGGTGTCTCGTTAATAGCATCTATTAGTTGTTGTTTGGTCATATTTGAATACCCTGGTATTCCTTTTTCTTTTGCTATATTTTTAAGTTCTGCTACTGTTAAAGCATTTAGGTCAACTTCATTTTCTATTGCCATTGTTTTTAGCCCTTTTGCCTCTATGGGGTTACTTTTTTTTTAGCAATTCTGAATGCTGATTTTAATTTGATTCTATGATCTATCCATGCAGTTAAAACAAAGTCCTCCATTCCAGTCCTAACGTTTTTATCTCTGTCATACAGCATATTCAAGTCATAGTTATAATGAGAATATCTAAAATCCCCTACAACTGGATCTACTGCCACGTCACAGAATTCGACTGGTGCCCCTAACACTTGCTCTGGTTGTGCCATGTATAAGGTTGTATTGCCATTTGCTAAAGTCTCGATCATGTCATAATAGTCTTTCTTAGTCATAACTATGGTAGCATTTTCTGAATAATCATCCTCTAAATCTGCTAATGCATTTTTGATTGCCTTGTATAGATCATCACCTTCTACTTCCTTTATTGCATTTTGTGCAGAATAGAATGACATATGCTCTTCTCCTGATTTTGGTGACTTTGTAAAAGCAACAACTTTCTCTTTCTTAGCTAATCCACTTTCTAAAGCAGCTTCTACAGTTTGAACTAAATTAGTATCTGTGCCTAGTAGTATTGTTTCTGATAAACTAGAGAATACCTTGAATTTAAACCTACCAAATTGCACTGTATCGGTAGAGTCTTTTAATTCCTTAGCTGTTTCCGTATCTTTTATAAAATCGTCATCATCTAGGGAAAATGTTATTCTAGGCACTTCTAAATTAGTGATATTCGTAAATGTAGAGATGTCTCTTAATGGGTTCTTAACAAATGGCTCATGTAATAATTCATTTGTCATTGTTCTTGGTAATATCTTTTCTCCACCTGTAGCGTTATTGTCACCTAATGCAGCTTTTACTTCTTGAGGTACAGGTTTGTTTGCCATTACTGCTCTTATAAGTTCTGCTTTTGCTTTAACTACTTTCTCTTCTGGTGTTGTTCCTTCTATAGATTGTTGATTTAATTTAGCTGCAGCTTTTTTATCCATTTCATCAATTTGTGACTTGATACCATTAAATCTTTCTTCTAAATCCTTTACTGTTTCCTTTTGCTCACTTCTTGCTTCAAGAGTTGTTTTTGCATCTGCATACATAGAAGTTAATTTCTTATTTGCTACATCTAACTCTTGCCCTACTCCTGCTAACATTTGTTCTAATTGATACCTATTCATAAATACGTTCCTCCTCAAATTTTATAATATTGTTTACTCTTGCTATTAAAGATTCAATTTCTTCATCTTTAATATTTGCATTGATAACTTCATTACACTTTTCTGTCTTTCTTCCTAGTAATTCTTTTGGTGTATTTTTATACTTGGATAACATATCCATGTTTATGCTTGCTGCAATTTCCTTTTCTTCTTCTACAACGTCGCATAATCCATAGTGGTAACATTCTTGAGCAGTTAGCCATGTTTCTTTGTCAAGTAAATCTATCAATGTATCTCTGTCAAGCTTATCTCCTGCCTTATCTAAGTACATTGAAATCATGCTTTCCCTTATCTTATCTAGATCATCAGCTTGCTTTCTAAGTTCATTTGCATTTCCATATGTCCATGTCCAAGGGTTGTGTATCATCATCATAGCGTTGCTAGGCATATGAATAGTATGTCCTGCCATTGCTATTACAGAAGCTATGCTTGCGGCTACACCATCTATATGAACTTTAATGTTAGAATTTAGCCTTTTTAAAATTGATACTATAGCCTGACCTTGGAATACGGAACCTCCAGGAGAATTAATGTACACATTAAGTACATCTACATCTCCCAATGCGTCTAAATCCTCTTTAAAACTTTTAGCTGTAGTATCTTCCTCATACCACTTATAGGAGACTATATCACCATAGATATAAATCTCTCCTGTATTTTCCTCTGTTGCGTTTTTAACTTCCCAAAACTTATTTATTGTTCTCACCTCTATTCTGCAATAGATAACCCTCTAACATCCATAATTGTTTTTCTATATCCCTAACAGCTAAGTCATATCCTATTGTTTCATCATAATTATTAGGGTCTACGCAAGCAGATTCTCCAACTATAGTAAATCCATTGGGCAATAATGCCACCACTACGCATTGTTTATCAAAGATTCTATGAAACTCTTTAAATTGAGACTTGCTAAGAATTTCATCTATTTGTTCTTTAGTTACTGTTTTTGTTTTTTCCATTTTAATCACCTCTTTCTATTACCTAATTCTTTGATAGGATATAAGTCACCACTCATATAAAGACCATCGCCTCCCTCTAATGGGGGTAATTCCTCTAATGCTCTTACTTCATTAGGAGTAAACCACCCACTCCTGACACCTTTAAAATAAAAATCTCCTCTAGTTTTCATATCTGCTCTGGCTAAGCCATTTAGATTAAACTTAAAGGAGTATCCTTGATTTTTCCTATCTTCTGTTAGAAGTTTTTTATTTAATTCTTGTTCGTCTTGCCTAACGCTTGGTAATATAGTGTCTTTGATATATTCCAAGTCAGCTTGCTCAGCACTTGCATAACTTTGATTTTCTGCTAATAGTTTGTGTAAAGGTATGTTGTACACCCTTGCTACTCTTGCTATAGTGATGTTTTCCACATCAAATACTTTAGGGTCTATGAATTGTGAATTTTTAAGTTCTTGAAAGTCTTTGCCCATATCTACAAATAAGATTCCATTCTTTTGAAACCTTCCTAGCATATCGGTGTATTCTTTCATGGATTCTTCATTTAGTTTTGACGATAATTTAATTACTAAGTTAGCTTTTAATCCATTCTTCATTTGATTAATGCTAAATTCCTTAACCTCTTTATCATAATCTATAGTGTTTCTTAACACATCTAGCGGGTTAATTCCTTTATATCCATTAGTTGAAATATGTTTAAAATGAATCATATTTGTATTATGAATATACACCAATCCATCTTGGTCTCTTACTTGATACCATAGATCCTTTGTATCTTTTTCTATAACAGGTTCCACAAAGTCAGGATTTAATATATGCAAATTCATAGGCTGATAACTTGTGTCATATTCTATTACTGCATAAGAGTTACCTTTGATGTTTTTTAAAGTCTCCATAACTCTAACCCATTCTAAAGTTGTTAAGTATGAATATGGATTGTATTCAATCATTTGAGCTAAACTATCATCCTCAGGTTTAACTGCATTGTAGTTTTTATAAAGCTTTAAAGGCAAACTGCCCATAGTATTACTTAATAATGATACTGCAGCAAATATAGTTTCATTAGTTGCTAAGTCTGTATTAGAAAAATTAAAGGCCGATCCATAATTTTTTACAACTATTCTTATGCTTCTGCGGATGTTCTTTATATAATTAACTGCTTTATTCCATACATTCAATGTCTCGCCTCCTTATATATCTGGACTATAGAATATATCTTCTTCCACTATTTTAAATTTACTTATCGCTCTCACATGAGCGTTGATTAATGAAGCTATGGGGTCTATTCTTTCACGTGACTTAGACTTGTCTAGCATTATGTTCTCGTTATGATCCTTTCTAGTAACCGCATTACTAATTGCCCAAGTTAATACTGGGTTATTATCATGTATTATATTCTTATTTTCGCTATAGACTTGTGTTCTAAAATCTTTAGTAGGTTCTGACAAGGTAAGCATACCTTGTGGTATATCTACAGGTGTAAATCCTCTATTCTCTAGTTGTGTCATTAACCAAGTAGCCAAGGCCCTGTCAAAACAAACTTCTCCTTTTATCCAGTTGTATTTTTCATAGGTGTTCTCAATATATTTTAGAACAAAGTTATAATCTACTACTGCCCCAGGGGTTACTGTCAACCATTTTTGTTTTTCCCATAAGTCATAATGTCTCTTGTCACTTTTCATCTTTTCATGGAATTTATCAGCGGGCATGAAGGAATGAGACATAACAGCTATTCTGCTGTCAGGCAGTTGTATCTCGAAACTAACACTTGTAAGGTCAATAGTTGATGACAAGTCCACTCCACTTATAACAGGTAATCCTGTAACATCAGGAAATGGATTCTTCTCTGTATTTCCGCATAAAGCCCACTTTGCCATATTCATATATCCCTGTCTTTTTTCATTAACCCAGATATTCATATTTTTAGTCAAAAATGACCTCATTTTTTCAGGAACATCTTGAGCTGCTATCAATAAATCTTTTAGATTTTTTCTCCCTTCGGGATACGAACAAGTTATTGGATTTGCCTTTTCCCATATCCTCTCATCATTGATATCATCTATCAGATTACCTTCCTCATCTTTGTCTAATTCATTTATCATTCCAAAATAGCCATCATTTTCGATAGGGTTGTTCGGGTCTAGTATACTTGACATATACATATATTCTTCTTCGTAACAAGGTACATTTAAGTCAAATCCTGCTGTTGTTATAATCATGAGTAAAGGCTCTGCCCTTGCAACCATAGCACTCTCTATAACGTCGTGTATTTCAGATGTTTCGCTAGCCATATATTCGTCAATTATTCCACATTGAGGGTCAAGCCCATCCCCTGTTTTTTTATCTTCTTTAGACAGAGTTCTCATTACTGAGCCTGTTTTTTTGTGTATTATCCTACTGTACGCAACTTTATATTTTCCCTTTAATTCCTCACAATTGTCAAGCATTGCTTCTGTTTCTTCCCAAACTATTTTAGCTTGGTCTGTCTTTGTAGCAGCACAATAAACTTCGCTTTTCCCTGCTCCCATTGCCATTAATTCATAGCTTGCTACACAAGAAAGACTTTGGGATTTAGCATTTTTTTTAGCAACTTGCCAATATCCTTTTCTAAATCTCCTGTGTCTTGTGTCTTTATGTTCCCACCCATATATATTTCCAAATACAAATTTCTGTATAATATGGGGGTCGATTCTTTGTCCAACCAAAACACCTTTTCTATGCTTGTATAATTTCATCCAATTTAAAAATCTTAAAGCTTTTTCTTCATTAAATAAAAAAGGAAACCCCTCCGTTCCCTCTCTCTCTAAGTCTCTTAGAAATCTCATACAAGCCCATTTATGTTTTTGACAAGCTATTATTTTTCCATCTATAACATCAGTGGAGTATCCAATTAACTCTTTTTTAATAGGATAGTCTAGTGGATATGGATCATACATCTCCAAACATCCTATCGAATTTACTTTCTTTTTTTACCTCCACTTTTTTAGGTGCCATCAATTTTGCTCTACTGGATATAGATAATCCCAAATCACTTGCTGCTTGTCTACACATTTTAAATAGCCTTTCCTGTGTCTTTATAAGTTCTATATAAGTAGGACCTATGGTTTTCATTTTTAGTATCTTTTCTGTAACTTTTTGATACTGGCTTTCAGATACTATAAACCTCCCCAAAGCTTCGCAATCTAAATTTGTCATAATACCTATTGCTATTAATTCATCGGAAACTCTATTAAATTCTTCTTTTAAATCATCTGGTAAGTAAGAAGGAGCTTCAACTTTATCATTATCAACTTTTAATTCTTGAGCCTTTCTTTCTTCTATTTCTTTTTTGGTTAAATTTTTTTTTTCCTTTTGCTACTAAAAGGTCGATTGGTTCACGGGGTCTAGCCACCTTCTCACCTCCTCGAAAATATTCATTTAGGGAATTTTGTTTAAGCTATTGACGCATCTCGGTCTTTTAGGCATCTATAAAAACATTTAAAAGGAGGGGGGTATGTTGTATTCCCTCCTAAATCTTTCTAACAACTCCATCAATAGCCTCTGAGTTCCCTCTTTATCTTTCTTATATAACTGATGTATCTTAGTATGATTTTTTTCTGTTGTAGGAAATAGATTTATTAATTCTAATCTTTTATCCCAATCGTACCTAACCTCTACAATGTGATGAACTGTATTGGCTAATTCTATTTCTTTATTTATATAATAAGCATATATATCTATTCCATGGTAAGTTATTAATATAGTTTCTCTTACTCTTTCCCATTCATCTGAGTTATAAAAATCAGTATACTTCTTTTCCCTTACATATTTATCATAATATTTATTTCTTATTGATTTATGTTCTTCTGCTACTTGTATATGATCTTCACAGTACCCTTCTCTAGTTAGATTAGGACATCCTATTTTCTTGCATGGTCTTAATGGTTTCTTATTCATTTACATCGTTCCTTATTTTCTCTTTTGGTATTGGCGGTAATTTCGGCTTAGCTGGAAAAATCATTTTACTTTCTTTAACCATATTCTCTATATCCAGATAATCTTTTAAAATTATAATTCCTGTTATTATAAGCATTATTGTTATTACTCGGAATAGTGCTGTTAAGCAATAAAGAAAAGCTACATATGCTGTTGACATTTATATTCTCCTTTCTCTAATTTACCACAAGAAAAAGACACCCTACTGGATGTCCGATTTAATAAAAATATTTATGAAAAATTTACCAAAACTATTGACAATAGCGTTACGCTATGCTATAATATAATTAGGAGGTGAGGAAGTGGGTAAGAAGAAAAAGAGGAAAAATAACAAAGAAAAGGAACTTAAAATAAGACTGATAATATCAATCATAAGTCTGATAACCGCCGTAATCGGTTTAATAGATAGATTGATGAGAGCCTTAGAATAAGTCCCAAATAGAGGGGAGAAATCCCCTCGCCTCTTTAAATATATTTTACACTATCTTACCCATATTATCAATGACTATACTAACCATATCTTTAATTTTAAATCTTATATTAAGTGTAATATCTTTGTTTGTAGAAGTAAATATTATATTTAATATCGTTGCCGTAATAATCGCATTAATATCTGTTGTATCTGCCTACAAATTATACAAGAAAGGATAATTATTTATGGAAATAAAACCAATCAAACTATCACCTAAAAAAAATGGTTATGGAAACATATCAAGCTATACAGTAAATATCGGTGCAACTGAAGCTCGTGAATGTGGATTTATTGATTCAGATGGTAATATTCTACCCACTGAGAAAGTAATTGATACTGCCAATAACCAGATTATCATTAAACTAAAAGAGGACTAATTTATGGTCCTCTTTTTTTTAATATCATATCTTAATTTTATATATAAAAAAACACGCCCTATTTGGATGCCTACAAGCAATTATTCTTATCTTTAAAAAATTCATCTCTGTCCAGGTGTAAATTATGATTGATAATTTGCATCTGGACTATGGGTCTTGGCTCAAATCGTCATTTACAATTATAAAAATCCTCTTTAATACTATAAATAAATTAACTATTAATAAAAATAGTAAATAATATATAATGAAACTTGAAATATAACCATATTTTTTAGTAAACATATGAATGAATGATAATATCAAAAGAGTAATTGATATTAAAATTTCAAACATAATAGAATAGTATGTTTCAACTATTAATTTCTTTAAAACTAAAACCTTAATCCCTTGACTTTTATCTCTGATTTCAATTTTACTTTTCATGTCTATTGCTAATACTAGCAAAGTAAAAAACATAGAAGTTAGTATGGATAAAATCACAGTCACATTGTTTATAATTTCAGCATTTATTATGGTGATGTTAACTATTCCCAATGCTACTAAGGCGGGAAGAAAAAAATGTATAAAAAAAGGTACAATTAATATTTTTTTAGTATCTCTATGTCGAAAATTATCAATATGTTTCTCAATTATTTCAAAACAATTAGCATAATCGATTTTAAATACAAATTTAGAGACTAATAGACAAATAACACTTATAATTATCCATATATATGGATTAAAGAAAAAGGAATTCAATACATTAATTAAATTAGACAATTTATCACCTTCTTATATTAGTCCCATATCCTTTAAATAATCAGTACACGTTTCTATTAAAATTGGCTCTATACTTTCTTTAGTAGGATGTCCGTCAATTAGATTTATTAAATCTGTAATGTCTTCATTAATAACCAAATTATCAATATTACTAAGGTTAATTGTTTTACTCTTCTTACCTAATTTGAAATCTAATTTTATATTGTCATAATCAAAATTTTGAATTTCTATCACATGATTTACTGCTCTTTGCCCTCTTATACATTGCTGAATTTCCTGACCTCTTCGCTTTAAAAAGCCAACTGGCTTATGTAGTATATATTCATCATATTCAGCATTAACCCCATTATTCATAGCTATCTGGTTGGCTGGATCATGGGGTATGTTATATCTAATAAATCTAATCTTTTGCAATTCTGCTTCTTTTAAATATCTGTTTATATAAGCTATTGGCGCCACATTGCCTGTAATAAGATTATAGTCGCTTTGAATTCCCTTTAAAAACTCGCTTAAGAATTCAGTAAAAATTGTTTTTATTCCGTAAATTCCATGTGTTTGCAATATCAATAACCCTACATCAGCTTTACCTCTTGGTATACAAAGGGTAAAGAAGAATGGCATGACTTCTGCATCATCAGTTTCCTTATTGTATTTAATTATGCCTGTATTTGTATTTACTATTTCTGCAGAATACCCATATGCTCCAGTCTTTACTTGACCTATTATGTAATCATACAATTCTGTATGGTTCTCATTATAAACTCCTGAATTATATTTTTCAATTTTGAAAATTTTTTCTAACTTTCCATTATTAGAATACTCATTACTATATTCTTTCATAAACTTAATAAATATATTAAAAAAACTTTCTCCCTCTAAATTATTTAATAAATAGTTTTGGTTAGTTTGACTTTCCTGTATTCTCACTCCATATACTGTTATTCCAATTGAGCTCATCTGTTTCCTCCCCTTTCCATAAATAATACTTCGACAGAAAAGGAGAAAATCCTTCAATAATCGTTCGACAAATTATGACAATTAGTTTTGGTAATAAATACAGGTTTCTTTTCTAACTGTTTGCCATATAATATAATTAATACAATTTAAAATTTAATAGGAGTGATTTATATGTTCGTATTTAGCTGGAACATAGGATCAGGACGTAAGCTATGGCTGGTATTTTTTATAGTATCCATATCTTCTGTTTCAATTCCATGTTGTCTAGTTTATATTACTAGACACTAAGGCTGCTTTCCAAGGCCTTAGTCCAGCTAATAAGTAAAATATAAAAATAAGTAAAATATAAAAGGAATTTTAAAACACTCTAAATTTTCCATTTTTATACAATTTTATAATTTGCAATAGGCTCAAACACTACTTTCTAAAGTATAAAGTAAAATATAAAAGGTTTTTACAATTAGTATCTGTTATGTACAACAAAGGATCTACCATAACAGTAAGCCCTTTGCTAATTCAATAATATAAAGGAGGCATCACTTCCAAATATTTACATCTTCACTTACTACCATATTAACATATCTAATTCGCCCAAACCGCCCAAACTTAAATTTATTTTATTAATCTTGATATTTAATAAATAATTCGCTCATTTTCCTAAGCTCTCCAAATATCTATCATGTATTTTCCTCGGATAACTCTCGTGTACTTTACCCATTCTTATAGCTATAGGTAACCATTCCAATCCATCAATATATCTATAATGAAAAACTCTCCTTGTCCTACTATCTGGAATATTAAATATAAATTCCTCTATCTGCAGCTTTAAATCCTCACACTTAGATTTTCTCATACACAATAGATCATTTAATTTAATCAGTCTTTCTTCCTTTCTATCAGCTTCAGGATAATTATATCCTTCTATGGTAAAACTTCTTTCGATATAAGGAAATGCATCACTGGATCCTTTAACCCTATCATGTTCTATTTTGATTTTTTTATTTCGTAATTTAGTAATTCGTTGTTCTAATTCTTTTATTTCTATTTGCAAGTCATTATACTGTTTAAATAAATCTTTAATGTCCATGGAGTTATACCTCCTCTACTCATAAGCTTTTAATTTTCTTCTTAACTTTATATTATCTTTTAAAGTATCATCCAAAGCTTTCTTATAGCTTTCAATATATTCACCTTCTAAGAGTTCAACATATTCATCATATAATTTAATATTCTTGTCATGCTCTAATATTAATTCCTCACAGGTTTTAATTAAATCTTCTTTTACTCTATTTGATTTTTTATTTAATACAGTTTCTATACTAATTCCTATTGAAATCCCAATTAATAAAAATAATATCACCATTTTAACTAACCTCTCTTACTTTAATATCTAATACTGCTGATTTCCCAAGGGTAGTAAGCATTGATAAAGATTTTTGTAATGCCTTTGCAAATTCTAAGTTATAATCTTTAAGTGGCATATCCTCAATATCAAATAATATATTATCTGATGGTTTTTCAGTTTCCTCTGCAGCTATTACAGATTCTTCTTTTATCTCTACAGATTGTTTGCTTGGATATAATACTAATCTTGTTCCTTTTCCAAAAGGAATTTCTCTAATGTCTAATCCCTGTTCTTTTAATCTTTCAACTATCTTATCTCTAATAGTTCCTCTGTAGTAACTAATACTACTTTTTGACATTCCAAGTTCTTTTAACTCTTCAGCCATATTAAGTTGCTCTCCTGGATTATCTATTAACCATTCGCACAATTCATTTATTTCTTTTTCAAATTTTCTCACATTCAAAACCTCCAATTCATTTAATAGCTTATCTATTTGATTTTCAGTTAAAGAATTTTCATTAATTCCTAGTTCCCTCAGCTTCTCAATTATTGTTGTTTTTGTAATCTCAGTATCCACACTCTTGAATTTATTTTTTAATGCAATACATATTGAATCGAAAAACACATCGCTAGGCATTTGAGTTTCCCTCTTTTCTTTGATATTCAATTTTTTACAAAGTTCATTCCACGATATTTTTCCTGAATGGTATTCTTCAACAGCTGGTCCAACCATTTCAGTTAATCTCTTAAGAATTCTACTAATATAGGATTGACTTAAATTCGTTTCCTTAGCTAAATCCTTATGTCTATATATTCCCAACTCAACTAATTTTACAATTTTAAGTTCTTTATCACTAAGGATTTTTTCTAAGATTTCCATCTTTTCTTTATATTTCATATTTTCTATTATAGTTTCTTCTATATTGCACTCATCTGCTAACATATCTAATCTGGTAAAACTACAACCTTCCGAATCCTCTATAGGGGTATCCAAATTAACTATGTCTTTAGTTGCTAAGTATTCCTCAATATCTTTTCTGGAGATTCCCGTCTCTTCACAAACTGTATCAATATCCTTATTTTCATTAATTCCTCTAAAATATTCCGTTCCTGCCTTATGAAGTCTACGTGGAAGTCTTATAACTTTTCTTTTGTCTCTTCTGAATTTCTGTATAGCTCCCCAAATTACAGAAGTTGCATAAGTGGCAAATTGAAAGCCTTTACTTTCATCAAAGTTTTTACATGCATCTATAAGTGCTAAATTACCAACACTTATATATTCATCTAATAAACTAGAATCTATTGCAATATCGGTTTTAAAACTTTTATGAACTATATAAGGTACTAATCTTATATTATCTTCAATCATCTTATTGATTCTTTCATCTAACAATAATTACACCACCTTACTATTCTCCTCCCATTTCTCCGCTGAATAAATAAACTTGTCCCAAACTTCAATATATCTATCTTTAGCTAATTCTTCTTTCACTATATTTATCATTTCTTTAAAACTTTTATAAGGTATTGCCTCTGCTACGTTATAACTAAACAACTACATCAGCTCCTTTAACTTGCTGGCAACTTTCATTGATTCTCTAATATCTGTAAAATACTCATATTTAACTTGACAGTAATTTAAATCCGTTCAATATTTCATTATCAGTTACAAACTCATCATATTTCTTAATTTCATTCAGTAATCTATTGCAGGTATTAATAACATCAACAATGTGTTTATAATTTTTCTCCTGGTCTTCAATAGTTGCAGTATCACACCATTTTTCCATTTTATGAAATCTAGCAATTGCAATATTATATTCCTTCTTTAATGATTCTAACTGCTTCCTCACCTGATCTTGCCACCCCCACGATAGCATTATTCTTTCTCATCTGCTCTAAGAAATTATCTTGATACTTAGAAGTCCTTCCCTTTTCATTCTTAACCTCTATAAAAAAAGCTTTACCATCTGATTTTCTTACTCCAAATAAATCTGAAAAACCTCTTGGTACACCTGTTGATACAAATTGTCCCGTTTCACTCATAAAGGTGCCGACATTAATCCTAAAAACTACTGCATATGGATTTAAAGCAAGTCTAATTTCATTTTGAATATCTTTTTCTCTCATATCTGCACCAACTCTGGATTGTCATGAATATTTCCGATAATTTTTAAGTTTTCACTCTCAGATAAATGCATCAAAACTCTTGGGTTTAATATCGAATCTATTTCTATTACAACGTTAAACTCCCAAGTGCCTTGCCAGTATTCCCCTCCATAGCACCTTGCAATATCACCTTCGTATATCTCCATTTCTCTTAATCCTATATATTCTCCCACTGTATCTGTATATACTTCATACACTTCATTTTCAATTAAATCTACTGTTATATAACTCATTTCTCTTGAGTATCTTGTTAGGCAACCATAAACCCATTCACCATTATCAATTCTTTTTCCTCTAAACTTAATCTCTCTCATATTTATCCCCCTTAATCCAACTTATTTTTAAGTTCAATTTCTAAACACTCCCATTCTTCATAAGCGGTAATATCGTTTTCTTTTAATATATTTGCTAATGTAGTTTTACCAGTTGATCCTTGATTGCCACTTATAATAATGGGAGTTCCTTTTTTTATTGCTAATATAATATCTTTTCTTTGTTTTTCTGATAAATAATTAGGTAGTTTAAAATTTTGGGATAATCTTCTATGTTTCATTAAAATTCACTCCTTTAGTTTACATAATATAGTTTACATAATATTTTATATTTATATATAATATAGTATTTTACTTACTTAGGGATACATAGGGATAGTTGGAAGGTTTATATATAAAGTCCCATAGGAGAAAATTATATATAAAAGTTTATGGAATTCGAGGTAAACTCTCCCTAACCCTCCCCTAATTATTGAATAATCTTCCTCTTAATTGGTATTCTTCATGTTCAGCTGATAACCTAATTCCTTCATAGACATTGACTCCTCTGGCTTTTCTCTTCTCAAATCTCAACCCTACTTCTTTACCAAACATAGTATTTGACATCTTATATTCTCCATTCTGCTCTGCCCATTCTGAATAAGCTTTATACAATTCACTGGCTTTTACTTCTCCTGGTCCTTGAACGGTACAATCCTCTAAGAAGGCTGAAATAACATCCATCTCAGATTTATATTCCTTAACTGCTTCCTCCACTGCCTTAGGAATTTCTAATCCCTCTCTCTGCCATTTGATACAGCCTTCAACTACCCAATTTAGAATTCCAGTAAGTTCTTTCTTTAATTTATATTTAAGATTCTTATCTACCTTGTCATCTGGAATTTCTACAGTGAAAGGGATTAAGTGCATCCTTCTCCAAATACCTAAATCCCTGCCCCTGATAATAGGTTTATGATTAGTTGCCATCCAGAGCTTAAATTCTGCTTCAAATTCAAATTCTCGGCCATATAAATGTCTAGCTGTAACTGTATCTCCACCAGTTAATTGCTTTAATAGTCCTTCGTTGATTCTTGCTCCCTGGTTCGGTTCTACTGTAGTTACAAATCTGGCTCCTTTTAGTCTTGCTATATCTGAATTTGCTCCTCCAGTTTGTCTATTGACCATAATAGTCTCTGGCTGTATATTAGTAGCATAGTCCCCCATAATTTCTGATATAATATCTAAGAATGTAGACTTTCCATTTCTACCATTTCCATAGCAGAAAAATACACATTGTTCCTTTGTAGATCCTGACATGGAATACCCTACTGCCTTTTGGATATAGCCTATAAGTTCTTGGTCATTTCCAAATATCTGATTTAAAAACTCTATCCACATTGGAGTATCAATTTTATCTGTATATTCTACATAGCTCATTTTACTTAGATATCTCTCATAGTCATGGTTATATAATTTTCCGTCTCTTAAACTAATTACTCCGTTCATAACATTAAAAACATCTTTATCTTTATCAAACTCACTAGGTAAAATTGATAATCTATGCTCTGATTCCTTCATCATATTGGTTTTTCCTCTATTGTTTCTGGTATATTTAAGATGCTTAAAGAAAGCTTTTTCCTCTTCTTCATCTTTACAATATGCGAGTTCTAACTTCATATCATTAATGACATCTTCAGTAAGACCTTTAACATGTCCCAAATTATCAAATTCCCATTTTCGACCATTATAGAAATACCATCCTCTATCTATATAGCTATATCTTGCTCTATTCCTAAACTTATCAACGAATCTATCAGCATTACCGGTATCATCAAAAGCATATTTTTTAATTTCTTTATCTAAAATAACAACTCCATAATCTTCTACGCCATGTCCTGGTGTAAAAACTTCTCTGCAATCTCTAATAGCTGCATCCAATACATAATCTCCATAAGTCCGTTCTCCTCGTCTAGAATCCCACTTAGGTCTAAATAGTCCTGATTTTCTAAATATAGAATCCATCTTAAATTTATCTCTGCCAGTCCAGAAAGCGAGCATATTTGCAAAGGCTAAATCCGCTTCTGATTGGCTAGGATATAATCCTTCCCAAAACCCTTGATATAAAGTATTAAACGCCTGTCCTTGCTTAGATTTTAAAGCTATATCTATTATCTGTTGCTCATCTAGATTTAAATCTCCGATATTATTGGTTTCTCTATTTTGAGTAACCATTGGAGTACCTATATATTTACCATGTAGATATTTAACAGTCTCAGTACAATCTATGACTTCTATATATTCACTTGCTATATCTCCTGTAACTGTAAAGAATCTACCGTTTTCATAAAATTCAAAGTTTCCTTTTCTCCTTCCTCCTGGAGGGAGCTTTCCTTTACATATGATATGGATTCCTTTTCCACTTGGAGAGTACTCTGCATAACTACCTAATCCATGTATAAATTCAGATATAATATTATCTTCATCACTATTTTTATACTTTTCTATTTCATCATCCATATTGTCTAGGTCTATTCCAAATATCCCATTTCCTAGCATAAATCCAATACCTGAAAAATTCTTAGATACTTTAACTGCTGTATCAAAATCAACCCATGTAGCTTGATTATTAGATTGTGCATATCCGCCTGTTTTAGCATTTATAGGAGTCTTTGTTTTTCTTCCGTTTCTCTCTTCAAATTTCCAACAAACCCACTGTTTCAATTTTTTTAATTCTTGAGGTATATTCTCATACAATAGTCATCACTTCCTTTATGCAAAAGGGGAGAAAAATCTCCCCTATATTAAAATGGTATATCATCATTATCCACTGGATAGAATCCACTGATTCCTGTACCTGTATTTTGACTTTCTTTGAACACATGATTACATGTATTAAATCTACTCGGTTCCCATGACTGTACTCTTTCATAAGTTTTTCCATTATATTCCTCATGTTTAACCGTAACCCTAGCAGTTTTATTAAGAAAATCATCTAATAGCTCCTGTAAACTATTAAATCTCTTTCCATTTTCTATTTTTAAGGACTTTGCAACTGTATTTATCATTCCTGAATGATACTGTCCTGTCTCTTTGTTCTGCCAAATACTAGCGAATATATATTTATTTTTGTATTTCTGGTCTACATCATTTCTAACTACTAAGTGTAAATTTATAAATATAGATCCATTTTTTGATACATCTTCAAAAGCCTTTACCACCAATACCTCATAAATTCCTTCTTCTATTACACTCGTATCCATTGCTTCATCATGATTTATTGTAAACATTTATTATTCCTCCTCATTTATAAAATCTTTATAACTACCGTAAGTAACCATTCGTAACACATGTTTATATGTTTTTTTCATCTAAACTATCAATATAGTCATCAACATTAATGATATTGCCAGTGTTTTTTAATTTTATTAATTCATCTAATGCTTCTCTTGCTTTTACAATATCTTCATACACTACTTAAACCTCCTATTTAATAAATCCCATTAATTTTCCTTGATAGTAGGCCCATCCTGGTTTGTATCCTTTGTTTTTGGCTAACTGATATAACTCCCCCATATTCTTACAGTCCTTAGGTTCCCTATAATCAGTAGTAAATCCTTGAAATAAGCCTACCTCTACTAACTCACTTTCTACTTGCTCAACTTCTTTTTCCTCTGCTTTAAATTCATATCCGCATTCAGGACATACTGTTGTATTTCTCTTTACGGTATAAAAACATTCCATACATTGCTTTACTGGATTTTCTTCCTTAACTGTAGTATTAGATCCTTTCTTTGGCTCTAAGGTCCAATCTCTTTTCATATCAGGTGTACCAAATCTACCTACATTCCCTACATGGTCGATTATTATGGCTGTCTTGCCTTCCTTATATCTCATAGGTCGCATTGCCTGTTGAATGTATAAGGAGAGGGATTGTGTAGGCCTAAGTAGTATTGCAGTATTACAATCTGGAACGTCAAATCCTTCTGAAATTAAATCTACATTACATAGGATCATAATATTACCTTGTCTAAAATATTCTATTGCAGCCTCTCTTTCAGCCTTTGGAGTTTCGCCATCAATATGCTTGGCCACTATTCCATTATCATTAAATTCCTTTGCCATTCTCTTTGATTGTTTAATGCTAGAACAATAGCATATAGCCTGTTTACCATCTGATAATTTTTTATAGTGTTTTACTACATCACCCCAAATAGCCTTACTTTGAAATAAATCTTCTATATCACTGGCTACATATTCCCCTCTTCTAATTTTCAATTTAGAAGTATCAATTATTTCAGGAGCATAATATTTAAATGGTGCTAAGTTCCCCCATTCAATTAACTCTGTAACCGTAGGGCCTTCAATCAACACATCATTTACATCTCCCAATCCTCCACCATTTAACCTTACAGGAGTAGCTGTAAAACCTACTCGTCTAGCACTAGGAAAGTAATTATAAATTTTCCTATAGCTACTTGCCAATGAGTGGTGATTTTCATCAGTTATGATAAGATTTGGTATGATAGTCTTTTCTAGTCTTCTAACTATTGTTTGGACCATACCTATTTCTACATAATCTGTATTTACTCCCCACCAATTGAATGTATCTGCTATCTGTTCTTTAAGTTCCTTCCTATGAACTAAGAATAAAACTCTATTTTTCTTTAAGATGGTTTTCTTGGCAATTTCAGCTATCATTACAGATTTTCCACTCCCACAAGGGGAAACTATGCAGGGACTTTTATATCCCTGCAAATAAGCTTGTCTAGTTTCATTTATCAGTTGTATTTGATACGGCCTTAGTTGTCGCAACTGCATCACCTACCAAAATTAACTCTGACTGTAGACAACCTTTTCTATCATCTAACTGATTTTTAGCATATGTGGAATTGGTAGCTGATAACATAAATCCTCTTTCACCTTCTGAATTAATGAGAAGCCTTCCAACCACATCACATAGTCCAAGTACATTATTTAAAATTTTTCCGTTAATCTGAGGGAAGGCTCTATTAAATTGTTGTCCATTTGCATCCTGATATAAATCCGTAGTTTCCCAGGCTGTCCAAATAATATTGCAATCAAGATTCTTCATATATCTAAGTGAATTTACCAATTTAAACTGCATATATTGGTAGTCTCCTTGAGCTGGAACACCTTTATTTTTTCCTTGTCTACCTAAATCAGATAATATACATCTTTCTAATTCTGAAACATTATCAACTGCAATATTGTCATATTTTCCTCTGTAGTTTTCGTACAGATCCACAACAAGTTTTTCCCAATGTCCCCAGGTATTAATATTATCTACTTCTGCTATATCTATATTTTTACAACCTTTAAGAACCTTGGTTGTCCTATCTATATCTAAAACAAGAGTCTTACCTGGAAGATATTTTAAACTTGATGTCTTTCCCATTCCTGGTGGTGCATAAATTAAGTAAGTACCTTTAGATGTCTTTATGTCAGTTGCTTTTGTAATTTGTAAAACCATACTTATACCTCCTAATCAAATAAACTAGTCTGTGGTTCTATTATTGGAACTACATAGTATTGGCCGTCTTTAAATTTAACTTCTTTTTCTTCGGTATATACTCCCTCTTGTTTATATTGTTTCTTTAGAGTTGTTGATACTTGGTGTTCAAAATAAGGTTTTCTATATCTGTATGATTCTTCTGTAAATCCTCCATATCCATCATCTTTAGGGTAAGTCTTATAATCCTCATTAATAGATAACTTGAGTTTCAAGGATATTTCTCCAACTTCAAATTCCTCATCATAAACTTTTTCTATAACTCTTTTGATTTGTAAATTTAGATCATGAAGCATGGTATTAAATATTGGACTTTCAATATCTATTTCTAATACCTTTTTCGATAAATCAACTTTTTCATCTATTTTAATCATCTTATACCTCCCAATTGAGCTCCTTACCTTTTGCTAATATAACTTTACATTCAGAATACTTATATCTTTCATAATCCTTAATTGCATTTTCTTTAGTATCATGTTCATGCACATATACATCATAATCCCATATAAATATTAGATAGTATTTCATACCTCCTTAAACTCCATTACCGGTGGTTTTTCTATTACTTCAACCCCTTCAACTATTTCTCCATCCTCAGTAACTACTTGTCCATTTACAATTTTAGTTACTTTTTTAAGTTCTCCCCACTTAGGAGATTGTTTTATCTCTACATAATCATCTAGTTTGTTTTTTTGTATCCAGGATAACAATCTATCATTATCTCTCTTATATTCAGGATTAGGATATTTCTTTATAATCTCACCTGAAGGAAGTCTATACTTTTCTTGAGTCTTAGTTTTTTTCTTGAACTTATCGTCAATGGATTCAAAGTATTCTATTAAATATGAATTTCTTTTTTCTATAGCATATTTTTCTTCCTCATCTAATTTATTTAGTTTGTCCATCAGATCCTTAACTTTATTCTCTAATGACATCCTATATCTAGCTTTTTCTATCAAATCTTCATTGTATTTTTCAATTAACCACTCTGCATCATTATCATTTTCTATTTTCCAGGTTTCTTTTACTAATAAATTATCTTCCATCTACTTACTATCCTTTCTTAAATCAAATATTTCTAATTTCCCTTTAACTAATGTGGCCAATAGTTTAGCTCCACACCTACAATCCACAATTTGATTTTTCTTTATATCTATTTTTCTATTACATTTAGGACAATTCATTTACTACCTCCATATAATTTCCCATAAGATTCGACACTTCTTTTCTCAATCTATTCCTTTTTTCCATAGCTTCTTTGCCTTTCTTAATAATGTCATTTAATTCTACAATTTCATCTAGCATGTATTTTAATTTCTTTTCAGTTTCCATGTATATTTTTCCTCCAATCTGATATAATGATATAAATAAATGTTTTTCTAATTGCTCTTTTGGGATGGCAGTCCCTGAGAGCTTTTTTCTTTCAAAAGCTTCTTTGCTTCAACTAATGCTTCATAAAATTTCATTGATGGATTTTCCCTCATAATCTTAGCTGCTTCTTTAATGACTTCATCTATCACATAATCACCTCTTTAAAAATAGATATTTACAGTCTTATCTTTTAAAGAATCTAATCTTTTCTTAGTTCTTTCATCATCTTTACGTTTCTGTTCAGTTGTTTTAAAGAAAGCACAACCTCTACATTCTTTTACTTTCAAAGCTGTACATATAGTTCCATCATCTGCAAAACATTTAGACATTTATTTGACCTCCTTATTTTTCTGGCATTTGAAACACAGAATAGCTTTGAAAGCTTTCCATCTCATAATTTGCTATCTCCCTCATATTTGATACTCCTACACATTGAGTCAGCTGTTCTTGTATTTCATCTAAAACTTCCATAGCTCTTTCTTCTGTTTCATATTTTCCTAAGGTCCAATTTCTGCACATAATTGTATTACCTACTACCTCAAGTGAAGTTACATCTATTAGTTCTTTTCTACTTTGGCTTCTAATCCACATTGTTTACTCCCCTTTCAACTATTTCATTAATTTTATTGATTATTGTTCTACATAAGTATCTTGATTGCTTGTATTTTAAAATTTCATCTTCAGTTATCTGTGATGATTCAGTTAAATCGTGTTGTCTTATAATAATGTCTCTATCTTTTATCCTTTCTTTAAGTGCTGCTATAATTTCCTCTAATTCTTCATCCTCAAAATCAAATAC
>NZ_FQTY01000016.1 GCF_900128955.1 Tissierella praeacuta DSM 18095
TATAATTAAGGAGGAAAATTGAAATGGCAAAAGCAAAATTTGAAAGAACTAAACCCCACGTAAACATAGGGACCATAGGACACGTAGACCATGGAAAAACAACATTAACAGCAGCAATTACAATGGTATTAAACAAAAGATTTGGCTCAGGAACAGTAATGAGCTATGACAACATAGATAAAGCACCAGAGGAGAGAGAAAGAGGAATAACAATCTCAACATCACACGTAGAATATGAAACAGCAAACCGTCACTATGCACACGTAGACTGCCCAGGTCACGCTGACTATGTAAAGAACATGATAACAGGAGCAGCACAAATGGACGGAGCAATCTTAGTAGTATCAGCAGCAGACGGTCCAATGCCACAAACAAGAGAACATATCTTATTATCAAGACAAGTAGGAGTACCAAAGATAGTAGTATTCTTAAACAAACAAGATATGGTAGATGACGAAGAACTAATTGAATTAGTAGAAATGGAAGTAAGAGAATTACTATCCGAATATGAATTTGATGGAGATAATACACCAATAACAGTAGGTTCAGCATTAAGAGCAATAGAAGAACCAGATGGACCATGGGGAGATAAAATAGTAGCTCTAATGGAAACAGTAGATGAATACATTCCACAACCAGAAAGAGATACAGACAAACCATTCCTAATGCCAGTAGAAGACGTATTCTCAATTACAGGAAGAGGAACAGTAGCAACAGGAAGAGTAGAAAGAGGAGTAGTAAAAACAGGAGACAACGTAGAAATCGTTGGTCTATCAGAAGAAGCAAGAACAGTAGTAGTAACAGGAGTAGAAATGTTTAGAAAACTACTAGACGAAGCACAAGCAGGAGATAATATAGGAGCACTTCTAAGAGGAGTACAAAGGAACGAAATTGAAAGAGGTCAAGTATTAGCAAAACCAAAATCAATAAAACCTCATACAAAATTCGAATCAGAAGTATATGTACTATCAAAAGAAGAGGGTGGAAGACATACACCATTCTTTAATGGATATAGACCACAATTCTACTTTAGAACAACAGACGTAACAGGAGATATAAAACTAGAAGAAGGCGTAGAAATGGTAATGCCAGGAGATAACGCAAGATTTAGTATAGAATTAATCACACCAATAGCAATGGAAGAAGGACTAAGATTTGCTATACGTGAAGGTGGAAGAACAGTAGGAGCAGGAGTTGTAACTAAAGTTCTTGAATAATTTTTAAGTTTAGATATAAAGCGGGGACCCGAAAATTAGTGGGCCCCTGCTAATGTCTAAAGATGTATAAAAAAACTTGAGTTTATTTAAAAAAAAGCTTGAGTTTTCACTTGGTTTATTATAAAATGTAGTAGTGTTCAATTTTAGACATTGCGATGATGCAAAAGGTGGCTGTTAAAAACAGGGAATTTTTGCTGAGAATGTCCGGTTATAAATCGGGCGACTGGGATTGCCGTTGTTTTTATTTAAAAAAATAACAACACACCTGGAGGTGTGTATCGGCAACGCCAAGTCGCATGTAACAAAACAGCATGCGATAGAAGGAGGGAATTAAATGTCAAACAATGGTAAACAAAAAATAAGAATTAGGTTAAAGGCTTATGATCATGAGCTTCTAGATGCATCAGCTCAAAGAATAGTTGAAACTGCTAAGAGAACAGGTGCAACTGTTTCAGGTCCGGTACCATTACCAACTGAAAAAGAAATAATAACAATATTAAGAGCTGTTCATAAGTACAAAGATTCTAGAGAGCAATTCGAGCAAAGAACTCATAAGAGATTAATCGATATCTTAAACCCAAATCAAAAGACTGTAGATTCACTTATGAAATTGAATTTACCTGCGGGAGTAGATATTGAAATTAGATCATAAGGATATTTATATGATTACTTAAAGTAATCCGCTGTAAGATAATAGGAGGTGTAGTAATGAAAAACATAATGGGAAGAAAAATTGGAATGACTCAAATTTTCAAAGAAGATGGATCTGTAGTTCCAGTAACAGTTGTTGAAGCTGGTCCTTTAGTTGTTGTTCAAAAGAAAACTGTTGAGATAGATGGATATAATGCAATCCAAGTGGGATTTCAAGATATAAAAGAACAAAGAATAAACAAGCCTATGAAAGGTCATTTTAATAAAGGAAATGTAGCATATAAGAAATACTTAAAAGAATTTAAAGTAGAAAACCCAGACGAATATGAAATAGGACAGGAAATAAAAGCAGACGTATTTGCAGAAGGGGATTTAGTTGATGTTATTGGTGTTTCTAAAGGTAAAGGAACCCAAGGTGTTATAAAGAGACATGGCTTTGGTAGAGGAAGAGAATCTCATGGTTCTAAATTCCATAGAGCACCAGGTGGTATGTCAGCAGGTACTTACCCAGGAAGAGTATTTAAAGGTCATAGAATGATGGGTAGAATGGGAAATGAAAGAGTAACTGTACAAAATCTTGAAGTAGTTAGAGTAGATGTTGATAAAAATCTAATCCTTATAAAAGGTGCAATTCCAGGACCTAAGAAGGGAATAGTAACTATAAAAGAAACGGTTAAAAAGTAATAATTAAGGCGGAAAGGAGGATGCAAAATGCCTAAGGTAAATGTTTATAACATGTTAGGAGAACAAGTAGGAGAAATTGAGTTAGATGAAAATATATTTGGTGTTGAAGTAAACCAACATGTAGTTTATGAAGTTGTAAAAAACCAACTTGCTAATAAAAGACAAGGAACACAATCTGCTAAAACTAGAGCAGAAGTAAGAGGCGGTGGTAGAAAGCCTTGGAGACAAAAAGGTACAGGTAGAGCTCGTCAAGGAAGTATCAGAGCACCACATTTCACAGGTGGTGGAGTTACATTTGCACCAAAACCAAGAGACTACAGTTATAGTGTACCTAAGAAAGTTAGAAGACTTGCAATGAAATCTGCATTAACTTCAAAGGTTTTAAATAATGAAATAATAGTAATAGATGAAATAAACTTTGATGCTCCAAAGACTAAGGATATGGCTAATTTCTTAACTAAAATAAATGCAGATAAAAAGGCTTTAATAGTTATGGGAGATAAGAATGAAAATGTTATAAGATCAGCAAATAACATTCCGAATGTACAAACTGCTCTTGTTAATACATTAAATGTTTATGATATATTAAAATATAATTCATTTATTATAACTAAAGATGCAGTAAGAAAAGTGGAGGAGGTGTATGCATAATGCGTAATCCACACGATATTATCATCAGACCAATAATAACTGAGAGAAGTATGGATGATATGGCATATGGTAAATATACTTTTGTTGTTGATAAAAGAACAAACAAGGCGGAAGTAAAAAAAGCTATAGAAACTATATTTGATGTAAAAGTTGAGAAGGTTAGTGTAATGAATATGCTTGGTAAAGTTAAAAGACAAGGAATTCATTCAGGTAAAAGACCAGATTGGAAAAAAGCTATAGTAAAATTAACGGAAGATTCTAAGAGAATAGAATTCTTCGAAGGAATGGAATAGAAATTTCATAGAAGGAGGGAAAACGATGAGCGTTAGAAAATTTAAAGCAACTTCCCCTGCACTTAGACAGATGACAGTTTCTACATTTGAAGAGATAACAAAAAAAGAGCCAGAAAAATCACTACTTATTAACTTAAATAGAAGTGGTGGAAGAAACTCACAAGGTAGAATCACTATTCGCCATAGGGGTGGTGGAGCTAAGAGAAAATATAGAATAATAGATTTTAAAAGAGATAAAGATGGTATACCGGGTCGTGTTGCTGCTATTGAATATGATCCAAATAGAACAGCTAATATAGCGCTTATTAATTATGTTGATGGTGAAAAAAGATATATTTTAGCACCACATAATTTAAAAGTTGGAGATTTAATAGAATCTGGCGAAAATGCAGATATTAAAATAGGTAATGCATTGGAGTTAAAAGATATTCCAGTAGGTACAAATGTCCATAACGTAGAATTACAACCAGGAAAAGGTGGTCAACTTGTTAGATCAGCAGGTGCATCAGCTCAACTAATGGCAAAAGAAGGAGAGTTTGCACAACTTAGATTACCTTCAGGAGAATTTAGATTAGTTAGACTTAACTGCCGTGCAACAATTGGTCAAGTAGGAAATATATCTCACGAGCTTATTACAATAGGTAAGGCTGGTAGAACTAGACATATGGGTATCAGACCAACAGTTAGAGGTAGTGCAATGAACCCTGTAGACCATCCACATGGTGGTGGAGAAGGTAGAGCTCCAATAGGTATGCCTGCACCATTGACTCCATGGGGTAAACCTGCAATGGGATTAAAAACTAGGAAGAAAAATAAAAAATCAGACAAATATATCGTGAGAAGAAGAACTAAGTAGTTAAATATCTGAAAGGAGGAGTAATCATGGGTAGATCTCTTAAAAAAGGACCCTTTTGTGATGACCATCTTCTTAAAAAAGTAGAAGAGTTAAATAAAAATAATGATAAAAAAGTTATTAAAACATGGTCACGCCGTTCAACTATATTTCCAGAAATGGTTGGTCATACAATAGCAGTACATGATGGAAGAAAACACGTGCCTATATATATTACAGAAGATATGGTAGGTCACAAACTAGGTGAGTTTGTTCCAACGAGAACATTTAGATCTCATGTTGATAAAAACGAAAGGTCATCTGGTGTAAGATAAAGAAGAAGGAGGGAAATATAGTGGAAGCTAGAGCTATAGCCAAATATGTACGAATTTCACCACTAAAGGTAAATTTCATATGTAAAGAAATTAGAGGCAAACAAGTGGATGAAGCTTTATCAATTTTAAGATTTACACCTAAACAAGGTGCGAGAGTTCTTGAAAAAGTTTTAACATCTGCAATTGCTAATGCTGAAAATAACTTCAATATGGATAGAGATAATCTTTTTGTAGCTGATGCCTATGCAAATGATGGCCCACATATGAAAAGATTTAGACCTAAAGCAAGAGGTATGGCTTATCCAATATTAAAGAGAAGTAGTCATATAGGAGTAGTTGTAAAAGAAAGAGATTAGAAAAGGAGGGATAGTTAATGGGTCAAAAGGTTAACCCACATGGTTTAAGGGTCGGAATAATTAAAGATTGGGATTCAAAATGGTATGCTGATAAAAAGACTTTTAATGAATATTTAGTGGAAGACAATAAAATACGTGAATTTGTTAAGAAAAAACTATTCATCTCTGGTGTTTCTAAAATTGAAATTGAAAGAGCTGCGAATAGAATTAAACTTACAGTATATACAGCTAAGCCAGGGATGGTTATAGGAAAAGGTGGTTCTGGAGTAGAAGAACTAAGATTAGATATTGAAAAAATGACTAAAAAGTCTGTAGTTGTAAATGTTGAAGAAATTAAAATCCCAGAGCTAGATGCTCAATTAGTTGCTGAAAACATTGCTTCACAACTTGAAAGAAGAGTTTCATTTAGAAGAGCAATGAAACAAGCAATCCAAAGAACTATGAGATCTGGAGGAAAAGGAATTAAAACTTCAGTATCAGGAAGACTTGGTGGAGCAGATATGGCCAGAACTGAAGGGTATAGTGAAGGAACAATACCTCTACAAACATTAAGAGCTGACATAGATTATGGTTTTGCTGAAGCAGATACTACTTATGGTAAGCTTGGAGTAAAAGTATGGTTATATAAAGGTGAAGTTCTTCCTACTAAAAAGGTAGAAAAAGTAGAGAAAACTGTAGAAGAATAGAAAAAATTCCGTAGGAAGGAGGAAAATAAGATGTTAATGCCTAAAAGAGTAAAATATCGTAGAGTTCATAGAGGAAGAATGAAGGGAAAGGCTACTCGTGGAAATACGATTACTTATGGAGAATTTGGTTTGCAAGCATTAGAGCCAACTTGGATTACTTCTAATCAAATAGAGGCTGCAAGACGTGCTATGACAAGATATGTTAAGAGAGGCGGTAATGTTTGGATTAAAGTATTTCCAGATAAGCCAGTAACAGAAAAACCTGCTGAAACACGTATGGGTTCTGGAAAAGGTTCACCTGAGTATTGGGTAGCAGTAGTTAAACCAGGTAGAATCTTATTTGAAATGGGCGGAGTATCAGAAGAAGATGCTAGAGAAGCAATGAGACTAGCTGCACATAAATTGTCAATAAAGACAAAGTTTGTTACTCGCGAGGAAACGCAAGAAAAGGGTGGTGAAGCTAATGAAGATTAAGGAAGTACGCCAATTATCAGAAGTAGAATTAAATAATAAGCTAACAGAGTTAAAAGCTGAATTATTCAACTTAAGATTTCAATTGGCTACTGGTCAATTAGATAATCCATTAAGAATAAAAGCAGTTAGAAAAGATATAGCTCGTGTTAAAACAATAGTGAGAGAACGAGAATTAGGTATAGGAAAGGAGGTTTAATCTTAGATGGAAAGAGGAAATCGTAAGGTTAGAATAGGCAATGTTGTAAGCGACAAAATGGATAAAACTGTAGTTGTTGCTGTTGAAACTTTCGTAACACATCCTTTATATAAGAAGCAAATAAGAAAAACCACTAAGTTTAAAGCTCATGATGAAAATAATGAGTGTGGAGTTGGCGATATCGTTAAAATAATGGAAACCAGACCACTTAGTAAGGATAAAAGATGGAGAGTAGTAAATATAGTAGAGAAGGCTAAATAGTCCTTTTAACTTGGAAGGGAGGTATTCGGATGATTCAAACGGAAAGCCGTATGAGAATAGCTGATAATTCAGGTGCTAAAGAAGTATTAGTTATTAGAGTATTAGGTGGAACAAATAAAAAATATGCTAGAGTTGGAGATATAGTAATTTGTACTGTTAAAACAGCAACACCAGGTGGAGTTGTTAAAAAAGGTGAGGTAGTAAAAGCTGTTGTTGTAAGAACTAAGCATGGAGTTAGAAGAAATGATGGCTCTTATATTAAATTCGATGATAATGCAGCTGTTATTATAAAAGATGATAAGAACCCAGTAGGTACTCGTATATTCGGACCTGTTACTAGGGAGCTTAGAAGAGGAAACTTTATGAAAATAATATCCTTGGCACCGGAAGTACTATAGGAGGAGGTGTAAAGCATGCATGTAAAGAGTGGAGACACAGTAGTTGTTATTGCTGGAAAAGATAAAGGAAAAAAAGGGAAAGTGCTAAGAGTATTTCCTAATGAAAATAGAGTAATAGTTGAAGGCGTAAACATGCTTACAAAACATAAAAAAGCACAAGGTCCAACAATCCCAGGCGGAATAGTTAAAATGGAAGGTGCGATAAATGCATCAAATGTGATGTATTTTTGTGAAAAAGATAAAACTGGAGTAAGAGTTGGTCATAACTTACTAGCTGATGGAAGCAAGGTAAGAGTGTGTAAAAAATGTGGAGAAGTTCTAGATAAATAGTCTAATGTGGAAAGGAGGTAATAGGAATGGCTTCCAGATTAAAAGAAAAATATACAAATGAAGTAGTAAATGCATTAATGGAAAAATTTCAATATGGAAACATAATGGAAGTACCAAGACTTGAAAAAGTAGTAATCAATATGGGTATTGGAGAGGCTAGAGATAATCCAAAACTACTTGAATCAGCAGTAAAAGAATTAGAAATGATTGCAGGACAAAAACCTGTTATAACTAAGGCTAAAAAATCAATAGCGAATTTTAAGCTACGTGAAGGCATGAATATAGGTACTAAGGTTACTCTTAGAGGAGATAAAATGTACCACTTTTTAGATAAATTAATGAATATTGCATTACCAAGAGTTAGGGACTTTAGAGGAGTAAGTGATACTTCTTTTGATGGTAGAGGAAACTATGCATTAGGAATTAAAGAACAGTTAATATTCCCTGAAATTGAATATGATAAGGTTGAATCTATTAGAGGATTAGATATCATAATCGTAACTACAGCAAAAACTGACGAAGAGGCAAAGGCGTTTTTAGGACTAATGGGTATGCCCTTTAAAAAGTAGAGAAGGAGGGAATTTTTTTTGGCAAAGAAATCTATGGTTGTTAAACAACAAAGAAAACAAAAGTTCAGTAGTAGAGAATATAATAGATGTAAAATATGCGGAAGGCCTCATGCTTATTTAAGAAAATATGGAGTATGCCGTATTTGTTTTAGAGAATTAGCATACAAAGGTCAAATACCTGGAGTTAGAAAAGCAAGCTGGTAGCAACAAGCTTATGAAAGGAGGTAACTAAATTATGATGACAGACCCAATTGCAGATATGTTAACGAGAATAAGAAATGGAAACAATGCGAAGCATGATTCTGTTGATATTCCTGCTTCAAACATAAAAAAACAATTAGCTCAAATCCTACTAGATGAAGGGTTTATAAAGGGCTTCGATGTAATAGATGATGGGAAACAAGGGATTATAAGAGTAGATTTAAAATATGGTAAACATAATGAAAAGGTTATATCTGGAATTAAAAGAATTTCTAAACCAGGCCTTAGAGTATATGTAAAATCTGATGAAGTTCCAAGAGTATTAGGTGGTCTTGGAATAGCAATACTTTCCACTTCTAGTGGTATTATGACTGATAAAGTTGCTAGAAAAGAAGGAGTAGGCGGAGAAGTTATTTGTTATGTTTGGTAATAAATAGCTAAATTACGTGAAGGAGGTGCACTCATGTCAAGAATAGGATTAAAGCCAATTACTATCCCAAGTGGCGTGGAGATTAAAATAAATGATAATAATTTAGTTGAGGTAAAAGGTCCTAAAGGACAATTATCTGAGAATATAAATCCTGATATGGAAATAAAGATAGAAGATGGTGTGCTAACAGTTGGTAGACCAACTGAAAATAAAAAGCATAAATCTTTACATGGTTTATCAAGAACTTTGATTTCAAACATGATAATAGGAGTTACAGAAGGATATTCAAAAACTCTAGAAATAGAAGGTACTGGATATAGAGCTGCAAAACAAGGAAAAAAACTAGTGTTAACTTTAGGATATTCACATCCAGTAGAGTTAGAAGATCCTGCAGGAATCGAAATAGAAGTACCAGCAGCAAACAAAATTATTGTTAAGGGTATAGATAAACAACTTGTAGGAAACTACGCAGCAAATATAAGAGCATTTAGAAAACCAGAACCTTATAAGGGTAAAGGTATCAAATATGCTGGTGAAATAATAAGACGTAAGGTTGGTAAGACTGGTAAGTAGAAGGGAGTGAAAAACATTGTTTAAAAAAATAAATAAAAATGAAAATAGAAAAGCAAGACATTCAAGAGTAAGAAAGAAAATCAATGGAACTCCTGATAGACCAAGACTTAATATCTATAGGAGTGGAAATCATATATATGCTCAAATAATTGATGATTCAGTAGGTCATACATTAGTTTCAGCTTCCACACTAGATAAATCTCTTAACCTTACTTCTACTAGCAATAAAGAAGCTGCAAAACATGTTGGAGAAACTGTTGCCAAAAAGGCATTAGAAAAAGGGATAAAAGAAGTAGTGTTTGATAGAGGCGGATATATTTATCATGGAAGAATAAAGGAACTTGCTGAAGCTGCGAGAGAAGCTGGACTTAAGTTCTAATAGAAGGAGGGGAATTAATGGAACGTTCATATAAAGACGGAAGTGAATTAGAATTAAAAGAAAGAGTTGTTAGCATCAACCGTGTTACTAAAGTTGTAAAAGGTGGTAGAAACTTTAGATTTAGTGCTTTAGTTGTAGTAGGAGATGGAAACGGAAATGTTGGAGTAGGAATGGCTAAGGCATTAGAAGTACCTGAAGCTATTAGAAAAGCTATTCAAGATGCTAAAAAACATATAATATCAGTTCCTCTTGTTGGAACTACAATACCACATGAAGTTATTGGAGAATTTGGAGCAGGAAGAGTATTACTAAAACCATCTAAAGAAGGTACAGGAGTTATTGCTGGTGGAGCAGTTCGTGCTGTATGTGAATTAGCTGGTATAAGAGATATAAGAACAAAATGCTTAGGAACAAATAACCCAAGAAATGTTGTTAATGCTACAGTAGAAGCTCTAAGAGGACTAAAAAGAGCAGAAGATGTTGCAAAATTAAGAGGAAAAACTGTAGAAGAAATATTAGGCTAGGGGGGATTTTAGGATGGCTATGATCAAAATTAAGTTGGTTAAAAGCCCTATTGGAAAACCAGAAGCTCATAGGAAAACAGTAGAGGCTCTTGGATTCAAAAAGATTGGTCAAGTAGTGGAAAAGAATGATACCCCTCAAATTAGAGGTATGATACATCAAGTAAACTACATGGTTGAAGTACTAGATTAGATTTAAGGAGGTGTAACTATGAAACTAAATGATTTAAGACCAAATGTTGGCGGAGGAACTAAGGCTAAAAAAAGACTAGGAAGAGGTATTGGTTCTGGTCTTGGAAAGACATCTGGTAAAGGTCATAAAGGTCAAAACTCAAGATCAGGCGGTGGAGTTAGACCAGGGTTTGAAGGTGGCCAAATGCCATTATTTAGAAGAATGCCAAAACGTGGCTTTACTAATATATTTGCAAAAGAATATGCCATAGTAAATATTGAAGAATTAAATAGATTCCCAGAAAACACAGTTGTTACTCCAGAGCTTTTATTCAATGAAGGAATAGTAAAAAAGGGAAAAGCAAAAGATGGAGTTAAGATACTTGGAGATGGAGAAATTAACATCAAGCTTACTGTACAGGCACAAAAATTTAGTAAAACTGCCGCTGAAAAGATCGAGGCTGCAGGAGGAAAGGTAGAGGTGATATAAATGCTTTCGACCTTAAGGAATGCCTGGAGGATACCCGAGATTAGAAAGAAAATTATATTCACGTTATTAATGCTATTGGTTTTTAGATTAGGCTCAAGCATACCTGTTCCATATATGAATAAGGAAATTATAGCTGATATATTCGAAAAAACTAAGGGTGGAATATTGCAATTCCTTGATTTAATGGGCGGTGGAACCTTAAGTAGCTTTAGCATATTTGCTACTAATATATATCCATATATTACAGCATCAATAGTAATTCAACTTCTTACTATAGCTATTCCTAGATTGGAAGAATTAGCTAAAGAGGGAGAAGAAGGAAAGAAGAAAATAACAAAATATACTAGATATACAGCTATGGGATTAGCATTAATTCAAGCCATAGGATATACTTTTGGATTTTTTAGTTCAGCATTAGAGACTATTAATGCTTTGCAAACTACAATAGTTATAATTACTATGGTAGCAGGTACTGCATTTTTAATGTGGATAGGAGATATGATAACTGAAAAAGGAATCGGTAATGGTATATCACTTATAATATTTATAGGGATTATATCTAGATTACCTAAAGATTTAATAAATACATTTAACCTAATAAGTATAGGTGAATTAAGTGTAATAAAGGTAGTTATTTTTGCTATAGTATTTTTAGTTATCATTGCATTTGTAGTTGCGTTACAAGAGGGAGAAAGAAGAATTCCAGTACAATATGCTAAGAGAGTAGTTGGAAGAAAAATGTATGGCGGACAGTCCACACATATACCTGTAAAGGTGTCAATGGCAGGAGTAATGCCTGTAATTTTTGCATCATCTTTACTTGCCTTTCCACAAACAATTGCATTATTTACTAAAGGTTCTCCTTCAGCATGGATAACTAAATATCTAACACCACAAGGTAATGTAGGTGTTTGGATATATTCTATATTAAATATTCTATTGATTATGTTCTTTACCTATTTTTATACAGCTATTCAATTTAATACTGTAGAATATGCAAAGAATTTACAGCAAAATGGTGGTTTTATTCCAGGTATTAGACCAGGAAGACCAACATCTGAACATTTAAATAGAGTTGTAACTAGAATTACATTTGTTGGCGGATTGTCTTTAGCAGTTTTAGCATCTTTACCAATTATTTTATCTAAGATATTTCATATGCATGTTAGTTTTGGAGGAACAAGTATAATAATAGTTGTAGGTGTTGCATTGGAAACTGTTAAACAAATGGAAGCACAAATGTTAATGAGACATTATAAAGGATTTTTAAATTAAGCTATAGGAGATGAGTATTTTGAGACTAATCTTATTAGGGCCACCTGGTGTAGGTAAAGGAACTCAAGCATCAGCTATAGTAAAAAAATACAATGTACCACATATTTCAACTGGAGATATATTCAGAGCCAATATCAAAGATGGAACTGAATTAGGAAAAAAGGCCAAAGAATATATGGATAAAGGTCTTTTAGTACCAGATGAGCTTGTGGTTTCAATTGTGAAGGATAGATTGACTAAAGAAGATTGCGTCCATGGTTTTCTTTTAGATGGATTTCCAAGAACTATAAATCAAGCAGAGGCTTTAGACAAGGAACTTACAAAAATGGGTATAAAACTTGATAAAGTTGTTAATATTGATGCAGACAAGGAAATTTTAATTGAAAGAGCTGTTGGTAGAAGAATTTGTAAAACATGTGGTTCATCTTATCATGTTAAATTTAATCCACCTAAGGTAGAAAATTTATGTGACATAGATAATGGAGAATTATTTCAAAGAGATGATGATACTCATGAAACAGTGGCTACTAGGATAGAAGTATATCTTAATCAAACACAGCCATTAATTGATTATTATCAAGAAAAAGGGATAATACTTAATATAGATGGAACTAAACCAATAGACGAAGTCTTTGAAACTATAGTGAAAGCTTTAGGAGATAATTAATGAGGAAGGTAATACCTTTCGTGAAAGAACCAGCGTTTTTAATAAGCTATTATAAAGAGGTGAATTTATAATGGATTTAAGTGACGACATAGCCATCGGGCAGGTGGTTAAGTCGAGAGCTGGAAGGGATAAAGGAAAAGTTTTCTTAGTACTGGACATCATAGACAGTCAAAATGTGTTGATTGTAGATGGCAGTTTAAGAAAACTTGACAATCCAAAACAGAAAAAGTTAAAGCATTTGATTGTTTATAATACTGTTTTATCTGAATTACAGTATAAGTTAGATAATAAAATTAAAATTAATAATGCGTATATAAGAAAATTATTAGAACCTTTCAATAAGAGTTTCTAAATTTGTTTGAACAGGAGGTTCGAAAACCTAATGTCTAAATCTGATGTTATTGAAGTTGAAGGTACGGTAGTAGATGCTTTACCTAATGCTATTTTTAAAGTAAAGCTAGAAAATGGTCATGAAATATTAGCCCATATTTCTGGAAAATTGAGAATGAATTATATAAGGATACTTCCTGGAGATAAGGTAACAGTTGAACTGTCACCCTATGATTTGACTAGAGGCAGAATAACCTGGCGAAACAAGTAGCATAGGAGGGATTTAAATGAAAGTAAGACCATCAGTTAAGAAAATATGTGAAAAATGTAAAATAATCAAAAGACACGGAAAGGTCATGGTTATTTGTGAAAATCCAAGACATAAGCAAAAACAAGGTTAATAGAGAGGTCACTATTTTGCGAATGTATTTATTTTAGGAGGTGTAAACATTAATGGCAAGAATAGCAGGTGTTGACTTACCAAGAGACAAGAGAGTTGAAGTTGGTTTAACATATATATTTGGTATTGGTAGACCAAGAGCAAATGAGATATTGGCGAAGGCTGGTGTAAATCCAGATACTAGGGTAAAAGATTTAACAGAGTCTGAAGTAGCAAGCCTTAGAGCTGTTATAGATGGTTATCATGTAGAAGGTGACTTGAGAAGAGAAGTTGCACTAAATATAAAAAGACTTAGAGAAATTAACTGTTATAGAGGCATGAGACATAAAAGAGGACTTCCAGTAAGAGGCCAAAGAACTAAGACTAATGCTAGAACAAGAAAAGGTCCAAAGAGATTGGTATCTAAGAAGAAGTAGGTAAAGGAGGGAAATTAAGTGGCAGCTAAAAAAGGCAAAGTAACTCGTGTTAGAAGAAGAGAACGTAAGAATATAGAGAGAGGTCAAGCACATATCTCATCAACATTCAATAATACTATGGTTACCCTAACAGACTTACAAGGTAATGTATTATCATGGGCTAGTGCTGGACAATTAGGTTTTAGAGGTTCTAGGAAATCTACTCCTTATGCAGCACAGCAAGCAGCAGAGGAAGCAGCTAAAAAGGCTATGGAACACGGATTAAAGAGTGTAGAAGTATACGTTAAGGGGCCTGGTTCAGGAAGAGAAGCAGCAATTAGGTCATTACAAGCAACGGGATTAGAAGTAAATATGATCAAGGATGTTACTCCTATTCCTCATAATGGATGTAGACCACCAAAACGTAGAAGAGTTTAATAGGAGGTGTAGTAGATGGCAAGATATACAGGTCCAGTTTGTAGACTGTGTCGTAGAGAAGGTATGAAACTATTTCTTAAGGGAGATAGATGTTATACAGACCAATGTGCAATAAACAAGAGAAATTATGCACCAGGACAACACGGACAATCAAGAAAGAAAGTAACAGAATATGGAATGCAGCTTAGAGAAAAACAAAAGGTTCGTAGATTCTACGGAATTTCTGAGTCTCAAATGGTTAAATATTTCATTATGGCAGATAAAATGAGAGGAATAACAGGTGAAAATCTACTTAAAATACTTGAACTAAGATTAGATAATGTTGTATATAGAATGGGTTTTGCATCATCAAGAGCAGAAGCAAGACAATTAGTTACACATGGTCATTTCTTAGTTAATGGTTCTAAGGTAGATATACCATCTGTAATTCTTTCTGTTGGAGATGTTGTTGAGATAAAGGAAAGAACTAGAGGCAGCGAAAAAATTAAAAGTTTAGTAGAAAATCATAATGGCAACACTGTTAAATGGATAAATGTGGATATTGATCAATTAAAGGGTAGCATAGTAGCTGAACCAACTAGAGAGGATATAGATATACCAGTAGAAGAACACTTAATCGTTGAGTTATATTCTAAATAATAGTATTCATAACAAAATCAGTTGCCCTCGTACTTTAACAAACCAAATTTTAAGGAGGGTTAATGTTAATGATAGAAATTGAAAAACCAAGAATTGAAATTCTAGAGTTGAGTGATGATGAGAGTTATGGAAAGTTTATGGTAGAGCCACTAGAGAGAGGCTATGGTACAACCTTAGGAAATTCATTGAGAAGAGTGTTATTATCTTCATTACCAGGTGCAGCGGTATCTTCAATAAAAATTCAAGGAGTGCTACATGAATTTTCAACTATACCAGGTGTACTGGAAGATGTGCCAGAAATAATATTAAATATAAAGGGTCTTGCAGCTAAAATATATACTGATGAACCTGTAACCTTGAGAATTGAGGCACAAGGTTCTCAGATTGTAACTGCAGGAGATATTATTACAGGTCCAGATGTGGAGATCATAAATAAGGATCATCATATTGCTACCGTAAATGAAGATGGTAATCTATACATGGAACTCGAATTAGTAAAGGGTAGAGGTTATGTAGTAGCCGAGAGAAATAAAAAAGAAGGTCAACCAGTAGGCGTTATACCCGTTGACTCTGCATTTACTCCAGTAAAAAAGGTAAACTTTGCAGTAGAAAATACAAGAGTAGGTCAGATTACTGACTATGATAGATTGATTCTAGAAGTATGGACAAATGGAACTATGAATCCTGATGAAGCCACTTCTTTAGGAGCAAAAATACTTACAGAACACTTAAATCTTTTTATTGGGCTAACTGAACATGTTAGTGAAGTTGAAATAATGGTGGAAAAAGAAGAGGACAAGAAAGAGAAAGTTCTTGAAATGACTGTAGAAGAGTTGGATCTTTCAGTACGTAGTTATAATTGTTTAAAGAGAGCAGCTATAAATACAGTGGAAGAATTAACACAAAAAACAGAGGAAGACATGATGAAAGTAAGAAATCTTGGTAAGAAATCCCTTGAGGAAGTACAAAGAAAACTTGCTGAATTAGGATTGAGTCTAAAGAAATCTGATGAGTAACAAGGCATGAAGGAGGGATAAATGTGACAACGTTAAGAAAACTTGGTCGCCCTACAGATCAAAGAAAAGCAATGCTTAGAAATCTAGTAACATCCTTGTTGAGAACCGGAAAAATAGAAACAACAGTTACTAGGGCTAAGGAAACAAAAAGAATGGCAGATAAAATGATTACCTTAGCAAAAAGAGGAGATTTACATGCTAGACGTCAAGTATTAGCTTATGTATATGATGAAGATGTAGTAAAAAAGCTATTTGATGAAATAGGACCAAAATATCAAGATAGAAACGGTGGATATACAAGAGTATTAAAAGTTGGACCTCGCCGTGGAGACGGAGCAGAAATGGCTATATTAGAATTAGTATAAAGGGTAGGGGATTAAGTTAAAGCTTAGTCCCTTTTTTATGACCTAACACAGCGAACGCCAGTGAGCTTTAGTAGGTCAAAAGCAATGAGCACTAAATTTATATGAATGTAGTGAGTAAATAGATTTGATTTTCCAGAGTGTGAAATATTAAGTAAGTTTAAGCCATAAAACTGTAACATTGTGAATTGTAGATTGAATTAAGGGTATCCTTATGTTATATTAGAGTATGGAAATAATAAATAATTAGAGGTAGAATTATGAATAATACAATGATAAAAATTGAAGAGGTTACCTATGAATATAAATCATTAATAGATGATAGTATACAAAAGGCTGTAAAAGAACTTAATTTAGAGGTTAAGAATGGAGAGTTTTTAGTAATCTTAGGTCATAATGGCTCTGGTAAATCTACTTTAGCTAAGCTTATGAATGGACTTTTGATGCCTACAAATGGAAATGTTTATGTAATGGGTATGAATACTAAAGATACAGAAAAAATATGGGAAATAAGAGAAAAAGCAGGAATGGTATTTCAAAATCCAGATAACCAAATAGTTGCTACAATAGTAGAAGAAGATGTGGCTTTTGGACCAGAAAACTTAGGCATATCTCCATTGGAAATAAGAACCAGAGTAGATGAAGCTTTGGAAGTAGTTGAAATGACAGAGTATAAAAAACATGCACCTCATCTTCTATCAGGTGGGCAAAAACAAAGAATTGCCATTGCTGGAATCTTGGCTATGAAGCCAGATTGTATTATTTTAGATGAACCAACAGCTATGTTAGATCCTATAGGTAGAATAGAAGTAATGAATACTATAAAGAAGTTAAATAGGGATGAGAAAAAGACGATAGTTTTAATCACTCACTATATGGATGAAGCTGTAGAGGCTGATAGAATCCTTGTAATGGAGCAAGGAGAAATAGTTATGGAAGGAACACCAAAAGAGGTGTTTAAACAAGTAGATAAAGTTAAGGAATTAGGCTTAGATGTACCACAAGTAACTGAATTAGTATATGAATTAAGAAAAGAAGGATTAGATATAAAAGAAGACATACTATCTATAGAAGAATTGGTGGAATTATTATGATAATGAAAATAAATAATTTAAATTATATATATAATCCAAATACTCCCTTTGAAAAAAAAGCCCTTGATAACATAAGTTTAGAAATAGATGAAGGAGAATTTATAGGATTAATAGGTCATACAGGTTCTGGAAAATCTACATTTGTACAACATTTGAATGGATTAATAAAACCTACCTCAGGTAATATCATAATAGATAATATAAATATAGTTACAAAGGATGCTAATCTAAAGGAAGTTAGGCAAAAAGTAGGCCTCGTATTTCAATATCCTGAACATCAATTATTTGAAGAAAATATTTATAAAGATATTGCCTTTGGTCCTAGGAATTTAGGACTTAATGAAGAAGAAATCCATAGTAGGGTAAAAGAGTCTATGGAATTAGTAGGTTTGAATTTTCATGAGCTAAAAGATAGATCTCCCTTTGAATTAAGCGGAGGACAAAAGAGAAGAGTAGCAATAGCGGGAGTAATAGCTATGAAACCTAAGATATTAGTTTTAGATGAGCCAACAGCAGGATTAGATCCTAGAGGTAGAGATGAAATTTTAGGCGAAATTCAGAAACTTTACCAAAAAGGGGGCATTACAATAATATTAGTATCTCATAGTATGGAAGATGTGGCAAAATTAGTAGATAGGATACTTGTAATGCATAAGGGTAAATTACAAATGGATGGTAGTACTAGAGAAATTTTTAGAAAAGCAGAAGAATTAGAAAGCCTGGGCTTAGGAATTCCACAAATAACTAAGTTTATGAAAAAGTTTAAGGAAAAGGGCAATGATGTTAAGGATGATGTATTAACAGTAGATGAAGCTAAGGAAGAAATATTAAAGTTTTTAAGGAGAAAAGAAGATGCTTAAAGATATAACAATAGGTCAATATTTTCCTGGGAATACTATAATTCATAAATTAGACCCAAGAGTGAAGATAATTATAATTTCATTATTTATAGCATCTCTGTTTTTCATTAATACCTTTATTCCATATATATTTATATTAAGTTTTATCTTTACTGTAGTTAAAATATCAAAAGTACCTCTAAAGTTTATTTTAAAAGGAATAAAACCACTTTTATTTATAATACTAATAACCTTTTCTATAAATATTTTTATGACTAAAGGAGAAGTGTTATTTGAAATAGGACCTTTAACAGTAACAAAAGAAGGATTATATTTAGCTGTTTTTATGGCATTGAGATTAATCTTTTTAATTACGGGAACTTCCCTTCTTACCCTTACCACATCGCCCATAGCATTAACTGATGGAATAGAAAAACTACTATCGCCATTAAAGAGAATTGGCTTACCAGCCCATGAATTAGCTATGATGATGACCATAGCTTTGAGATTTATCCCTACCCTATTAGAGGAAACGGATAAAATAATGAAAGCTCAAATGGCAAGAGGTGCTGACTTTGAATCTGGTAATATATTGAGTCGAGCAAAAAATTTAGTGCCACTATTAGTGCCTTTATTTATAAATGCTTTTAGAAGAGCTGATGAACTGGCTACAGCAATGGAAGCAAGATGTTATAGAGGTGGAGATAATAGAACTAGGTTAAATGAGTTAAAACTAGAAAAAATAGATATAATAATATTAATGTCTATGATCATGTTTTTTGGATTTATTATAAGTATTAAATATATATAGGGGTAATTATGAAAAATATTAAACTTGTTATTGAATATGAAGGGACAAATTATTCTGGATGGCAAAAGCAAGAGAATGCTATAACAATACAGGAAAAATTAGAAGACGCCATAGAAAAATTATCAGGAGAAAAAATAAAACTTATTGGTTCAGGCAGGACTGATGGGAAGGTTCATGCCTTAGGACAGGTAGCAAATTTTTTAACTACATCAAGTATTCCAGGGAAGAAATATAAATATGCACTAAAATTTTTATTACCTGATGATATTACTATTATAGAATCAGAAGAAGTAGATTTAAAATTTCATTCGAGATTTGATGCTATAAAAAAGAGATATAAATATATAGTATATAATGGAGAATTACCAAGAGCCATATATAGAAATTTCTCCTATCATGTACCCTACAATATTGATATAAATAAAATGATAGAGGCATCACAGCATCTAATAGGAACCCATGATTTTTCCTCATTTATGGCTGCTAATTCTGAAGTTAATAGTACCGTTAGAACAATCTATGATATATCTATAAAAAAGAATAAAGAGTTAATAGAGTTTAATATAGAGGGAAATAGTTTTTTACGAAATATGGTAAGAATAATTGTGGGTACATTACTTTACATTGGATTTGGTAAAATTAATGGGGATAATTTGCCTAAGATAATTCTAGATAAGAAAAGGAAAGGAGCAGGACCTACTGCTCCACCACAAGGATTATTTTTAGAAAAAGTCTATTACTCTTAAAAAACGTCTTGACATAGATAATTACTTGTATTAGAATATATTAGAGTGTTTTAAAAAAGCCCCGGAACTTTTTTAATTTTGACTACTCAACGTCGGTATAAGGAGGGAAAATGATGAAAAGCTTTATGGCTAAAACAAACGAAGTTGATAGAAAATGGTATGTAATAGATGCAGAAGGCAAAGTATTAGGAAGATTAGCTACAGAGGTAGCTACAATATTGAGTGGAAAAAATAAGCCAATATATACTCCTCATGTAGACACTGGTGACTTTGTTATTATAATAAATGCAGATAAAATTAGATTAACTGGTAAAAAATTAGAACAAAAAAGTCATTTCTACCACACTGGATATCCAGGAGGCGGAAGAGAAATATCATATAAAAGAATGATGGAAGAGAAGCCAGAAATGGCTATTGAATTAGCAGTAAAAGGTATGCTTCCTAAAAGCAGTCTAGGAAGAAAGATGATTAAAAAGTTAAAAGTTTATAGTGGAGCAGAACATAATCACGAAGCTCAACAACCTGAGATATATGAATTTTAATGCTCACGAGAAAGGAGGACTGTAAGTGGCTAATATACAATTTTTGGGAACAGGAAGAAGAAAGACTTCTGTAGCAAGAGTTAGATTGGTACCAGGAAATGGTAATATTACTATAAATAAAAGAGATATAGATGAATATTTTGATTATGAAACTTTGAGAGTAATTGCAAAAGAACCACTTGTTATTACTGAAACTATGGACAAATATGATGTTTTAGTAAATGTTGAAGGCGGTGGATTTACAGGTCAAGCTGGTGCAATTAGACATGGTATAGCAAGAGCACTAATTGAATCAGATGAAGAATTAAGACCTATACTTAAAAAGGCAGGACATTTAACAAGAGATTCAAGAATGAAAGAAAGAAAGAAATACGGTCTTAAGAAAGCAAGAAGATCACCACAATTTAGTAAGAGATAGTTGTAAGCACTGGATACCCAGTGCTTTTTTTATGACCTAATTTAGCGAATGATAGTGAGCAAATAAATTTGAATTGGGAAACTGCGTAATATGATTAAATAATTTATCTATTTTTTCCTTGGAATATACTTTATATAATTACAATATATTTCTATAGGAGGGATAAGAAAAAATGAAATTACTTATTATCAAAAAAAAGCATATTAGAATATTGGCATTGGTATTATGTATAGCCTTAATCTTAATCTATAATTTATTAAAGCAATTTAGAACTATGCCAGTAAGTTATTTGCCAATATCAAATAAGATCATAGCCATAGATCCAGGTCATGGAGGTGTGGATCCAGGAGCAGTAAGTAAAAATGGGATTAAAGAAGATGAAATAAATTTAGCGATATCTTTAAAATTAAAACGACTGATTGAACAAAGTGGGGGAATAGTTTTTATGACTAGGACAACAGATAAGGCCCTATATACATCGGAATCTAAGACACTTAGACAAATGAAAACAGAAGATTTAAAAAAGAGAAAAGAAGTTATAGAGAATAGTGGTAGTGAAATACTTATATCCATACATCTAAACAGTTTCACTAAATCTTCTTACTATGGAGCTCAGACATTTTATAAAAGTGGTTCTTTAGAAGGAGAAAAATTAGCATCTATAATACAAGAAGAGTTGAGAAATGTATTGGATAAGAATAATAAAAGACAGCCACAAAAAAGAGATGATGTATATATATTAAATGAAGTTAGTATGCCTGCTGCCCTAGTTGAATGCGGTTTTTTATCAAATACAATAGAAGAAAAGTTATTAGTAGATGAATCATATCAGGAAAAAATAGCTTGGTCAATATATGTAGGGATAATGAATTATTTCAATAACACAAATATAAATCATGAGTTTTGAGATGTTGATAAAAATTGTGGATAAGCTAAATAATTGTGAATAATTGATAATAGACATTTATAAATATTAGAGAAATTAATACTTAGGAGAGAATAAGGAGTTTACATAAATTATCCACGGACAATTGTGGATAATGTGGATAAAGTGAATAAAAAATAAGTTGCTAAATTTTTGTCAAGGATATAAAAATGCTGTCTAACATTGTAAATATCTTATTTATAAGATTTTAATCAAGTAATTTCAACTTAATAACGGTATTGCATATTTTTAACTCCTCTTGTATAATTAAGGCATACTACAATATCATAACAACTACTTATCTATGAATAAAATCAGTTTAAATTTTAGATAATAGGGTAAGATATTTGTAGATATGAAAAAATAAGGGAAGGAGTGGTTAAATGGAAGCAAAGAAAACCCCATTATATGATGAACACGTAGGTTTAGGAGGAAAAGTTGTTGATTATGCAGGATGGTATCTTCCAGTACAATACGAGGGTTTAATTGCAGAACATGAAGCTGTTAGAAATGCTGTAGGTTTATTTGATGTATCCCATATGGGTGAAATCACTGTTAAAGGAAAGGACGCTTTAGCATTCGTGGATTATCTTATGACAAATGATATTTCTAAGGTTGTAGATAACCAAATAGTCTATACTTTTATGTGTGCACCTGATGGGGGAGTAGTAGATGACCTATTAGTATATAGATTAGCTCATGATGATTATTACCTAGTAGTAAATGCTTCAAATACGGCAAAGGATTACAAATGGATATTAGAGCAAAAAGGTAATTTTGACGTAGAAATCACTAATATTTCCGATACTGTTGGAGAAGTAGCAATACAAGGACCTTTAGCACAAAAGGTATTACAAAAATTAACAAAAACTGATTTAAATACAATTACGTTCTTTACATTAAATAGAAAAGTAGATATTAATGGAGTAGAGTGTATGGTTTCCAGAACTGGATATACTGGAGAAGATGGTTTTGAAGTTTATACAACTAATGAAGGTATAGTAAAGGTATGGAAAGATATACTTGAAGCAGGAAAAGAAGAAGGCATTAAACCTTGTGGGTTAGGATGTAGAGATACACTTAGATTTGAGGCTTCATTGCCATTATACGGGCATGAAATTTCAGCTGAAATAAATCCTTTAGAGGGTGGATTTAAATATTTTGTGAAGCTTGACAAAGCATCAGATTTTATAGGTAAGGAAGCTCTTAACAAGCAATGGAAAGAAGGACTTAAGAGAAAATTAGCAGGATTTGAAATGATTGATAGAGGAATTCCAAGAGAAGGATATGAAATACAAAAAGATGGCAAGGTAATAGGACATGTTACTACAGGATATATGTCACCAACTCTTAAGAAAAATATTGGTAATGCACTTATTTCACCTGAATATACAGAGTTAGGAACAGAAATTGATATCATGATTAGAAATAAGCCAGCTAAAGCAAAAATAATTAGCAAAAAATTCTTAAATAACAAATAATAAATTAATAATAAATTAGGAGGGTTAAAAGATGAAAGTTGTAAAAGGATTACATTATACTAAGGATCATGAATGGGTAAAATTAGAAGGGAATTTAGGAGTTATAGGTGTTGCAGACTATGCACAACATCATCTAGGAGATATAGTATATGTAGAGCTTCCAGAAGTTGATGATGAAATTGAAAAAGAAGAAGCTTTTTCAGCTGTAGAATCAGTTAAAGCAGCTGCGGATATTTATATGCCAGTAAGTGGAAAAGTAGTGGAAGTTAATGAAGAATTAATAGATGACCCTGCTCTTTTAAATGCTGATCCATATGAAAACTGGATGATTAAAGTAGAGATGACTAATAAAGATGAATTAGAAGAATTAATGACAAGTGAGGAATATGAAAAGTTTTTAGCTGAGGAGGAATAAAATATGTTTCCATATATAGCAACCACTCACGAAGACGAGCAGGAAATGCTAAAATCTATAGGACTTAATTCTTTAAGAGATTTATTTAGCGATATTCCTGAGGATATGAGATTAAATAGAGAATTAAACTTGCCTAAGGCAAAGAGTGAACTGGAAGTTAGTTCATATTTGAGTTCATTAGCAAAAAAGAACTGTTCAACTAGTGAAATGCCTTGTTTCCTTGGTGCAGGAGCATATGATCATTATATTCCTTCAATAATAAATCATATTATTTCAAGGTCAGAATTCTATACATCATATACTCCATACCAACCAGAAATAAGTCAAGGGACATTACAGTATATATTTGAATTCCAGACACTTATATGTAATTTAACTGGGATGGATGTTGCCAATGCTTCATTATATGATAGTGGAACTGCTATTACTGAAGCTGCTTTAATGGCGGCAGCAACTTCAAGAAAAGACGAGATTATAATATCTAAGACAGTAAGACCAGAGTCCATACAGGTTCTAAAAACTTATGCACATGTACAGGGACTAAAGGTTATAGAAGTTGATATGAAAGATGGAGTTACTGATTTAGAAGAATTAGAAAGCAAATTAAATGATAATACTGCAGCAGTTATAGTTCAAAGTCCAAACTTCTTCGGTATAATCGAGGATTTAAAGGCAACAGGAGAAATTACACATAAGGCTAAGAAAGCTAGCTTTATAGCATCTGTTGACCCAATATCTCTTGCTATCTTAAAAAAACCAGGTGAACTAGGTGTTGATGTAGTAGTAGGAGAAGCTCAAGGTATGGGTATACCTTTATCATTTGGTGGACCATATTTAGGATTTATAGCTACTAAATCTGAATATATGAGAAAGTTACCTGGTAGAATCGTTGGACAGACAGAAGATAAAGATGGTAAAAGATCTTTTGTTTTAACACTTACAGCTAGAGAACAACATATAAGAAGAGAAAAAGCTACTTCTAATATATGCTCAAATCAGGGCTTAAATGTATTGGCAGCAACTATCTATATGGTAACTCTAGGAAAAGAAGGGTTAAAAGAAGTTGCTCTTCAAAGTACAAAGAAAGCTCATTATGCTTTTGAAAAACTTACTAAATCTGGCAAATATAAACCACTTTTTGATAAACCGTTCTTTAAAGAATTTGCTATTACATCTGATATAGATGCTGATAATATAAATCAAGAATTAATAAAGGAAAAAATAATAGGTGGATATCACCTAGGTAAAGATTATCCCCAATTTAAAAATGCTGTCCTATATGCAGTAACAGAAAAGAGGACAAAAGAGGAAATAGATAGATTAAGTAGTGTATTGGAGGGGATAAAATGAGAAAGTATGATAAACTAATATTTGAATTATCTAAACCAGGAAGAAAGGCATATAATCTTCCAGCACTAGATGTAGAAGATAAAGACATAAATGATTTTATTCCACAAGAATTTTTATCTGAGACTGAACTTAACTTTCCAGAGTTGTCTGAGGTTGATGTAATTAGACACTATACAAATTTATCAAATAAAAATTATGGTGTAGATACTGGCTTTTATCCATTAGGCTCATGTACCATGAAATATAATCCGAAAATTAATGAGGATACATGTAGGTATGATGGATTTGCAAATCTTCATCCATATCAATCAGAATGTTGTACTCAAGGTGCGTTACAATTAATGTACGAATTAGATAAATCCTTATCTGAAATAGCTGGTATGGATAAAATGAGTTTACAACCAGCAGCTGGTGCTCATGGTGAGTTAACTGGTATCATGGTTATTAAAGCATATCATGAAAAAAATGGAGATTTCAAGAGAAACAAAATCATAGTTCCAGACTCAGCTCATGGTACAAACCCAGCTACAGCAGCAATGGCTGGATATAAAATAGTAGAAGTTAAGTCAACTAAAGATGGATTGGTAGACTTAGAAGCACTTAAAGCTGTAGTAGGAGATGATACAGCAGGATTAATGCTTACAAACCCAAATACTCTTGGTATATTTGATAAGCATATTAAGGAAATCGCTAAAATTGTTCATGATGCTGGAGGACAATTATACTATGATGGAGCAAATGCAAATGCTATCTTAGGTCATGCAAGACCAGGAGATATGGGATTTGATGTAGTTCACTTTAACATTCATAAAACCTTCTCAACACCTCATGGTGGTGGCGGGCCAGGTTCAGGACCAATAGGAGTTAAAAAGCATCTTGAAGAATTTTTACCAGTTCCAGTGGTACAAAAAGATGGAGATAGATATTATCTAGATTATAATGTACCACATACCATAGGCAAGGTTAAAGATTTCTTTGGACATTTTGGTATATTAGTTAGGGCATACACTTATATCCTAATAATGGGTAGTGACGGATTGAAGAAAGCTAGTGAAATAGCTGTATTAAATGCTAATTACATGGCTAATAAGTTAAAAGATCATTACTATTTACCAATAGATACTTTATTCAAGCATGAATTTGTATTGGGCGGATTAAAGGACACATTGTCTGAAGTAACTACATTGGATATAGCTAAGAGATTACTTGATAAAGGCTATCATCCACCAACAGTATACTTCCCATTAATCATTAACCAAGCAATTATGATTGAACCAACAGAAACTGAATCTAAAGAAACACTTGATGAATTTATAGATGCTATGATTGAGATTTCTAAAGAGGCAAGTGAAAATCCACAATTATTGAAGGATGCGCCTCTTAATACTATTGTAAGTAGACCAGATGAAACAAAAGCAGCAAGAAATCCTGTGCTTAAATACGAAGGGTAGGTGTACTATTTGACTAAAACTATTGCCGTTATAGGAGCAGGTCCAGGAGGCTATGTAGCAGCAATAAGAGGAGCTCAACTTGGTGCTGATATAATCTTAATAGAGAATAGAGAAGTAGGGGGTACATGCCTTAATCGAGGCTGTATCCCTACTAAAACTTATTTTAGAAATGCAGAGATTATGTCCAATTTTAGAAGAGCTGCTGAATTTGGAATTACAGCAGGTGAATTTAAAATGGATGGAAAAGCACTACAAGAGAGAAAAAATAAAGTTGTAAATACTTTAGTAGGAGGTATTGAACAACTTATATCCTCTTATAAAAACATAGAATTTTTACGTGGGACAGCTAATATAAAAGATAAAAATAATATTTCTGTAGCTTTAAAGGATGGAAGTACAAAGGAAATAACAGTAGATAATATAGTTATTGCTACAGGCTCTAAACCTCAAATGACTGAAACAAAAGGAGTAGATTTAGAAGGTGTAATTACATCAGATGAACTTCTAGAGATGGAAGAAATTCCAGAAACTCTAATTGTAGTAGGTGGTGGAGTAATAGGGTTAGAATTTGCAAGTATTTATCAGGAATTAGGTTCAAAAGTAATTCTCTTAGCGTCCAGGATTTTAAAGGATGCAGACAAGGAGATTTCAAGAAGACTTGTACCAATGTTAAAGAAACAAGGAATTGAAACCTATGTTGATATTAGAGCTAAGGAAATTACAAAAGAAGGGGACAAACTTAGAGTATTAGCAAAATATAAAGAAAAAGATGAAGAAATAGAGGTAATAGGTGATAAGGTGCTTATTGCATCAGGAAGAGGTCCTGTAATGGAAGGATTAAATCTTGATGTATTAGGAATTAAATATGATGATAAAGGTGTTTTTGTAAATAATGAGTTTGAGACCAATATAGAAGGTATATATGCTATAGGAGATGTAAATAGAGGAGTTCAATTAGCTCATGTAGCATCCGCTCAAGGTGTATATGTAATGGAAAAGATAATGGGTCATACACCAGATATCAATCTAGATATCTATCCAAACTGTGTATTTACAATGAATGAAGTAGCCCATGTAGGTTATACGGAAGAAGAACTTAAAGAAAAAGGAATACCTTATAAGGCAAGTAAGTTTATGTTTGCAGCCAACGGAAAAGCTTTATCCTTAGGAGAAGGAGAAGGTATAATAAAAATACTTGCTGGGGAAGAAGATAAAAAGGTTCTAGGAGTTCATATACTTGGACCTCATGCAAATGATTTAATTGCAGAGGGAGCATTAGCAATAGCTAATGACTTAGATATCTATAGTATAATGAGAACAATTCATGCCCATCCAACTCTTTCAGAAACATTTTATGAAGCGACATTAGGATTAGAAAATCAAGCGATTCATATAGCACCACCAAGAAAAAGAAGATAGCATATGCTATCTTCTTTTTCTATCTAATGATTTAGTTAAAAATAAATATTATATATTAAAATTATCATTGGATTTATTTATACCTATTAAAAAGTTTTATTTAAGAATTAAAAGATTTAAAATGTATTAGGAAAATTTAATATTACAAAGACTCTAGTGAGATAAATTGCCTTATTCATTATAAGGGGAGCATTATTACCATACTAGGGTCTTTTGCTTTTCTATAATAAGATTTGAAATAAAAGGTAATTGGATATTTGTAATACTATAAATAAATTTTTCCATCTTTTTATGATAAAATTTAAAATAATATGTAATGGAATCGAAAAGTTACCGTATTAACATATGAGATTAGTTTTACTTAGCTAAGTGAAGAAAGGAGGTTTTAAAAAATTGCAACAAGTTGCATTAATAGATATTTTAGATAAAAAACAATCAGAAAAACATCTTTATAGGGAAAGAGATTTTGGTTATATTTTTGAAACATATTATAAAAGAGTATATAACTATGTATATTATCGCATCAATGCTTATCATGCAGCAGAAGATTTAACAAGTCAGGTTTTTGAGAAGGCAATGGTCAAGATAGATACTTACTCCGAAGAAAAGGCACAATTTGAGGTATGGTTATTTGCCATAGCTAGAAATGTGGTAAATGATTATTTTAGAGAGTTAAAAAAATGCAAATTATTTTCAATTGATAAAATTAAAGACTTAATATCTAATATAGGAACACCAGAAAACATAATTGAGATAGAAGAAACAAATAATGAACTTTTAGAAGCATTAAAAATTTTAGATGAAAGAGAAAGAAATATTGTAGCACTTAAATTTGGTGCAAATTTAAAAAATGTAGAAATTGCAGAAGTATTGGATATAACTGAAAGTAATGTTGGTGTAATTCTCTATCGTACAATGAAAAAGTTAAAAAGAAAATTGGAAAGAGGGGATGAATTTGAACAAAAAGAACATTGAAGATAGATTTTCCATAGATATAGATGATTATCTCAATGGTAAAGAACCTCCAAACTATTTTGAAGAGGAATATAAAGAACTTTTGCAATTGGGAAAATTATTATCTCATAAGGACTTTAGTAAGAATAGTAACAAAGAGGAAATATTTAATAAGACTTTAAAAAATATTAATGAATATGGAGGAAAAGATAATATGAAAAAATCAAGTAAATTTAAACATCCAATGGTGAAGGTGGCTTCAGTTGCTTTAGTATGTATACTAGGTGTTTCTACTATGAGAACATCCTTTGCACAAGAATTAGTAGATAAAGTAGTACGAACTATAACTCTTGGACATGTAACAGTAATAGAGGAAGAATCTGTAGAATCCCTTCCAGTTCCAGAGGAACTTAAAGGCAAAATCTTTGATAAACATGGGAAACCAATAGAAGTATTTTTAGGAGATAAAACTCAAAAAATGTATACAGCTGATGGAGAAGAGATTGGCGGCTTTAGTGCTGATGAGAGTGGTAATATAGAGATAGTAACAGCTGATGAAAAAGAAAAGAGAAGAGAAATAAAAGACTTAATAGTTAAAAATCCCAGTGAATTAAATAATCATACTTGTTTCGATGTTAAACTTCCTAGCTATTTGCCAAATGGATATAAATTTGATAGAGCTGAATTTTTTAGAGAAAATGAGAATGATATCGTCGAGAATAGTAAATATATTGCTTTGTTCTTTACTAATGATAAAACTGGAGAATATATATATATGCAGCAAAGATTTGCTGATGAAGAAACTGCATATGAAACTGGAGCAAAAAAGGTTGAAAAGATAAATATTAATGGTGTAGATGCTTTACTATATGATAATAATCTTGACTGGGAAGATAATGGTGTTATTTATATGTTAAATGGAAGAGGTATTGCGAAAGATGAATTAATAAAGATGGGAGAATCCTTTAAATAGTTATACAAAAACTCTCTATAGACATGGTTCTATGGGGAGTTTTATATTAATATAAAAGGATTTTTTTATATTATAATATCAAATAAAATCCAAATATTTATTATATATACTAAAGTAAATTAAAAGTCTTAGAGATATTGATAGATTATTATTTAACTATATGTTTATAATGGTAAATAATATTATATAAGTTTTCTCAGAAAGGAATAAGGATAAATTATGAATAAGAAAAAACTTATATTGAAAGATATAATAATGAAAATAGATAAACTGTTAAAAAGATAGATAATATTAGAGATTGTGTCAATATTGACTATAGTGTAATTATATTATATACTTAGAATTATAATTAAATATTTATGTAAAGGTGTAGAAAAAAATTATCTACTTAAAAGGGAAATAGGTTAAAATCCTATACGGTCCCGCCGCTGTAATGGGGAGAGATTTAAAATTAATGTCACTGATTATTTGGGAAGACTTTAAATTTTTATGAACCAGAGTCAGAAGACCTGCCTTTACTTATGCACTAGGAAACTCTACGGTGAATAGGGGGTGTTAAAGCGGATTTTTAGTATATGACGAATTGTATTATGATCCGTCTATTTTTCGTGCCTCCCAAAATATTTTAGATTTGGGAGATTTTTTATAATGAATAGAAAGTTTTATTTTTATCTCTTTATTTTAAAACTTGATTTATATGGATCCTGACAGTCTGTGGGAAGCTTTGATTCCCTAAGATGTAGGTGAAAAACTAATTTTAATTCGGTGATGGATATTTTTTATATTATTAATAAGGGAGGAATATTTTTGAGAGAAAAATTAAAAGAGTATGTATTTATAACTATTGGAATGATAATGGTGGCTTTAGGACTATATTTCTTTCTTATGCCAGAAAAATTAGCCATAGGAGGTGCTAACGGACTTGCTATTGTGATTAATAATTGGATTCCAATCTTATCCATAGGAACTATTATGATAATAGTTAATATAATTTTATTTGCAATTGGTTTTCTAATTGTTGGAACTAGCTTTGGATTTAAGACTATTTATGCTAGTATAGGAACTTCTGTAATTGTTTCTTTCCTTGAGAAAACTATTCCTATTCGACAGCCTTTAGTAGAGGATATTATATTGCAGCTTATTTTTGGAGTTTTTATATCTGCTATAGGTATAGGGATTGTTTTTAATCAAAATGCATCTACAGGAGGAACCGATGTAATAGCTAAGATAATGAATAAATTTTTTGGAATAGAACTTGGTAAAGGAGTACTTATCTCAGACTTTGCAATAACAATAATGGCTGGATTTACATTTGGTCCTAAATTAGGAATGTATTCTCTATTGGGAGTTATATTAAATGGGATAGTAATAGATTGGACAATTGAAGGGATAAGTTTATGTAAGGAAGTAAATATAATAAGCGAATATAGTAATGATATTAAGGAATATATAATAAACAATTTAGAAAGAGGGGCAACTCTATATAGTGCTAAAGGAGCTTATACAGGCAATAAAAAGGATATAGTAGTTACAGTTGTAGACAGAAGGGATTTTATAAAACTAAAAAATTATATAAAGAGAATAGATAAGAATGCTTTTATTACAGTAAGTAATGTTTATGAAGTATTGGGAGACGGCTTTAAAAATATAGAAGAATAAATATAAGATTTAATTAGGTTGAAATTATATAAGGAAATCAACCTAATTATTTTATATTTTATAGGATATTTGATATAATTGATTTAATAAAATAAGAAATAGGGTGAATAGATGGCTAAGTATAAAAAAATAATGACTTTAAGCTTAATGATAATAATATTTTTTATTGTGGGGTTTATGGTAAAGGGAAGTAGTGAAGGTATCTTATTTGATGTGTGGATAATGGATTATATGCATACTAATATTAATCCATTATTATTATCTTTAATGAGGTTTATATCATTTATAGGTTCAAGTGGATTTTTACTCCCTATAATGGCTATGATAATATCATATACAATAATTAAGAGAAAATATTATGAATCTAAATTATTGTTAATATCGACTTTAGGCTCATATTTATTAAATCACTTATTAAAACAGTTATTTCAAAGAACAAGACCCTTAAAATATTTTCTAGTAGAACAAGGAGGTTTTAGTTTTCCAAGCGGACATTCTATGGTAACTATGACTCTTTACTCTACAATAGCTTTTTTATTAGCTAAAAATACATATAATCATAGGAAAAAGGCATGGATACATATTTTAGCCTTTATTATGATATTATTAATGGGGATAAGCAGAGTTTACTTAGGGGTTCATTGGCCAACAGATATTATAGGTGGTTACTTAGCAGGGTATATATTTTATTATCTAAGTATTAAATTGATTAAAGAATAAAAATAATATATAAAGTAATTTATTTAAAATTATCTTATATATTATTGACAAAGAATATATATCTATATATAATAAATGTAAATAAAATTACTCTTAGCTTTTAAGTTAAGAGGTTTTTTATACAAAAAAGTAAATGCAATTAGTTTGCATTAGCATATAAAATTAGATATAATAAGATTAAATTAAGGAGGAGTTAAAGATGATGAAAAGAAAAATTTGGAGGATAATGTTTGCTATTTTTGCAGTATTATTAATTTCAGGATGTAGTGAAAAACAAAATCATGACGAGGCAAATCATGGGAAACTAAAGATTATAACAACTCTATTTCCTCAATATGATTTTATTAGAGAAATTGGAAAAGATAAAGTAGATGTAAGTTTATTACTTCCACCAGGAGTAGAATCTCACTCTTATGAGCCTACTCCAAAGGATATAGCTAGAATAAAAAAATCAGATTTGTTTATTTATACTGGAGAGTATATGGAGCCTTGGGCAAAAAAGATTGCTGATAGTATTAATGGAAATAATTTAATAATAACTGATGTTAGTAAAGGAATAACTTTACTAGATCATGAAGATCATGAAGACCATGAAGACCATGAAGAACATGAAGAACATGAAGAACATGAAGAACATGAAGAACATGAAGAACATGAAGAACATGAAGAACATGAGGGACATTCTCATGGTAGTAAAGATCCTCATATTTGGTTAGATCCTATAAATGCAAAAAAAATGGTGGATAATATTGTAGAGGATATGATAAAAGCAGATGAAGAAAATAAAGATTTTTATATAACCAATGCAGAAGAATATAAAAAGCAATTAGACCTATTGGATCAAGAGATTATAAAAACTTTAAAAAACACTAAATCAAATAAGATTATTTATGGGGGACATTTTGCATTTGGCTATTTTGCAAGTAGATATAATTTAGAATATATTACACCATATAAAGGATTTTCTCCAGATGCAGAGCCTACACCTAAGATGATTATTGAGCTAATTAAAAATATAGAAGACGCAGGAGTAAAGGCAATATACTATGAAGAGTTAATTGATCCTAAGGTGACTAGAATATTGTCAAAAGAGACTGGAGCAAAAATGCTATTACTTCATGGTGCACATAACTTATCTAAGGAAGAAATGGAATCTAATATAAATTATATTGATATTATGAAGGGGAATTTGGAAAGATTAAAAGAAGGACTTGGATATGAAGAATAGAGTATTAACAGTGGAAAACTTAACATTTAAATACGGCAGAAATGATGCAATTAGAAATATTAGTTGTATCATAGAAAAGGGGGATTACTTAGGTATAATAGGACCTAATGGTTCAGGGAAAACAACGTTATTAAATGTAATATTAGGGTTATTAGAGCCTACAAAAGGGAGTATAAACTTTAATAAAGAAGCTCAAATAGGATATCTTCCTCAAAGAACTATTAAAACTGATAAGTTATTTCCTGCAAAGGTAAAAGAAATAGTTGCAACAGGATTATTATCTAATAAGGGGATGTTTAAATTTTATACAGAAGAAGATTATGAAAAAATAGATAATATTCTTAAAAGATTAAATATTTATGATTTAAAGTATAAAAAGATAGGAGAGTTATCTGGGGGGCAACAGCAAAGAGTATTTTTAGCACGTGCTATGGTTTCTTCTCCTAATGTAATATTATTGGATGAACCTACTAATTATTTGGATACCAGTACTAGAGAAGAACTATATAGGATTCTTAAGGAGTTAAATACAGAGGAGAAAGTAACAATAATAGTGGTGTCCCATGATTTAAAAACTATGGGAAAATATATAAATAAAGTATTATATCTAGAAACAGAACTTGTTTTTTATGGAGATTATAAATTATTCCTTCATTCAAAAGAAATAGGAAGATATCTAAATCCTATAGATATTGATGAGATAGATGGGGGGATATAATTGGAGAACATAATTTTTATAATTAAAGATGCGTTTCACTACGATTTTATGATAAAGGCAATAGTTGCAGGTATATTAATAGCAATTTCCTCATCTTTCTTGGGTATATTTATCGTCCTTAGAAAACATTCTATGATTGGAGATGGATTAGCCCATGTAAGTTTTGCAACAGTTGCAATTGCATTGCTGTTAAAACAATCACCAATATTGATATCCATACCAATAGTAGTACTGGCTTCAGTCCTTATACTAAAATTAAGTGAAATAGATAATTTAAACGGTGATGCTTCTATAGGTCTGATTTCATCTTTTTCCGTAGCAGTAGGAATATTGATTTCTTCATTATCTAAAGGATCTAATATTGATTTATTTAGTTATCTATTTGGAAGTATTTTAGTAATTAGTGATTTTGAATTAATACTTTCTGTAATATTATCTATAATTATTTTGTCTATAATTATATTATTTTATAATAGTCTATTTGCTATTACTTATGATGAAAGTTTTGCCACAACAATGGGAATAAATGTGAAGAAATTAAATTATTTAATATCAATATTAACAGGAATAACTGTAGTTCTTGGCATTAGAATAGTAGGTACAATGTTGATTTCTAGTATGATTATTTTTCCTACAGTAACAGCATTACAGATATCTACTAGTTTTAAGAATACTATAATTATATCTGAAATAATATCTATTTTATCAGTAATAGTAGGTTTGTTTATTTCATTTGTTTATGATCTTCCTACTGGTGCTACAATAGTCATTGTAAATGCTATCTGTTTTATGATATCTTTGTTTATAAAGAAGATAGATTTAAGTTAGGGTAATTAAAAGGAGATGGTGAAATGATAAAAATAGATAATAAAGAGATATTTAGTAAGTATAGAATAAAAAATACAAAACAGAGAAATGTAGTTTTAGATATATTGAAAAGTAGTGATGCACCTATGACCGCAGAAGAAATATTTATAGAAACCCAAGGTTCTAATATATCTATGAATTTTTCAACTGTATATAGAATACTAAATACATTTGTTTCAAAGGATATAGTTATAAAATCAAGTATTGGTGAAGAGGATAAAAATATGTATGAACTAAATAAGGAGGAACATAGTCACTATTTGATTTGTAATTCTTGTAAAAGGATGATAAAAATTGGACATTGTCCCTTAGAAGAGTATGAGAATCAAATACAAAAAAATACTAAATTTCATATAACAGGACATAAACTTGAGATATATGGTTATTGTCCTGAATGTGCAGAAAACAAAGATAGGGAAGGAGAATATCAATGAAAACCAAAGTTGATATTATAGCAGGATTCTTAGGTGCAGGTAAAACTACCTTGATAAAAGAAATGATAAGTCAAAGACTTTATAATGAAAAAGTCGTTATTATAGAAAATGAATTTGGAGAAGTAGGTATAGATGGTGAACTAATAAAAGAATCTGGATTAGAAGTTAAAGAGATAAATTCAGGATGTATATGTTGTTCCTTAACTGGAGATTTTCAAAAATCAATTGAGGAAATAATTGAAAAAATTAACCCAAGTAGAATTATAATAGAGCCTTCGGGAGTGGGGCAACTATCTGAAATAATTAAAGCATGTAAGACAGAAATTTTAAAAAATTTAACTCAAATTAACATGTTAATAACAGTGGTTGATGTAGAAAGATTTAGTCTATATATTTCAAATTTTGGGGAATTTTACAAAGATCAGATTAAAAATGCTAGAACTATTTTACTTAGTAGAACAGAAGGCATTAGCAGAGAAAATATAGAATTTGTAACAAAAGAAATACAAAAACTTAATATTAGATGCAATATAGTTTCAACTCCTTGGAAGGAACTTGATTTAAACTCAATAATTTCTTTAGCAGAAAAAAATAGTGTAAATCATATTAATAGAAGGATAAAGAGTGTTAAGGTAGTAAGAGAAAAGGTAAGAAAACTAAATTCCCATAAAGTATTTCAATCTTGGGGCATAGAAACTCCAAAGATATTTACAATAGATAAAATAAAAAATATCATAAAAGAGTTTGAGGATTCCCAAGAATATGGAAATGTTTTGAGGGCTAAGGGTGTTGTAGAGATTCAAGATAATAAATGGATTCAGTTTAATTATATCCCTGGAGATCTTCGAATATCAGAAGTATTACCAAATTATAACGGTAAGCTTTCTGTAATAGGAACCAATCTTAATAGGGAAGAATTAAATAAAATATTTTCTATTATAGAATAAGAGGACATGCTTTATGAGAACAAAAGTAGAAATAATTACTGGTTTTTTGAGTTCAGGAAAAACATCAATGATTAACTCTATTTTAAGAGGAGAAAAGGATGAAAATAAAAAAGTAGTTATAATTCAATGTGAATTAGGAGAAGAAAAAATAAAAGATGAGTATTTACATCAAAATATAATTAAAGAAAGCATTTCAAATCTCAGTCTTTTGAAATTCAATTATATAAAAGAGATAATTGAAAAATATTCTCCAGATAAGATAATTATTGAACAAAATGGAATGGACTCCCTTGAGGAATTATTAAATAATTTAGATAATAAAATTTCAAGAAAATATATAATGATTGAGAGGATTACAAACATAATTGATTGTAGGAATTTTAATATGCTCATGGGGCTATTAGGAAATAATCTCATTAATAAAATAGCATATAGTGATTTAATTATTCTAAACAATGTAGACAAGGTATCCCCTAATGAATTAGAAGATATAAATAAAAAGGTTAGAAGTAGAAATAAAACAGGAGCAATTATAGAGATTGATGAAGGAGAAGGTTTTTCCGATTATTTTCAATTTGAAAATGGAAATAAGAAATTGGAGGGAAAAATCTATGATAAATTAACCATATTATTTTTAATAACTGTAGCCATATATTTATCATTAAATATTTTTATGGCAATAGACTTTGGGAAGTTAAATATAGATTTTACTAAATTATATATTTTAAATACAATTTTTATAAGTATATTGATGGAATCTTTTCCATTTTTAATTCTTGGAGTGTTTATATCGTCTATTATTCAAGTGTTTATAACAAGAGATATGGTAGTTAAGTATTTTCCTCAAAACAAGATCATATCCTTTTTATTTGCCATAGTAGGAGGAATATTTTTCCCGGTTTGTGACTGTGCTATAGTTCCAGTTGTATCTAGGTTAGTGAAAAAGGGAGTTCCCCTATATGTTGCAGTAACTTTTATGTTATCAGCACCTATTGTAAATCCAATAGTGATAATTTCCACATACTATGCATTTCCTAACCAGCCTCAAATCATGATATTTAGAATAATAATAGGGATTATAGTTGCAATAATATCAGGTGTTTTATTTTTGATATTTCCAGAAAAAGAAATATCTATTAAAAACAATGAATTAGATGAGGTTTGCAATTGTATTTATTGTAACAATATAAAAGATATAGGTATAAAAGGTAAGATAAGTATGATATTTAAACATGCAGGTGAAGAATTTTTTGATGTTGGAAGATTTTTGATACTAGGTGCATTGTTAACAAGCTTCTTTCAAGTTATGATTTCTAAAGATTTACTTGTAAAACTAAGTGGAGATAATGTAATATCCATTTTAATTATGATGCTTATAGCATTTCTTTTTTCATTATGTTCATCATCAGATGCTTTTATTGCAAGAAGCTTTCTAAACCAATTTTCAATAGGCAGTATAATGAGTTTTATGGTCTTAGGACCTATGATAGATATGAAAAATTTAATTATGTTATCAGATAGCTTTAGTAAAAGATTCATCATAAAATTAACTTTTATTGTATTTAATATAACATTTTCAGTAATTTGCTTTTTCACCATATTAAATTTATAGGATGATTAGATATGAGGATTAAAATAAACCATAGAATAAATTTAGAAATTATTTTGAAGTTGGTGTTTTTATTTGGATTTACTGCATTTTATTTTATTACAATTAAAGAAAACACAGTAAGCAACTATGTTCACCCGAGAATAATACCATATATGTGCTTTGCTATAATTAGTTTTTTGTTTATTGCTTTATTTATGGTAAGTGAAATCTTTAGAATTAGAAAAAAGAATACTCAAATAGGCAGATATATTATTTTTTTATTACCAGTACTGACAGCATTTATATTACCACCTAAGTCTATAGTTTTTTCATCAGATAAATTAAGTAATATTAAGTCAGTAGATAGAAAGATTTCAAAAACATATGAAGAAAATGAAACTGATAAGAGTACATCTTCGGAAATATTTAGCATATATAGTGATATAATCGATGATAAAGAAAGTTCTATTTATTTAGAAGATGGAAAAATAATTCTTAATGAAGATAATTTTATAAATTGGATTGATGAGCTATATATAAATTCCGATAGGTATGAAGGGAACACAATTGAATTAATAGGGTTTGTATTAAAGAATAATGAATTTAAGCAAAATGAGTTTGTAATTGCCAGATCTATGATGGTATGCTGTGCTGCTGATACACAGGCCATAGGTTTTTTATGTAATTATGACAAGGCTTCTCAATTAGAAAAAGGCTCATGGATAAAAATTAATGGAGAAATAAATATCATAGATAATGATGATGATAGAATTCCTTTGATAGATATTCAGAGTATAAAAGGGGTAGATAAACCAGAGAATGAATTTATATATCCTTATTGATATATTATAAAAAATAAACATTAGAAGATTATGTTATTTAAGTTATAATTTGATATAATTATAGTGATAATGATTATCAATAAGGTGGGGTATTATGAGAAATGGAATTAATATAATAGATACATACTTTAAGCAGATGGAGAAAAAATGTGCATGTAAATTATCAGATGAATTGATTGGTACTAAATATAGTATATCTAAAAATATTGGGAAAGGTACAATAACAAGAATAATAATTGATGAAGGACTAGAAATTGCATATTGGGATAATAGTGCTACAATGGAATGGTCATTTAACAATGAAAAATATGGATCAAATATTATAGAAATCTCATATTGTTATAAAGGTAAAGTGGAAATTGAAACATTTCCCAATAAAAAGAAATACTTTTTAGAAAATGGAGATATGGCTTTTTATAGAATGCAAAATTATATAGAAAAATTTAAATTTTCTTATGAGGATTTTGGAGCTGTTTCTATGCATATAGATTTAAATAAAATAAAAGGCTCTCTAAATCCTATATGGGGAGCAAAAGTTATATTAGAGTGGGAAGAACTTATAGATAATATATATTCTAAGGATATCTTAAATATAGAGAAGGCACCTTATAATATAAAATTAGCTGCAAAAGAAATAAGAGATATGAAAATAGTTAATATGATGGATTATATAAAAATTAAATTTAAAGCATTGGAATTATTTATGCTGTGCTTACAATTTAAAGTAGGTAGAAATTATAATATTGATAATTTTACTAAAGAAGAAGTTGATATAATATATAGGGCGGAATCTATAATATTAGAAAACTTACAGGAACCTCCATCTTTACAAGGACTTTCTAAAGATTTAAATATTACAATTTATAAGTTACAAAAAGGATTTAAAGAAATAATGGGAAGCACTGTATATGAATACATTAGAAGAGCAAGGGTAGAAAGGAGCAAGATACTTTTAAAAGATACAGATAGCCCTATTATTTGTATTGCCAACAAAATAGGGTATGAAAACCCCAGTAAATTTTCCAATGCATTCAAAAATTATACTAATATGACTCCAACAGAATATAGAAATAAAAAATATAGAGAGTAAATAGTGAAAAATATTATAAAAAAATTAATATTTGAATATGTACTTTATAAAAAAGATTATTTTATTTAAAAATAATCTTTATACTTATATTAAAAAAAGAATTTATTAGTTTAAGACAAAGAAAAATAGCTTACTAAATAATAGAATGTGAGAAACTGAACCTAAGTAAATAAACTATTTATAATGATTATTTAGTTTTGATAGATATCAAAAAGTTGGGAAAAGGGAATAGATATATTTAAATAAATGTAAATAATGGGAACCATAGATACCCTTCTTTGCATATTCTAAAGTACCAAAGGAAATGTAGGGAGGGGTTTTATGGACATTCAGTTAAATGCTTTACATTATGTATACCTACTATTTACTCTTTTGATACTTGGAGTAATGCTTAGAAAGAGAGATACTTCCTTAGTTTGTATTTTGGGAATATTTATATTAGGGATTATGGCAACATCTTCATTATCTCAAGCCTTAATGGGAGTATTTAATTCTTTTATCTATGCAATAATTGAATTAATGGGAACAATTTTAATTATTTCAGTAATAGTAGGAATGAGTTCAATTCTAACTAAAACAGGAGTAAATGAGATAATGATTTCACCTTTTACTAAATTAATAAAAAGCCCAGCTCTAGCTTATTGGGTTATAGGAATACTTATGATGATAATATCTTGGTTTTTTTGGCCATCACCAGCAGTTGCCTTAATAGGTGCAGTTATGTTACCAATAGCAGTAAGTGTAGGGTTACCTGCAATAGGTGTAGCTATGGCAATGAACTTATTTGGTCATGGAATAGCATTATCAGGAGATTTCATCATTCAAGGAGCACCAAAACTTACGGCAGATGCAGCTGGCATTCCAGTTTCAGAAGTTATTTCTGCAAGTATTCCATTGGTGGCTGTAATGGGAATAGTTACAACTGTAATTGCATTTATAATATTGAAAAAGGATTTAAAAACTGGAAAACTTAAAGCTAATAATGAAAGGAAAAGCAAGAGATTAATGGAGGAAGATGAAAGTATAAAGAATATTTTAAGCCATAAGACTAAAAAAAATCTAGCATTATTTATTCCAGTGTTATTTGCCATAGATATTTTAATTATGTCTGTAGCAAAACTACAAGGAGGAGATGCTACGGCTTTAATAGGGGGAACTGCTATATTTATACTCATTATGGTTTCCTTATTGACTCATAAAGGAAAAGCTTTAGAAGAAATAACAAAATATCTAGTCTCAGGATTTAAATTTGGATTTGAAGTATTTGGACCAGTAATCCCGATAGCAGCCTTCTTCTATTTAGGAGATGATGGATTTTTGAAGGTTATTGGTGAATTTCTACCATATGGTTCTGAAGGGTTGGTAAATGATTTAGGTATTGCTTTAGCTAATACTGTACCATTAAATGCTGGAGTAGGAGCAGTTACATTGACAACAGTAGGAGCAATAACTGGATTAGACGGTTCAGGGTTTTCAGGCATATCTTTAGCTGGGTCTATAGCTAGATTATTTGGGGCAGCTATAGGTAAAGGTACAGCTACTCTTACTGCCTTAGGTCAAGTGGCTGGCATATGGGTAGGAGGAGGAACTTTAATACCCTGGGCAGTAATCCCAGCAGCGGCTATTTGTGGTGTAGACCCATTTGAACTAACAAGAAGAAATTTTAAACCTGTAGCTATAGGTTTAGTTGTAACTACAATAGTTGCAATTTTTATAATGTAACTAAAAGACTGGATTTTTATTTATTCCAAAAATCCAGTCTTTTTTATAATAAATAGAAAGCTTATATTTTAATGTCTTATAAAAAAAGAACTTTCCGCCAATGAGTTTCAAAAAAAGCTACCTTATAAAAATTTCGATATAAGCCTTTTTATATTTGAATATAAATGGGATATTCAATAATATGTTATATGGTATAATATATTATTGAACAAAATTAAAATTATAGGAGGTAGGACAGTGAAAAAGGTCTTTATATTATTTATAGTATTGACTATTGTATTATGTGGAACTACTGGATGTAACAAGAATAAGGATCAACAAAAGGAGTCCAAGACTATTAAGTTTTACTATCAAGATGGAACACCAGCTTTAACAGTTGCCAAGTTAGCTAAAGAAAATCCAATTATAGATGAAAATATAACAATTGAATATGAAATGCAAAATTCTCCAGATTTATTAGTTTCAAAGATATTAAAGGAGGAAGCAGATATTGCAATAGTTCCATCTAATTTAGCAGCTCAAGCCTTTAATAAAGATATTTCATATGAAATAGCAGGTACTTCTATATGGGGCTCACTTTATTTAGTAAGTACAGAGGATATAAAAGGATTTGCAGGATTAAAGGGGAAGGAAATATATACCTTTGGTAAAGGGCTTACTCCAGATTTAGTTCTTAATTTTATTTTATCAGAAAATGGCATTTATTTAGATAAAGATGTAAAGATTACATATTTAAATGCAGCATCAGAAGTTGGTTCAGCATTTATAGGAGGAAAAACCAATTTAGCAGTTTTAGCAGAACCTTTGTTAACTACAGCAATGATGAAAAAGTCAGATGCTAAGGTAATTTTGGACTTAAATGAAGAATGGAGCAAAGCAGCAGGAACTGAAAAGGGTTATCCTCAAGCAAGCTTAATAATCAAAAAAGATTTAATAGACAATAATAGAAAGTTTGTAGAGGAGTTCATTAAATCATATGAAGAAAGTAGAAAATGGGCATCTGAAAATCCAAAAGAGTTAGGTGAATACGCTGAAGTATTAGGGATTAGTGTGAAGAAAGAAATTTTAGAAAAAGGGATTACATGGATAAATATAGAATCTTTTAATGTTAAAGATAGTAAAGAAGAATACAAGGCATATTACAATGCTATATTAGATTTTGCACCAGATTTTATAGGAGGAAAAATACCTAATGAGGGAATATATTTTGAAAGATAGAAAACCATCTATTATTTCAAAAATTTTAATAATAATTATATGGATATTGTTATCCAAATTTATAGATAATGAAATAATACTCCCCACCATAAAGAGTACCTTTGTTAATTTTATACAGATAATTAAAAACCCAAATTTTATAACTATTATTAGCTATTCTGTACTCAGGAGTTTGATTGGATTTATAATTTCATTGTTTTTAGCAATTATAATAGGGATTTTTTCCAGTATTTCTAAGACTATATATTATTTAATGATTCCTATAATAAACTTTTTAAGTTCAGTACCAACTATGGCTATTATTATATTAGCCATTATATGGTTAAACAACGAGCTGGTACCAATATTTGTAGGGTTTATTATGGTATTCCCTATATTGTACGAAACTGTTTTAAAGGGGATATTAAATATAGATAAAGATATTATAGCTATGGCACAAATATACAAGGCAGATAAATTGACTATTATAAAGGATATCTATATACCAAGTATCTTTATAAATTTAAGTAATGTTTTTTCTTCTACATTAGGAATTAATTTAAAGATGGTAATTGCAGGAGAAGTTTTATCACAACCAAAATACGCTATAGGAAGTAATCTTCAATTACAAAAGATGTATCTAAATACTTCAGGAATTTTCGCTTGGATAATAATAATTCTTTTTATTGCTAAGGTATTTGAGTATATATTAGAAAGGGTAGAAATTTTATGTATCAAATCAAGGATATAAATAAAAAATTTAATGAGTTAAAAGTATTAGAAGACATTACCATTGATTTTCCTAAAAATAAAACAACATGTATTTTAGGACCTTCTGGTTGTGGAAAAACAACACTCTTAAATATAATAGCAGGTATAATAAAGAAAGATTCGGGAGAAATAATTGGATTTAATAAAGACATATCTTTTGTTTTTCAAGAGGATAGACTTATTGAGTGGAAGAATATAGAGGAAAATATATCCTTCGTTTTAAAAGGTAAAATGGATAAAGAGCAAATTAAAGCTACTATAGATAAATATTTAAAATTAGTAAAATTAGAGGAATATAAATACTATTATCCTAAAGAACTAAGTGGTGGAATGAGACAGAAGATAAGTATATTAAGAGCCTTTGCTTATCCATCAAAACTACTTATAATGGACGAGCCTTTTAAATCCTTAGATATTAATAGTAAGCAAATATTAATAGATTTCTTTAAGGAACTAAGGATAATTGAAAATAGAACATGTATTATAGTAACCCATGATATAGAAGAAGCTTTAACCTTAGGAGATAGAATTATAATCTTAACGGGAAAGCCTACTGCGGTAAAGAGGGTAATGGAGTTAAATGGAAATGAAGAAAATATGATTAAATTAAGGGAAGTAATAGAAAAGGAATTTATGATTTAATAGTTTGAAAGTAAAAGAGATGTTTCTAATGTTTATCAGACACCAGAAACATCTCTTTTTATTATTATCCTAATATATCCATACTTTTTTCTTCAATAAATTGATTAGTATATAGATTATAGTAATAACCCTTCTTTTTAATTAATTCCTTATGATTTCCTGATTCCTCAATTTTACCATCTTTTATAACTAAAATCCTATTTGCATTTCTTATGGTAGATAATCTATGGGCTATGACGAAGGAGGTTCTGCCATCTAGTACCTTGTGAATAGCGTCTTGAATAACCTTTTCCGTTTCTGTATCTATAGATGAAGTGGCTTCATCTAGTACAAATAGTTTTGGATTACGGACAACTGCCCTTGCAAAAGATATAAGTTGCTTTTGTCCAGTAGAAAGTAATCCTCCCCCTTCACCAACCTCTGTATCATATCCTTTTTCAGTATCCATAATGAAATTATGAGCATCGACTAATTTGCTTGCTGCTATGATTTCTTCATCTGTAGCCTCTAAATTACTATATCTAATATTTTCTTTTATGGTACCACTAAATAGATGAGGAGATTGTAGTACATATCCAAGATTTTCATGAATCCAGTTTTGAGGCATATTTTTATAATTTATGTCATCAATTAAAATTTCACCATCTGTTGGTTCATAGAATCTACAAAATAGATTTACAATAGTTGATTTTCCTGAGCCAGTTTCCCCAACTAAGGCTATGGTCTCACCAGGGTTAACCTTTAGGTTGAAATTATCTAGTATGGTTTCTCCGTCTTTATAAGAAAAGGATACATTCTTAAATTCTACAGCTCCTTTGATTTCAGGCCAAAGTTCTTTTTTAGGGTTCAATAAATCCCCATATTTAGCTACAACTTCCTTACTATCTACTATTTCAGGTATTTCATTTAATAGAGAAAAGACTCTTTCAGCTGAAGCTTGAGCTGCCAATAACTCTGCAAATATTACGGCTATTTGACGTACTGGCTCGTAGAACTGAGCAGTATATGATATAAATGCTACTAATGTTCCATAAGATATAGTACCTAATAATACTCCTTTCCCACCGTAATTTAATGCTAAGGCAGTACCTACACTAGCTAAGGTAAGTATAATAGGTAAGTAAACTGAAGAAATTATGGTTGCTCTTATGGATTTATCTTTCATGGATTTTGTTATTTCTGAGAATTCTTGAAGATTTATATCTTCTCTAACTAATGTTTTTGTGGTTTTGGCTCCTTGAATATCCTCATTATATGCAGCTGTAATCTTGGAGTTTATTTTTCTTACATCTCTTTGAGCTTTTAATATTCTATTTTGAAAATAAAAACTAACAAAAGCTAAAATAGGTATCACAGATAATGTGATTAAAGCTAGTTTAAAATTTAATTTAATCATTGCAATAGTTATAAAAAGCATCATAGAAAACCCCCATGCAAGGTCTACTAATGACCAAGATATTGTTTCAGATAGTCTGCTAATATCGGAAGTCATCCTTGCCATTAACCATCCTATAGCTTTATTATCATAATAGGATAGAGGTAATAATTGAAGTTTTTCAAACCCAATTTTTCTAATGTCATAGGCCATTTTTGTTTCTAGTTTTCCAGCTAAGGATATAAATAAATAGACTGTGAGAGCTAACATAATTACTGCAGAAAAATATACTATACCAAATTTTTCTATACCAACTAAAGTATTTTTTTCTATAAAGTTATCTATGGCATATTTTGTCATTAAGGGAAAAATGGAATCTAATATTCCTAGAAATATCATCATTATAGATAGGATAAAAAACTGATTTCTATATGGTTTTAGATATTTAAAAAAGTTTTTCCATGTACTGATTTCTATTTTATCTTGATTATTATTTGTTTTTATCAAATTAACACCTCCTATTATACATTTATTATTTCATCATCTAGAGAGTTTTGTAAGTTATATATTCTTTTATATAGTCCTTCTTTAGAGATTAGATTACTATGAGTACCTCTTTGTACAATTTTTCCCTTATCTATTACCAATATTAAGTCTGCCTCTGCTACAGTTGAAATTCTATGAGAAATAATAAATGTAGTAGATTTATTTTTTCTATTGTTAAGAGCCTTTCTAATTGAGATATCAGTTTCTGTATCTACGGCAGATAGAGAGTCATCAAATATAACGATAGGACAGTCATTAATAATGGTTCTTGCAATTGCCATCCTTTGTTTTTGTCCACCAGATAGGGAGACGCCACGTTCTCCTACAAGAGTTTCATATCCATTTTCAAAGGTTTTTATATCTTCATGAATTGAAGCGATCTTTGCAGCATTAAAAACCCTAGCATCTTTCATTGATGGATTAGCAAGTTTAATATTTTCTTTTATTGTTTTAGCATAGAGAAAAGGTTCTTGAAGCACTAATCCAACATTTTTTCTAATCCAAGATTTATCTATTTTATTTAATTCAACACCATCAATTTTAATAGAACCCTTATTATATTCATATAGTCTTGGTAACAAATGTACTAAGGAAGATTTACCAGAACCTGTAGGACCAATTAAGGCGATTGTTTCTCCAACTTTAACCTCAAATGAAAGGTCTGATAAAACAGGTTTATTTTCTTCATATTCAAAGTAAACCTTCTCAAATTTTATATTTCCTTTAATTTCAGGTTTATTATTATTTTCATCTAATAGTTCTATAGGTTCTTCAAATATTTTTTCTATTCTTTGTAAAGAAACAAAAGCTTTACCCATATCTGTCAAGGTTCTGCCCATTTGTCTAACTGGCCAGATTATCATATTAATATAGCTAATAAAAGCTACAAAAACTCCAAGGGATAATTCACCTTTATACGCAAGATAGCTGCCAATTATAACAACAAAAGCAACTTGACACATACTAAGAAAATCAGATATAGCCCAATAGGCGGATAAGTTTTTTATTAGTTTGTAAGTTAAGTTTTGATACTCTAAATTTTTTTTATCAAATTTATCAACTTCATATCTCTGTCTGGAAAAGGCCTTTACAACTCTTACTCCTGTTAAGTTTTCTTGGAGGGTAGTAGTCATTCTTGCTTCAGCTTCATCAGAGGATTCAAATGCTTTTTTAATTTTAGTAAAGAATATAAATGAGAATAAAAATGTTATGGGTAATATTATAATAGATACCATAGTCATTTTTATATTCATAGTAAACATTACATAAATTATGAATACCAACATAAATATTGAGCCGACAACTTCTACAAGTTGTATGGCCAAAAATCTTCTTATGGTGTCTACATCAGATGTACATTTTTGTATAAGTTCACCAGTTTCTGCTTTTACATGATATTCATAGGGAAGTCTTTGTATATGGTCATATAGTTTATCTCTTATTTTCTTTGTAGTATTTTCAGCAGATTTGCTAGATAAGGTGTTCTTTAGATATAAAAATAGACCTCTTAAAATAGCAATACAAACAAGTAAAAGTCCTATGAGCCATAGATGCTGTTTTAAAAATTCTTTACCTCCTAAGAAGTAAACAATTCTTTGAATAATTGAAGACTTTATTACTTCGTCACCAATTATACTATCAATAGTTGTTCTTAGTATTAGAGGAGTAACAGTAGTAAGTATTTGAGATATAAGAATTGATATCATTCCAAATAAATAAATAATTCTGTACCCTTCCATGAATTTTAGTAGTTTTTTAAAATCTTTCATTCTCTCCCTCCTTAATTAAAAAAACCATAGGCATATACCTATGGTTAATTATGTTCATATAGAGACACGGATATCCTAGTGAGGATTATAAAAATATAAAAAACCATAGGTGAACACACCTATGGTATAAAAATCAGTGGTAAAAAATTAGAATTTGTACCTAGGTCGTGTTACTAAAATTATTAAGTTTTCATTATTTTTAAGTACAAAGTTCATGTTCATCATCTTCACGACCTCCTTTCTTATATTTACCAATAATTCAATTATATATTAAAATTTTGAAAAATCAAGTTATTTTTGTAAAATAATAAACTTAAATATTGTTTTATTATTTATTAATATACTTAGAAAACCAATTATTTCCCTTTTTATTTTCAACCTTGTGAAAATCATCTATAGGTATATTTTCATCAATACACCATTTTTTTATATTATATTCTAACTCACAAGGTACCTTTGCTGCAGTTCCACAGCTTGAACTAACTTGTCTTGGAACAGGCATTAGTTTTACGGGAATACCTTTATTATTCATAAACTTTTCAAAAATTAATGCATGTTGGGTAACATGAAATGTAACTACACAGTAAAAGTTTTCCATTAAATCACCTATTTTTTAATATTAATTTTATATTCTCCGTTACTTTCTTCTACATTTACATTATACCCTTTTCCAGTTACAAATCTAGTAATATTTTCAACTGCAACATGAGTATCAACTAAAACCTGTAAATCTTTATTAGAATTTTTATCAATTTCATTTTTTGTCATAATAACAGGTTCAGGACAAGATCTACCTCGAGCATCAATAATGTTAGCCATTGATTTTTACCTCCTTAGATTGAGATTTGGATTCTTTATTATTTATTACGACACTGTAAGCTAAAAATAATACAAACAAAATACCAACGATAACAGCAATTTTACCATTAGAAGTAACACCTTTAGGACTAGATGCTAAACTAAAATTATGTGCAAATGCAGCACCAATTATAAGACCTAATACAGTAACTCCTGCATCACCATCTCCTTGACTTGCTAATACAGTTTGCCTAATAGGGCAGCCACCAAGTAAAACAGAGCAAAGTCCTACAAGGGTCATACCCAGGAAGTTCCAAATATGATTAGCATGAGCCACTGGTTGACCTTCAAAACCTAGTTTAAAAGTACTAAAATTTAATACAAGATTACCAATTAAATTAAATACAAAAATACCAATTAATCCCCATAAAAAATGATAATCCTTAATTAGGATAGCATCTCGAAATCCACCAGCAGTACATATTCTACTTCTTTGAAGAGCAATTCCTACTACAGCACCTGCTACTAATGCTACAATAATAGGTGCTGCCATAGAGCCAGGACCTTCTGTGCTAAACAGTATAAATGCAGGCTTAACAACTAAGAAAATAAGTAAAATAAGAGCTATAATGGGGAAAATAAATCCTACAAATTTAGGTTGATCTATATTTCTGCCAAGTGTATAACCTTTTTTGAGGAATTGTACACCAATATAGATTCCTACCACATATCCAATTAATCCTATTATGGCATTTAGATCGCCGTTTCCTAATCTTAGAAGCATTCTAAGGGGACAACCTAAAAATACAAGAGCACCAATCATTAAGAAGAAACCTAAAACAAATCTTATTAAAGGGGAAGAACCACCTTTTACTTTAAAGTCTCCAGTCATATAGGAAACAATAAAAGAACCAAATATAATACCAATTATTTCTGGTCGTATATATTGTACTACTTCTGCCCTATGAAGTCCTAAGGCACCTGCAATATCTCTCCAGAAACATGCAATGCATATTCCCATATTGCCAGGATTTCCAAGTTTCATAAGAATAGCACCTATAAGACCAATAACACCACCATAGATAAACATTTTACGTTTACTACCCATTTATAAAACCTCCCTTGAAAAATAATTATCAATCTAAAATAGATTATATATAATTATTCTTAGATAGAAAAATAATAAATATCTATAACCAAAATTTGGTTATAGATATTTATTATTTCAATAGACATTCTTCTAATAAATCAATATCAATAATTTTTAGTTTATTTTTATGATAATCAATAATACCATCTTCTTTCATTTTAATTAACTCTCTAGATAAAGATGGCCGTGGAATATTTAGGAGTTCTGCCATTTTTTTTCTGCATACTGGTAGAGTTATCATTTTGGTTTTTTGCTTACTATATTCAACTAAAATAATATTAGCTATTTTCTTTCTTACAGTATCATAAGAGAGATTGGTTATTCTATCATTTAACATTAATATTCTATTTGATAATACAGATACAAAATTATTTAGTACCCTATCATCAGAACTCATTAGTCTAATAATATCTTCTTTTTTTATATACATTATTTCTGAATCACTAGAAGAAATTATTGTAGCAGGATACTTATGTCTGCCAGAAAAAATAAGGGCTTCACCAAAGACGTTTCCAGCCTCGAAATTATTTATTGTAACAATTTTTCCAGATGGAAAGGGTTTATGAATTTCAATAGTTCCATATAATATTATTCCTAAACTGCTGCAATCGTCTTCTTCTATTGCAATTACATCATCTTTTTTATAATTACTTATATTATAGGGAACTGTAGATATTAAGTGATTTATTTCATCTTTACTTAAATTTCTAAATAATATAGATTTATTTAAACTCTCTAGATATTTATTCATAAAAACATCCTTTCTAAGTCATTATAGATAAATTATTTAAGTTTTAGTTATATTATATACTAAAGAAAATGAAAAATAAAAACAAGGATGATTTCATTAAATTATATAAATAAAATAAATAATAAAAAATTAAAGATAAATGAATTTTTTATTAAAAAATGGGTAAATAGAATTAGGATAAAGTATTTATCTATTGTTATATACAGTATATAACAATAGAAGCCTTTAGGAGGTTTATTTATGACTTAGAGAAATTTTCCTGTTCTATATTTTACAATGTTTTTTATAAAATCAAAAAGGAGCTATTGTAATGAATAAGATTATGTTAATTAGTAAATTAAATCCTCAAGATTATACAGAGGAGAAGAAAAAAATATTTTTTTCATTAGGCGGAATGAACATACCTACTATTGAAAACAAGATTATTGATGTTTTACATAAATCGGGGCTAGTAGGATTAAATGATATAGTTTTAAAATATAACGGAATTGAATTAAATATTACAACACAGCAAATACCAAGTATAGTAAGGCTTTTGTGTAATGAGAATATTTCCATATATAGTATTTATCAATTTTACAATCCAGATTTATAGCATATTATCCTTCTAAGTTATGGAGGGACTAACGGGGTGATAGGATGAAACGTTTTGAACATATTAAATGGAAATTAATATTAATAGCAATAGTTATAGTAATGGTATTGGGAATAATTGGATATGCTAAAATTTCAACGACACGAAAGACAAATCTTCTATCAAATAAGGTTGAAGAAAATATTCTTAGATTAGTTGAATTATCAACTGTAAAATATAATTATACTAATATAGTTGAGTATGAAGATAAAATAGAATTAAGTGGTATAGGTATTCCTTTTACTAATAAAAAATTTATTTTAAAATATAGTGGTTATATTAAAGCAGGTATAGAATTAGATTCTATAGAGGTTAATTTAAAAGATAAAGAAACTATAGAGATAAAAATGGATAAAGCAAAGATATTTGAAAATGTAATTCCAGAAGAAGAAGTTTATTTTTATGATGAAAGAGACTCTGTATTTAATAAGCTAAGCTTTAAAGATCTTTATGTAGTTCTTATACAAGAAAAAGAAAAAATGAAAGATGAAGTAATAGATAAGGGAATTCTAAATGATGCAGAAAAAAACGGTAAGGAAATAATTACTTCTCTATTAGAAGGAATGGGATTTAAAAAAATTATAATTGTATTCAAATAGCTAATAAATTCCCCCCTAAAATTTTATTATAATTTTATTAGATTGAAATTAAGTTGTAAGTTTAATTTGTAAAATTATAGCATATTAATGTTAGAAGGGGGGATACGATGAATAAAGATCTTGAAATGTTTATTTTAATAATTTTATTATTAACTATTTTTTTAATTTTAGGAAATCATATACACAGATATTCAACTGTTAAGAAGTTTAATTTAGAGGATGTATATTTGAAGGATAAAACTCAAAATTATACTATATTAGTTGAAGTAGATAAAAAACAACTTAAATTAATAGATATTGAAAATGAAAGTATAATAAAGATTTATCCAATAGCAACTGGAAGACCAAATTCACCAACTCCTCTGGGTACATTTGAAATAATAGAGAAAGCACAATGGGGTGAGGGATTTGGTACTAGGTGGATGGGACTTAATGTACCCTGGGGGAAATATGGAATTCATGGTACAAATAAACCAGGCTCTATTGGTGGGAATTTATCTGCAGGATGCATTCGTATGAGAAATAGTGATGTAGAAGAACTTTATTCAATGGTAAAACATAATACAAAGGTAACTATAACTAATGGTATATATGGACCTTTTGGGCAAGGATTTAGAGAAATAAGACCTGGTGATAGAGGTGCAGATGTTTTAGAAGTCCAAAAGAGATTAGCACAGAAAGGCTATTATGAAGGCAGCTTAGATGGAATTTATGGAGAAGGAATGAAAGCATCATTGATAAGATACTTAAAGGACAATGATATTGTTCTTACTGACAAAATAGATTACAAAATATATAATATTTTAGATATTATTTTAATGGAATAACATATTTGTGATTAAATGGAAAAGCTTTGGGTATCATAACATTGTAATGAAGTTAAATAAAAAATAAATAAATATAAAAATTAAATAGTAAAATTATAGGAGGTTTATTATGGCATCAGAAAAATTATTAAAAGAACTAAATGATCAGTTTAATTTTGAAATATCATCAGCATATTATTACATGGGAATGGCAGCATATTGCTCTGATAAAAACATGAATGGCTTTGCTAATTTTTTTGTAGCACAAGCTAAAGAAGAATATTCACATGCTATGAAGTTCTATGAATTTATATATGATATGGATGGAAGAGTTAGAACTCAAGCTATAGCTGAACCTAAAAATGATTATAACTCATTCTTAGAAGTATTTGAAGAAGCTTTAAAACATGAAAAGTTAGTTACTTCAAAAATCCATAAATTATTAGAAATAGCAGAAGAAGAAAAATCATATCCAACTATTCAGTTCTTACAATGGTTTGTTGAAGAGCAATTAGAAGAAGAAAATAGCATGAAGGATATAATATTTAACTTAGAAGGAATTAAAGATAATTTCCAAGGACTATATCTATTAGATAAAGAGTTAGGAGCAAGACAGTAACATGAATATAAAAAAGATAGGTCAATATTGACCTATCTTTTTTAAAACTTATTATTTTCCACTTAAATTTTGTTGAGCCATTTCAACTAATTTCTTAGTCATATATCCACCAACATAACCATTTTGTCTTGATGGTAGATTACCTTTATCTAGAGAATCATAGTTTGCCATACCTAGTTCAGAAGCAATTTCTAATTTCATTTGGTCAAGAGCTTGACGTGCTCCTGGAACAACTATTTTGTTACTGCTGTTATTATTTGTAGTCATTTTTTTATCTCCTTTCAATCTTGATTTTGTAAAACTTTGGTGTAGTAGTATTATGTGTAGAAAATAATTTAATAATCATGTAATATTATGTATTATTGAATTTAGCTTCCAATTCTACCATAAACATCAAATTTTTTTAAAATGGCTTATCCTCCTTTTCCAATAGATATAAAAGAAAATCCCAGAAGTTTAGGGGATTTTCTTTTTGTATTAATATAGGTCACTTGTCACCATATTTTCTTTTCCACGTAATATATAATGAACAGTTCTTTTAGGAGGTAGATAAGATGTATAAAGAGTATAATATAGAAGAAAGACCATGTTGTCCTGGTGCATTGGCGAGGGCTTGTGTACCTTTTCAAATTATGAATCAAGTATTCAGTCCTAGAGAAGCACTACAGAAGGGAACATTGTTTCCAGAGTTATATCAACCATATGTAATAAAGGATGATAGAGAAGGTGGGTGTAGATATTATGGATAGGACACAAATGGATTTTCTTGTAGAATTAATGGAAGTATCTTTTGTTTTAGTAGAAACAGCTCTATATTTAGATACTCATCCAAATGATGAAAAGGCTTTGAGACTTCATAATAACGCATCTCAAAGATATAATGAATTAGAAATTATGTATCAATCAAAATATGGTCCTCTAAAAAATACAGGTATGAGCAAATATCCTTGGGGTTATATTGATGGACCTTGGCCTTGGGAAATAAATTTTACTAATTTTTAAAGGAGGATAACTATGTGGGTATATGAAAAAAAATTACAATATCCAGTAAGGGTGGATACAACTAACCCAGCATTGGCTGCAATGATATTAGAACAGTTTGGAGGACCAGATGGTGAATTATCAGCAGGAATAAGATATTTAACACAAAGATGGACTATGCCAACGAATGAAGGAAAGGCAATATTAACAGACATAGGTACAGAAGAATATGTACCCATATCTTATCAATAATAAAAGAAAACTACCTAGGTAGTTTTAGGTAGATTTCTAATTCAAATTCATCAGGATTATTATGCCATCTTCCATTTACGGTTTTACAGTATACGGCTTTTTCTAGAATTTCTTTAAGTAAATTATTTTTATCTGCAGGTTCATCTAATGTCCAATAAACCTTTATAATGTTTTCTATTTTGGGAATTAATATTTCTTTATGTAATTCACTATATTCTTCTGAATTTATTTTATTTAATAAGTAATTTTTATCTTTTTTTAATGAATCTATTTCTTCACATATTAATTTAGATCTATTTATAAATAATTGGTTAGAGTATATACCTTGCTCTAATAAATCATACATATTATTTAGCTGCTTATTTAAAGTATCTAACTTAATATCTAGTTTAGAAATAGATTTGTTTATTATATCTATTTCTAGATTATATTTTTTATTTTCTTGTTTTTTATATTTTAATTTATGCTCTTGAAGCCATATTTCTAAAGAATCAAGTAATCGTTTCTCTACTAAATTAAGATATGAACTTACATTTGTACAAGTTGGACCATCACATATAAGTGTTGCGGGATAATTTTTATAGGGTCGCCTTTTTAATTTTCTGTTACAGATTTTACATACAATTAATCCAGCCAGAGGATTCATTATTTTATATCTAGTTGGAACTGGTACTGTTGGATTTTTTTCAAGATATTTTTGAGCTAAGTTAAATATATATTCGTCTATAATAGGATTATGTAGTCCCTTTACTAAAATCCAATCTTTTTTATCAGCACGAGGCCTCTCTTTTATTATCTTGCCCTCTATCATTTTTTTAACTTCTGGTCTGCTGTTCCACCTTATTTTCCCTATGTATACAGGATTAGATAGTATTCCTCTAATGGTAGATGTTGTCCAGTCACCGCCTTTAACAGTGGGTATTTTTATTTCATTTAATTTATTTGCTATAAGAGATATACCAATCCTATTATCATCAGTATACAATTTGTAAATTAATTTAACAATTTTAGCTTCATTGGGGTTAATTTCTAATGTATATCCTTTTTGGTTTTTTAATTTTACCCTTTTATAGCCATATGGAGCCATAGTACCTAAATATTTACCTTCTTGGATTGATTGTATTCTTCCTCTTTGCAAACGTCTATTAATGGCTTTATATTCTCTTCTAGACATAAATAATCCAAATTCAAAATATTCTTCATCAAATTCATTTAAAGGATCGTATATTTTCATAGGAGAAATAATTTTAGTATTAGAGTATTTGAAAGTCTGAGCTACAAGTCCCTGATCCATAGTGTCACCACGAGCTAATCTTTCTACTTCTATTACAAATACACCTTTCCAAACTCCTTGTTCTACATCAGAGAGCAATCGTTGCATTTCTGGTCTAGATGCAATTGTTTCTCCAGATACTACCTCTCTATAAATAGCATCCTTATTAATAGATATATTCATTTTAGTAGCTAAGTCTAAAAGAATATTTTCATGTCTTTTAAGAGTTTCTTCTTCTCCACCTAATTCAGATTCTATGTCCTTTCTTGATTTCCTTAGATACATGCAATACATTTTCTCACCTCATCCACTATATTATATTAGAAAGGATTATATTATATTAGAAAAGATATATGAATGAAATTAGTAAACCCTATTTTTTTATGAATGGCATAGGACAAAATTACTCTAACATAAGGTGTATAAAGGGGTTGGTAGTATGAAAGACAAGATTGGTAAAGTTATGGAGGAATTTAAACTAGGAAATACAACTGTAAAATTCAATGATGCATATATATATAAAACAGAAGAAGAAATAGAAAGAATTTTGGATAGAATTAGTAATATATGGATAGATGCATATTTAAACGGAAGAGTGAATTTTGAGATGTTGGAGAAATTAGAGCCTTTTGAAATGTTAAAATTAGCTTAAAAAATGTATTAAAAAGCTTGGAAAATAGAATTGAAATTCATATGAACAAAAAAGAATCGAGGACAAGCCTCGATAGATAAGAAGATTAACATCTTCCGCCAAACATATTATCACAGTTACAGAAAATGATTACTAAAAGTAAGAAAAAGAATAGTAGAGAATCATCCATACCATTACAATCTCTTCTACACAATGCATCTGACATGATAGCACCTCCAATTTAATTTTATTTAGGTGAAAGTAAGGGGTCTAATAATAGAATATGAAAGATAGTGATAAAGTGTTAATTATTATTTTAAATAAGCAATAAGATTAATAAAATTTCAATAATAAAATATGATAATATATGGAAAATCATAATATAGAAAGAATTTTCAGCGGATTAGATAAAGAAGAAAAAATAATAAGTGCAACAGGTTAAATTTATTTAGTTAATAGTACCTACTTTATACTGTGGTACTGAGACAGAAGTTCATCTAACAGTTTACTTAATTCAATCACCTCTAAGTCAAGGAGGTTATAGTGTTTTTTAGATATTAACTCATACAGCATAACCCTGGTATCTTCAATTTCTTTAGCAAGATTTACAAGCTTAGTTTTTTCACGCAAATTACATACCCCTCTTCTGTATTAGATTTATATTAACCTGTTGCACTAATGTGATTTTATATAAAATGTGAATATAAAATAAATAGTATTTGGTAAATTGTAACTATTAAATAAAATGAATAAGTAAACAGAAAGGATGATAATGATATTTTTAACAATAAAGATAAAAGAATATAATATAGTTAAATTAAGCAAAATAGAGGATTCAGTGAAGCCTAAGAAGAAAAGCAAGAAAAAAGATATTATGTTAATTGATTTATAGTCAATATCAAGGAAAGAAAAATTAAATAGGGATGGACAATAATGGAAAGATTTTAGAAACTTTAAGTTTTCCAAGTATTAGCAAATCGTCACAAATGATAATTACAATATCATAAAGTAAAGGAGTTTTATTTTGTTCCATAAAACTATGTTGAGAAATTTTAAAAGATTAATAACGGTATAACTCAAATTATAGAATAGGATTATTATATATACTTTATGAATATTTAGAGATAAAATCCTTCAAACTATATAAGGTAAAAAATATTATTCTAAATAGTGTAAAGGATGAGGAAAATTAAGCAATGGATTAAGTATTTAATCTTATTTATAATTGGAGGTATATCTTATTTCTTTATTGAAATTTTATGGAGAGGATATTCCCATATTACAATGTTTATTTTAGGTGGGTTATGTTTTATATCAGTAGGTTTAGTAAACGAATATTATTTTACATTTAAAAAACCTTTATTGATACAACAATGTATATCTTGTTTAATTATTACAATATTAGAATTAATATTCGGGTTAATTTTAAATGTAAAGTTAGGATTAGATGTTTGGGATTATAGTAATTTTAAATTTAACTTTATGGGGCAAATTTGTTTAAGATATAGTATATTATGGTTTTTTCTTTCTTTACCAACAATAATCTTTTATGATTATTTAAGGCATTTCCTATTTAGAGAGGGAAAGCCAAAATATAGACTTATTTAATTTACAAAAGTAGAAGGACATTTTTATGTCCTTCTTTAAGCTTGAATATCCAAAATGGATTGTCAGAAACTTAGCATCATTAAATTTAATAATTAAAGAGTTTATAGGATTATTTAGGAGCTTATGAAAGCTTCTTTTTTATGTATTTCAAAATGGAATACTTAAATAAAAATACTTAAAAAAAGAATAGTAATATTTCTATACTAAATCTATTTATATATTGAAAGATGAAACAGTCGACTAGAGTAATCTTAATGAATAAAAATTAAGGGGGTTTTATTTATGGCAAAGGTGTTTTTAGACGCAGGTCATGGTGGTTCAGATCCAGGAGCATTAGGAAATGGGATGAGAGAAAAAGATATAGCGTTATCAGTTACATTAAAAGTAGGGAATATCTTAAAAAATCATGGTGTAAGTGTAAGCTACTCTAGAACTACAGATGTATTCTTAGAGCTAGCTGATAGAGCTATGAAAGCTAATAACGTAGCTGCTAACGTTTTTGTGTCAATCCACTGTAATGCATTTGATGATAATTCGGCAAAAGGAGTAGAAACATATAGTTATCCAAATAGTACCACAGGTGCAAGATTATCTAAATCTATACAAGATAGTATAATTTCAAGTAAAGTATATACTGTTAATAGAGGAACTAAAACAGCAAATTTTGCAGTTTTGAGATTAACTAAAATGCCAGCAGCTTTAGTAGAATTAGGATTCATAACTAATTCACAAGATGCAAATATATTAAAAAATAGGCAAGATGAATTAGCATTAGCAGTATCGAAAGGGATATTAAACAACCTTGGAATACCATATAAAGGTGGAGGAACAACTCTTTATAAGGTACAAGTGGTAGCATTTTCAGTAAAAACAAATGCTGATAATCTTGCAAATGAACTAAGAACAAAAGGCTATAGTCCAATAGTAGTTCTAGTAGGGGGATTATATAAGGTACAAGTGGGAGCTTTTAGTGTAAGAACCAATGCAGATGCTTTAGCAAATGAATTAAGAGCAAAAGGATATAATGCCATAGTAGTAACAAATTAATATAAAAGGCTAGGGGAAACCTTAGCCTTTTAAAAGAGTTATTTTTTAAAGCTTATGGAATTTACAGATTATATATATTAGGAAGCTCATATTTGTATTGATAATAGAATTAAAAAGGAATTATAACAGATAACATTTATGTACAGAAGAATTAGCTCATTGGGAAATAATTGGTACCTTAGTATGGAGATTAGTTAAAGATGCTCCAGTAAGCCAAATAAAAGGAACTCCCTTTGAAGCTCATTATGTAAATCATGGAAAGAGTCCTTTCCCTCATGATGCAGCAGGTCAGGCTTGGACGGCTGGATATATTCAGTCAAAGGCTGATCCAGTAGCAGATTTACATGAAGATATGGCAGCAGAGGAAAAAGCAAGATCAACTTATGAATATTTAATTAGAGTAAGTGATGACCCAGGAGTAACAGATACATTAAGATTCTTAAGAGAAAGAGAAATAGTACACTTCCAGAGATTTGGAGAAACATTAAGGATAGTTCAGGAATATATGGATTGTAAAAAATATTATTAATCAAATATACAAAAACAATATTAAAAACCTCTAACTTTTTAAAAGTTAGAGGTTTTATAAGTGTGCCCAGCATGGGCAACAACTTGGTGGTGAAAGTCCACTACGGGCTTGGTAGTAGGAACCGTTAGCTGAAGGCAAGGGTGTCCATGGCGACGTGGAATCTGAAGGAAGCCGAAGGCAAAATCCTGAACCGACGAACAGAAATCACATAAGGCTGATTTAGGGAGGATGAGTTTGCTTAACAAAACAAAGTCCAATACTACCCGAACTCTTTACAGTAAATGTGACGGTTACATGGGAGGAAGGTTGTTGTTCTTACCTGGGGAGGTCTCATGGACATGGGAAAACAGAGTATGAACCAT